>NZ_CP014337.1:0-633360 GCF_002024805.1 Elizabethkingia bruuniana
TGGAGGAGTGGGAAACTAAGAAGTTGGGGGAGATTGCTACGTTTTCAAAGGGAAAGGGAATTTCTAAAAGTGATATAGAAGAAAATGGAATTATTGAATGTATAAGATATGGCGAACTCTATACGCATTATAGAGAGGTTATCAACGAGATAAAATCCAAGACTAATGTAAATCCATCGACTTTAGTCTTAAGTGAAAAGAATGACGTCATAATTCCTGCTTCTGGCGAAACAACAATCGATATTGCAACAGCTTCCTGTGTCTTGAAATCTGGCATTGCACTAGGGGGTGATTTGAATATTATTAAGACTAATATTAATGGAATCTTTTTGTCTTATTATCTAAACAGTAAAAAGAAAATGGAAATAGCTAATTTAGCACAAGGTATTTCCGTAGTACATCTATATTCAAGTCAACTAGCTTCTCTTTCTTTAAGTCTGCCAAAGCTCAATGAGCAAAATAGAATTTCTTCATTTTTGGCTTTAATTGACGAAAGAATTCAAACCCAAAACAAAATAATTGAGGAGTTGAAATTATTAAAGATTACGCTTCGCTATCAACTATACGAACAAATTCTTAATCACGAAAATGAATATGTTCAAGTTAAGGATACTTTAAACTATGAACAGCCAACTAAATATTTGGTTACAAATACGGATTATTCATCTGATATTTCGCTAATTCCAGTTCTAACTGCAAATAAAGCTTTTGTATTAGGATATACCGATGAAGAATTTGGTATTTATGACAAAGGTCAATGTATCATTTTCGATGATTTTACAATGGATATAAAGTTTGTTAATTTTCCATTCAAAGTAAAATCTTCAGCAATTAAAATACTGACAGCGAAACCAAATGTGAACCTAAAATTTATATTTGAGTATTTGTCATTTTTAAATCTATCATCAAATGAACACAAACGGCATTATATCTCCGAAATTGAGACTATGGAAATGCAATTACCAAATTATATTCAACAAACATATGTTGCAGATTTTCTAGCAAGTATTGACGATAAAATAAAAACTGAATTTGAAATTCATACGCTATTACTTAAGCAGAAACAATACTTGTTAGCTAATTTATTTATATAAATAAATTAGCTAACAAGTATCTCTTTTGTTTTTCAAATTTATGCAATAGTTGGCTTTCAATATCAATCTTTGAATCTATAGATGAAAGGTAATCAGCAATCTTTTTTTGCTCTTCAATACAAGGTAAACCAAATTTAATTCTCGCAAAATTGTCGTAGAAAAGATAATCTCTTACTCCTCCTTCAACATTTCTTAAAACTTCTCTATTAAAAAAATCTGTCTTTAGATATTGATATAGAAAGTTGTCATTTACGGTGTTATCTGTTTTAAAACAAACATACAATGAACTGATAATAATATTCTCTAAGTTTTCACTATAGCCAATAGACCCCACATTAATTCTTGCTGGATTATAGGCAAAGGTGTTCGTGTCAATTATTTTGTATAGTTTAATATCGTAGCCTCTATCTTCGCTATCAACTCCCTCGAATTGCTCACTTTGCGGAACGAATCCTAATTTGTTATTTATAGAATAAACAGGAAGCTTTTCGTTATTTTTATTTCTCTTATTTACAAGAGTTGTAACCTCTCCCAACTTTTTAGTATTCCAATCTATATAGTTTTCATTGTTTCCATTTTTAAATCTCAATTGACGTGAGAATAATTTCTTACTAATCGTAATCACATAGGAAATAAAATCCTTAATTAAAGGGCTTTGTCAGAATTTAGCAAATAACAAACAATGGGAAAAACAATATTTACGAAATATACTTACTGAACGTAAAGAAACGAATAAAGACAATTTGCCAATTTTTTCTGTTTCGGTTAGTAAAGGTGTTATTAATCAAATAGAATATCTTGGGCGTTCTTTTGCGTCAAAAAATACAACTAATTACAATGTAGTACATTTTGGCGATGTTGTTTATACTAAAAGTCCAACGGGTGAATTTCCGTATGGAATAATAAAACAAAGTTTTATTAGTGAAAATGTTGCAGTTTCTCCACTATATGGAGTTTATGAACCCAAAAATGTATGTATTGGAAATATTCTCCACTATTATTTCAATAGTCCGATCAATGCTAATAACTACCTGCATAGTCTAGTGCAGAAAGGTGCAAAAAATACTATAAATATTACCAACCAAAGATTTTTAGATAATACGATTTTTTTACCAACCGATGAAAAGGAAGTAGAAAATATTGCATCATTGTTAAATAATATTGATCAAAAAATCCAAACCGAAGAAGCAATTTTAACACAGTTTGAAAATCAAAAAAAATACCTTCTGAATCAAATGTTTGTATAGATTTTTATACAAACATTTGTTGAAATAAAAACGTTTTCTGTTCCTTCAGCTCTTTTATATATTGAGTTTCGATATTAATTTTTGAATCGATTGAAGATAATAAACTTTCTATTTTATTTTGTTCTTCCAAAGGGGGGCAATAAATAAATGTTTCTCCATAATCTTTGAAATAGATATGTGGAATCCCAGAACCAACTTTGTATTTCTCAAAGTTGAAGTATTTTAAACAGAAAAAAATATATTTCAAATTAACATCTGGTTTTACAGTCAGATAGTTCAAAGTACCAATAACCGAAAACTTATCTGATGCGTATTGAACCTTTCCAACTCCAGATCCATCTTTGATTATTAAAATTGCATCTTCATTAATTTGAGGATTTTCCGTAAATGCAATAATACCTGTAGCTCCATAAACTGGGTAAATCCCATTTTTATCAATTACATCGGATTCTGTTAATGATGATGAATAGGAAGAAACACAATTATTTATTTTCTTATTTGGTACTTGATTTAGAATTAGCTTCTGACAAAGCCCTTTAATTAAGGTTTCTAATTGTTCAATTATTTTGTTTTGGGTTTGGATTCGAGAGTCTATTAAGGATAGAAATGACGAAATCTTTTCTTGTTCTTGGATTGACGGAATGACTATTGGTAACAATTTATATTCTTCCGCATTAATTCCTGGTTGCCCTGAGCGCATTGACATTGTTAGTACCCATCTTTGATATTTTTCGGTCAGTGTTTGTGAAAAAATAAAATATGGGTCTTCGGCTCTCACATTAAGACGAATTAAAAAACCTGCAAAGTAAATCTTACCATCCTTATCATTATATAGATAAGACTTTCCGACACTCGCTCCTGTCCTTGCAAAAAGTATATCTCCCTTATGTAATAAGTATTTATTGTCTAACTCTCCATCTGGAGATGATAAAGGATTAGGACAAAATAATCTAGTTTGTTCGTCGATATCTGTGATTCGTATATACTGATTTTCGCCATCGTAATTAGTTGCAGCAGCATTCATACCGTACATAACATTTGTTGCTACTTCCCCCAACTTCTTAGTTTCCCACTCCTCCGAATTATTTTGTTTTGGGTTTGGATTCGAGAGTCTATTAAGGATAGAAATGACGAAATCTTTTCTTGTTCTTGGATTGACGGAATGACTATTGGTAACAATTTATATTCTTCCGCATTAATTCCTGGTTGCCCTGAGCGCATTGACATTGTTAGTACCCATCTTTGATATTTTTCGGTCAGTGTTTGTGAAAAAATAAAATATGGGTCTTCGGCTCTCACATTAAGACGAATTAAAAAACCTGCAAAGTAAATCTTACCATCCTTATCATTATATAGATAAGACTTTCCGACACTCGCTCCTGTCCTTGCAAAAAGTATATCTCCCTTATGTAATAAGTATTTATTGTCTAACTCTCCATCTGGAGATGATAAAGGATTAGGACAAAATAATCTAGTTTGTTCGTCGATATCTGTGATTCGTATATACTGATTTTCGCCATCGTAATTAGTTGCAGCAGCATTCATACCGTACATAACATTTGTTGCTACTTCCCCCAACTTCTTAGTTTCCCACTCCTCCGTTATTTTGTTTTGGGTTTGGATTCGAGAGTCTATTAAGGATAGAAATGACGAAATCTTTTCTTGTTCTTGGATTGACGGAATGACTATTGGTAACAATTTATATTCTTCCGCATTAATTCCTGGTTGCCCTGAGCGCATTGACATTGTTAGTACCCATCTTTGATATTTTTCGGTCAGTGTTTGTGAAAAAATAAAATATGGGTCTTCGGCTCTCACATTAAGACGAATTAAAAAACCTGCAAAGTAAATCTTACCATCCTTATCATTATATAGATAAGACTTTCCGACACTCGCTCCTGTCCTTGCAAAAAGTATATCTCCCTTATGTAATAAGTATTTATTGTCTAACTCTCCATCTGGAGATGATAAAGGATTAGGACAAAATAATCTAGTTTGTTCGTCGATATCTGTGATTCGTATATACTGATTTTCGCCATCGTAATTAGTTGCAGCAGCATTCATACCGTACATAACATTTGTTGCTACTTCCCCCAACTTCTTAGTTTCCCACTCCTCCGTAAATTCAGGAAATCTCAAATTGGGAACGTTACCTACTTTTAATTTTTTATTTATCATCTCGATGATTCAATTTTCGTTAGTAAAAACATTAAGGATGTAAAAAATTAAAAAACAAGTCCCAATTCTTTGAAATACACGTCGATTTCTTTGTCCAGTTCTGCTCGTTTTGCTTCTAAAGATTTGATTTCCTGCATTACGGCTTGGATATCGATTTCTTCTTCGGCTTCAAAAGTGTCCACATATCTTGGAATATTAAGATTGTAGTCATTCTCTTCAACTTCTTTCAAAGTAGCTAAGTGACTGTATTTTTCAATAGTCGTTCTGTTACGATAGGTTTCAACAATCTTATCAATATGTTCTTCCCGCAACATATTTTGGTTCTTTACCTTTTCAAATTCCTTACTAGCATCGATAAATAAAATATGGTCAGGATCTTCCTTACACTTTTTAAACACCAGAATACAAGTCGGAATACTGGTTCCGTAGAAAATATTGGCAGGCAAGCCGATGACTGCATCCAAATAATTTTTCTGTTCAATCAGGTATTTACGGATGTGTAATTCTGCTGCTCCACGGAACAACACACCATGAGGAAGAACAATAGCCATTGTTCCATTCTCTGCCAAATGATAAATCATGTGTTGCACAAATGCAAAGTCAGCCTTGCTTGATGGTGCTAATTTTCCATATTGACTAAAACGGTCATCGTTTAAAAATAATGGATTGGCACTCCATTTCGCTGAAAAAGGAGGATTTGCGACAATTGCTTCAAATGGCATATCGTTTAAATGCTGTGGATGTTCTAGTGTATCCTCTTGTTTTATATCGAACTGACGATAATGCACTCCATGCAAGATCATATTCATGCGAGCAAGATTGTACGTTGTACGGTTCATTTCTTGTCCGTAGAAATTATTGACATCTTTTACTTCTCTTGCAACACGTAATAGTAATGATCCTGAACCACAAGTTGGGTCATATACCGATTTTAAACGATTTTTACCTGTTGTAACAATTTTTGCAAGAATTTTGGATACTTCTTGAGGCGTATAAAACTCTCCCGCTTTTTTTCCTGCACCGCTGGCAAACTGACCGATCAAATACTCATAAGCATCTCCTAAAACATCCAATTCTGTATCATTCAATTTGAAGTCAATTTCATCGAGATGCTTTAGAACTTTTACAATAAGTGTATTTCTAGCATCAGCAGTTCTACCCAGATTATTACTATTCAAATCCATATCAGAGAACAAGTCCTCAAAGTCTTCTTCACTTTGTGTACCCATTGTACTGAGCTGGATATTGGTCAGGATTTTTTGTAAATCTTCAAGAATAAAATTGTTATCACCTCTTTTGGTAATTTCGCTAAATAGCTCAGAAGGTTTTAAAAAATACCCTAATGTTTCCAGAGCTTCTTCTCGAATGGCTTCAATATATTCTAAACCTTTAGGCGTATCTTCTTTGATATCTCTGAATTGAATTTGATCTTCTTCCAAAATGGAATTTGCATAGATTTCCATTTTTTCAGCCAAGTATTTATAAAAAATAAATCCCAAAATATAATCTCGGAATTCATCGGCGTTCATTTTTCCACGTAATGTATTGGCTATATTCCAGAGCTGTTGCTCTAATATTTTCTTCTGTTCTTCTGACATTGAAATAAGCGTTATTTGATTAGGGATTTTTAATCCTTAAGAATCCACTAAAATAGTAAACTTTTAGCTACTAAACATTATTTAGGCTGTAAAAAAGGTAGTTGTTTGAATAGACAAATTTGGTTTAGAAAATTTTGAAAATGCATTTGTTACAAGTAATACTAGAAGAAATCAGCTATTTCTTTCTATAAGAATTTAAAGAACATTTTTTTCTCTTTCGTTTTATTCATCTGTTTTTGACAAGGATATCTTAGAAGTATTTTTTATAAATCTTTGTCCATATATTCTTCCAAAGAAGATTTCAGTTGGTCTAAAAATGCTGTTCGGGATCCAGCACGATATTTCATTCGGTGGAAAGAATGATGCAAATCTCCTAAAGAAATTTGAAACATTCTTTCTAAAGCCAAACTGATTTTGCGTATACCTATTTTACCATTAGAAAGAGAGCTATTTGCGTAAAGAGCATAAATCAGTTCTATCAAGGCATTTTTGGTATCCGTCCAAAGGATGCTATCAGATATATCCCTCGCAGAAAAATCTGCCATTTCATCATCATTGATTTTTTGGAGAATGTAGGTATAGAGTAGTTCATTGGCTATTATCCGAGCCACTTTGTTATCATAATAAGTTGAAAACAGAGGGTCAATTTCAAAGACAAAACTGTTCAAACCATCGTGGAAATTGATGTTGCCTAACCTAAAGTAAGTTTCATCACGATCGGTTCTTCCTGAACGGTAATATCTGTAAAAATCTGAATTGTAGATATGCTCCCTGTATTCCTGTTTTAATTCCTTCAACTGTTCCAAAAAATAACTCGCATACATTTTCCCACCATCAACAGGGCAAGCTGTCTGTATGCGAAATATCTTATTGTGATAAATGAGCTTGGAGAGAATATATGGCTTGATATTGCGAAAGAAATTGATCTCCTCCCAATGGTTTTTAAAACCTTGCTTTGTAACATCCTCTCGTATAGACCATAAGTATTCTTTTAGGTATATAGTCATTTGATATGCTTCATCAATTGCATTAGGTGCAGACAGCGAAATAGCATTTTCTTTTCGCTGTATCTTTGAGATAATATGATTTAATGAAGATATCATTCAGTTTATATAATGGATAACTTGCAAACGCTAAAACAAAAGATAATGTCCATCTATTTCACAATTTCTTTAAACTCATTTCTGTCTTGTTATTACAAATAAAAATTCAGGAATCGGTTCAACTCCTGTTTTCCAGGGCTATAGGTTCGTTTTTATTCCTTCTTTAGCTAGATGTAGCTGAACAAAACCGTTTTTAAGTTTCTGTTCTTTATACTTAAATTTTGAATGTAACTCGCTGTTGTTTCCTAAAATAGCTCCAGCTCCAGTGATTATTGGGTTAACGTTAAAATAAATATCTGTAACCAAATCTTTGTCTATAAATGCATTGAAAGTACCTGCTCCGCCTCCAATGGCAATTTCCTGCACATCTTTTCCAGACATATATTCAACTGCCTCCTCCGGACTACTTACGGTCTTGTAGCCATCAACTGTATAAGGTTTATCAGACAATATGATGATTTCTACCCCTTTAAAAAGCTCTTTTACTTCTTTTGGGAATTTTAGAAAATTTTCAAAGGTTTTCAATCCTATCACAATGTTACCAACTTGTCTTACAAATTGCACGTAAAATTCCATAGCTTCTGGTGGTAACTGATGATGAGGATTATCAGCTATTAAAATTCTTCCATTAGCCGAAATGTTTGCTATTACTGTTACTTTCATAATGAATTATATTATTTCTGACTACAAAACTATCAGATATTCGATTTATATTTGTTATTCATTACCTTTAGGAAAGTAACTATTTTATGGAAGATAAAAAAAATAACATCAATAAAGAAAGCATATTGGCGTTAAAAGATGGCATTGAACTGTTGAGTGGCAAATGGAAATTTTGTATCCTGCACAATTTGCAGAACTATGGTACAATGAGGTTTAAAGATTTGCAAGAAATGGCTCTGGGAATATCACCAAAAGTTCTATCTAAAGAGCTTCAGGAATTGGAAGATAATTTATTGATTACCCGAACGGTTAATAATACCAAACCTGTTACCGTTTCTTATGCACTTACCGCACACGCCAAAGAAACTGAAACAGTTGTCAATGCTTTAATTGATTTTGGACTAAAGCATAGAAAGAAGATAAAAGGGAAATAGTTTTTCTATATTGAGTTCAGTTTGTCATTTCTGAAAAAATATTCAGGCAATAGAACAATTGCCTATCTATATAACGGATAAGTTCTTCTTCGTTATAGTGTTCTTTTCTTGCATTTGATTAAGTAAAACGGATAGTTTTCTGTCACTTCGGTTATTTCAAGAAGTCCTGTATCGGCAAATTCTTCTTCAATGGTTTGCCTATCATAAAAGAAGATTTTAACTCCACCAAACATTTCATAACGATCTTTGCCTATTAGCGTTCCTTGTCCATAACTTTGAGCGTCCTTAGTTATTGCTGTAAAAATGATTAATCCATCTTTGGTCAATTGACTAAAACAGTCTTGGATCAATTTTGCTCTTTCGTCCTTATCCAACAAGTAAATTAAACCGTAGCAAAATATTCCGTCATATAAATTGTTGTCAAAAGGCATATCTGTAACAGAACCGTGATAAATTTTCAATCCGCTTCCAAAATGTTTTTGAGCCAAATCAATGGCTGTCTGCGAGATTTCAATACCTGTTACGGTCATTCCCTTCTCAATAAAAATTTGTGCATTACGTCCATACCCAATTCCTGGGATAAGGACATTCTTGATATTATGTTCAAGAAAAATGTCCTTTGTCAAAACGGCAGATTTTGCAGGTTCTAAGCCCCACATTTCTTGTTTGTCTTTAAATGCTTCTTCCCAAAATTCTGTCATATTCTTTATTATTTACAGACTTTATCTTCTAAAATATCGCACATAAACCCCGATTGCTTTATGATTGAAATTATATTTTCTGAATTTATTTCGTTGTCTTCAACTCGTAAAATCGTATGTCCACAAGGATAAGATAATTCGGTTTCGCATAAATCAAAATTGATTTTCAATTTTGGAAAACTGCTTTCAAGTATTTGTACAATGCGTTCTGCCTGAATTTTGCTTTTGATATTTGTAGTGAAAACTTCTATTCCATCAAATTTTAAGGTTTTTTCTGCTGTCATTTTATTCAAATCTTTTGGCAAAGATAAAAAAGTTTCTATTATTGCGACAATGTAGCAATAAGTTAATGCAAATTATTTGCATTAACTTTGCCAAAGAGAAATAGTAGATATGAAACGTAGAAATACACCGTCAAAAGAAGTTATTTTTAACTTGTTGGCAAATACAGGAAAAGCAATGAGCCGTGATGCGATTGAACAAAAAATAGATGTAGAAATTGACAGGGCTACTATTTACAGAATATTAAATCGTTTTTGTGAGGATGGGTTAGTGCATAAAATTGTAGCCGAAGACGGAAAACAATATTTTGCCATATGTATAAAATGTGATGAAAAAAGTTTTGCCGATAATCATTTTCATTTTCGCTGTGTCAAATGTCAGACAATAGAGTGTTTACCCGAAGCTGTTAATTTTTCTGTTCCCAATGGCTACAATGTTGAAAGTGTGAATTGTGTACTCACGGGAATTTGCAAGGATTGTTCGATTTTATAGTAAGAAAAACAGATTATTACAATCTCCTCCCTTTCTTCTTTTTTTTCATTCGTTTGGCAAACTGTTCTTCCTCGTAGTCCTCGCCCTGTGCATCGGGTAATAAGCTGAGCAATCCTAAATCGGAATTGGACGAATGCTCTTTTGAAAGAAATTCAAAAAGGTCTTTTGTCGGTACGCTGTCTATTTTATTTGCTTTAGAAACAGGGTTATTCTGTATCTTCAATTCGGGTTTGTTTCCATTGTTCCACCAATCATTGAACACGTTTGCCGAGAGGTTTTTATCCAATTGCGAACCGTTCCAAACGCTACGGCTTTCGTGGTCAATAAATGTCATACCGTAAATCCGTCCGCTGTCGTTCCTACGGACAACTGTATTGATGCCCTGCTCGGACAATTGCTTTTTAAAATCCGTTTCGTTGCTTGTCGTATGAATGGCAAGTTCAACCATGTTTTTCAGAACAGACCTTGCAGTATTGGTTTTCATTTTCTCTTTGGACTGTTCAAGGTGTTTTTGAAGTTGTACAACGCCTGCATCTTTTCCGAATAGCGATGCTTTGAACGGATTGCTAACCTTGTTTCCATTCTCGTCCAATGCTACATACACCAATCCGTTTACAGGTTGTCCGTTCCGTTCACCTCTGACTTCCTCCACTGTGATGTTGAAAAGAGAAAGTAACGCATTGTAGCTACCCATAGTTGAAAAGCTATAATACTTTGGCAGATGCCGTACTACCGAAGCAATCTGACTTTTGATGTCGCCATTTTTATGATTTACAGGCTTGAAAACTTTATTGGCTTGTTTCTGCTCTTGTTCAGTAGCCTTTTGCAGATTATACTTCTGTTCCAAATCCCGACAGATTGCCATTGAACGTGGATGGTCGTAATCATCGGGGATTTTCTTTCCGTCAATACCTACGCAGGTTGAAACGATATGAATGTGCGTGCGATCAATGTCCGTATGTTTGAAAACTATGTACGGTTGGTTGCCATAGCCCATACGTTCCATATACTCCTGTGCCATTTCCATAAATTGTTCATCGTTGACCTTATCCGAAGGATCTGGGTTCAACGATATATGCCTTACTGTTTTTTCCGTTTTGATATTTACCGATAAATACGGCTCAAAGCATTTGTTAAAATAGGCTACAGAATACTTGCTGTCAACTGTGTCAGGTATCTTGTTCAAGAGCAGAACCGCTCCGTTTTCTTTATCTACTTTCTGTTGATTGTACAAAATCGCTCCATACATATTGCTTCCCTTTCCAATTTTTGCAATCATAACTTTACTCTCTTTTCAGATGTTTTTCTTCAAATTCCTGTGTCAAACGGATAACCTCTTTAGTAACTTGTACCAATTCTATGGTTTCCTTTTCCAATTTAAAAAGATATGTTCCTGCTTTTTTCTCGGAAAAATTGCGATACAATACCTTCACAATCTGATTGTAATTTGTTCCGATTGATCGGAACTGGCTAAAAAATCGGGTCAATTTTTCGTGATATTCGATAGCATCCATATCAATTTTAACGGTCTTTACCGTCTTCTGAAAGATGCAGGCTGTAATGAAATGTGCCTTTACGTTCATACCCGATTGGTCAAAGAGGGCAAGAAATTTGGCATTATCCTGTGCATTCAGGTTGATGGAATACCGATGTACCGCAGGGTCAATCTTTGGTTTTCTTCCTGATTTCTTAATCTGTTTTCTGTTTTTCTCTTCCATAATAATCCATTTTAATATTAAACAAACGAGCGACTTCGGAGCCGTTTCCAGCCCCCCTGCAAGGGCAAGTGCTCTTGAGGTACGGAAATTCATTTCGAGGACCTCAAGAGATAACTTGCTCTGAACAGGAGTTCAGAAAAATCCGTTTTGCAAACGGATTGGAGTTAGCCGAAAAAAGCAGTCGCTTCCATTACAAAGTTCCATAAGACTATTTGAATAACAACAACTTACAATCACGCCAAACAAAGCCAATAAACGCCAAATACTACCACCTTTATGGGGATTGGAATTGCTTTTATTTCCTTTGTAACTGGTTATCTGGCTGATTGGTTATAACCTTAACTATGTAGCCAATCGGCATAAAGCCCGACAGCAAATCTGCGTGATTGAATGAAAACGAATTATACACTTTTCAGTTAACGAAACAGCTAATTAAGGGTATGCAGGTGCATAGGTAGATAGGTTGTTACATAGGTGCAATCGTACATACAACTGACTGCTTAGCTAGTCAAACAGCTAATTGGATATAATATTAAAATTTAGAGATAATGATACACGAAGAAAACAAAAATCAGCAACCTGAAAAAGAGGATTTTTCTATTGAAAATTTCCTAACTGATGAAAAGAAACAACCTTTGATGAAACAACAAGGAATAACACATCGGGAAGACTTTGCCAAACCTGATGTGGATGAGGAAGCTATTATGCGTGTAATGGCAGGAAAAGAACCCGAGGAAATAGCAATAGAAACGGAACAAACTAAACCGTCAGCGAACAGTACGAAAAAAAGTACCTCCAAGCCTAAGAAGCTGACCAAACAGGACTACTGCGGACAGTTCTTTAAAATTCCGAACAGTACTGCAAGCAAAGGCAAATCGGTGTATGTACGGCAGGAACACCACGATAGATTTAATAGGCTTACAAGTATTATGGGTATCGACAAGTTGACGATTTATGCGTATCTGGATAACATTATCGAATACCACTTTCAGGAGTTCGGAGAGCTGATTAAGGAAATTTATAACGATAAGCACAAGCCGTTGTTTTGATAACTGTCCTTTGGTAAGGATGCGTAACTCCTTTTAAAATTGTTTCCAAAACAAAAAAACAGAAAAAAAAGAAAGCCATTTTATCAAGGCGGACAAGCGGAAAACCAAAAGGAAACGGAATAAGTCCCGAAGGGTGGCAGGGCAATCACACAACAACTGGGCGAAGCCACCATATTTGCCCTGCCATTATGCCGTAAGCTTTTGGTTGGGTGGTGCGGTGGCTGTCCGCCTTATCTTTGCTATCTTTTGTTCTTTTTTTAATCCATTCCAATCAAAGAAAGGATACAAAAAACACGTATGGGATAAATATTGGGTGTTTTTTGGATGCTTTCTCTTATCCGTACAAAACTTTTTAAATGTGAAGGGGCTTTGCGAGGAAAATTTAAAGTGTTTTGAGGATTGCTTTCCATTTATATTGTGCCAACACAAGCCAAATACTGCCACGTAATGTCAAATTAAAATAATACATTCCTTGTGTTCTAAATTAGGGGAAATTTTGAACCTATGGCACAAAAAACAATTACCGAAAAAGAGCGTAAAGAAAACGAGCTATCCGAGAAGAAGAAGAACACTCCTTTTATGCAGGTCGATAAGCATAGCGACCCGATTTCCAATTTCATTACTAACTTTAAACGTCAATTCAAAGATACAAAGGGCTTAGGTCTGGGCAAGCTGTTCGGTGGCAAGCTTGTTGAACAACAAAAACAAACTACCGAACCTGAAAGCATAATAGGTGCAACAAAAACGGTTATACTTTCGGATTTCAAAAACGATGAAAAAAGTCAGATTGTACAGAAAAACAATAAGCCTGCCTTGAAGGTAGACAACGCAATCAAACCACAACAAGCTCTCCAGAAGAAAAACAATAAGCCAAAGTTGGGATTATAGCCGAGTATTTTACATCTGAACGCCAAATGCTACCTCTGACGGCAACATTGGAATGACCTATGTAAATAGCTTTTATTTTCGGGGTTTAAATGATGCAGATATGGAAATAACAGTTTTAGACATTCAGATTTTAAAAGCATTGCATGGGGAAGTTAAGGAAGTTTCCAATTTGATAGCGGAAATGACTGCACCATACAAAGCATTGCAACAGGCAACGAAATGGCTCGACCAACAGGAAGTCTGCCAACTGCTCAATATCAGCAAAAGAACATTGCAGACGTACAGGGTTAAAGGCATTCTTGGGGCAACGCAAATCAATCGGAAGACGTATTTCAGGTTATCCGAAGTGGAATTACTTATGCAGGGAGAGCGACCATCAAAAAAGCAAAAGAAATGAAACAGATTGGAAATTCAAACGAGGATATGCTTGCTCTGCTCGAAGCTGTGGTAGGCATCAAAAATGAACTGCTGTATATAAGGGAATATTTCCACCCTTTATTGAAAGGGGAAATCTATCTTTCAGGCGAACAGGTTTGCCAGATGTTACACATTAGCAAACGGACGTTGCAACAATACAGAGATGACGGACTGATACCTTTTATCAAACTCGAACGGAAAATCCTTTTCCGTGAAAGCGATATTATAAAAGTGTTGGAAGATAACTATCAGCGTTAGCCGATTGTTTGAAACTGTAACCGTATCAGTCAATTAAAGAAACAGCCCACTGCTTAAAGCAGTGGGCTTTGGTATTATTACATTTCTATCATTCCATTATTTAATATACTACCAAAATAGCAAGTCAAATTTGATGAAATTTTTTCAAAGACATTAGGAATATAGTCTGATATATTTTCAACAGTCAATTCCTTTTCGATAGGATAATTATGATATGTATTAAGGTAGTTTTTTATATCATATTTCTCCGTATCATTGAGTTTTTCAAAGGGGTTTTGAGCCGTGTAGTTGTGGAAATCTGACAAATGAATGGAAGCACAACCAAATTTATATACATATTGAATATACCCATAAAATTCATTTGCCTTCCCAACCATATCTTTATCTGTTATTTGTTTCCATTTGTTATTTGACGTTAAAACGGTCCATTTCTCTCCTGACAAAGTCTGGTTCATCATTCTTTCTCGTTCATCGAAATCGGATATTCTACCTAAATACATTACTCTGATAAAAGAGTCCAACTCTTGTCTTAATATAGAAACGCAGTTGCCAAATAATCCTTGTGAAAATAAAAGTGTCAATGCTTTTTTATTTTCTTCACTTCTATTCTGAATTAGTGAAATATATTTTTGTCTTATATCCGCCATTATTTGAAGCATTTTTTCTAATAGCTAAAGTACAAAAAAAGCCAATGCTTATATCATTGACTTTCCTTGGTTACTTTATAGATTTCAGAGTTGCGAAACAAAAGAGCGTTCCATACCTTTAAATTTATGCGATACTTTTTGCATATCCTTACCAACTTTCTCGTTGAGTATCTTGGCGTAAATTTGTGTGGTAGCAATATTTTTATGCCCTAACATTTTGCTCAAACTCTCGAGCGGAACGCCCTCGCTCAAAAACAGCGTGGCAAACGTATGGCGTGCTAAATGAAAGGTTACTTTCTTTTCTTTCAGGCATTCAATCTGTTGTGATATTCTCTTTAGGCTATCATTACAGACTGTATTTGATGGAACAGGAAATACCTTTCCATCCTTTGAAAATCCTGCATATTTTTCGATAATCATTTTGGGAATATCCAACAGCATAACATTTGACGATGTGGCTGTTTTTTTTCTACGTATGATAATCCACTGGTTACTGTCAAAGAAATCCTGAATATTGCTGTTTCTAAGCCCTTTCATATCTGAATAGGAAAGACCAGTAAAGCAACTGAAAACAAACAGGTCTTTAACCAATTCGTCTTTCTTTTTCTCGCAGTTGAACGTTACAAGCTGTTCTAACTCGTTCCGCAACAGATAACCTCTGTCTTTGTCCTTTTTGGTGTTCTTATACTCGCTGAACGGATTAAAAGCAAGATGCTTTCTGCTCATTGCCAATCGGCAAAGTGTGGTAAAGCCAATCATATACAGCCAAATCGTGTTATGTGTCAAGCTTTGGTCATCACGTAGGTAGTAATCAAAGTCCTGTACAAAATCAGGAGTAAGGTCGTTAAAAGACACATCGGAGTAACCGTATTTTGTAAGTACAAAATTGCGAAGATGTCTTAATAGTGTTTTATACTTACTTCGTGTTCCATTTACCCGAAGCCCGCTATTGACCTTTTTCTCATAGTCGGAAAGAAACTGTTCATAGAACTTGAAAAAGGTCATTTCTCCGCTTTCCATACCGAGGAAGGCATTTTTAAGTTTAGTACTGTTTACAGCCCCCTCGTTCTTCAGAATTTTGGAATAGCATTCCTCAATGCCCAAACGAATTTTATCAAGCTTGCCGTTCACATCTTGGGCTTCTCGGCTTTTACCTAAAACCCTGCCGTACTTCAAATCCCAATTTGATGCAGAAATATCCAGCTTGGTACTGAATGCAGACTGATTACCGTTTATGGTAATTCTGCACATAACCGTAACTTTCCCGTTCTTCTTCGGGGCATTCTTTTTAAGGTAGAAAAGAACCTTAAACGTTGATTTTTTTGTCGTTTCCATACTCACAATTCTTAATGATAAAATTAAACCTATGTGAGCTACGGAACAATATGAAAAAATATGCAGAAAGCTGAAATACAGTGTTTTATATCGATTGTTTCGAATATTTAAAAGTAACGTTTTAGTAACCTTACTTTTGCCTAACCTCGCTTTTTTCTGCTTTTTACATCATTACCAAAAAATCAAAAACGATTGTAAAGCCTTTATTTACAATCGTTTTACCTGTTATTAATCTTTGATGTATTTTTACTGAAAATTTATTTTAAAATACTTGTTTATATCTGAAATTTTTGTACTTTTACATCGCTTTAATCGGGTATCCTATTGCCCACGAAGCAATAAATTTTTTTTCATCATTTGTGTTTTTGGGATTGCATCTATTGGTGCAATCCTTTTTCTTTATGATGGTCTAATAATAAGTAAATGAAATAGTTATAAGTGATACTTCCATCCTGTCTGTTACTTTTCAGAAAAAGGTTGTTGGTAAAAGAGAAAAAATCCTGAGCCTTTCCTTCATGCTCTTTATAAAATTTTTTTTCAGCTGTATAATCATTCATTAACTCTTTTGGGAGTTTCTCCAGAAAATTTTTACTGTATTTCAAATCTTTTTTAGATATATTGAATAATATTGTCTTCAAAGCATACCAGTAGGCACTGTATTTTAGCTCATAACTGGAGGAATTTTCTCCTATGATAAAAGCTATAAAGTTGGCTTCCTCCTCTCTGGCAAAGCCTATCTGATGTGCTGTTTCATGAGACAGCGTAAACGGAGTGTAGGTAGGAGGTAATTCTGGATTGTATTGTGATTCGGAACTGAAAGGATTGTAATAGCCTAAAATACCTGTATAGCTCATAACGCTTTTATAAAGGCTTGGCTTTAGCGAAATATCAATACTACTGCCTTTTCCGTATGTGTGAGCAATTGTTTGCTGCTGTGCCTTTATTTCTGCTTCCAAAGCTGTTTGGGAATGTATTTGAAAAAATTCTGAAGGATGAGCTTTGCGAAGTGTAATGCATTGCTGCAAGTAATATTCTGCAAGAGGCTTTAGCTTTTCGGTATCAATTGTCTGGATTTTGTCTCTGCTTAATAATGGCTTCTGAAAATATAACATTCCCCATAAACACTGGTATACGAAGTATAAAATATTGATGCTAACCAGTGAGGTTAATAGGGCTCTTTTCCTGCTATTTTTTCTGATGGATAAGATAACTAAGACAATCAAAAAAATGCTCAGAAACAGATAAAATGCATCTCCTGTAGAAAAGGTAATATGCTTAATAATTCCTACCCGGATCTTCTGTGTTGCAGAAAACAATTTTTCAAAAAACAGTACACCCTTCTCCGTCTTCGACAGCAGAAAGAATATAAAAAATTGGGCAAGCCAAAGGCCTGCCCAAAATCTTTTCTTATATATCAGCTTATTCTTAGTGTCCACCACTTGCAGCTGTTTTTTCTAGATCAATACCCTGGCTCTTCAGGATTCCTTTTACCTTAATTGCGTAGAAGATTAGGTATAAGAAACATACTACATCTACAATATAGCTTAAATGTATACCTATTGAATCCGCAAGGTAACCTTGTAAAGGAGCAATTAGCCCTCCACCCATAATCATCATGATAAGGAAGTTAGAACCTTCATTGGTATGTTTACCAAGTCCTGCGATTGCTAAGGCAAAAATACAAGGCCAAAGCGTACTACAGAATAAACCTACACTGGTATAAGCATATACAGATACCATTCCGGAAGAAAGCATACCAATAATTAATGCTGTGATACCCATAAAAGAGAAAATCATAAGCATTCTTGCCGGATTCCCTTTGGAAAGGATATCTGCAATAATCATAACAAGGATAATAGCAGGATAAACTTTGAAAGGAGTCAGGTCATGTTGGGCAATAGCATTAACAGCAAGGAAAACACCAAAAGCCAAATAAGGGGCAACGAATTTTGCAATCTTCAGCGCAATTCCTTTTAAGTTAAAGGCTCCTACAGCACCACTCCAACGACCGATCATCATACTTGCCCAGTATAAAGAAATAAACGGAGCAACATCTTTTGTATGGAAACCTAATTCTTTTTCCATATATGCAGGAAGATTACTTGCTGTTGCAACTTCTACACCTACATATAAGAATATAGCAACCATCCCCAATACTAATTGTGGGTATTTTAGTACAGAAGAACGAGGTTGTTGTATTTCATTAGCTTCTTCTACTTCATGTGTTTCAGTAACGCTTGGAAGAGAAGAGAATTTCAGGAATATAGCAGCTAAAACAAAGGCTGCACCTAATACCAGATAAGGGATTTTAACACTTTCAATATCCGCATTTTCATTTGCTGCAGCTGCAGATCCGAAGATGGCAAAAGCAACAACTAATGGTCCGATAGTGGTACCAAAGTTATTAATACCTCCGGCCATTGTCAAACGTTGAGAACCTGTTTGTGCTGGTCCAATAGCAATCGCTAGCGGATTGGCTACAGTTTGTTGTAAAGAGAAACCTAATCCTACTACGAAAAGTGCCGTAATCATCAGTGGGAATGAATGTGCATTTGCTGCAGGGATAAAGATTAAAGATCCCGCTGCAGATATTAAAAGGCCTAAGATAAGACCGTTTTTATATCCCATTTTGTTTAGGACGTCGTATTTTAAAATTTTCGAAATCGCTAAGTATAATAATGTTCCTACCGTATAAGCGATGTAGTAGGCAGATGCTACAAGCTGGCTTTGAAAGTTAGTAAGGTCAAATGCCTTTTTAAAAACGGGGATCAGAATATCATTACTGGCTGCGACAAAGCCCCAAAAGAAAAAAACCACGATGAGCGACGCAAATTGTCCCCAATTGGTTTTATTACGGTAATCGAACATATTTATTAGTTTTTATTAAAATTTAGTTAACACAAATATAGATTATTTATTTATACAAATGCTTTTGTACATTAATTCAAACGCATTTTTTTTCATTTCTTCCTTACTTTCATTGGGTTGCAGTATATCATTTAAGATTACTTTTACTTTTCCGGGATGACCTTTTCCACTATCAAACGGAAACATCTCTTTTAACCCGATAAATGTATATACGGCAATAGGGAAGTGATGTTTAGATGATAGTGTAAATGCTCCATCCTTAAACTCATCCAATACAATAGAAGTATCATCCGGAACTCCGCCTTCAGGGTAGATTACAATATTTTGTCCTTCATTCATTCTTTGGGCACATCTGCGGTATACATCGGTTCGGCTTTTCATGCTTTTGCGGTCTACCATCACACATACCCTTTTATATATAGTACCAAATATGGGAATTTTTACCAGTTCTTTTTTTCCGACAAAACAAATAGGATGCTTAGGATGTAGTATACACATGAGCATAATATCCATAATGGAAGTATGATTGGAGACAAATACATATTTCTTTTCCGGATCAATAACCTTTCCCGTTGGTGATGTTAGTTCATACCGAAATCCCATACCATAGAAAAGGATGATACACCATATGCGCATGAAAAAATAGCACGCTCTGAAAGTCTTTGGACTAAAAGAAAGTGGATATACTAAAAGGCCGCAAAGTATAGTGGCAATAATAACAATAATAAGAAACCAGATCCGCCAGAGATAATTAAGAAGCTTTGTCATTACTATTATTTTCAGCCGTTAAAGATAACCCTCTTTTTAATACTAAAGTTAAGTACAGAAATAATGACAATTGCCAAAGCCTTGCTGAAGATAATCGGACTTAGTACATAAACGCCCAGATCAATCGGATCATGGAACAGATTGTTAAAAAGAAGATTGAATACGATAAGGCTTAGTATTGTTGAAATAAATGAAACTACCATAAAGTATGTAAACTCTTTTTTCTTAGAATGTTTACCTCTTTCGAACACAAACCAAATGCTCAGAAAATAATTGAAGATAATAGCGCAGGTTGTGGAGAGGATGTTACTAAGCGGATAAGAAATTCCATGCCATTTGGTTTCAGCCGGAATATATTCAGGAATATAATAACTGAAGACTTTCATAAGACCAATCTCTACAATAGCGCTCAGCCCACCCGCAATAATAAAAAATAATATTTGCTTTTGTTTAATTATAAATGCAACCATTAAAAAATGAAATTGTGCAAATGTAAGGCTTAATGTTAAAATGTAATAAGTGTATGTTAAAATTGATTGACGAATGAAAAATATTTCTACATTTAACTATACGCAACCCAAAATAGCAAACAGATGAAAACTTCCGTTAATTCAGATAAATTCATGAAATACCAGGATAAAATCCGGGAATTGGAGGATCAAAGCCCCCGATTTAAACAGGTTTTTGCAGAATATGAAATTTTTTCAAGAGAATTATGGAATTTGGAAACCAGTGATGACGGCGAACCAGTTCCCGATGATTTTCTGGACGCTCTTCATTTACAAATGTCTTATTTGGAGGACGAAATAAAGGACTGGTTGCAATACCGAGAAGATTCTGATACAGAAGTCGTATAATTTTTTTAATTTAGCGTCTTAAAAATTTTATACATGATAGCAATTGTAGACGGTGGCTCTACTAAATGCGACTGGGTGATTCTTAAAGCTTCGGGAGAAGAAATCCTGAGAACAACAACGAAAGGATTCAATCCCAATAATACAGCAGCGCATTTAATTCCTGTAGAAATCAACAAAAATGAAGACCTTGAAAAAATAAAAGAAGACATTAAATATGTGTTTTTTTATGGTTCAGGTTGCGGAGTAGAAGAGAATTGTGTCATTGTACAGGAGCAACTTCAGGTAGTTTTTACAAAAGCAGATATTCTGGTTAAAGAAGACCTTTTAGGAGCGGCCTATGCTGTTTACAGAGGAAAACCTACAATGGTTTGTATTTTAGGAACCGGTTCCAACTCATGTTACTTCGACGGAAAAGATATTAAAGTAGAATTACCTTCACTAGGATTCCTTCTTGGGGACGATGGTGCTGGAAGTTCTATGGGAAAACGTATTGTGAAGAATTTCTTCATGAAAAAATTACCACCTTCATTAGAACGCGAATTTATAAAAGAATATCCTGAACTCAACATAGAACTGCTTCTGCAGAAAATGTATCATGAAAATACTATGGTAAACGCATACTTTGCAGAGTTTAACAAGTTTGTGGCTAAATGGAAAGAACATCCGTTTATCCAGAATCTTATTTATGAAGAATTCAAAAACTATGTAGAGTTCCAGCTTTTGCCTTATGGTGAAGTAAAAGATGCTGAAATTAGTTTTATTGGTTCCATTGCTTATGTATATGGAGATATCCTGAAAACCGTTACAGCTCAATATAATCTGAATTTTGGAATAATTGTGCAACGTCCGATCGTTAATCTGGTACAATACCATGTGGATCACATCTTTCCAACTTTAAAATAATAAAATAAGAATTAATGAATCAACGAGATCAAGAAAGATTGAAGCAGGCGGCTCTCGACTATCATAAGGCCGAACCGAAAGGCAAAATAGAAGTAATACCATCCAAACCTCACGCGTCACAAAGAGATTTGTCGTTGGCTTATTCTCCTGGAGTAGCAGAACCATGTATGGAAATTCATCACGATATTTCCAAAGCATACGACTATACAGGTAAAGGCAATCTGGTTGCTGTTATCTCTAATGGTACCGCTGTATTAGGACTTGGTGATATTGGAGCAGAAGCTTCAAAACCAGTAATGGAAGGAAAAGGGCTTTTGTTCAAAATATTCGCAGACATCAACGTTTTCGATATTGAGATCAATGAAAAAGATCCTGAAAAATTCATCCAGGTAGTTAAGGCAATTGCGCCAACTTTCGGAGGTATTAATCTTGAAGATATTAAAGCACCGGAAGCATTTGAAATCGAAAGAAGACTAAAGGAAGAATTGAACATTCCTTTAATGCATGATGATCAGCATGGTACTGCGATTATCTCTGCAGCAGCTTTACTGAATGCTTTAGAAATTGCTGATAAAAAAATTGAAGAAGTAAAAGTTGTGGTAAACGGAGCAGGAGCAGCAGCCATTGCTTGTACCAAACTTTATATTGAAATGGGGCTTAGAAAGGAAAATGTTCTGATGTGTGACTCCAAAGGAGTAATCAATCATAAGAGAACAAACCTTACTCCTGAAAAATTAGATTTCATCGTAGAAACAGATATCGAGACATTAGAAGATGCTGTAAAAGGATCGGATGTTTTCATAGGACTTTCCAAAGGAAATGTAATGTCTCCTGGGATGTTACTTTCTATGAAAGAAAATCCAATTGTTTTTGCTTTGGCTAACCCAACTCCTGAAATCGATTATAATCTGGCACAGGAAACTCGCAAGGATGTTATTATGGCAACCGGAAGAAGTGATTTTCCTAATCAGGTAAATAACGTATTAGGATTCCCTTATATTTTCCGTGGTGCATTAGATGTACAGGCTACAGCGATTAATGAAGCGATGAAAATTGCTGCAGTTTATGCAATCGCAGAAATTGCTAAGAAAACTGTACCAGAAATGGTTGTGTTAGCTTACAATGCCAAGAGCCTAAGCTTTGGTAGAGAGTATTTTATTCCAAAGCCATTTGATAACAGATTGTTAACAGATGTTTCTATTGCAGTTGCAAAAGCAGCTATGGAAAGTGGTGTAGCAGCTAAACCTATTGAAGATTTCGAAGCTTATGAAAATAGTCTGATTGACAGAATGAATAAGGACGAGAAGCTTCTGAGAATGATGCAGAACCGTGCCAAATCCAATCCGAAGAGAGTAACTCTGGGAAATGCTGAGGAATATAATGTACTAAAAGCAGCTCAGATTCTTGCTGAAGAAGGTATTGCGAAGCCAATTCTTTTAGGTGATAAAACACTTATTGAAGAAGCTAAAAAGAAATTCGGTATCGATATAGATCTTCCAATTGTAGATCCTAATGCAGACGATCAGGAAGACAACAGAAAGAAATACAGAGAAACACTTTGGAATCTTCGTAACAGAAAAGGAATTAACGAGTACAAAGCAAAGAGATTTGTAAGAAACAGAGATTATTTCGGTCCGTTAATGCTTCGTCATGGAGATACTGATGCTCTTGTTGTTGGATTCTCCAAAAACTATTCTACAGTATTAAAGCCTGTTTTAGAGGTAATAGATAAAGATCATGGTGTAAGCAAAGTTTCTGCTATGATGATGATTTTGGCAAATAAGAAACAATACTTCTTTGCAGATACATCTATTATACAAGACCCTACTTCCGAAGATTTGGTTAATATTGCAAGAATGCTGGATCATACAGTAAGGTCATTAGCGATAGAACCAAGAATTGCGATGTTATCTTTTGAGAACTTCTCAGGATACTCCGAGACTTCTAAGAAAGTAGCAAAAGCAGTACAGATTCTTCATGAGAAATATCCAAAAATGGTTGTTGATGGAGAAATTCAGCCTGACTTTGCGATGAACAGTGATCATTTAAGCGATTATCCGTTCTCTAAATTAGGTGAAACTCCGGCAAACTGTTTCGTTTTCCCTAACCTGGAGTCAGCTAACCTTTCATACAAGATTATAAGAGGAATGAAAGTTTCTCAGACAATCGGACCAATCTTAATGGGATTAAACAAACCTGTGCATATTGTACAGATGCGTTCCAGTGTAGATGAGATTGTTAATCTTGCTACAATTGCTGTGTTGGATGCACAGATCAAAGAAAAAAGAGAAAGCAAATAAGCTTAACATATTTGTATAAAAGCATCTTTCCATTGGAAAGATGCTTTTTGTTTTCAGGATAATAACTTTATATTTATAAAAATTTTAAAACTAAGATGATTAATTTTCTAAGAGGGAAAGTACACGAGCTTACACCTGCATATGCTATTCTGGACATTAATGGTATTGGTTACTATGTCGGGATCAGCCTGCAGACTTCACAGAAACTTTCACAGGGGAGTGAAGCTTTCCTTTATACCCAGCAAATTTTCAGAGAAGATGCTCAATTGCTTTTCGGTTTCAGTACACTTACCGAAAAAGAAGTCTTCAATTTGTTAATCAGTGTAAATGGTGTAGGAGCCGTTTCAGCTTTAATTTTACTATCATCATTGGATATCCCGGATATTGCAAGTGCTGTTCTGAATAACCAAAGTGTTGTTCTGCAAAAAGTAAAAGGAATTGGCGCAAAAACAGCAGAAAGAATTATTGTTGACCTGAGAGATAAAATGTTGAAGTATAGTGATGTCAATGAAGCTTCTCTGAATAATGTTGTAGACAATAAGATAAAAGAAGAGGCCCTTTCAGCATTGGAAGTTTTGGGTATCTCCCGTAAAATGTCTGAAAAAATAGCAGATAAAATAATAAAATCAGATCCGGAAATAAATATAGAAACACTTGTAAAACAAATATTAAAGAGTATTTAATATATTGTAAATGTTTTACATCTGTAATCTGCTATTATAACTCCTTTAAAATTTAGCAGATTATGGTGTTGTAAATTTTGCAACATGCATTTTTTGAATTAAATTTGACAAATAATAAAAATTAAAATGAATATTCCTTCAGAATTAAAGTACACTAAAGACCACGAGTGGGTAAAAATTGATGGCAATGTTGCTGTTATCGGTATTACAGATTTTGCACAAGGCGAATTAGGAGATATCGTTTTTGTTGATGTAGATTCAGTAGATGATGATCTTGCTTCAGGTGAAGTTTTTGGATCTGTAGAGGCAGTTAAAACTGTTTCTGATCTTTACTTACCTATCGCTGGAAAAGTAATCGAATTCAATGCTGAATTAGAAGATGCCCCAGAATTAGTAAACCAGGATCCATACGGAAAAGGATGGGTTATTAAAGTTGAAATAGCTGCTGATGCCGATACTTCAGAATTACTTTCTGCTGAGGATTATCAGAATATAATTGGATAAGATATCTAAAATATCCCGTAAGATTTTGCCCATTTATTGGGCATTTCTTACTTATTTACTACTTAGACCGGGTTCAGAAGATAGCGAACATTGGTTTATGTTCCCTTATTTTGATAAGGTAGCACACATGGGAGTATTTGCAGGATTAGGATTTTTACTAAGCTTAGCATTCCCAAAATTAAAATTCTTTACTTATATCCAAATCATGCTATGCTTTGCGTTTCTTACTGAAATTCTTCAGGACGAAATGCGATTGGGCAGGGCAATGGAAGGATTAGATGTTGTTGCCGATACAACAGGCGCTTTAATAGGTTATCTGGCCTACCTATTTCTATTCAAAAGACTACAAAACTTGCACAATTCTGTTAATAAATAGACTTAACTTCCGTTTAAGTTTTTTATATCAATTTTTACTTCAGATACATTATCAAAACTAAAAACAGATTGCTTTCAGTTCTTTGCTTGTTTAGAGATATTGATTTTTCATTTGAATTATATTCACTTCCCTGATCAAGATAACGTTCCGGAAGAACGCTCTGAATATTTATAATTATAATTTATAGAGATAAAGCTCCTAAAGGAGCTTATCATTAATTATGATGAACTACATTTTCTGTACTTATAATATGAGAAATCGGAAAGATGCTCCGGAGGAACGTGATCTGTGTAAAAAACAAATGTATAAAAAAGTAAGTATTCCGGAGGAATACTATCTCGTAACAGTAATATTCTCTCTCTCTGGGATTTGTACGGATTCAGACAAACATTGTCTTTAACAATTTGTCAGATTGATGAATCTTCAATAAAAATCTATGAGAAATATAGTCTTTTATATTCACAATAGTTTCAGATAACATTCATTTATAAGTGATTTTAGAATCTGATTTTCAATATACTACTACCGGAACTTTATCCATAATTAGTTTTTATTTACAAATGAATATAATGTATTATTATGGTTTATTTGTTAAATAATTATTAATTAATTTATTTGTTTTATGTCAATGATTTATAAAATCTAACAAGTGTTCGTGAAAATTAAAATTCAAAATTTCTGAAAAAATATTTGGTTATTCCAAAAAACCTCCTACCTTTGTCACAACAAAACCTAAAAATAAATCTTACTTAAATAATTAAACACTCGTGGCGAGATTAGTCATTAATATTATTGTCATTATTATTCAGAACAAAAGTTTTGGATCGGGGCGATATGTGTTTAAGTAAGTAGGCATAAACTTATAAAAGCAAAAGCGGCTTTCTCGATTCAAGAGAAAGCCGCTTTTTTTATGGATAAAATCGAATAACAAAAGCGAACAAAAAATTAAATAATAAGTAAGTAATGGAACTAAACAAATATTCAAAGACAATTACACAAGATCCGACACAGCCGGCAGCGCAAGCTCAGTTATATGCTTTGGGCTTAACAGATGATGATTTAAGAAAAGCACAAGTCGGGATCGTGAGTATGGGATATGACGGGAATCCGTGTAATATGCATTTGAATGGTTTATCACAACATGTGAAATACGGTGTATGGGAGAATGATCTGGTAGGACTGATTTTCAATACAATTGGTGTAAGCGACGGGATGAGTAATGGTACAGACGGAATGCGTTATTCACTGGTAAGCAGAGATGTTATCGCGGATTCTATTGAAACAGTTTGTGGTGCGCAGTACTATGATGCTGTAATTACAGTGCCGGGATGTGATAAAAATATGCCAGGTTCTATTATTGCTATGGGAAGATTGAATCGCCCGTCTATTATGGTTTACGGTGGAACAATTGCTCCGGGGCATTACAAAGGCCAGGATCTGAATATCGTTTCTGCGTTCGAAGCTTTGGGGCAGAAAATTGCCGGCCAGCTGGATGAAGAAGACTTCAAAGGAATTGTGAAAAATAGTTGCCCGGGAGCTGGAGCATGTGGTGGAATGTACACTGCAAATACAATGGCATCCGCAATTGAAGCAATGGGAATGAGCCTTCCATATTCCAGTAGTAATCCTGCACTAAGTGATGAAAAGAAGAAAGAATGTGAAGCCGCAGGTAAATATATCAAGATCCTGATGGAAAGAGATATTAAGCCAAGTGATATTATGACGCGTAAAGCTTTTGAAAATGCAATTACCGTGATTATGGTTCTAGGCGGAAGTACAAATGCTGTATTACACTTTTTGGCAATGGCCAAAAGTGTGGGAGTTCCTCTTACTCAGGACGATTTCCAGAAAATTAGTGACAGAGTTCCAGTATTGGCAGATTTTAAACCTAGTGGTAAATATCTAATGGAAGATTTGCATAAAAAAGGTGGAGTACCAGCAGTAATGAAATATTTGCTGAAAGAAGGATTGATAGACGGAAGTTGTCTTACTGTTACCGGGAAAACAATTGCTGAGAATCTTGAAGATGTTCCGGATCTGAATTTTGAAGAACAGGATATTATTTATCCTCTTGAAAATCCTTTAAAGAAAACAGGTCACCTGCAAATCTTATACGGAAACCTAGCAGAAAAAGGAAGTGTTGCTAAAATCAGCGGCAAAGAAGGAGAAAAATTTGAAGGTCCTGCAAGAGTTTTTGATGGAGAGAAAAAACTAATAGAAGGAATTTCTTCCGGAAAAGTGAAAAGCGGAGATGTGGTCGTTATTAAAAATGAAGGACCAAGAGGTGCACCGGGAATGCCGGAAATGCTAAAGCCAACATCGGCCATTATCGGTGCCGGATTAGGAAAATCTGTAGCACTGATCACTGACGGAAGATTTAGCGGCGGTACCCATGGATTTGTCGTCGGGCATGTGACACCGGAAGCTTTTGATGGTGGCCTGATCGGATTAGTGGAAGACAATGATATTATTGAAATTGATGCTGTGAATAATAGCCTTACACTAAAAGTCTCTGATGAGGAAATTGCACAAAGAAGAGCAAACTGGCAGCAACCAAAACTAAAAGTGACCAGCGGAGTACTTTATAAATATGCTAAACTGGTAAAAGATGCATCGCAGGGATGCGTAACAGACGAAGATTAATCACAGACGATTCAAAAATACAACTATGGAAACGACTCAGATACAAGATAAAGCAATACAAACAGATAGTAAAAACTTATTTAAAGAAGGAGATACAATTTCCGGTTCTCAGGCCCTATTGGATGCATTAGTTGCTGAAGGTGTACATACTATTTTTGGTTATCCCGGAGGAGCAATTATGCCGATTTATGATGCATTATACGATTTTCAGGATACGCTAAAACATATTTTAGTACGTCATGAGCAAGGCGGAATTCATGCAGCGCAGGGATATGCCCGTACGAGTGGAGAAGTGGGTGTTGCGTTTGCAACTAGCGGTCCGGGTGCTACCAATTTAGTAACCGGATTAGCTGATGCCCAGATAGATTCAACACCGCTTGTATGTATTACCGGGCAAGTATTTGCACATCTTTTGGGAACAGATGCATTTCAGGAAACTGATGTAATCAATGTAACTATGCCAGTTACCAAGTGGAATTATCAGGTAACGGATGCTACGCAGCTGCCAGCGGTTTTAGCAAAAGCATTTTTTATCGCGCGTTCCGGAAGACCAGGACCTGTACTAATAGATATTACTAAAAATGCTCAGTTGCAACAATTTGAATATCCGGGATATACGAAGTGTGATCATTTACGCAGTTATCGTCCGAAGCCAATTGTAAGAAACGAATATATTGAAAGAGCCGCTGAAATTATTAATGAGGCTAAAAAACCATTTGTAATCTTTGGACAGGGAGTCATTCTTGGAAAAGCAGAAAAAGACTTTCTCAATTTTATTGAAAAAGGAAATTTTCCGGCTGCATGGACTATTATGGGGGAAAGTGCAATTCCTACCGATCATCCTTTAGGAGTTGGTATGTTGGGGATGCATGGTAATTACGGACCAAATGTTTTAACAAACGAATGTGATGTTTTAATTGCTATAGGCATGCGTTTCGATGACCGTGTAACCGGACGATTGGACAAATATGCAAAACAGGCACAGGTGATTCATCTGGATATAGATCCTGCAGAAGTAGATAAAAATGTAAAAACTACCGTTCCGGTTTGGGGAGATTGTAAAGAAACTTTGCCTCTTCTTACTAAGCTTATAAAAAGTAATGATCATAGCGAATGGCTTGCTGAATTCAGAAAGTATGAAGCTGAAGAAGAAAAGCAATGTATACAACCGGAAAAAAATCCTGAAGGAGAAGTATTATCCATGGCAGAAGTTCTGGAAGCTCTGAATGAGCTTACCAATGGAGATGCTGTTATTGTAACAGATGTTGGGCAGCACCAGATGGTAGCTTGCCGCTATGCAAAGTTTAATCAAACACGTTCTAATATTACTTCCGGTGGCTTAGGGACAATGGGGTTTGGACTTCCTGCAGCTATCGGTGCTAAATACGGCGCTCCTGACAGAACTGTAGTAGCCATTGCGGGAGATGGTGGTTTTCAGATGACTTTACAGGAACTGGGAACTATTATGCAATATGATATAGATGTGAAAATACTGATTCTGAACAATGAATTCCTTGGGATGGTGAGACAATGGCAAGAGCTGTTTAATGACCGCAGATATTCATCTGTAAATATTACAAGTCCAAACTTTGTAGCATTAGCCGGAGCTTATGGAATTCATGGTAATTCTGTTAAAGTTCGTACTGATCTGAAGGCAGCATTGAAAACGATGCTGGAGCATAAAGGTTCTTATTTACTAGAAGTAATGGTAGGAAAAGAAAATAATGTATTTCCAATGGTTCCGCAAGGATGTAGTGTAGCAGAAATCAGATTGAAATAATCTTTGTTTTCAATGAGAGTTTAACAATAAAGATCAAAAAAATGAAACAACAATATACAATCACCGTTTATGCCGAAGATCAGATAGGCTTATTAGCCCGTATCACAATCATATTTTCCAGAAGAAAAATCAATATAGACAGCCTTAATACATCCGCTTCTGAAATTCCAGGAATTCACCGTTTCACTATTTTAATTGATGAGACCGAAGAAGTGGTGCGCAAACTATGTCGCCAGATTGAAAAACAAGTAGAAGTATTGAAGGCATATTATGATACAGACCAGGAAATTGTATGGCAGGAAATGGCATTGTTCAAGGTTCCGACTAAACAGGTTACTGAAAAAATGGTAGTAGAACGACTGTTACGTGAATATGGAGCGCGGGTTCTGGCGATCAGAGAAGATTTTACTGTTTTCGAAACGACCGGACACAAGGAAGAAACGGAAAAGCTAATTAAAGTTTTTGAAAACTATGGCCTCATAGAATTTGTTCGCAGTGCACGCATTGCAATCATTAAAAAAAGTGAAGGCTTCCACAAAAAAATTAAAGAATTTGAGGCAAAAGAACCTGGCGAAGAAGTTCAGGAAAATGAATTCTTAAATGAAAACGAGAAGGTTTTCACAATGTAATTAAACAACTATAAATAATATAAAACATTAAAAATTAATAAAAATGGCAACAATTAATTTCGGAGGAGTAGAAGAAAAGGTAGTAACAAGAGAAGAGTTTCCTTTAGAAAAAGCAAGAGAGGTACTTAGTCATGAGACAGTAGCTGTTATCGGTTATGGAGTACAAGGGCCTGGGCAGGCACTAAACCAAAAAGACAATGGTGTTAATGTTATCGTTGGACAGCGTAAAAACTCTAAAAGTTGGGATAAAGCTGTTGCAGACGGATTTGTTCCTGGGGAAACATTGTTCGAAATCGAAGAAGCACTAGAGAAAGGTACTATTATTTGCTATTTATTAAGCGATGCTGCACAAATCGAGTTGTGGCCAACAGTACAAAAGAATTTAACACCAGGTAAAGCATTATATTTCTCTCACGGTTTCGGAATTACTTTCAATGAGCAAACAGGAATTGTTCCTCCAAAAGATGTAGATGTGTTCTTAGTAGCGCCTAAAGGTTCGGGAACGTCATTGCGTCGTATGTTCCTTCAGGGAAGAGGGCTTAACAGTTCTTATGCAATCTATCAGGATGCTACAGGTAAAGCTAAAGACCGCGTAGTAGCATTAGGTATTGCTGTAGGTAGTGGTTATTTGTTTGAAACAGATTTCAGAAAAGAAGTTTTCTCCGATCTTACAGGAGAAAGAGGGACGTTAATGGGAGCTATCCAAGGGATTTTTGCTGCACAATACGAAGTGTTAAGAGCCAATGGACACTCGCCATCAGAAGCTTTTAATGAAACTGTTGAAGAATTGACACAATCTTTAATGCCATTAGTAGCAGAAAACGGAATGGACTGGATGTATGCAAACTGTTCTACAACCGCACAAAGAGGTGCTTTAGACTGGTGGAAGAAATTCAGAGATGCAAGTAAGCCTGTGTTCGAAGAGCTATATGAAAGTGTAGCAACCGGAAAAGAATCTCAGCGTTCTATTGACAGTAACTCACAAACGGACTACCGTGAGAAACTAAACCAGGAATTAGCCGATCTTCAGCAAAGCGAAATGTGGCAGGCTGGTAAGGCTGTTCGTAGCCTTCGCCCGGAAAACCAGAATGTATAATTATCAATAAATAATAAGATCCCTCTCCTGTAATGGGAGAGGGATTGTTTTATAGTGAAACTTCATACATATATATAAGGTATACCTTATATATATGTATAACAAAAATGAAACTTAAGTTTAAGTATATATAATGATGATGAATTTAAATTTTTCAGAAGCGGCACAACGAGTCAAAGACGTTGTGATCCATACGCCTCTTCAGCTTAATCTGAATCTTTCGAAGAAATACAATTGTAATGTTTATCTGAAAAGAGAAGATCTTCAGGTTGTACGCTCCTATAAATTAAGAGGAGCTTATAATATGATGAAATCTTTATCTGCGGATGAGCTAAAAAAAGGAGTTGTATGTGCTAGTGCAGGAAATCATGCACAGGGGGTTGCTTATAGCTGTAACAGAATGGGAGTAAAAGGAGTGATATTTATGCCAAGTATTACACCAAAACAAAAAATTGACCAGACCAGGATGTTTGGAGATTCCAACATCGAGATTATTCTGACCGGTGATACTTTCGATGACTGTGCAGCAGCAGCTAAAATTTACACTGAAGAAAAAGGAATGGTATTCATTCCGCCTTTTGATCATGAACGAATTATTGAAGGACAAGGAACTGTAGGTGTAGAATTGTATGATGATCTGAAGAATATAGATTATATTATTATTCCAAACGGGGGCGGAGGTTTGTGTGCTGGCATAAGTACATTTGTGAAATCCGTAAGTCCGGAAACAAAAATTATTGGGGTTGAGCCTGAAGGTGCGCCATCCATGACTTTAGCACTGAAAGAGAGACAGCCAAAAGAAGTTCCTTCAATAGATAGATTTGTAGACGGAGCAGCTGTAAAGAAAGTCGGGCAGCTTACCTATAATATATGCAGTCAGAATCTGGATGATATGTTATTGGTTCCTGAAGGGAAAGTATGTACTACCATTTTACAGTTATATAATAAGGATGCAATCGTAGTTGAGCCTGCCGGAGCTCTTTCTGTAGCTGTACTGGACCAGCTTAAAGAAGAAATAAAAGGTAAAAATGTAGTTTGTATAATTAGCGGAAGCAATAATGATATTGACAGGATGCAGGAAATAAAAGAGCGTTCCTTATTATATGAAGGCTTAAAACATTATTTTGTTTTGGAATTTCCTCAGCGTCCAGGTGCCTTAAAAGAATTTGTCACCAATATTATGGGAGAAAATAATGATATTACCTACTTTCAGTTTTCTAAAAAGAATAATAAAGAAAGTGGCCCTGCGGTAATAGGTATTGAGGTAGAAGCCCCTGAAGACTTTGAGAATCTGAAAAAAAGAATGGATCAGAATATGCTGAAATATACCTATCTTAATAATGATCAGCTTCTGTTTAATAACCTTATTGGGTAGTTAGCTCATTGTGGATAACTGGGGGTAACTTTGTAAACCTCTGTATATAGCTTGTTTGAATATATAAGATATGCACATTTGGTCTAAACCAATCAATTCGATTTGTTTTTTATAGAGTAGTTGCCCTATCTTTGTAGTCACCTTTTTAATCAAGGTAAGCGCAGAGATCATAAACAATTAAAGATATTCAAAACTTTTTCAAAAAAGTCTTTGTCGTTCTAAAAAGTTTTTCTACTTTTGCAGTCCTAAACAATGAGAGTTGTGAGGGGAGCAGGAGATAATTGAGACTAGGAAATCGATTAAAATTTTTTAGAAAAAAGATTTGGTCATGTTGATAAAATTTATTAGTTTTGCCCACGCAAAAATGGTTAATAAAAGGACTGTTAGAGCGGAGTAGAGTTAATAAAGATGACTGAAAAAAAAACTTCAAAAAAAGTTTTGTAAATCGGGAAAAAGTTTTTATCTTTGCACTCGCAAATCTGAAACAACTGACAGAGTAGATTTCGGAGAAAGCGAAAAGAATAAAAGATCATTGAAAATAAAATAACAACCAAGTAAGAAAAACCAAAGCGTCAATTTTAAATTGAGTTGAGTTTAAGGAACACAAACATACAATGGAGAGTTTGATCCTGGCTCAGGATGAACGCTAGCGGGAGGCCTAACACATGCAAGCCGAGCGGTAGAGATTCTTCGGAATCTTGAGAGCGGCGTACGGGTGCGGAACACGTGTGCAACCTGCCTTTATCAAGGGGATAGCCTTTCGAAAGGAAGATTAATACCCTATAATATATGATTCGGCATCGGATTATATTGAAAACTACGGTGGATAAAGATGGGCACGCGCAAGATTAGCTAGTTGGTGAGGTAACGGCTCACCAAGGCGACGATCTTTAGGGGGCCTGAGAGGGTGATCCCCCACACTGGTACTGAGACACGGACCAGACTCCTACGGGAGGCAGCAGTGAGGAATATTGGACAATGGGTGCAAGCCTGATCCAGCCATCCCGCGTGTAGGAAGACGGCCCTATGGGTTGTAAACTACTTTTATCTGGGGATAAACCTACTTACGTGTAAGTAGCTGAAGGTACCAGATGAATAAGCACCGGCTAACTCCGTGCCAGCAGCCGCGGTAATACGGAGGGTGCAAGCGTTATCCGGATTTATTGGGTTTAAAGGGTCCGTAGGCGGACTGATAAGTCAGTGGTGAAATCCGACAGCTTAACTGTCGAACTGCCATTGATACTGTTAGTCTTGAGTAAGGTTGAAGTGGCTGGAATAAGTAGTGTAGCGGTGAAATGCATAGATATTACTTAGAACACCAATTGCGAAGGCAGGTCACTAAGTCTTAACTGACGCTGATGGACGAAAGCGTGGGGAGCGAACAGGATTAGATACCCTGGTAGTCCACGCCGTAAACGATGATTACTCGTTTTTGGATTTTAGGATTCAGAGACTAAGCGAAAGTGATAAGTAATCCACCTGGGGAGTACGTTCGCAAGAATGAAACTCAAAGGAATTGACGGGGGCCCGCACAAGCGGTGGAGCATGTGGTTTAATTCGATGATACGCGAGGAACCTTACCAAGACTTAAATGGGAAATGACAGATTTAGAAATAGATCCTTCTTCGGACATTTTTCAAGGTGCTGCATGGTTGTCGTCAGCTCGTGCCGTGAGGTGTTAGGTTAAGTCCTGCAACGAGCGCAACCCCTGTCACTAGTTGCTAACATTAAGTTGAGGACTCTAGTGAGACTGCCTACGCAAGTAGAGAGGAAGGTGGGGATGACGTCAAATCATCACGGCCCTTACGTCTTGGGCCACACACGTGCTACAATGGCCGGTACAGAGGGCAGCTACCTAGTGATAGGATGCAAATCTCGAAAGCCGGTCTCAGTTCGGATTGGAGTCTGCAACTCGACTCTATGAAGCTGGAATCGCTAGTAATCGCGCATCAGCCATGGCGCGGTGAATACGTTCCCGGGCCTTGTACACACCGCCCGTCAAGCCATGGAAGCTGGGGGTACCTGAAGTCGGTGACCGTAAAAGGAGCTGCCTAGGGTAAAACTAGTAACTAGGGCTAAGTCGTAACAAGGTAGCCGTACCGGAAGGTGCGGCTGGAACATCTCATTTTAGAGCGTCCAAAGGACGATAAACAAAATTAAGGTACTTAAATGTACTGCTTACTTAAACAAAGCACAGCTTTGGTTTTACTTTGGTTGCTATAAAAAAGATAACCCCTTAGATTAGTAACAGGGATAGAGAGATTTTAGATTATAAATAATAGGTTTTAGATTGAATTTAAAATTAAGGATTTAAAATTTAAAATTAAAATTGAAGTCTCGTAGCTCAGCTGGTTAGAGCGCTACACTGATAATGTAGAGGTCGGCAGTTCGAGCCTGCCCGAGACTACTAATTAAATTAGAGGTTAGAAATAAGAAATTAGAATTTAGTTTAATACTAGAATCTAAGGACTAAAGACTAACATCTTAACTAAGAGGGGGAATTAGCTCAGCTGGCTAGAGCGCCTGCCTTGCACGCAGGAGGTCAAGGGTTCGACTCCCTTATTCTCCACAGTTTTGTTGGACTGATACAAGTATACGAATAGAGCCAAAACAAATATTCGTTTATCAGGAAGACAGAAAGAATTAAAGATCATTGACATTAACGGTAAAATTGACATCACAAAGAGATAACCGAGCACTCCTTGAGTGCAGAGTAAAATAAAATTAGGAAAGAAATCGTTAAGGGCGTATGGCGGATGCCTAGGCTTTCAGAGGCGAAGAAGGACGTGGTAAGCTGCGAAAAGCTGCGGGGATTGGCACACACGAGTTGATCCGCAGATGTCCGAATGGGGCAACCCGGCATATTGAAGATATGTCATCTCGTCTTCGGACGAGAAGCAAACCCGGAGAACTGAAACATCTAAGTACCCGGAGGAAAAGAAATCGAAGAGATTCCGTAAGTAGTGGCGAGCGAAAGCGGATTAGCCCAAAAGTCTTTATATGTTTAATAGAACACACTGGAAAGTGTGGCCATAGAGGGTGATAGCCCCGTATATGAAAGGCATACATAGATGATAAATGAGTAGGGCGGGACACGTGAAATCCTGTCTGAATATGGGGGGACCATCCTCCAAGGCTAAATACTCCTGAAAGACCGATAGTGAACAAGTACTGTGAAGGAAAGGTGAAAAGCACTTCGAATAGAAGGGTGAAATAGAACCTGAAACCGTACGCCTACAAGCGGTCGGAGCAGCTATATGCTGTGACGGCGTGCCTTTTGCATAATGAGCCTACGAGTTAATCTTACTAGCGAGGTTAAGGACTTAAGGTCCGGAGCCGTAGCGAAAGCGAGTCTGAATAGGGCGCTTAGTTAGTGGGATTAGACGCGAAACCTTGTGATCTACCCATGGGCAGGTTGAAGCTTTGGTAACACAAAGTGGAGGACCGAACCGGTTGACGTTGAAAAGTCTTCGGATGACCTGTGGGTAGGGGTGAAAGGCCAATCAAACTGGGAGATAGCTCGTACTCCCCGAAATGCATTTAGGTGCAGCGTCGATATAGTTTATTAGAGGTAGAGCTACTGATTGGATGCGGGGGTTTCATCGCCTACCAATTCCTGACAAACTCCGAATGCTAATAAATGATTGTCGGCAGTGAGGGCATGGGTGCTAAGGTCCATGTCCGAGAGGGAAAGAACCCAGACCAACAGCTAAGGTCCCTAAATATATGCTAAGTTGAAAGAACGCGGTTGGACTGCATTGACAGCTAGGATGTTGGCTTGGAAGCAGCCATTCATTTAAAGAGTGCGTAACAGCTCACTAGTCGAGCGGTCCGGCATGGATAATAATCGGGCATAAGCATATTACCGAAGCTATGGCAGTATTTAATACTGGGTAGGGGAGCATTCTATTTGCGCCGAAGCAGTACTGTGAGGTATTGTGGAGCGGATAGAAAAGAAAATGTAGGCATAAGTAACGATAAAGGGGGCGAGAAACCCCCTCACCGAAAGACTAAGGTTTCCTCAGCCATGCTAATCAGCTGAGGGTTAGTCGGGGCCTAACGCGAAGCCGACAGGCGTAGTGGATGGACAACGGGTTAATATTCCCGTACCAGTATATTAATAAAAGTGACGGAGTTGGAAACTAGGTGCGTACTGACGGAATAGTACGTTGAAGTAACTGCGAGGTTACGATAGTACAGCAAATCTTCGGATGCGCTGATAATCCTGGGGACCCGCTTCCAAGAAAAGCGAAATATACTGCCCGTACCAAAACCGACACAGGTAGTCGAGGAGAGAATCCTAAGGTGCTCGAGTGAGTCGTGGCTAAGGAACTAGGCAAAATAGTCTCGTAACTTCGGAAGAAGAGACGCCTCCCTCCGGGGAGGCCGCAGTGAAGAGGCCCAGGCGACTGTTTATCAAAAACACAGGACTCTGCTAAATCGAAAGATGCTGTATAGGGTCTGACACCTGCCCGGTGCTGGAAGGTTAAGGAAGGTGCTTAGAGGTAACTCGAAGGCATTGACTGAAGCCCCAGTAAACGGCGGCCGTAACTATAACGGTCCTAAGGTAGCGAAATTCCTTGTCGGGTAAGTTCCGACCTGCACGAATGGTGTAACGATCTGGGCACTGTCTCAGCCACGAGCTCGGTGAAATTGTAGTATCGGTGAAGATGCCGATTACCCGCAATGGGACGAAAAGACCCTGTGAACCTTTACTATAACTTCGTATTGACTTCGAGTAAACAATGTGTAGGATAGGTGGGAGGCTGTGAAGCAGGCACGCTAGTGTTTGTGGAGCCAACGTTGAAATACCACCCTTTGTTTACTTGGAGCCTAACTTCTACGGAAGGACATTGCGTGGTGGGTAGTTTGACTGGGGTGGTCGCCTCCAAAAGAGTAACGGAGGCTTTCAAAGGTACCCTCAGCACGCTTGGTAACCGTGCGTAGAGTGTAATGGCATAAGGGTGCTTGACTGTGAGACCTACAAGTCGATCAGGTGCGAAAGCAGGACATAGTGATCCGGTGGTTCCGTATGGAAGGGCCATCGCTCATAGGATAAAAGGTACTCCGGGGATAACAGGCTAGTCTCCCCCAAGAGCTCACATCGACGGGGAGGTTCGGCACCTCGATGTCGGCTCGTCACATCCTGGGGCTGGAGAAGGTCCCAAGGGTTGGGCTGTTCGCCCATTAAAGTGGCACGCGAGCTGGGTTCAGAACGTCGTGAGACAGTTCGGTCTCTATCTATTGCGGGCGTTAGATGTTTGAGAGGGCTTGATTCTAGTACGAGAGGACCGAATTGAACAAACCTCTGGTGTATCAGTTGTACCGCCAGGTGCACCGCTGAGTAGCTATGTTTGGAAGAGATAAGCACTGAAAGCATATAAGTGCGAAACTCGCCTCAAGATGAGACATCTTTTAAGGGTCGTTGTAGATGACGACGTTGATAGGCTATAGGTGTAAAGGCAGTAATGTCATAGCCGAGTAGTACTAATTACCCGTAGATTTATAGCCTAATAAGGCTTAAAGCTAAAAGCAATAAGTAAGCTTTGCAAAAATACTTAAGGAGTGCGCTAAAGGTTATGCCTTTGTGATGTTGAAACTACCGAAAATGGTTTGTAGTTATTGGATAAGAGTTGTAGGTGTAAGACCGATAACCAGAAACCGATAACGAACAACCAAAAATATATAACAAACTTTAGGGTGGTTATAGCGGTGGGGCTCACCTGTTCCCATTCCGAACACAGAAGTTAAGCCCACCAGCGCCGATGGTACTGCTAACGCGGGAGAGTAGGTCGCCGCCAGTTTTTATTTTTGAAAAGCCTTTGCATATTCATGCAGAGGCTTTTTCGTTTTTAGGATATTACTATTCCTAACTTATCCCTAAACCAGCCCATACAACCAAGAGGTTATACTGGTTATGCAGGTTATAATAGTTATGGATGTGATAGAGTTATAATGGCTACAGAGGTTATAAGACTGGGGACAGAGTTATAATAGCTCTTAGACCTATAAACCTTACGAACTTATTGCTATTCATTCTTAACTCATAACTCATAGTTTATAAAACTATTAAGTTTATATAGTATATAGAAATACTATAATTTTTTAACTAATTTTAGCATTTTAATCTAATTCTAGCCATGCTTTTTGGTTAATCATTTCTTTAGTGATATCTAATTCTTAGATACGAAAAACTATGTATTTTGCAATTATTTGTGCATATAATTAATGTAAAATGACTTTTTTGTTGTAATGTTATAACCTTTCTTATTTTTAACTGAATTTTAAGTAATGTTAATTTTTTATTAACTTTTTTTTATATGTTTGTCTGATTTAAAATAACTGTATGAAAAAAGTTGTAATTAAACTTGGGCTATTACAAATGCCTTTGCTTCTAGCATCGGTAATGAGTTACGCACAAAAAAAAGATTCTATTAAAACTTCCAGTATTGATGAAGTTGTGGTTACAGCCTATGGTGTGAAAAAGGAAAAGAAAGCCTTAGGCTATTCATTCCAGGATGTTAAAGGCCAGGCTTTAGTGGATGCAAAGGAAGTTAACGTTACAAATGCTTTGGTAGGTAAAGTAGCAGGTCTTCAGATTATTAAAGGTAATAACGGGCCAGCTTCTTCTTCTAAAATTAACCTTAGAGGATTTAACTCCTTAAGAGGAGATAACCAGCCACTGATTGTTGTTGATGGGGTTCCGATGAGTAATGCTGCAGGGAATAAAAGTAGAAGTAATTCTCAGGATAAGAACAATGATATGTGGATTCCCGATATGGATATGGGGAATGGTTTAAGTGATATTAACCCGGAAGACATTGAGAGTATCTCTGTCTTAAAAGGCGGTGCTGCATCTGCATTATATGGCTCAAGAGCTGGTAACGGTGTGATCTTAATTACAACGAAAACAGGTAAGAAAAAAGGAGGAGTAGGAATTACTTATTCTACAAGTATGGGCTTTGAAAGTATGTTTATTAAGCCTGACTTGCAAAGCTCTTTCGGAAGAGGAACGGATGGTGGTGATTACCCTGCAGGAAGTCAGGATACCAGCAGCTGGGGAGCCCCTATAAAAGGCGAGGTATATGATAACCTTAATAACTTTTTTAAAGTTGGAAGTAATGTTCAACATAGTTTGACTTTCCAGGAAAATTTAGGGCCGGGAACAAATTTATATACTTCTGCGACATACCTTAATAGTAATAGCCAGATTCCAAATTCTAAATATGAAAGATGGAATTTCATGGCTAAAGTAAGTTCAGTCTTCGGTGAAAATAAAAGATGGACTTCGGATTTTAAGTTCCAATACATTAGTGCAAGAGCTAATAACAGACCTATAAGTGGTATGGCTGATGGTGGTAACCTATATCCTGATGTGCTTTTAATGCCAAGAAATATTGATATCAGAAGCTACAGAGATGGCCAAATGGAGAATGGTGTAAATTCCAGATGGATTACATCTAATGGTGTTAACCCTTATTGGTCAGCATACAACAGACTGAATGAAGATAAAAAAGACCGTTTCATAATGAGTGGTTATTTAAAATATCAGTTTAATGATTGGTTAAGTGCTGACGTAAGAGTAGGGACTGACTTCTATTCTCTAAACGCTGAATCAAAGACATGGGCAGGATCTAAGATGAATAACTCCTATAACGTAAGTCAGGAGAAATTCTATGAGAATAACTATATAGCAAGTTTAACTGCTAAGAAAGATAATATTGTTGGGAAATGGGGTGCCAGTTTATCCGTTTACGGACAAATGATGGAAACCAAAACAGATGCTATCTATCTTTCTGCTCCTAAATTAGCAATGCCAAACTACTTTGATATTAATAATGCTGAGGGGAATCCATCAATTAATCCTGTCAAATTAAATAAAAAAATTAACTCTGTATTTGCTGCAGCTGAAATTAACTACGATGGTTACTGGTTTATCAATGCAACAGCTAGAAATGACTGGTCATCGACACTTACTGTTGAAAACAGATCTTACTTTTATCCATCTATCAGTACATCATTAGTAGTAACAGATATGATTAATAAGTTGGGTGGAGGCAAATCAAAGATCCTTTCATTCGCAAAAGTAAGAGCTTCATATGCTGTTACAGGTAATTCTTTGGAAGCTTATGAACTATATAATACCTATGTTGTAGGTAGAGATCCATATGGTAATGTTATTACAAGTAGAAAGAAAACATTATATGATCCTAATCTGAAAAATGAATTATTAAAAACATTTGAAGTAGGTGCAGATATTAAGCTTTTTAATAGAGTTTCAATTGACTTTAGTTACTATAATACAAGATCAGAAAATCAGCTGATTAATTTACCTATGAATCCTTTATCAGGATACGACTCCAGAAAAATTAATGCAGGAGAGATTCAAAATAAAGGTTTTGAGATTATGGTAAATTCTGACATTATTAACAATGGAAGTTTCGCCTGGAATCTAAATGCTAATTATTCACAAAACAAGAATACTGTTAATGCATTGTATGAGGATCTGACGATGTATAAGCTGGGAGGATTTGACAATGTATTGATTAATGCTCAGGTTGGTGCAAGATATGGTGCTATCTTTGGATCTAAGTTTAAGAGAGTAAATGATCCTAATAGTCAATATAATGGTAAAATGATTTTAGATGGAAACGGACTACCATTGGCAGAAGAAGGAATGTTTTATTTAGGAGATCAAACGCCAAGAGCTTTGGTTGGACTAACCAACAGTTTCTCATATAAAAACTTTGGATTGTCATTCCAGATAGATGGTAGATTTGGTGGGAAATTCTTCTCTGGAACTCAGGCTGCATTACAAAGATCTGGATTAGCTGAAATTACAGCTCCGGGAGGCAAAAGAGATAATTTTGTTGTAGATGGTGTTGTAGCAGATGGTAGTGGTTATAAAACAAATACTACAGAAACTACGCAACAGAGATATTGGAATGCTGTAGGTTCTCTTAGTTCTCCTAATTTTGGTGTTACAGAACAGAATATTTATGATGCGACCAATGTACGTCTGAGAAATGTACAGGTTTCGTATAATTTTCCAAAATCTATGTTTGAAAATTCTGTAATTAAGAGCGCAAAAGTTTCCGTTTCTGCAAACAATGTATGGATGATTTATAGCAAAGCAAAAGGGGTAGATCCAGAATCTGTTTTTGCATTAAGCTCTAATGCAGTTGGTTTTGAAAACTTTGCATTGCCTACAAGTAGATCTTACTTCTTTAACCTAACACTAGGCTTCTAATTCTTTATTACAATAAAAATGAAAAAATATATATTACCCTCAATCATTGCATCAGCATTGTTTTTAACAAACTGTAGTGATTTTGATAAAATTAATGTAGATCCTTATTCTCCGGATGCAAATCAGGTACAGCCTGAATTCTTTCTTCATAATTCAATTTTGGGAGCACAACAAGACCCGAATATTGCCGAAAGAGCTTTTGTACTTATATGGAAAACAGCAGCAAGACAACACTTTACTACAGGTATTGCCGGAGGTACAGATAATGATGATTGGTCATCTGAATACTGGAGATATGTTTCAGAATGGTTGAATAATGCTAATACTGCGATCCAGGTTGGAAATGAAAAAGCAGCAAAGGGTATTGCGGCACCATATAATGACAATTTGATTCAGGTAGCAAGAATATGGAGAGCTTATTTGATGAGTGAAATGTCTGATATTTATGGAGCAGTACCTATTGAAGCATTCCAGTCAAAAAATCCTGAGTTTAATTCGCAAAAGGATGCCTATTATTTTATGTTGGCTGAATTAAAAGATGCTGCTGCAAAAATTGATGCAAATAAGCCTAAACCGGACGAGAAATTTGATTTGGCATATAAATATGACTGGAATAAATGGATCAGATATGCAAATTCCATGAGAATGAGATTGGCAATGCGTATGTCTGAAGTAGATCCGGCAAAGGCAAAATCAGAATTTGAAGCGGCTGTTGCTACCAATATGTATATTAGTAGTAGTGATCAGAATTTTAAAGTCGCTGAAAATAACGGTTGGAATCCTTTAGCTGGTGTAATGTCCAGAGAATGGAATTCTCAGTTATTGTCTGCTACACTTAATAATATGTATGTTGGATTAGGAGGTATAAAATCTGCGGACCAGTTGGGGGCGGATAAACAAAACGCTATTAAAGATGAAGATTATATTGGTGTAAAATATGATCAGCAGTTCTCATCTAAAACCAACGACCCTTCAGCTGGTTATTGGATGGATGGTTTACCAAATAAAATAGATCCAAGAGCTTATAAAACATTCTTTATTCCGGGAGATTTTAATAGTCCTAACTATTCTTTATATCCTACTTATACCAATGACGCAAAAACTAATTTTGGAGAATTAACATTTGCTGATGGAACCAAGAAAACAATTAGTACAGTAAATACTTGGAATGCATTTGCAATTGGAGACTGGGGAGTAAAAGGACAAAGAAATGGTCTTAGAGGTTTAGTAGGAAGATCTCCTGGTCTAGGTAGTCAGTATAGAAAAAGCGCTAATTCAAGAATTTTCTTTGCAAGTTGGGAGTCTTATTTCTTAATCGCAGAGGCAGCATTAAAAGGCTGGGCAACACCAATGTCAGACGAGGCAGCATATAATAAGGGTATTCAGGATAGCTTTACTTATAATGAGGTTTCAGGATTCTATGGACAATATATAGCTTCTACAGAGTACAACAGAGATGGTACTTCAGTTAGCTATAGCCATACTACGGAACCAGGAGCTACTCATACGATGAAGTATATGGATCCGAATACCAATACATTGGTATCGGTGAATGTTAATTATCCGGTAAATACGATTTATAAAAACGGAGCATTTAAGAATGATAAACTAACCAAAATTATCACTCAGAAGTATCTGGCTAATATGCCTTGGTTACCGCTTGAATCATGGAATGATCAGAGAAGATTGGGATTACCTTTCTTTGAAAATCCTGCGATTGAGAACCCATTACCAAACTTACCAGCTTTAAATTCAGGAAACTATATGACTAATCAGGTTAATTTCTTCCCTCAGCGATTGAAATACCCGAGTGCATTTAGAAATTCTGACCCTAAAGGATATACACATGCAACATCTCTTTTAGGTGGTACTGATAATGTATTCACCCCTATGTGGTGGGCTAAAAAACAGTAATTTTATATTACTAATAAATAAAAAACGACCTGATAACAGGTCGTTTTTTTATTTGTCTAAGTTTATATTGCGGGGCTATTTATTTCTTATCCCACCAGATGCGTCCTTGAATATCACTTTCACTAGCTCCAAAATCAGGATCCTGTTTCATTTGATCAAGAGCTGATTGTTGATTTTGGAAGTTTAGGTTATCTCTTGATGGAGTAGGAAGCACAATTCTTCTAGGCATAGTTAATGGGATACCACCATCACGAGAAAGGGTTTCTAGTTTAAGTGCTGTAGAAGTATTTGGTAATCCTGTTCTTTTAATAAGCGCCCAAACCTCATTAGGTTGCTTGAAGTAATTTAAATATTCCTGAATAATAATCTGTTCAAGAGCTTTTGATGCATCAAATTTTATTTGGGAAGCATTGATATAAGCTGTAATTTCTGAATCGGTAGTTGGAACATATTTATCCACTGCGGCCTCTTTAGCAATGTTATTATATGTCTGAATGGATGCTTTAATTCCTTGTTCATACAATGACTGAGCATTACCAGTAATAATACCTCTTTGCACTAATTCAGCTTTCAATAAAGAAAAATCTGCATAGGTTAGAATAGGAAATATAGCATTTCCTGTACCTATTTTGTATTCTGGCTGCCAAATTCTGTATTGTAGCTTTGATATTGTATCATAATTTACACCGTCTAATAATCTTCTTGCGGAAGTGTAATAACGACTCTTATTAACACTAACCATATCTGGGCTGGTAGGTCCTCCTACATATCTTTGCGACTCAGTAGCAGCCTTCATTTTACCGGCAGCAACAAGTTTATTAATATTTTCTTGAGAATAATCATTTTGTTGAAAGAATATTGGTCTTCTTGGGTCACTATTAGCATTCATGAAGTCGACCATAGGCTTTGGAGCTGACATGCCTTCGGGATTAAAATTACCATGTTCCGTAAATCTTTTAGAACGCAGAGAAAAATCCTCATCTGTACTATTAATCTGTTCTCGCGATAATACCTGAGAAGCAATAGTTGTAAGTTTTGCAGGATTTCTTTTCATTAACCTTGAGGCAATTTTTAACCTTAATGAATTGGCAACCTTTTTCCACTTTGTTATATTACCATCAAAAAACAGATCTTTATTTCCAGGTTTTACTTGTATGGATTGATCAGCTCCTTCTATGGCAGTGTAGACATCGTTTAGTTGCTTATCGAAAATATCATATAATTGTTCCTGGGTTTCATATTTGGGAGTTAAGGTACCTCCATAACGGGCCTGAAATGCTTCTGTATATGCCATACTTCCATTTACATCTGTCACATACCAAGCATAATAAACTTTTAGAATGGTAGCAATACTTTTAATGTTAACATATTTAGCTTGTTGGGCTGCTGGCATTAATTCTATTTGGTGAAGAATATCTGTTAATAATCCTCCATGATCCCCATAAAATACATCCCTTCTTTGATTCATGTTTGAGCCATCATCCATAAACTCAGAAACATTACCAGTGACAGGAACCAAAGTTTGAGTCCATGGCATAATTCTGCGATAAAAGTCATAATAATATTCATAACTGGCATCGTATCCTTTTTTAATGGCCAATGGTAAGAGCTCCTCAGGAGTAGCGGTTACTTTGTCCAATGGATTTGTATTTATTTCAGCATAATCACTTGTACAAGAATTGAATAAATAAAGTGATATCGCTAATATTAATATTTTTTTCATTTTTGAAATTTTAAGTTAAATAGTTTTTAGAAAGAAAAATCTAAATTAAATCCTATGTATCTTGACATTGGAGAACCTCCATATTCTGCAAAGTTTCCTGCTTTGTTAGAATATCTTCCTTCAGGGTTAATACCATCCGGAAGTTTATTATAGATGTAAGCCAGGTTTCTTCCTATAATTGAAGCATTTAATGTATTCAATCCAAGAGGTCTGATCATATCAGGTTTGAATGAATAGGTTAGTCTTACTTCACGTAGTGCTACCCAAGTATTCTCGAAAATAGCATTCTCACGAATTCCGTTCCCCCAAGATGCTAAGTTTCTATAGTATAAATCTGTTCGAACAGGATCTACCCATCCTTTTTCATATACTTCTTTATAAGTCATTCCACTCACATCTCTTGTAGTTCCCGTCTTATCGTTAATTTTGGTATCTTGGCCATACACTCCGTCCGGAATCATTCCATACTGAGTAATACCATTAGCATCTGTATACTTTATTCCACCTCTGGCCTCATCTCTGTATTGTAAGGTAGATGGTAAATTACCAAACTGAACACCATAATTATAAGTTGCAGAAAGGATGTCCCCTCCAACTCTGGCATCAATCAATACACTTAAAGATAAATTTTTGTATCTGAAACTATTTCTAAAACTTGTTAAGAAATCCGGAGTTAGATTACCTACAGTGACATAGCCTTGGTTTTGATAAGAATTTGAGCGTAGATAGTACCCCGAAGGTTTTAAAACTTTCATCCCATTTCTTGGATCATCGATTTTATTACCTTTCGCATCTAAAGCTTGGTATCTGGCATAAGCGTAATTTGTTTGTATTTGCCCATATTGTTGCCCCGGGATAGCTACACTTTTTACATCTCTACCCATTCCCCAATCTAATACATATTCATTTACCCCAGGATATAAATCAATAAGTTTATCTTTATTTTTAGAGAATGTAAGAGTTGTATCCCATCTAAAGTTATTAGATTTAATAGGAACAGCATTTACGATAACTTCAATACCTTGGTTTTGTAAATTTCCGGCATTAATTTGCTGTGAGCTTACACCTGATTCCTGAGGTAAGGATAAGGTTAGTAATTGATTTGTAGTATTGGTTTTATAAAAGGATACATCAAAGTCTAATCTGTTATTTAAAAATGCCATATTCAATCCAAGTTCGATTGATCTCGTTAATTCATTTTTTAGATTAGCATTAGCAAGCGCATTACTATTGAATCCCACTAATGGAATACGGGGGCCGTTTGGAGAGTTATATGCTGATGGGTCTGGTCTATAATAGAAGCCTGAACTGGTATTATACGGTGATGTATCTCTACCTACCCAGGATAAACTACCTCTTAAACTACCAAAACTAATCCATTCAGGTAACTTAAATGAATTGGAGAAGCTCCAGTTTCCTACAAATGATGGATAGAAATAGCTGATTTTCCCATGCCCATCAGGATAAGCTAGTGTCGATGACCAGTCATTACGCCCTGTGATATCTACAAAAAGTTGATTTTTCCAGGCAAAGTTAGCAAATGCATAAATAGATTGAATTCTTTTCGGAGACTGCTCACCATCAGTATAAGAAACTTCATTACCAGCAGGATCTACAGAATTTTGAATTAAGAACAATCTAGGAGTATTTAGACCTCCATTTGTCCATTGTCTTGTGGATTTGTATCTGGATCTAAAATCTTCACCCCCTAATGAAGCATTTAATGTCAGATTTTCGGTAAGCTTAAAGTTACCATTGAATAAAAACTTAACATTATATTGTTCTTTTGTACCTTCTAAAATGCTATACCCTCCACCAGCAAATCCTGGATTGTCTCCCAATATTTTGGACTCATTAACGAAGTTGTAATTATTGAAGTTACCACTAACAGTTAAGTTTAGCCAATCTGTTAATTGTGATTTTAATTCTAACCGACCAATGTAGTTGTTTTCTTTTTGAGTTCTTGTATTTTGAAAGAGATTGAAATATTTGCTTGCCATATCGTAAGGGTCAGCTCCATCCCTTTTTATTCCTCCATTTACCGGATCCAAATAATTATCTCTCCAATAAGCAGCATCAAAACTACGAGGAACTCCATATATATAACTAAATAATGGACTTTCATTACCGCCTTGTGGAACAGGGTTCTGACCAAAAGATCTGTTGTAGTTCAAACTGGCATCTACTTGTAAATATTTGCTAAATTCATGAGTAGCACGTAGATAATAAGCATTTCTGGTGAATTTGTTACGTGGTAGAATACCATCCGCCTCTTGATTAGTATAACTTAGAAGGAATGTTGATTTATCATTTCCACCTGAAAGTTCTACTGAGTTTTTTCGATCAAATCCTACCTGATAGATGTTTTTATAATTATCTGGTTGAGGATTCCATATAACTGTTCGCCCATCAACATCTCTTACAGGTTGGCCATCATATTTAGGTCCATAACTGTAAAAAAAAGTATTTGGATCAATAAAACGTTGCCCATTGCTATCGGTTTGGAATGCAGAGCCTACACCTGCTCCGTATTCATTTTGAAATTTTGGTCCGGCATAAACATGCTGAGTTGTTAAGGAAGAATTAATCTTAACACCAATACCATTTCTACCTTTTCCTTTTTTAGTAGTAATAACAATTACTCCGTTAGCAGCACGAGATCCATAAAGAGCAGAAGCTGCTGCACCTCTCAATACAGAAACCGATTCAAAAACATCGGAGTTCAGATTTTTCATTTCGTTTCCAAAATCATAACCAGATCCCCATTCATCAGCTCCTGTAACGCTATTGTCGATAATAACACCATCAACTACTACTAATGGCTGATTATTCTTTCCTAATGAAGTATTTCCACGTATTTGAATTCTGGCACTAGACTGTGGCCCTCCTGCGCCGGCAATAATCTCTACACCAGGTAACTTACCCTGAAGTGCTTCCATTGGGTTAACTACACCAGCTTGTGTAATGTCTTTACTATCCACTTTCGTGATAGCATAACCTAATTTTCTTTGTTCTCTTTTGATCCCGAGAGCTGTTACAACAACTTCCTGAATCTCCTTCGTTTTAGATGAGTCTTTCTTTGCTTTCTGAGCTTCTACATGGCCAGTAGTTCCCAGCAAAAAACAAAAAACACCTATTGAAAAAGGAATTTTCACATTTAATTGTTTCATGGTTTTATAATTAACATTTAATTAACAGCACAATATTAATGAAAAAAACAATAATTATTTCATTTATTTAAAAATTAGCTAATTTATATAGTTAATTAATTTGTATTTACAGATGTTGTTAGATTTATTTAATGTATTTATTAATCTAGTATTATTTTTTCAATTAACATTTATTTAATAGTGATAATAAAAAGAGATGATTTTAATGTAAAAAATGGCATGCAACTTGTTTATTCACATCCAATTCTAAACATATTAAATATGAAAACTTATATCTCGGCTCTACTTTTAGCAGGAGCAACTTTAACGGCTGTTTCTTGCGACAGGAATAATGATACGCAAGTTGTAAACGATCAGGATACAATTGCTTTGGTAACTGAGACAACTGTTTCTTTTTCTAAAGGGAATGGATATCAGGTATCTGTACCATTTCAAAAAAATATCCCAACAGGGGATAATGTATTTATTTACAGATTGGAAAGTGTTTCAAACGGGCAAAATGTTTGGCAGTTAATTCCAAGAACATATTATGCATTTAGTGCAGATGGAACAACCAGCAGACAAATTGATTTTGATTTTAATTTTCAATTAAGTGGAGTAACGTTCTTTGCCGGAGGTACTTTTAATAAAGATAATCCGGAAAGTTATGTAGCTCCTGTTTTACAGAATCAGAGATTCAGAGCTGTTATTGTACCAGGTAATATGTCTGCATCTGCACAAGCAAGTACTAAAGGAAATGTTGGGACTTCACCTGTGAACTATCAAGATTATAATGCAGTAGTTAAATACTATAATATTAAAGAATCAGATATCCAGATTTTGAAATAGAAATCTGTGATAAAGGATAAAGAAAAGAATAAAAAGGCTCCCAATTTGGAAGCCTTTTCTTATTTTATTTTAATCCTCTGCCTTCTAGTAAAGGATCTATAGTTGGTGCTTTTTCATTAAACTCCTTAAAAGTTTTATTAAGATCAACACTATTACCTACGGAAAGAATATATTTACGGAAACGGTCGCCATTTTCACGGGTTAATCCGCCATGTTTTTCAATCCAGTCATATGCATTGAAATCTAACATCTCCGACCACATATAAGCATAGTAACCTGATGCATATCCATTACTCCAGATGTGTAAAAAGTATGGAGAGTGATATCTCGTAGGAACTTCATTAACTAGCAAACCGTATTTCTTTAAAGCTTCAGTTTCAAAATCATTTGCAGGCTTCAATTGGCTTTCAGATGTAACGCTATGCCAAGCCATATCTAATGTTGCAGCTGCTAATAATTCAGTTACAGCATAACCTTCATTAAAGGTTTTAGATTTTTTTAGTTTATCTACTAATTCCTGTGGAATAGGTTGTTTAGTCTGATAATGAACTGCATAATTTTTTAATACTGATGGTTCCAAAGCCCAGTGTTCATTAATTTGAGAAGGAAATTCTACAAAGTCACGAGGTACATTGGTCCCGGATAATGTTGTATATTTCTGATCAGCAAACATACCATGGATACTGTGTCCAAACTCGTGAAACATAGTTGTTACATCATCATAGCTGATAAGCGACGATTTTCCGGGAGCAGGTTTCTGGTAATTGAATACATTAACAATAACCGGCTTTTGTCCTAATACATGAGACTGTTCCACAAAATTACTCATCCATGCTCCTCCGTTTTTGTTATCGCGTGCATAGAAATCCAAATAATAGATCGCAATAGATTTTCCGTCTCTGTCGAATACTTCATAAGCTACAACATCCGGATGATATACAGGAAGATCTTTTCTTTCTTTAAATTTTAATCCGTAAAGTTTTTCTGCTGCATAGAAAACTCCTTTTTCTAATACAGTGGTTACCTCAAAATATGGTTTGATCTGATTTTCGTCCAAGTCATATTTTGCTTTTCTTACCTGCTCAGCATAGAAATTCCAGTCCCAAGGTTCTAGTTTAAATCCTCCGTTTTGTTTATCAATCAGTTGTTGTATTTCCGAAGCTTCTTCTTTTGCTTTTTTTACAGCAGGAGCTGCTAATTTTGCTAACAGATCCATTGCAGCTTCCGGCGTTTTAGCCATCTGATCCTGTAATGCCCACTCTGAGAAACTTTTTTTGCCTAATAATTGTGCTTTTTTAAGTCTCAAGGCTGCAATTTTTTCTAATGTAGCTCTCGTATCATTTTCATCACCTTTTTCTGCTCTTGTCCAGGCCGCTTTAAACAATTTTTCTCTTGTTGCTCTGTTTTTCAGATTTTGTAATAAGGGTTGCTGAGTCGTGTTTTGTAATGCTAAAAGATATTTTCCGTCCTGACCTGCATTTTTAGCATCCTGAGCTGCTGCTGCAATTTCATCCTGGGAAAGACCATCCAGTTCTTTAACATCGGATACAATAAGAGCACCTGCTTTTCTTGCTGCTAAAAGCTTATTGTTAAAAGCAGAAGAAAGTGTTGCTAGTTGTCCGTTGATTTGTTTTAGTTCTTGTTTTTTAGCATCAGAAAGATTAGCCCCGGCAATTTCAAATTTTTGTTCATATACTTCTACCAAACGTAGGCTTTCCGGATCCAGATTCAGACTGTTACGCTGATCATATACTTTTTTTACTCTGTTATAAAGCTTTGTGTTCAAGTAAATTTTATCGGCGTGTGCTGCAAATATCGGAGCGTACTCTTCATCTAATTTTTGTAGAGTAGAGTTAGTGTTGGCACTATTAAGATTAGAGAAAACTAATATAGCTCTTGCGTAATCACGTCCACTGGTTTCTAAAGCCAGTATTGTATTTTTAAAAGTTGGAGCTTCACTGTTATTAGCAATAGCATCAATTTCTTTTAATTGTTCCTTAATGCCATAATCGAATGCCGGCTTGAAATTTTCGTCCTTAATTTTATCAAATTCAGGCGCCTGATATTGTAAAGTACTCTTACGAAGCAAAGGATTCTGAGACGAAACAGAATTGTTAGTAACTTTGGATGTATTATGGCTTTGATTCATTATTTTTTGTTGTTTAGATTGTCCTGTAGCAAATAATCCCAAAGAAATTAATGCTAAAGATGTAACTTTTCTCATAGTTCGGTTGTCTAATTATATATGTAGCGAAAGTTACGTATTTTTTAAGTTAACCTAAATCTGTATGATATGAAAAAATTAAGTATTCTGGCAATTGCCTTAGTTGTGTTCCAATCCTGTATTAAAGTGAAATCGGGGGAGGGAGCGGTAATAAGTTTTACTGATGTAAAAGGGACAGGTCCTGTTACAGATAAAACCTATTCCGGAGATTTTAATTCTATAGAAGTAAGCTCCGGACTGGATGCTGAAGTTATAAAATCGGGAACAGAGAAAGTAATTGTTTCTGCACCGTCAGATCTTCAGGATTTGATATTAGTAGAAAATAATGGTGGAGATTTGCATATACATTACAAAAGTGGGTTCAGAATTAATTTGTCTACCAAAAATGTAAAAGTTAAGATTTTTGCTAAAGATTTTAGCAGTATCAAAGCCAATTCTTCTGCAGATGTTATTGTTAAAGATAAATTTACTCAGGATAAAATGAGTATCTCTACAACCAGTAGCGGTAGTCTGGAAGGAAATTTTGAAGCGAATAGCATGGATATTAAATCTAATAGCAGCGGTTCTTACAAAGGGACTATCTGGGCTGTAAATGCTACACTAGGAGCGTCTTCCTCTGGTGATATTCTTGTAAAAGGGAAAGTAAAAGATTTTAGTGCAAGTGCATCTTCTTCTGCAACAATTAATGCAAAAGATGTTCAGGCAGAGAAAGCTCGTGTGGAAGCATCCAGTTCTGGCGATGTTTTGGTATCAGTGACTAAAGAAGCTAATGCCAGTGCCTCTTCCAGTGGAGATGTAGTTATCTATAGAAACGGTAATCCTTCCATTACTAAAAATGAAAGCAGCAGTGGAAGTGTAACAATCCGCTAACTTTCTATATCTACCCAGTGCTGGTCATCGAAAGATATATTATCATCTTTCAGTAATTCTGCTTCACGTTCCAAGGCTTCCTTGATGGTGAAGGTCGGGGATTCTTTTAATCTTTCTTTGGCCAGACGGCGTGTAGATAATTTGTCAATAATTTCGAAACGGTGCCCTATTCTACGAGCTGCATATCGACGCATGCCTGCGGCCTGAAGAATATCTACACCCATATTTACAGCTGTTCCTAATGTTTCGCGGTAAATATTCTCAACACCCTTGTTCAAAAAGTCGTAATTGTCAAGTCTATTTCTCGCGCGGACAAATATTTTAAGGTGTGGAAATTGCTTTCTCGCAATCTGGATAATTGTATAATTGTCTTCAGGGCTGTCAAGACATAAAACTAATATTTTAGCTTTTTCAGCACCGGCAACTCTTAGCAGTTCTGTTCGGGTCGCATCACCGTAAAAAACCTTCAGCCCGTTATCTCTTAGCATGCTTACTCTGTCCGAGTCATGATCCAGAATAGTAGCTTGAAACCCGTTAACTTTTAAAAGACGGCCTACAGTACTTCCAAAGTGGCCATATCCTACGATGATAATATTATTTTCACCGAACATTCCATCATTTTTATGGGGATCATCACTCACTTTTACATTAAAATAAGGATCTATAAGCTTTTCATTAATTAATAGTAGAATCGGTGTAATACACATGGTGATGGCAACTACAGCCATTAACTGAGAATTGAGCTCCTCATTAATCAGATAAAGTTTGGTGGCGAAACTGAGGAGTACAAGTGCAAATTCTCCTACCTGAGACAGACCGAGAGACATTAACAGATTCTGCTCCATGCTCATTTTAAAGACCTTTCCGATAAAAAAGAGTACTGCAAACTTTACAATTAATATAATAGCAACAACAGAAAAGATGAACAATGGATCATCTTTAATAACATTGAAGTTAATAGTGGATCCTACGCTGACAAAGAATACAGCGAGTAAAAGTCCCCGAAATGGATTTATGTTACTTTCCAGTTCGTGTCTGAACTCGGAATTGGCAAGCATAACACCTGCTAAGAATGCTCCTAATGCAGGAGAAAGGCCAATTAAGGTCATTAGATGTGAAACACCAACGACCAAAAATAGAGAAGTAGCGGTGAGGAGCTCATTCATTCCTGAAGAAGAAACATAACGGAGGAAAGGAACAAAAATATAACGACCCAATATAATAAGGATCCCTACGCCAATGAGTACAGAAAAGGGTTTCATCCAGTTGGGAAGCATGTTGATAAGTAACGCGGAATGATTCACCTGATCCATATCCGGATTAGCGATCCAGGGAAGAAAGGCTAAAATCGGAATAACTGCGATGTCCTGTAATAAAAGAATTGAAAAAGAAGCTTCGCCTGCGGCAGTATTAAATAAGTTTTTCTCCTTTAGTGTCTGTAGAACAATAGCGGTGGAAGATAAAGCAAAACACAATGCCATTGTAATAGCTATTTTATAATACCATCCGGTCCAGAAGAATATGAGAAATAAAAATGCTGTTGTTGCCAGCATCTGCATGCCTCCCAATCCGAGTATGGTCCGGCGCATAGACCAGAATTTTTTAGGCTCCAGTTCCAAACCTACAATAAACAGAAGCATAACGACACCAAATTCGGTGGCATGCATTACATCGTCCGCATTCCCCGTAAGTTTAAGCACAAAGGGACCAATAATAATACCTCCTAATATATAGCCAATGACTGAACTAAATCCCAATTTTCTTACAAGAGGAACCATGATAATAGCTGCTCCTAAAAATATAAGTGTATTGGTGAATATTTGTTCGCTCACGTGTTTAATGCCAATTTTCTGATGTTTTTACATTGATGATCCAATTCATGATCTGAAAGCTGATCCGAATTATAAATTATAATAATATCCTCTACAGAGACATGATTAATCTTTAGACTTTGGGTAAGTGTTTTGATGTAATCTTCAGCTGGATTTCCATATATCCCGTCATGTGTATAGGCATTCTGTGAGCCTCCTGTAGTCAACACAATATAGGCTTTTTTTCCTTTTACAGGACTTGTGTCCGGACCAGATAACCATTTCATATCAAAGACTTCATCTATCCATAATTTCAGTAAAGGAGGCATGCCGAACCAGATCATCGGGAAATGGAATATAATGGTATCATATACCATCAATCTTTTTCTTTCTTTAAATGCAGCAATATTGAAGTCAGGATATTCCTCATAAAGATCCCGGAAAGTAACATTCTCAATGTTCTGATATGCTTCAATAAGCCTGATATTGGCTTTAGAATATTCAAAATAAGGATGAGCAAATATTACCAGCGTTTTGTCCAATGTTGTACATTTCTGGTAAATTTACTGAAAATCAGCTAGAAAAGCAATGAGAATTCAGCGGGAATTATAGTATTACCAGCCACCGCTGGCTCCGCCACCACCAAAAGAACCACCGCCGCCAAATCCACCGAATCCGCCGCCACCGGAAGAACCCCCACCAAATGAGCCTCCGCCACCGCCGAATCCGCCAGGGAAGAATATGCCACCAGGGAATATACTGCGACCTCTGCGGGATAGTGTAACATCGTCGTCGTCATATCTTCCGCCACCACCTTTACCGCCTTGGTTCATGACGATAATAACAATGATAATGATGAAAATAAGAATAAGGAAAGAAGAAGAATTACCTCTTTTTTCTTCCGGAGCTTTTTTCTGGGGTTTAAATTTCCCCTGAACAGCTTCCATAATAGCGGAAGTTCCTCTGTCTATACCATTATACCATTGTCCTTGTTTGAAAGAAGGTGTAACAAGATAATCCAGTATTTGTTTGGCTGTAGATGCTGTAATATATTGCTCTACGGCACGTCCTTGCTGTATGGACATTGTGCGGTCTTCCGTAGCAATAAGAAAGACAACACCATTATTAACTCCTTTTTGTCCAATTTTCCAATTTTCGCCATAGCGTGCAGCCAGATAGTTTACATCTTCGCCACTGGTGTTGGGCAGAATAATTACTTCTATTTCTGTGGAAGTAGAATCAGCAAACTTGATAAGTTTATTGTTCAGCGCATCTTTTTCCTGCTGGGTAAGCAGTCCTACTTTGTCATATACAGGATAAAGAATATCCGGCTTTGGCAGAATATTCTGAGCCGAAAGCAAGCTGTAGAAACCTATAAAAATATAGGTGAAGAATAACTTAAGAGAAGCTGATCTCATTAGGGAGTTCGTTTTTGTTTTCCTGATCTGCAGGAAAATGTTTTTTCAATTCTGTTCCTGTTTTTAAGAGAGCATCTCTTAGCCCCTGGAAGTAGAGCTTTTGTGCAAATTTTTTGGTGATTTCATCATGAAGTTGATCCCAGAAGTGTTGCTGTACTTTTTCATGAATTCCTTTATCTCCAATAATTGTCAGATATTTTTGTTCAAAACTAATATAGAAAAGTACGGCATTGCGATGTTGCGTTTTTTGCATCTCCAGTTTATGAAATGCATCAATAGCTTCTTTTGCCAGATCCTTTTCGGAATGGGTATCAATATGGACACGTATTTCTCCTGAAGAATATTCTTCCGCTTTCTGAATGGCTTCCACAAGGGAAGCCATTTCTGTATTAGTTAAGAAGTCAGTTGTCATAATTATTCTCCTTTAAAAACATCCGGAGCTTTGCTGGCACCAGCATCAGCCTTAAAGTATGGCTTTTCTTTAAAGTTGGTAAAGTTAGCCACTACATTTGTTGGGAACTGATTTCTGTATGTATTGTATTCTTTAGCAGCATCGTTATAGTTAACAGTTTCCATTCTGATACTATTTTCTATAGCAGTGTATTCTGCCTGGAAGTTAATGTACTGCTGATCTGCTTTCAGGTTAGGATAAGATTCTACAACAGCCATTAAACGACTTAATGCTCCACTTAATTCTCCCTGAGCGGCCTGAAATTTTGCAATGTCAGCTTCTGTCATGTTAGTAGGATCTATTGTAACAGATGTTGCTTTAGAACGAGCCTCTACAACTTTTGTTAATGTTTCCTGTTCGAATTTGGAATAAGACTTTACTGTTCTTTCCAAATTTGGGATAAGGTTTGCTCGTTTTTGGTAAACCGTTTCGATATTAGACCATTTGCTCTGTACATTTTGGTCTTTGGTTACCAGTGAGTTGTATTTTCCTACACCCCAGAAACCGATAATCGCTACAATAACTATAAGTACAATGAGGATAACCCCAGCACTCATACATCCTTTATTTTTCATAGTCTATCTTTTTAATGTTTAAAATTTGTTTCAATCAAAAATACAATTTTTGTGCTAAATTTGTAAAACAAACCTCAATAATGATAACAATAGTAGTTGCAGTAGGAAAAAATAACGAAATCGGGAAAGGAAACCAGCTGTTATGGCACCTTCCGAAAGATTTGAAACACTTCAAAGAAATTACAAACGGACATCCTGTCATAATGGGACGTAAAACCTATGACTCTATAGGAAAAGCTCTGCCTAACCGTACCAATATTGTTGTTACGAGAAAAACTGACTGGTTTGAAGAAGGTATTCTTATCGTAAATACATTGAAAGAAGCATTGAAACATGCTAAAAAGATTGACGAAAAAGTATTTGTAATTGGCGGTGGTGATATCTACAAGCAATGTATGGAAGTTGCAGATAGTATCGAGCTAACGCGAGTGGACGGAACATTTGATGCAGATGTGTTCTTCCCGGAAATTAATGAAAAACAATGGCGAATTGTTCAGGAGGAATGTATTGAAAAAGATGATAAAAATGCATTTGATTTCTGTTTTCAGACTTTCGAAAGAATAAAAAAAGAAGAGAAAGGAACACAGGTAAACGCATCTGAATAAATTTACTGTTTAAAATTCTTATCTTTGCACTTCAAAATTTAAAGATGAATAAGTATATAAAATTTCTTATTGCTGGCTTATTAATTGCTGCCGGAATTTATCTGATGTTTAATAGGAACATAGGGTGGGGAGTAGTAGTTGTTATTTTATCTGCAATACCAATTCTATTATTTTTTAAAAATGAATACATTCTGTTGGCATTCTGGCAATTAAGAAAACAAAACTTTGCCAAAGCAGCACAATGGCTTTCAAATATTAAAAACTATCAGTCTCAGCTTCATAAAAGTCAGTATGGCTATTTTCATTATTTAACCGGGCTAACCACAGCGCAGGATAATCCGGCGAAATTAGAGCCTTATATGAAAAAAGCACTGGAATATGGATTAAATATGAAGCATGACCGTGCACTGGCAACTCTTAATCTTGCCGCTGCTGCAATGCAAAAAGGCAGAAAGCAGGAAGCTAAAATCCTAATGGATGAAGCAAAGAGATTAGATACTTCAGATATGATGGGGGATCAGATTAAGATGATGAGAGAGCAATTGAAGATGCCGAATATGCAAAAACACATGCATAACCCGCATATGCGCCAAAGAGGAAAATACTTCTAAAAATATAAAGCCACTGAAAAGTGGCTTTTTTTATTGATTTAATTTTACATTTCAGAATTTTCTTTTCCGACATAAAACTTGGGCATTTCCCAATGATATTTTACTGCCAGAGTTCGTATGGCTACAATTAGCAAAATGGTCAGAACCTGTACAAACGAATAGGTAAGAGTTGTGAATTTTGCCAGTAATAGAAATACTGAACCTCCTATAATACACGCTGTTGCATAAATTTCTTTACGGAAGATTAATGGAATTTTATTCAGAAGAATATCCCGGATAATACCACCGAAGCACCCTGTAATTGTACCTAAAACGATGCATATCATGGGATGAAGGTTCGCATTGAGGCCTTTCTGAAGTCCTATAATAGTGAAAAGACCTAGTCCAAAAGAGTCGAAAATAAAGAGTGTCACCTGAAAATTCTTTTCAATAGATTTAAAAATCATTGAAAAAATAGCGGTAATGAATATTACAGAACACATAGTAAGATCGTGCATCCAGAAAACAGGAACGTCTAACAATAGATCCCGAACTGTACCACCTCCTACAGATGTAATAAATGCAATAATAACGACGCCAAAAGGATCGAACCTCCTTTGCATTGCAGCAAAAGATCCTGACATGGCAAAGGAAATTGTCCCGAGAATTTCGATAACGAAATTGAGTTGTTCATGCATATATTACCTATTACTCATTTTTTATTTCTAAACTCTTACAGCATTAGGAACTAATAGCTCATATTCTCCGCCGTGGGTAATAATCTCGCGGACAATACTACTGCTGATGAATGATTTTCCAGAAGAAGTCAGCAAAAATACTGTTTCCAGTTTTTTATGAGCCAACGTTCTGTTGGTATGAGCAATTGCTTTTTCAAACTCAAAATCAGCAGGATTTCTTAATCCGCGGATAATATACTGAGCATTTTTCTCAAAACAATAATCAACAGTTAGCCCTTCGAAGAAATCAACTTCTACATTTGGGAATTCAGCAACAGAATTCTGAATAAATTCCATCCTTTTTTCAGGAGAGAACATATACTTCTTCTGTGAATTCTGGCCAATGGCAATAATCAGTTTGTCGAAAAGAGGTGCTGCTCTTTCAATAATATCGTAATGACCTAATGTTATCGGATCAAAAGATCCCGGAAATACGGCTATTTTCATGATTTTATTTTTTTTCGAAGGCTTTTTCTACTTCATTTCCACATAAATCTTTAATGGAAATACCATATATTTTTGCCTGTTGAGGTAAGATGCTGGCTGGCGAGAATCCTGGATTTGTATTCATTTCCAACATGTATGGTGTACCATCCATAATGATAAATTCACTTCTGGAGAAACCACTCATTCCTAATGAATCATAAGCTCTCTTGGAAATTTCTTCTACTTTTAATCTGGTAGTGTCATCTAGTCTTGCGGGTGTAATTTCTTCTGAAGCACCGTTGTACTTTGCTTCGTAATCGAAAAATTCGTTCTTCGGAACAATCTCGGTAATTCCCAAAACAATTGTTTCTCCTTTATAATCTAATACACCAACCGAAACTTCTGTTCCGTTAAGAAAACTTTCTATTAAGATTTCATCATCTTCTTTAAATGCGATTTCAATAGCACTCTGAAGTTCTGAAGCCTCTTTTACTTTTGAAATTCCCAATGATGATCCTGATTGGTTAGGCTTTACAAAAAGAGGTAAGCTTAATGTACCGATGATTTCGTCATGATTAATACTTTCTCCCTTTCGGATGTAAATACTTTTTGCAGAAGGGATTCCGTATTTTGACAATACAGCAAGTGTATCTTTTTTGTTAAAGGTTAGTGCACTTTGATAAAAGTTGCATCCTGTATACTTTTGTCCAACCGCATCCCAGTATGCCTGTAATATTCCATTTTCTCCCGGAGTACCGTGGATAATGTTGAAGCATACATCAAATTTTAGCTGCTCTCCGTTTAAGTCAACAGAAAAGTCACCTTTATTGATCGGGAATTTTTCGTTATTATCAGTAATTAAAAACCATCCGTCTTTCAGGATGTGAACTTTATAGACATTGTACAGGTCTCTGTCTAGTTCATCAAAAATAAGCTGTCCGCTTTTCAGGGATACTACATATTCGTCGGAATAGCCGCCCATTACTACGGCCACATTTCTTTTTGCCATTCGATTAAATAAAAAGGTATGTATTAGGGCAAATTTAGCTAAAAAAATATTGCGATAAAGTTTAGCTGAATAATTTATATATTTGCGTTACTATTTTTAAGAATTGCCTTATGCTAAAATCACTTTTCAATTGGAAAGTATTACTTAATATCCTTTTAGCCATCGTTGTTTTCGTTGGTTTAGTCTGGTTAACTTTTCGCTGGTTAGATTTTCACACCAATCACGGAAAAGAAATTGAAGTGCCTAATGTTATCAATATGTCAGCACAAAAGGCCATTGAGGTATTGGATAATGCAGGGGTGGCTTATCAGTTAGACAGCCTTAAATTCGATCCTAAATTTAAACCATCTCAGGTATTAAAAGTAGATCCGCTGCCAGGTTCACGTGTGAAAGACGGAAGACCAATTAAAGTATATATAAATCCTAAAACCTGGGCTAAAGTTGTTATCCCGGAGGTTATAGACACATATAAATACAGAGCTTTTGATAAACTTACTCTTGTAGGGTTAAAAGTTGGAGACACTTTATATGAACCAAGTATTGCTAAAGATGCTGTAATCCGTTTAATGTACAATGGGGCACAGGTAAAACCAGGTGATTTTGTACCTCGTTTCTCTGTTATTGATGTAGTAGTTGGCCAGGGACCTAAAAGAAATGTACCTGTACCTAATATTGTAGGAAGAACATTACAGGAAGCTAAAGAAATTATTAAGCAGAATTATTTTGAGAGTGGTTTGTTCTATGATGAATATGACCAGTCTGTGTCCGATCCGTCAATGATTGTATTCTATCAGAACCCTGCTGCCGGAAGTATTTCCGATCAGGGAGTACAGGTAGACTTGTGGGCGAGTAAGAAAACACCGGCAGAAATGCATGCTAAGATTAGTGAACTGGATAATATTTATCGTCATAATCTTATTCCACAAGTAGATCCGGGAGATACTAATTTCGATGATTTTGATACTCCACCGCCACCACGTCCCGTAAAACCAAAACCTGTGGAAAAACCAAAAACGGATGCGCCTAAGACAGTAGTGCCTGAGAAAAAGGAAACGACAGATAAAAAACCGGTTACAAAAACAGAGCAGAAACCTAAGTCTGAAGAACATAAACCTGCTGATAAACCAAAAGAAAAGAAAAAGGTAATTATTGAATAATGACAGAAGAAGAAAATGAAGACCTTTTTGATGATGTTAATGATATAGAGATATCAGATGAAACCGGAGGTCTTTACGAGCATCTTAATTTAGTTGTCGATAAAAAGCAGGAACCCCTGCGTATAGATAAATATCTGCTGTTATTCAGACAGAATTCTACAAGAAATAAAATTTCGCAAACATGTCGTGCTGGTAATGTTGTGGTTAACGGTAAGCCTGTTAAACAAAACTACAGAGTAAAACCAGGTGATGAAATAAGCGTTCTACTGGCGCATCCGCCAAGAGAGAATGTTATTATTCCTGAAAATATTCCGGTTAATATTATTTATGAGGATGATGATCTTGTTGTAGTAGACAAGGAGCCAGGAATGGTAGTGCATCCAGGATTTGGAAACTGGAGCGGAACTCTTGTCAATGCATTGGCATACCATTTTGAACAAAACGGAGATAAATCGGACCTGGATCGTGTAGGTCTTGTCCACCGTATAGATAAAGATACTTCTGGGTTATTGGTAATTGCTAAGAATGAATATGCATTAAGCTTTCTTGCAAAACAATTTTTCGACAGAACGACAAAACGTTTGTATTGGGCTTTTGTATGGGGTAATGTAGATGAGGATGAAGGGACCATCAGAGGGCATATCGGAAGGCATCTTAAAAACCGTATGCAAATGGCCGTGTATGAAGATGGCAGTCATGGAAAACATGCTGTAACGCATTACAAGGTATTGGAACGCTTCCGTTATATGACCTGGGTACAGTGTAAGCTGGAAACCGGAAGAACGCATCAGATCAGAGCACATTTTAAGCATATAGGACATACTTTGTTTAATGACGAACGTTATGAAGGACATACCATACTGAGAGGAATAAACCTTCCAAAATATAAACAGTTTGTTCAGAATATTTTTGATGTTTTACCACGTCATGCTTTACATGCTCATACCTTAGGATTTATACATCCGACGACTAAAAAAGAAATGTTCTTTGAAAGTCCTATGCCGGAAGATATGAGTACAGCAGTTGAAAAGTGGCGAAATTATCTGTCCAACAACGGATAATTATATATACAGGCTATGCTTTATTTCCATATACCTTTCTGCAAACAAAAATGCAGTTATTGTAACTTTCATTTCTCAACTTCACTAAACCTGAAGGATGACATGATGAAGGCTATCCATAAGGAAATAGATTCCAGGCATCATGAACTTACTGATAAGCATATTAAAACACTTTATCTTGGCGGAGGTACCCCTTCACTGCTTTCAGTTGATGAAATAAAAGCTTTACTAGATAAGAGTGCACAGTATTATGATTTCGATTCTGAAATAGAAATTACTTTAGAGGCCAATCCCGATGATTTGAATGCTTCGTTTCTGAAGGAGCTTTCCAAAAGTGGCGTTAACAGACTAAGCATTGGAACACAATCTTTTTTTGAAGATGATCTTAAGCTTATGAATCGCGCACATACTTCCGGAGAGGCCGAAGATTCTATTAAAAGAGCACAGGATTTTGGACTTGAGAATATAAGTATTGACCTTATTTATGGCTCGTCGTCTATGCCGATATGGAAAGAAAATTTACAGAAGGCAATAACATTGCAGATACCTCATATTTCTTCCTATGCATTGACCGTTGAGCCTAAGACTGCACTTGCAAAATGGATAAAAGATAAAGTTGTGAAAGCCCCGAATGAAGAAGTCCAGAATGAAGAGTTTTACTACATGTCGGAGTTTTTAAAAGAACAGGGATTCATTCATTACGAAATATCCAATTTTGCAAAAGAAGGTTTTTATTCCAAACATAATTCTGCGTATTGGAAAGGACAGCCTTATTTAGGGTTTGGGCCTTCTGCTCATTCTTACAACGGCGGGAATATACGTTCGTGGAATATCGCTAATAATGCATTGTACATAAAGGGCCTTGTTGAAAATACAAGAAACTTTGAAGAAGAGCTGCTTTCTCCGAAAGACCAATTGAATGAACTGGTTATGATTGGGCTTCGTACGATATGGGGAGTAGACATGGCTAAAATACAATCGACTTTTGAAAAAGATATTCAGGAAGAATTCCTTTATCTTTTGAATTCAAAAAAGGAAGAAGGATTAATTGTTGAAGATTCAGGTTATCTCAAAATTCCTGAAAAACATTGGTTTTTGGCTGATGGTATAGCTTCTGATTTATTCTTGGTATAATTCAGGTTTCTGAATGTATTATTCTAACATTCAAAAATCTTCCTTATTTTTGGGAGACTAACCTTTGCTGCCAAAGGCTGCAAGAACTAAAAACTTTACCATGAAAAAAATAGTACATGTGGCTCTTTTGATGAGTGCACCTTTTCTCCTTGCTCAGGAGCTGAAGCCTTACGGAGCTGTTCCTTCGGAAAGACAGCTGAGATGGCACGAAATGGAAACTTATGCATTAATACACTTTACGCCTACAACTTTTCAGAATAAAGAATGGGGGTTCGGAGATGCTTCACCGGAAATTTTTAATCCCACTTCATTCGATGCAAATCAGATTACCAGAGCTGCTGCATCTGCAGGATTAAAAGGATTGATTACGGTAGCAAAACATCATGACGGTTTTTGTCTTTGGCCTACGAAAACAACATCTTATAGTATAGCCTCTTCACCATGGAGGGGAGGAAAAGGAGATATGGTAAAGGATTTTATGCAGGCTTCCAAAAATGCACATCTCAAATTTGGTGTTTACCTGTCTGCGTGGGACCGAAATGATGTAAGATACGGAACTTCCGCCTATGCAGATGCTTACAGGGCACAACTAACAGAGCTTATGACTAATTACGGACCATTATTTACCTCATGGCATGACGGAGCAAACGGAGGAGATGGTTACTATGGCGGGCGTAATGAGAAGAGAACTATTGATCGTACTACATATTATCAGTGGACGGAGAAAACCTGGCCTATAGTAAGAAAGCTACAACCTGGAGCTGTAATATTTTCGGATATAGGACCTGATATGAGATGGGTTGGGAATGAGCATGGATATGCAGCAGAAACATCATGGGCAACATTTACACCCATAGGATTAGACGGAAAGAAACCTGTGCCGGGAGCGGCGGTTTATACAAATGCCGGAACCGGAGACCGAAATGGTAAATACTGGATTCCTGCAGAGTGTGATGTACCTTTACGACCAGGATGGTTTTATCATAAAGATCAGGATGCTAAAGTAAAAACTCCGGATCAGTTGTTTGATATCTATATGAAGTCTGTTGGGAGAGGAGCTGATATGAATTTGGGATTATCGCCTATGCCTTCAGGAATCCTTCATGATAATGATGTAAAATCCCTAAAGGCTTTTGGGGTAAAAATAGCAGAAACTTTTAAAACTAATTTTGCAGAACGGGCAAGTATTAAGGCATCTGATGTAAGAGGTCAAAATCTGAAAAAATTCGGGACACAGTTTATTCTGGATAAAGACCGCTATAGCTACTGGGCAACAAATGACGGAGTAACGAAGGCTCAGTTAGATATTAAATTGGCAAAACAGTCAACATTCGATATTATTCGTTTAAGAGAAAATATTAAACTGGGACAGCGCATAGACAGTGTGAAAATAGAAGGCTTAGTTAACGGAAAATGGGAAACACTCGGTAAGGCAACCAGTATTGGTGCAAACCGCCTGATTAAACTGGATAAACCAGTTAGCCTTACGGACCTCAGAGTTCATATTTATGCGCCCGTAGCAATTACACTAAGTGACTTCGGACTGTATAAAGAATATAAAGAGGCGTTTGTATTCGATCATACAACAGAAGCTAAAAAGATAAAAATTCCTACCGGAATGGCCAGAATAGACCAGGTTATTCTAAATGAAAACTCCAATACATTTGTATCTGTTCCAAAGAGTGAATCTTTGATTTTTAATATTGAAGGCCGGAATATTACAGGTTTAGGATATTTGCCTAGACAGGATGGTAAAACTGACGGTATGATTACAAAATATGCTGTTTATACCAGCGATGGTAATTCACGCTGGAAGCTGCTAAAAGAGGGCGAATTTTCCAATATAAAAGCCAACCCTGTATGGACGAGAATAAACTTTGATAAACCGGTTGCAGCCAAGTTGATAAAACTCGTTCCAAAAGAGCTTACGGAGGGGCTGCAGTTCACCGTTGCCGGAGTTGAATTTTATGAAGAATAATCGGAACGAAAACTTAATTAAACCTTCTAATTTTTGTAACTTGCATGCCCAATTTTAGATGAAAACTTTGAATAAAGTAAATATACAGGGACTTTCTCCAAACCAGCCGATAGGTGTCTTCGACTCCGGGGTTGGTGGGCTTACTGTGGCTAAAGAAATTAAAAGGCTGCTTCCGAATGAAGATTTAATCTATTTCGGAGATACTAAACACCTTCCTTATGGTGAAAAATCGAAGGAAGCTATCGTAGAATATTCTACCAAAATCACCAACTTTTTGCTGGAACAAAATTGTAAAGCTATTGTTATAGCCTGTAATACTGCAACAGCTAATGCTCTGAAAGAAGTATTAGAACTGGTGGCGGGCAGAGTTCCGGTAATTGATGTGATTAATCCTGTCGCAGAAAAAGTAGCATATGAAATACATACTAATGTAGGTGTTATTGCTACAAAGGCAACCGTTAATTCAGGACTTTACAGAAAAAGTATCAGAAAGCACAATAAATTTATCAAAGTAGACGAACTGGCAACTCCGTTACTGGTTCCTGCAATAGAAGAAGGTTTTAAAAATCATCCTATTACTCATGCTATTATTTATAATTATCTGAGTAATAATAAGCTGAAAAATATAGAGACACTTATACTGGGATGTACCCACTATCCTTTGCTGCTTGACGAAATCAAACAATACTACGGGAACAGGGTGAGGGTTATCGATTCTCCGAATATTGTGGCTAATCAGCTGAAAATAATTCTGGATAAGTATCATTTGCTTAATGAGCAAAATCATACGCCTTCTTATCATTTTTATTTATCAGATATTACAAAGAATTTCGAGAAAATTTCGAGAAAATTTTTCGGAAACAAGATTAGCCTGGAGCTAAAAGTGTTATAGTAAGAGCTCTTTAAAACATTAATAAAAGCCGGAAGAATTATCTTTCGGCTTTTTCATTTTTAAAAACATAGTGTCTTATTCTGATAAACGTTTTATCTTAAATGTATCATAATTATGATACAAAGTTATAAATTAAATTATTTTTATAATTGATTTTTCTGTCGGAAATTTGTATCATCAAAAAAAACAATTAGAAATGGAAAATATATTTATCATCAACGGAGGGCAGACTTTTGCACATTCAGGCGGAGCATTTAATAAATCTATTACAGGATGGACAAAAGAAGTTTTAGAAAAAGAAGGCTTTAAAGTAAGAGTAAGTAATGTTAACGATGAGTTTGATCCTATGGATGAGGCTGAAAACTTTAAATGGGCAGATGTTATCGTTTATCATTTTCCGGTTTGGTGGTTTCAGGTACCTAACAGACTTAAATTTTATATAGATGAGGTATTTACTGCCGGACATAAAAATGGTATCTATGAAAGTGATGGCCGCTCCCGTACAAATCCGCAGATCAATTATGGGACTGGCGGACTAATGCATGGAAAAAAATATTTTGTGACTTCCAGCTGGAATGCTCCGGATACAGCATTTACGATGGAGGGAGAGTTCTTTCAACAGAAATCTGTTGATGAAGGTATTTTATTTGGTTTCCACAGAATGAATGCTTTTGCCGGATTGGCTCATATCGGAAGTTTTCATTTCCACGATATGGAAAAGAATGCTACCCTGGAAAGAGTTAGTCAGTATGAAACCGATTATAAAGAATACGTACAGAATGTTTTCACAAAAGAAAAATGTGTTCTTCAGAACTAAAAACAGAAATGAAAATACAATTATAAATAACACATAATTATATGAAAATCTATTTAACTGCTATATTAAAAGCTAAAGGAGAGAAAAAAGAAGAACTGTTGGTACTTCTTCAAAACATGGTAGAAAATACAAGAAAAGAAGACGCTTGTATTAAATACGACCTGCAGCAAGGAGCAGAGGATGAAAATTTATTTATTTTCCATGAGATATGGGAAAATTCAGAAGGATTAGAGCAACATAATCAACAGGATTATATTAAAGCTTTTATATCCAAAGCTGATGAGTTGTTGGAAGAGCCGGCACAAATATATTTGGCAAATTTAATTTCGTAACCTAGTTATAAATAGATTTCTGATAAAAAAGAGGTTTCCATTATAATGGAAACCTCTTTTTTATTAAGTAGTATCAGAATTTGAATCCTATACTGAAATATACTCTCCAAATATCGAGTAAATCATTTTTAGAAACATTAATGTTAATAGGGCCTAATAGGGATTCGTAACCTAAATTCAGCCCATATCCAATCATACTGATATTACTTTTGAATGGTGAAAGCTCATCACTGAGTATACTGTAGCTAAAAGAAGGTGTAAGGTAGAATTTTTTCATAATTCTGTATTGCAGAGATAATCCTGCTTTAGCAACAGAGGTTATAGGTAACTCTTTTTGGCGAAAACCATTAAATTCCGGATTCATGATGTCATAATTATACTCGCTGCCTCCTAAGTTATACTTTTGATTGAGAAATAGATAAGGGTATTGATCTGTATTTGGTTTCCGGTTTTGATCTGTTTCTTTACCAACACTGGCACCGAGGAAAAGATTAGCCTTAGCAGTAAGCCTTTTGGTAATGGGTTGTGAATAATTTTCGTTAAGCGTAAACGAAACTATATTTTTGGTTTCTTTATAATTCTCTGATTTAGGGTCCAGTATTGAATTTAATTCAGGCTGAACTTTTGCCAGGTCATACAAATCATACTGATCTCCGTAGTAAAATCTCGTACTTACCTGCAGGTGATTCCCTCTGGTGGAAAAATATCTTTTGTTCAGATTGTTCTGCTCAAAATTTAGAAAAGTGTTAAAATTACTATGGCTGTATAATTTTTTGCTATAGTTATTTACTCTGATCTGGTCTACTTTGTCCAGAAAACGGTTCATTCTCTCTGCACTAAACTCGGTTCCGAAAGAAATAAAAGCATTAGGGTGAATATTATAGTTCAGTGCGATTTTCCCGGTAATATTTCTGTACATATAGTTAGGGAATCTTATATTATCGTCATCACTATTGGTATCAATTAATCTGAATGTTAAATCATTACTCCGCAGATATACCATTTTCCCTTCCAGATTCAGCCACCAGCGATGTCCATTGTCCAAAAATTTCTGATAATCTATTCTGGCTTTAAAACGTTCTGCAGCATCTACGGTTACTAACAATCTGGATTTACTGAAAACAAAATTCCGATAAGTGTAATTCACAATAATTCCTACAGACTGCTCATTGTCATAATGCAAAGCCACCTTAAATGCTCCCTTCTTTGCTCTTTTTACAAAAATATTCATTGTAAGAGCATCACCCGTATTGGTATAAGTATAATATACTTTTTCGTAATGTCGCATTCCGAATACACGGTCTATTGCCTCGTTTACTGTTTTAGCATCATAATAGTTACCCTCTTTCAGTTCCATCTGTTTGCGGATATTTTCTATTTCGTTAGTATCCGTAATCGGAGTTCCGTCTTCTTCACTAAATGTAAACTGGGTAGTAGGCAATTTTACCTCCTCAATCATTTTGTGCTCATATTTTATTCCCAATCTTCGCTGGGTTTCTGCTAATGCTACGAATTCGGATAAGTGTTTTTTTGCTTCTTTCTCCCCAATTTTTATAATTTCATCATATTTGGCAAAATCTTTTGTGGTGATATCTCCCAGCGGTTTCACGAAGTCAACCATAATATTGGATAGTGCTTTCTGATGTTTGAAATCCTCTACTGAACGTATGGCATGTGTCTGATAAATCATCTTCATGGGATTCTCAATCTCCTTTTTGGTAAAAAGCCTGAATCCGGTATAGCCGCCAACAACAAAATCAGCTCCCATCTCCCTTACTTCGTTTGCAGGGAAATTTCTGTCCAATCCACCATCTACCAAAAGTTTCCCATCAATATAAACAGGAGCAAATGCTGCGGGGATAGCCAGTGTAGAGCGAATCGCTAAGGGTAAAGATCCTTTTTTCTGCATCACCAATCCGCCATTTTCAATATCAGAAGAAGTAAGTTCAACCGGAATTCTTAGTTTGCTGAAATCATTGATATGTTTAGCGTTGAAGGTAAGAGTATTGAGAACTTCGCCCATATATTGTCCTTCGATGTAAGAGCTTGGGAGGGTAGGGAATCCCTTTACAACAGGGAATTCCAGAATATATTTGTCATATTCGTCCTTTTCGCTGATATTGATTTTGTTATATGGGATTTTATTACTCAGAATTCTGTTCCAATGTACTTTGTAGACAGTTTCTTTTAACTGATCCGCATTATACCCCATTGCATACAGACCTCCAAGAATTCCGCCCATACTGGTTCCGGTAATGTAATCAATCTTAATTCCTAATGAATCAATCATTTTCAGAATTCCCAGGTGTGCAAAACCTTTTGCACCACCACCACTAAGAGCCAGACCAAATTTGGTGTCTTTGGTAATGTTTTGTAGTGCTGTGTTCAGTGAATCGTTTTTTTGCTGTGATTTTACTGTGAATGAGAAAACTATGATAAGAAGTAAGGACAGTCTTTTCATATAGTAGTTTATTTGTTTGTGTTTCACAAATTTATAAAAAAGCTCCATCCGGTTTTCCGAATGGAGCAAAATATAATTAATTATTATCAATCTGTTTTTTTTGCAAAAAAACTGAAACTTACGTTTCCATACTTTCGTGTTTCCAACAGGTTTGGATGTTCAAACTTCTGCCTGGATTGGTGTTCTAAAATAAAAACTCCGTTTTCAGCAAGTATATTCTTATTCAGTACAAGGTCTATTAATTCATCGTACTTGGTCTTGTCCATGTCGAATGGTGGATCTGCAAATACCAGATTGTATAATTTACCATGGTTTCTTTCTTTTTTTACCCAGTCGAATACATCACCGCGACTGATATTAATCTGAGAGTCGAAACCTAATTCTTTTGCTGTGGAGTTAATAAATCCACAATGTTTAGGGTTAAGATCCACGGAAGTAATATCTTTTGTATCACGGGAAGCAAATTCTAATGAAATAGAACCAATTCCGGCAAAAAGATCCAATACGGATAAATATTCGATGTCGAAGCGGTGTTCGATAATACTGAATAGCGCTTCTTTTGCAAAATCTGTTGTTGGGCGAACCTCAAAGTTCTTCGGAGCGGCAATTTTTTTACCCTTCCACTTCCCCGATATAATTCTGTACATTTTATTGAAGGATAAAGTTGTGTTTGTTTTTAATGCTTTTCTCTACAATTTTTACCTGATGGGCAAACTTCTGTAATTCGCTAAGGAAGGTCTCATTCTCGTCTATTTCTCCATAAACAAGGAACTGAAGATTCTTCAGGTCAAAGTTTAGTTTGGAAACAGCAAACATGATAAAGTAAAGAAAGTCTACTTCGGAATTAGCATCCAGATTGTTGTAAAGTAAAATCTTTCCGTCTTTCATAGCAAAAAACTCTGCCTGATTATGGTAAAGATTAATGTGTATTTGCTCACCATTGGTTTTGGTAAGAGTCTGACTCAGAAATTTCTCTCCGGAAAAATTAAAAACCGCAGGAATATTAGAAGACTTTATTTTCTGATAAAATTCCTTCGGCATGGTATAATAAAACTGGACGTGAAATTTTTTGTTAATCGCCAGCATTAATTCTTCATTAGCTTCATCTACCGGAGCATTATAAGAAATAAGTTGGTAGCCCAACTGGTGCTGGTCGAAACCAAAAGGTAACATACTGAAATGATTAAGCGCAGAGACTACCTCAATTTTTTTGAGATTCCCTTGTTTTAATACTTCTGTAAGTTTATCGGAAATATAACCTTCAGGCGTTTCTTCATCTTTGAAAAAAGCGCTCTCAGTGTAAGAAGAGCCCTTGCCTATGGTCCATTGTAAACCGTCTTTTGTGAAAAGTAGAGATAATTTCTGCATGTTTTTCAGCCTAATGTGCAAATTTAAGTATTTTAGTTGGCAGTTGAAAATTATCACCTTCAACGGGGAAAATTATATCAGATAAATCTTTATAAGCTATCTACAAATTTCCCTTTCTTATCCACAATTTGATTTCCCCAGGTGGTAATCGCATCCAATACCGGGATAAAGGTACTTCCAAAATCGGTTAATTTATAAATAACTTTTATTGGTGGCTTCTTGCCATAAACCTTTCTTGAGATTAGTCCGTCTTTTTCTAGTTGTTTTAATTGTAAGCTCAGCGTCATTTCAGTAACTGAGAACAATTCTTTCCTTAGCTCACTAAACCTTTTCTCACCATCCTTCAGATGATATAATATAACAGTTTTCCATTTTCCGCCGACTAGATCCATTGCCAAACTTACTGAACAAGGGTATATTTTATCTTCTATTTTCACATATTTTCCTAGACATTCTTTTTTCATATCCGGTGATTTAAGGCCTATCGGAATTGATAGTTATTGCAAATTTAAAGGACTAAAAATAATTTTGCAACTATAATTTTGATAGTACGAAATCTAAATAAAAAACAATGGCATTAATTATTTTAGGACATCCCGATTGGGAAAAATCATTAGCGAATAAAGAGATTGTGAATGGATTGGTAAATAGTGAGGCAAATGTCGAAGTCCGAAATCTTCAGCAGTTATATCCCGATTTTAAAATTGATATAAAGAAAGAACAAGAAGCATTATTAAGACATAAAAATATAGTGTTTCAGTTTCCCTTTTATTGGTATACTATGCCGGCGATTCTAAAACAATGGTTCGATTTGGTATTGGAATATGGGTTTGCCTACGGCTCGACAGGTGATAAGCTGAAAGGTAAGAATTTCATTCCCAGTTTTACTGTCGGATCAGCTGAGAATGAATATAAAACTTTAGGAGAACATCATTTCAGAATTCCTGAATTTTGTAAAAACCTTGAGCAAACAGCTTATTATACACAGATGAATTATATCGAGCCATTTTATTTTCACGGGACTTCACTAAATGCAGGTTATACAGAAGAGGAGGTAAAGAGCAAAGCTAAAAGACAGGCCGGAAAATTAATTAAACTGTTGAAAACTTTAGAATAAAGACGTTATCTTGGCTTAATGTATTTATGATAATTGTAATGGAGAACCTATTTCAGGATTACGGTAATTGTACCGGACTGGTGTTTGAAGAAAGTTCCATCCTCATACTCCAGGCCTGTTTCTCCACGAAGAACATCCAAAACCATCGACTGTAATACACCGTCACCAATACCATGGATCACATCTAGCTTTTTGATGTGATTTTTTCTACAGAAATTAATAGTTTCCTGTAGGCGCTGTTTCTGAATAAAAAGTCGTTCCCATGAATCGTAATCGGACGGATTGTTGACCAATTGATCAAAATGAAGATCCAAAACCAAAGCCGGAATTTTATTCTTTTTAGAAATATTTTTTTTGGGTTCCTGTTTTACCGTAACAGGTTGCAAGTTGTATAAATCTGCTTCTGCCGGAACAATTTCAGATGATGGATAAGTATGCTCAAAACCATATTCATCTTCTATGGTGATGAGATTTTTGTGAATTTTGATAATCTTTCCTTTTAAATTATCGTTTAGTACCGAAACTTTATCTCCTGCCTTCATTGTTATTTATTTTGCCCCCAATTCGATAACTTCCAAATCCTTTATTTCGCTCCCGTCAATTGTAAAACGAAGCATCGTACGGACTTTATGCCAGCCAACTTTACCACAGGCCCCCGGATTAATATGGAGAATATTTCTTTCCTTATCCATCATAACTTTTAAAATATGAGAATGCCCTGATATAAATATTTTAGGTGTTTGTTTGTTAATCTCGGCTTTAGCTAAAGGTGAATAACGTCCGGGGTATCCACCGATATGGATCATTAATACTTCTACCTCCTCACACTGAAAACGTAAAACCTCCGGAAACTCCTTTCTTATTTCGGTTCCGTCAATATTTCCGTAGACTCCTTTTAAAGGTTTTATTTTTTGTAAAGCCTCTATTACATCCGTATTTCCGAAATCACCTGCATGCCATATTTCATCTGCCTGTTCAGCATAAGAGAGGATGCGGTCGTCCATATAAGAATGAGTGTCGGAAAGTAATAATATTTTTTTCATAAAGAGAACTTTCAGTTGCGATAGAGTTCGTATTTTTGCGTATCGAAAATCTAGACAAAAATACAAACAAATTACGCTATTTCATCGCTTTTTCCTATAACGGCGCATCCTTCTTCGGGTTTCAGATACAACCCAACGAAATTAGTGTCCAGGAAACTTTGGAAAAAGCATTGAGTACGTTGCTGCGTGAAGACATTAAAATAACAGGTGCCGGAAGAACGGATACCGGAGTTCATGCTAAAAAAATGTATGCACATTTTGAAACCAGTAATGTATTGGGAGATCAGCTGGTACATAAGCTAAACAGCTTTTTACCACCAAGTATTGCGGTTCAGGAAGTTTTTCAGGTTTCTAAAGATCTGCATGCGAGATTCAGCGCGTTATACAGGACTTATGAATATTATATTTCGCTGAAAAAGAATCCGTTTACAGAAAACTCTGCATGGCAGCTTTGGCGGAAAAAGCTGGATATAGATGCAATGAATAAAGCCTGTGAAATTTTGTTTCAGTATAAAGATTTTACAAGTTTTGCAAAACTGCACACCGATAACAAAACCAATTTCTGCGAAATGAAAAAAGCGGTGTGGGAGCAACGTGGGGATGAACTGGTATTGACCATTTCAGCTGACCGTTTTTTACGAAATATGGTGCGTGCAATAGTAGGGACTATGGTGGAAGTGGGTACTGGAAAAATAAAGCCGGAAGATATCCATGATATTATTGAAAAGAAAAACCGGAATGCCGCCGGAACATCGGCTCCTGCCCACGGATTGTATCTGGTGGATGTAGGTTATAACTTTGATAATTAAGCAGAGGAATATATGCTGGGAATTTTATTTTTGATCTTTATTTATCGGTATTATGCGAACTTAGCAAAACGATATGCTAAAGTTAAATGGCATTATGGGTTACTGGGAAGTATTATTTTTATGGCAGTACAAATGACAGTCGGAGGTTTGTATGGTTTTTATCTGGCTATTGCAGAACCTGGTGGGCTGGAAGATGAAAGTACTGTTGTAGGGATTACACCACTTAACCTGATTGGCTGGTCAATTGCCGGAGGAGCGGTATGGGGAGTTCATAAAATACTTGAACATAAATTGATCAGTGAAAGACAAACCCAGCCCTCTATAGATATAGATCTTATAGGAAAGAAAGAAACTGAATAATATAGCCTCTGTTGAGGTAGAAAATATGAAAAAATTAAGCACTGGAAATATAATTGCCAGACTCTTTAAAATTGGAATGAACTTCCGGGGTTGGTTTATTTCTGCATTTATTATATCTGTTGTTCTGGCTTTAGTAGGAACATATCGGCCCATACTAACCAAAGATGTTGTGGATAATGACATTATTAGGGAGAAGAATTTCGACTTACTAATGCATGATGTTTACCTCCTGATAGGCTTGGTTGCTGCAGAAACAATCCTGAACTTCGGTTTGGTATATCTGTCCAATTACATTTCGCAAAATGTAATCCGTGATATAAGGGAGCGTTTGTACCGTAAACTTATTTATTTCAAGACTTCATTTTTTGATAAAACAGCTATTGGTAATTTGGTAACTCGTGCTGTAGGAGATGTGGAAACAATTGCTACTGTATATACAGACGGATTCCTGATGGTTTTTGGAGATGTATTACGTGTAGTTTTGGTACTGGTAGCTATGTTTAATGTAAACGTTCAGCTCAGCTTTATTGCGCTGGCCATTTTACCGATTATGCTATTGGTTACAAGATTCTTCCAGAAAAGGCTAAAGAAAGCTTTTGGAGATGAAAGAACCTGGACTGCAACTCAGAATAGCTTTGTACAGGAAAGACTTGCCGGTATGTCTTTAATACAGGTGTTCAACCGTCAGAAAGCTGAATTTGAAAAATTCGATGATATTAATCAACAATTGAAGGGAGCGCTTTTGCGAACTGTTTTCTTTTTCTCTTTATTTTTCCCGGTAGTAGAACTTATCTCTTCTGTGTCTATAGGACTTATTCTATTCTATGCAGGTTATAATGCGCTAACAAGTAGTGATGCCAGTCCGGGAGATGTTATTGCATTTATTCAGTTTATCAGTATGCTGATTCGTCCGTTGCGTCAGATCGCAGACAGATTCAATAATATTCAGAGAGGTTTGGTTGGTGCGGAACGTGTACTCGGAATTATGGACGAGGACAATGCAATGCCTAACAACGGAACTGTTGTAAAAGAAAAGGTTGCGGGGAAAATCGAATTCCAGAAAGTACATTTCTCTTATGATGAGAAACAAGAAGTATTAAAAGGGATAAGTCTGAAAGTAGAACCTGGACAATCTGTTGCTATTGTCGGGGCTACAGGAGCCGGAAAATCTACCATTATTACGCTTATTACAAGGTTTTATGATATTAATTCCGGGAAAATATTACTGGATGATATAGATCTTAGGGATTATGAACTTCATCATCTGCGCAGCCATATTGGTGTTGTATTGCAGGATGTATTTTTGTTCCACGGTTCTATTTACGAGAACCTTACATTAGGTGAAGATATTCCTTTAGAAAGAATAAAACAGGCGGCACAGGAAATCGAGGTGGACGAATTTATCGAAAGGTTGCCAGGTGGATATGATTATGTTGTAAGCGAAAGAGGTTCTTCTATTTCATTAGGGCAGCGTCAGCTATTATCATTCCTAAGAGCTTATTTAACAAATCCAAGCATTCTGATTCTGGATGAGGCCACATCTTCTATAGACCATGAATCCGAAAAACTGATTCAGAAGGCAACTGAAAAAATTACAAAAAACAGAACTTCTATTATTATAGCACACAGACTTTCCACCATTGTAAATGCGGATAAGATTATTGTAATGGATCAGGGTAAAATTGTAGAGGAAGGAAAACATGAAGAACTGTTGCAAAGAGATGGTTATTATGCTACACTTTACAAGGCACAATTGCACAGAGATGCAGATGATGAGGATGTAAAAATAGAAGCATAATTATAGGGATCATTTTAGGAAATTGTTATCTTTAAGAAAGAATTGGACCTATGAAGAAGACGATTTACGATAAAAAGGATATCCGGAATTATGTAAAAAGCGTTATTGCTGATAAAATCCAAACGCTGGAGAAATTTGTGCATTTTACAAAAGAAGCCAGTAAAGACATTAAAAAAACTCCTAAATACGATAGTGTCCGGGAAGAGGCACATGAAGAAATCTACCAGATGCAAAGGCAGTTGGCAGAACTTCATAAGTTGCAAAACGGAATGGCCCGTGTCCTGAATTCTGAAATGTCCGTTATTCAGTTAGGATCATTGGTGATTACCAATAAAGCCCGTTTTTATATTTCTGTTTCCCTGGGAGAATTTTTCTTTGAAGGGGATAGAATGTATGCAATCTCTGAAGAGAGTCCTATGGCAAAAATGATGATTGGAAAGAAGGTAGGTGATGAGTTTGTTCTCAATCGGATTCATCAAAAGATTGAGGAAATATACTAAGCCTGATATCCGAGCTGGTAAATATAAAAATGCGTTGTCAATATTATTGACAACGCATTTTTCTTAGTTCCAGTTTTTCATTGTATTGCTTGTGAAGTCTACCCACTGATCTTCAGGAATTGTCTTGTCAATATAGAAGTCCGGATGAATTCCTAAATCGTCCACAGGAAATTCCGGAATACGGAGAGATCTGGAGATACAGTATTCAAAGACAAAATCACCAGAAGGAGAGGTTGCCTCAATCATATTGGATACATCAACAGCACCACCGGTTTTTCTTCCAAAGAATTTTACTTTTCTGCTTTGCTTTGCCAACAGAATAAACTGTTCTGTTGTGCTAAAATTATTTTCGTGAATAATAATTGCTACATTTTTTGGAAAAGGAAGAACCTGGTCTTTTTTACTAACCGTAACATCTTTCCCATAAATGTTAACAAATTGTCCTAGTTTGCTATTAAGAGTTGACTGAATCTTTTTATATGTTTCTTTATCCTCTGCGTCGGTATCGGAACTGTTAATCAGTGTATCCCAAATTTTGTTGTTTTGTGGAGTGGAGTACATTTCTGTCATTACAGTACGGATTGGATTCGTATAGAGATACTTGATGAGTCCCTGATAATTGGAATCTTGCCCGCCCTGACAGTCTCTTAGATCAATAATGAGGTTTGGAGTAGAAGCTATCAGGTTATCCAGACTAGCCAATGTACTGTCTATTGCTTTCTTGTTTTGGTGGAAAGCCGGAATTCGGAGATAAACAGTATTGTCATCTTTCTTGTAACCAAATGTTTTACCGCTGGTTTTTATCTGGTTGTATTCTTTTGTATTGTCCTGATATGTAAAGCTAGGGTAGGATCGCTGGAAAACCGCATCATCAATCTGAAGTAAATTTTTTCCAAGATATAAAGCTTTTTTTACAGGAACTGGTTTGAAATTTTTCTGATAATAAGTTCCTGATTTCAGATCCTGATTTAATGAAAATAGAATATCATCTTTGTTCCAGTCTTTGTTTTGTGTATTTACAATACTGCCAACAAAAGTGTTTCCTTCTTTTTTTACAGCAATAAGATTACTTCCTCTTGACCATATTCCTTCAATATTGTCTTCCTTACTTGTGGCAAGGGTTTTCTTGAATTGTTCGATATTGAAAGCCTTTTGTTTTACCGGCTGAAAGTGCTCGGAGTTTAATTGATTTTTTACAGCTTTATCTGTTAATGTAAATCTGAAATGATCGGTGCGGAAAAATTTAATCCATTCTTCCAAAGCTGCTTTGCACTGGTAGAAATCTGTAATGTTAGTAACTTTATCGTTTGTAATTTTATTATGGAGATCATAGGCTGTTCTTCCCTTTGTATCTAGTATATGACGATAGCCCGCATCATTTTCTTCAAAAGTCTTTTTAGTCCATTCATAGTTTTCTTTACAGTTGCAATTCTGTGCCTGAATACTCATGGTGCCCATAAGTAATAAAAAAGGAAAGAATAATTTCATAAATTTTATATTAGTTTTTCATTAAGTCTATTCGCAATAACATTTCAGAGAATGTATATTCTATATGTTTGTAGTTGGGTTAGTATTTATTTCTGACAGTTGGGTTAGTTTTTGGGAGTAATCTGCAAATATTCGAAAAAAAAGAGAGACCTGAATCAATTAAATCTGTAAATTTCAATTATTGGTGATTTAATAAGGTTTACTGACTTGATAATGAGTAGTTTTGGTGATTGATCTATAGAGAATATTTTATAACCGAACAGATATATTCGATGTAGAAATGATTGGCAAATAAGTGTTGAAAAACTTTGAACGTGTAACTTTAGAGTCTGTTTGAATTTTGATTAAAAAATATTAGACTTCGACAGGCTCAGTCTGACACTCCTAAAAGGAAGATATCTTGAACGAGTAATGTCACTCTGAGCCTGTCGAAGAGTATTAACAATAAAATTTAGACAGGCTTTAGAATTGAAAGTTTTTTTATATCTTTGCAGCTTAAAATTAACCGGGACGAGTTCCCTCAAAATTAATTATTTATGTCAGTAAAAATTAGATTACAAAGACACGGTAAAAAAGGGAAGCCTTTTTTCCACATTGTTGTAGCAGATTCAAGAGCTAGAAGAGATGGTAGATTCATCGAAAGACTAGGATCTTACAACCCAATTACTAACCCTGCAACTATCGACTTAAATGTTGATGCTGCTGTAAAGTGGTTAAACAACGGTGCTCAGCCAACTGACACTGCAAGAGCTATTCTTTCTTACAAAGGAGCTCTTTACAAAAAACACCTTCAAGGTGGTGTAGCTAAAGGAGCATTTGACGAAGCTGAAGCTGAAAAAAGATTCAACGCTTGGTTAGAAGCTAAAGAAACTAAAGTACAAGGTAAAGTAGATGGTTTATCTCAAGCTAAGGCTGACGCTAAGAAAGCTGCTTTAGAAGCTGAAGCTAAAGTAAACGAAGCTAGATTAGCTGCTGTTGCTCAAGCTGAGGCAGACGCTAAAGCTGCTGAGGAGGCTGCTAACGCACCTGTTGCTGAAGAAGTAGTTGCTGAAGAGACAACTGAAGAAACTCCAGCTGCTGATGCTTCTGAAGAAAACGCTGAAGCTTAATACAAAATTTGCCTGATGCGTAAAGAAGAATGTTATTTTCTTGGTAGAATTACCCGCAGACATGGCCTTTCGGGCAACGTAATCCTGAAAATGGATACAGATCAACCCGAATTTTACAGTAAAATGGAATCAATGTTCATTGAAATCAATGGACTATTGGTTCCGTTTTTTGTTGATAAACTGTCATGGAGTAAAGGTGATTCTTTAAATATCCTGTTTAAAAACTCTACCGAGGCTTTGGTAGATCAGGTGATCGGAAAGGAGGTATACCAACCTCTTTCTTCCCTGCCAAAACTATCCGGAAAACAATTCTATTACCACGAAATTGTTGGTTACGAGATTAAAGATACCGAAGGGAAATCTTATGGTCTTATCCGCTCTGTGAATGATCAGACGGCACAACACTATTTCATTTTGGTACTTAATGATAAAGAAGTTGTAGTTCCTATAATTAAAGACTGGATTATTGCTCTGGACCGAGAAGAAAAAGTTATGACAATGCAGTTGCCGGAAGGGCTTCTGGATGTGTTTACAACCTCTTCAAAGAAAGATGAGTAATTATAAGATATGATCGGAAGAAATTTCGATCATTTTTTTTGCTGTGTTCTCAACTATAAATGCAGTATTAAACCTTGTCAGGGTTATTATTGAATACAGTACTAACCCTGACAAGGTTTTCCGAAGGGATACTATTTTAGAGGAATACTGGTCTCAAAATTAATACAGTCATGCTTCTCCGAATTTTATTACTGATCCGGGATTATTTCAACTTAATCATTTCCTTCAATTTTTCTATTTTTTCCAACATCGAATTAAAAAAGGCTTTTCTGTCTCTGTTACCAGAAGTATTCAGTGATTTTGAATTTTTAATCTGATGTTCAAAATAGCTTAGAGTTTCTGCGCAGACTGCAGGGTCATTCATCATAATGTAGCCAAACATATTGAACGGAAGAAAGTAAGAACTTTGTTTTCCGTTTTTCAAAAGAATACTGTTATTCAGAATAACCAGATCGTTTACATAGATTTGAAAGTTGGGATTCTGCAATGTTTTCTTTTCCAGATTTGTAATCAGTTCCTGTAATTCTTCCAGAATATGTAGTATAGTTGTGGTGTCTAGCATTCTGATTTCATAATAAAAAGAGACCTGCTGAAGGATGCTGTTAATTGTTGTCTCATTCCATATTTCAGTAACATTTTGCTGTTCATAGAACTCTTCAAGAGCCTCATTTTTACCGGAATGGTATTGCAAACTGAATTCACTGAAAGGGCTTAGAAATTTGTCCTGATTCAGGAGATTCATCCAGACATAAAACTTGAATCTTGATAAAACAGAATCAGAAATAGTATAAAAAAAAGGGATGTCTTTTGCGGAATAATAGACTTGTGAGTTTTCAGTTTCCTGAAATACATGGAGTACTTTAAGCGAGTTCTCAAAATAACTCAATAAATCTTCGGTAGTCCTTACCGGTTGAGTACGTTTTACGACCATTTGATTTTCTGCGCCCAGAAACTGATCCAGAGAAATCTGGTAATATTTTGCCAGTTCAAGAGCTTCTTCAAAGCTAAATTTTGCCTTTGACGAGGATCTTCTGTGTGCAGCATCATAGCTAATGTTGAGAATATTAGCGATTTCATCATTCAAAGATTTTTCACCAATCTTTTTACGGATTTCTCTCAGTAAATATTCCTGATACATAATTTGCGTTTTTCACAAATGTATAATTTTTATTAATGCTTTTCCACATTTAGTATCGTGGTTTTCACATTTAGCTTTGGAGTATAATTTTAAATATAAGGCAATGAAAAAAATTATGATATTATTGGTACTATGCTTGGTCTTTGGTTCTTGTGTGAGTTTTAACAAAAGAATGATAAAAGATGATTTGACAGTTATAAAAAAGAATAATGTGAATTTAATAGAAGGAAAATACTATTCCGCAGGATATGAACATATTGATTCGAACCGGAATAAATCTGAAAAAGTAGAAGGATTTTCTAAAATGTTGAGTCAGAAAAGTAAAGTGAGATCCGAAGAGAATGATAAAGTAGATATAAAATTAAAACCTCTAGCTAAAAATAAATCCTATCAATTAGAGTTTAGAATGACAAAAAATGATTCGGTGAAATATGTCTTTAGACACAATGCAAAACTAAAAAAAGGCTTGTTTCTATTGGACAATTATACATCGGAATGTCATGGAATTCCTTATTTGTTTGGAGGTTGTCAAAATTTTCAGTCGAGGATAGGGCTTACAAAAGATAATCATCTTTTAATACAGGATTATTATGAAAATTCTGGAGCTGCATTGTTAATTATGTGGGCTGGTTTTAGTATTAATTATGCGGAGAAATATAAGAGAATTCAATAATTATAAAAATGAAGTCATGAAAAATATGCCATATATTCTTATTGCAACTCGGTTTATCCTTGCTCCGCTTATTTTGGACCTCGCTTATATAAAAGGAGATGAATCGCGAATATTGCTTCTAATACTAATGTATTTTGGGCTATTTACTGACATTTTCGATGGTATTATTGCCCGGAAAACGGGAATGTCCTCGGAAAAACTCCGGCGATTGGATAGTCAGACAGATTTAATTTTTTGGTTATGTATTGGTTTTGCAGCTTATCTGCTGAATCCGGAATTGATAAAAGTACACTGGAGAGGTATTGCATTAATTTTTATAATGGAAGCCTTGTGTTATATTATAAGCCTTGCCAGATTTGGAAGAGAAACTTGTACACACGCTTTCCTGTCCAAGCTGTGGGGGTTGAGTTTATTATTCGCATTTACAGCTTTAATAGGTTTTCAGCAGGCAGGGTTCTTCTTTTATCTGGCTATTATTTTAGGGTTTGTATCGCATATAGATGTTATTCTTATTGTTTTATTTCTTCCGAAATGGCAGCATGATGTACCTAGTTCTTATCATGCGTGGCGAATCCGAAAAGGAAAAGATATTAAAAAGAACATTTATCTGAACAGCTAAAGCCCAAAGAACTATATAATTTTCTTAACTTTGCGAACGTTAATTTTTACATCATGCATAAGCAGACAATTAAAGAAGTTTTAGAAAATTACAAAAAATTCTTGCATCACGATATCACCGTGTATGGGTGGGTACGTGCGTTTCGTTCAAACAGGTTTATTGCCTTAAACGATGGTTCAACAATCAATAATTTGCAAATCGTAGTTGATTTCGAAAATATTGATGAGAATCTTATCAAGAATATAAATACGGCTTCTTCACTTAAAATTGTTGGCGAAGTGGTGGAAAGTCAGGGTGCCGGACAAACGGTTGAAATTATCGCTAAGAAAATTATAGTACTTGGAGATAACTTTACAGAAGAATTGCAGAATACTATACTTCAACCAAAGAAGCATAGCCTGGAAAAGCTTCGTGAGCAAGCTCACCTAAGATTCAGAACGAACTTATTTGGCGCTGTTTTCAGAGTACGTCATGCTGTTAGCTTTGCTATTCACTCTTTCTTCAACGACAGACAGTTTTTCTATCTGAATACACCTGTAATTACGGGAGCAGATGCTGAAGGTGCGGGAGAAATGTTCGGTGTTACCAACTTTGATCTGGATAATATTCCAAGAGATGAAGAAGGAGCTATAGATTATGCTCAGGATTTCTTCGGAAGAAAGACCAACCTTACTGTTTCAGGACAATTAGAAGGAGAAACTGCAGCAATGGGATTAGGAAGAATTTATACATTCGGACCTACTTTCCGTGCAGAAAACTCTAATACAACACGTCACCTTGCAGAATTCTGGATGGTGGAGCCTGAAGTAGCTTTTAATAATCTGGAAGATAACATTGACCTTGCTGAAGATTTCTTAAAATATGTAATTCAGTATGTTTTAGATAAATGTAAGGACGATTTAGAATTCCTGGATAAGCGTTTTGCTGAAGAGCAAAAACAAAAGCCAGAAAAGGAAAGAGCAAAAGAAGGTCTTATTGAGAAGCTGGAAAATGTAGTTGCGAAGAGATTTAAGCGTGTAAGCTATACTGAAGCAATCGACATTCTTCTGAATTCGAAAGAAAATAAAAAAGGAAAATTCGTATATCCTGTGGAAAAATGGGGTGCAGACCTTCAGTCTGAACATGAAAGATACCTTGTTGAAAAGCATTTTGAATGTCCTGTAGTGTTATTTGATTACCCTGCAGAGATTAAAGCGTTCTACATGCGTCTGAATGAAGATGACAAAACTGTCGCTGCGATGGATGTCCTTTTCCCTGGTATTGGTGAGATTATCGGAGGTTCTCAGAGAGAAGAGAGACTAGATGTTCTGAAGAAGAAAATGGAGGATATGCATGTAGATCAGGAAGAACTTTGGTGGTATTTAGATACTCGTAAGTTTGGTTCTGTTCCGCATTCAGGATTCGGTTTAGGACTGGAAAGATTAGTTCTTTTTGTTACAGGAATGACCAACATCCGTGATGTGATCCCTTTCCCAAGAACGCCTAAGAGCGCAGAATTCTAAAAAATAATAAATAAAAAGCCCTTAGAGATTTCTCTAAGGGCCTTTTTATGAAAACGAATTTCCATAGCAAAAATCGTGCAATTTTATTTTTTTTAAAATAAAAATGTTTAATTTCGTAGAGTTAATCTACAATGTAGTTAAGGAGAAATACCTATGCTGAAACAAAATTTACAGATAAAACTTGGCCAGAAAATGGCACCACAACAAATTCAGTTAATGAAGCTTATCCAGCTCCATACTCTTGAATTTGAAGAAGAATTACAACGGGAGCTGGAAGAAAATCCGGCGTTAGAAAAAGCTGTGGACGAGGCCAAGGAAGATGATTATTCGGATATTGATAGTAGTTATGATGATGAAGGAACAGAGTCTATAGAAACTGATTTCGATGTAAATGAATACCTGTTTGATGACGAACCTTCTTATAAAACTGCGGCAAGTAATTACTCGCCGGACGATGAGGAATTCGATAACCAGTCGTTGCTTACAGAAGGACAATCCTTGTACGATTATCTTATAGAGCAGATCCGATTGACGAAGATCGGCGAAGAGGATCTGAAAATAGCAGAATATATTATAGGTAACCTGGACAATGACGGTTATCTGAGAAGAGATATAAAGTCTTTGGTTAATGATATGGCTTTTTCATTAGGAGTATATACTACACCTGAAAATGTAGAAGATGTATTAACCAATTATGTACAAAAGCTGGATCCGCCAGGGGTAGCTGCAAGAGATCTGAAAGAATGCCTTCTGCTACAGATTGAGAAAAAAGTAAGCGGAAATCCGGCAGTGTCATTGGCTCATAATATTTTGCTTCACCAGTTTGATGCTTTAAGTAACAAGCATTATAACAAAATCATGCATAAGTATGATGTGGAGGAGGATGATCTGAAAGATGCGCTGGATGAAATCTCTAAATTATCTCCGAAAGTAGGGGGTAATTTCGACACGCAGACCATTACAATCAATCAGGAAATTATTCCGGATTTCGTCATCAATGTAAAAGACGGAAAAGTTACAGCAGCACTTAACAGTAAGAATGCTCCGCAGCTACGTGTTTCAGATGAGTATAAAGAAATTCTGACAACTTACTCACACGATAAAACATCTCAGGAACATAAGCAGGCAGCTTTGTTTATCAAACAAAAGCTGGATGCTGCAAAATGGTATATAGATGCTATTAATCAGCGCCAGAATACATTGATGCAAACCATTAATGCTATTATAAAGCTGCAGAAAGATTATTTTATTACCGGAGACGACAAAAGTATAAAGCCTATGATTCTGAAAGATGTAGCAGATATTACAGGTTTTGATATTTCTACAATTTCCCGTGTAGTAAAAAGTAAATATGCAGATACACCTAACGGTATTGTTTATCTGAAGAATCTTTTCTCAGATAGTCTTACAAATGATGACGGTGAAGAGGTTTCAACCAAAGAGATTAAAAATCACCTGCAGGATATTATAGACAAGGAAAATAAAAGAAAACCTTATACTGATGATGCATTAGTAGGAATGCTGAAAGATAAAGGATACAATATTGCCCGACGTACGATTGCTAAATACAGGGAGCAGCTAAATATTCCGGTAGCAAGATTAAGAAAAGAGTTATAAAAATAAAAAGCGCTGAATTCAGCGCTTTTTTTATTGTTCGTTTTCGATGTTTTTCAGTTGCTGAAGATTTCTGGAAAGCTTCTTCATCAATATGCCGTATATAAGCTTGTAGTATAATAATATTAGAAGTACACATACAATACAGGAAATAATAATTCCTACAATAAAGCCGGCGTATTTACTATCACTAATCTGTATATGCTGCTGTTGTATATAGATTACCGGGAACAAAGTTATGAGCAGCAAGAAGCATAATAAAAACAGAATATTAACCAGTATAAAACGGTTAACCGACTTCTTGAAAGAAATAATCTGCAGGATAAAGCTTTTCAGGTTACTTTCTACATCTATCTTTTTATATTTCCGGAAGAAAACCCACACATAGAAAAGAATAATGAAAAGACTTATCATTTTAAATACAAAGTAAATGTTGTGGAAGGTAGCTTTTACACTTTCGTTAATCTGTATTCCCAGCTGAGAAAGCTGAGTGAAATAAGCATCTCCGTTCTCATGACGCAGCCACGCAGAAATATTAAGGATAAGAAAAAGTGCAAATTCAGCAACACTAACCCAAAAAATAAATTTCACATAGTTACGCGACTTTTTATTCAGAATTTCCAATATTTCCGAATCCTGATATTTAGGACCTGTCTCCTGTTTTTGCCAGGCATTTTTCAGTTGGTCTATGTCAAAATCATTCTGCATGTTGGGTCATTAAGTCTTTTAGAGTTTTTTTCAATCGGTTCATCTTTACACGGGCATTCACTTCTGTAATCCCAATATTTTCAGCAATATCTTTATATGGCACATCGTCCAGATACATCATTACAATAGCTCTGTCAATATCTCCCAGCATTTTAATAACTTTATAAAGCAGGCTTATTTGTTGCTGGTTGTCATCATTATCATCATCTATTGGCTGATGAAAATCCGCCAGTTCATCTGTTTTAACAGTTCTGGTTGTCTTTCTGAATAATGTAATGGCTGTATTAAGTGCTACACGATACATCCAGGTTGATATTTTAGAGTTTCCTTTGAATGTGTCGTAAGAACGCCACAATTGTAACACGATTTCCTGAAAAAGATCTTGCTGATCATCGGGCGTGTTGGTATACATCCTCGCCACTTTAATGATCAGGCCTTGGTTTTCTTTAACCAGTTTGGAGAAATCTTTTTCCTTCTGTGACATTTATTTTTTTCAGAAAGTGATGAATGGTGAAATTTTTTCACGAAGATAGAAAAAAAGACATAATTACTTGCCAGTTTATGACTGATACTTTATAGTTTTTGTGAAATAGCTAATATAGCGACAATCTTTAGATTTTGTAATTCGTCGTTCCGACTCTGTAATTGGGATGAAAACTCTATCTTTGCAGCCGACAAGCGCAGCCTGTTGATCCGTAAGGGTAGGAAAGTCCGGACACCGTAGGGCAGCATAGCGGTTAATGGCCGCCATCCGTGAGGGTAGGACAAGTGCAACAGAAAGCAAGTACAGTTCGGCTGTAGTGAAACCAGGTAAACTCTATGCGGTGCAATGCTATGTATACCGGCAATTAAGGGCGGCTCGTCCATGTCGGGGGGTAAGCAGCTACATCGTATCGGCAACGGTACGGGCAGATAAATAACAGGCATCCCGCTCCCTTGGGAGCGGGATACAGAATCCGGCTTATAGCGCTTGTCTTTTTATTTTTCGTTTTCCAGACTAGTCTTAGAAGCTTCCAACTCACTGGCTTCTTCATCGCTAAGGACAGGAAACTTTAAATCCATTTTTTCCAGAGTTTGTGTTATAATCTGACAGGCGGTAAGTCTTGTAAACCATTTCTGATCGGCTGGTAATATATGCCAAGGTGCATATTCTGTAGATGTTTCATTAATGGCTTCTTCATATGCCTTTTGATATTTATCCCAAAGTGCTCTTTCTTTAAGGTCGCCTGAGGAAAATTTCCAGTTTTTTTCCGGCTCATTAATACGGTCTAAGAGACGCTTTTTCTGCTCATCTTTAGAAACATGAAGGAAGAACTTTATGACTTTTGTCCCATTTTCGGATAGGTGCTTTTCAAAATTGCGGATACTTTCGTAGCGGTTGTTCCAGAATTTATCATCAAAGTCTTTAACATCTTTCCATACTTTTTCACTCAGATTGTATTCCGGATGCACTTTACAGATTAGAACACTTTCATAATGTGAACGGTTGAAAATTCCGATTTTACCCTTTTCAGGTAGTGCAAGATAATGTCTCCATAGAAAATCGTGTGTATATTCTTTTGAGCTCGGCGTTTTAAAACTGGTAACCTGACAGCCTTGTGGGTTAATACCACTCATAACATGTTCTATAAGGCTGTCTTTTCCTGCTGCATCCATAGCCTGAATGATAATCAGAAGAGACTTACTTCCGTCTGCATATAGTTTTTCCTGCAGTTTATGAAGTTTCTTTTTTTCTTCATCCAGTAAAGCTATCCCTTCGTCTTTGACCATTTTACCCTCATATCGGGTTGATGTTTTTTTTATAGAAAACTTGTCTTCAGCAATAAAGTCGTTAAAATCTTTACTCATATATTTTTGTATTTATATAAAGATAAAAATATTTTTTAAGAAATACTTTGAAATTACAGGTTCGGAGGTAATATCCGAATATTCTTTTGTTATTAGTGAATAGAGTATCCCTAATGAAAATATCATTTTTTGAAAGGTAGTAATACTCAGGTTTTATAATCACTTATATAGTGCCTGCTTTATCCGCTTTGTATATTTTGAGGGGTTAACCTTTGTCAGTGTTATAGAATCACAGCCATTAAAATGGGCAAAGCGTTCTATAGCTTCAGCAAAAACTCCTATCCATACTTCAATATCAATGTTGGTATTCTCAATATGCATGTTTATAAGTTCAAACTTTTTAATGCTTCTATGTGCCTTACAGTCGACCCTGCCAATAAATATATTTCCGTACAAAATAGGCAAACAGAAATAGCCATATTGCCTTTTTTCCTTAGGTAAGTAACATTCAAGACGAAAGTCAAAATTAAAAAGTTGTTTAAAACGATCGCGATGGATAAGAGAGTTATCAAAAGGAGATAAAAGTTTAATTTCTGAGGCAGAAGAGTCTGTTTCTTTTTCGATTAAATCCTTTCGGATATACATCGGAGAAATTCCGTCAATTTCTGTTTTTTGTATCTCTTTATTCTCAACCATCGATTGTAAGACATGTTCCACATTTTTTCTTAAAGCACGGTCTGATCTAAGGTGAGTTATTTGCTTTAAGGTCGTGAGTCCATAGGCACGAAGATGTGTTTTGACCAGATATTCTGCAAGTTCAATGGGCGTTGGTATTGTTAAGTCGGTCGTTTCGGGCAATACTCTTTCACTAATATCATATATTTTCTGCATACCATCCCGGCCGCTAATCATTAGATCACCTTGCATGAAAAGTCTTTCGAGGGCAAGTTTTGCAGGTTTCCAATTCCACCAGCTTCCCGCAGTCTTTCCTTCATTCTCAAAATCTTTAGCCTTTTTAGGGCCCTCAGTGCGTATTGTATCTATTACATATTGCATGACTTTGGGGTCAGCATTATAATATTGAGACTGATTCTGTTTGAAACTCAACATTTGAGGTAAAGCATACCGATAGTCTTTTATGGGGAGATATGATGCTGCATGAAACCAATATTCAAATACTTTGCGTTCTTTTAGTAAATCGTCCAGATAATGTGTTTTGTAATCATCTATTCTTGACCATAAGGTATGATGATGAGCACGTTCAACAACTGATAAGGTATCTATTTGTACATAGCCAAGATGTTCCAAAGCATTGAGTACAGCATTCTTTCCTGTTCCGAATATAGGGGTTTGAGCCAATCCCTGGCTTTCTAAAGTTATTCGTTGGAGATCTTGTAGTGTCAGTGTTTTTTTCATATTTTCTTTTGTCTGCTGTTTAGCAAAGCTAAAATACTATTGTGACAACAATATGTCAGTAAAAAAAATGGATTTAGAATATCATGTTACTGAAAATAAAAAAGCACCTTAAAAAGGCGCTTTAATATATCTTTTTCTGATCTTTTTTATTTTTTACCGGTTACATTCCCCGCAATCCAAATTACACTTCTTTGGCTTTCCGGATCATTGGAATAAACCTCGATAAGCTTTTTAAAAGTTCCTGTAAATTTAGTGTCATACCCAACTTTTAGCTTCGCACTTTTCCCTGGAAGGATAGGATCCTTACTCCATTGTGGGGTCGTACACCCGCAAGAAGCTTTTACGTTTGTAAGAATAAGAGGCTTGTCTCCTGTATTGGTAATGGTGAAGAATCTTTCTCCGTTAGAGTTCTGTGCGATATCACCATATTCTAATGTCGTTTTGTCAAAGGCTATAGACTGAGCAGAAACTGCTGCGAATGCACCAGTTAAAAACAATCCTAAAAATAATTTTTTCATTTCGAATGAATTTTTATAAGGTTAGTTTAAATAACAAAATTAGTCAATTATTTGGTACTGAGTTTTTATTTTCATCTCGTTTCCCGTATTTTTGCAACTTATCTCATAAAAACATTAATTATCAAACTAATGGAAATTTCCGACAAGTACAATCCGCAACAAGCAGAACAAAAGTGGTACCAATATTGGCAGGAAAATAAATTTTTTCATTCCGAGCCAGATGAAAGAGAGCCATATACTGTCGTCATACCACCTCCAAATGTGACAGGGATTTTGCACATGGGGCATATGCTAAATAATACATTGCAGGATGTACTAGTTCGCCGTGCACGTATGCGTGGTTATAATGCATGCTGGATTCCCGGAACCGATCATGCCTCTATTGCTACAGAAGCTAAAGTAGTAGCTAAATTGAAAGCTGAAGGAATTTCTAAGCAGGATATCGGACGCGAGAAGTTTTTAGAGCATGCCTGGGACTGGACGCATCAATATGGTGGAACAATTCTGGAGCAGCTAAAAAAATTAGGATGCTCTTGTGACTGGGACAGAACCCGCTTCACAATGGAAGATGATTTGTCTAAAGCAGTTATCAAAGTATTCGTGGATCTTTATAATAAAGGACTTGTTTACCGTGGTTATAAAATGGTAAACTGGGATCCGGAGGCAAAGACAAATATCTCTGACGAGGAGGTAATCTATAAAGAGCAAAACGGAAAATTATACTTCCTTAAATATCAGATTGTTGGTTCAGATGAGTTCCTGACAGTTGCTACAACACGTCCGGAAACAATATTCGGTGATACAGCTGTATGTATCAATCCTAATGACGAACGTTACACACACCTGAAAGGTAAAAAAGTAATCGTGCCAATTGTAGGACGTGAAGTTCCTATTATTGAAGACGATTATGTTGATATAGAATTTGGTACCGGAGCATTGAAGATTACTCCTGCTCATGATATCAATGACTACGAAATTGGTCAGCGTCACCAGTTAGAGATTATAGACTCTATGGACGATAATGCTGTTCTTAATGAAAACGGAAAGCACTATCAAGGCAAAGACAGATTTACAGTAAGAAAAGAGATTGCTAAAGAACTTGAAGAGAAAGGTCTTTTGTTAAAATCTGAAGACTATCTGAATAAAGTAGGTACATCCGAAAGAACAGGGGCTGTAATAGAGCCAAAAATCTCTGTACAGTGGTTCCTGAAGATGAGTGAAATGGCAAAGCCTGCATTGGATGTTGTAATGGATGATGAAGTTAAATTCTATCCGGAAAAATTCAAGAATACATACAGACACTGGATGGAGAATGTACACGACTGGAATATATCCCGCCAGCTATGGTGGGGGCACAGAATTCCGGCCTATTACTATGCATCTGGTGAGAACGATTTTGTAGTTGCTGAAACAATTGAAGCAGCATTAGAACTTGCAAAACAAAAAACGGGTAATACAGAACTAACAACTGATAACCTAAGACAGGATGAAGATGCGCTAGATACATGGTTCTCTGCATGGTTATGGCCAATGTCAGTATTCGATGGTATTACAGCACCAGATAATAAAGATATCAATTACTATTATCCAACTTCGGATTTGGTAACTGGACCAGATATTATCTTCTTCTGGGTAGCCCGTATGATTATGGCCGGATTAGAGTTCAAAAACCAGGTTCCGTTTAAAAATGTATACTTTACCGGAATTGTAAGAGATAAGCAGCGTCGTAAGATGTCTAAATCTTTAGGAAACTCTCCGGACCCAATTGAATTAATGGACAAATATGGTTCTGATGGAGTAAGAGTAGGAATTTTGTTAAGTTCAGCGGCAGGTAATGACCTTATGTTCGATGAAGATCTAATGCTTCAGGGACGTAATTTTGCAACCAAAATATGGAATGCATTCAAGCTGACACAAAGCTGGAAGAAAGAGGATAAAGAGATTTCTGAGGAAAATGCGCAAGCTATTGAATGGTTTGAAGCAGAATTCAATAAGACTGTTGCTGCTATCAATGACCAGTTTGAAAAGTTCAGAATTTCTGATGCATTACATTTATTGTATAAATTAGTTTGGGACGATTTCTGTTCATGGTATCTGGAAATTGTAAAACCAAACTATGGTGAGGCTATCAGTCAGCAGGTATATGACAAAACAATAGAATTCTTCGGAAATTTAATGAAGTTCCTGCATCCTTTCATGCCATTCCTGACAGAAGAAATTTGGCAGGCGATTGCAGAGAGACAAACTTCTGAAGCATTAATTATTACCCAACAAAATAAAGAAACAGCTTTTGATGCTGATGTTCTTAAAAACTTCGAGCAAACGAAAGAAATCGTTTCAGGAGTAAGAAATTACCGCCAGAGCAAAGGTATTTCTCCAAGAGAAGAGGTTGAAGTTTATACCAATGTTTCTCAGTTCGAAAACGAAGCTGTTATCAAAAAACTGGCTAATGTTTCGGAGATTCATTATGCACAAAAAACGGATAAGCCAAGCTTTACATTCCTTGTAGGTGCAGTGGAATGCTCTATTCCGTTGAGTGAGAATCTTGATCTTGGTGAGGAGAAAACCAAAACAGAAGAAGAACTGAAGTATCTGAAAGGTTTCCTTATCTCTGTTGAAAAGAAGCTTAGTAATGAAAAATTCATGGCTGGAGCTCCACAACAAGTTGTAGATAATGAGCTGAAAAAACAAAAAGATGCTCAGGATAAAATAACATTATTGGAAGAGAAACTGAAAACTCTTTAAAAATTATAAGAACGTTTCGACTTAGTAAAGTGTAGACTTTGTGTCACGCTGAGCGAAGTCGAAGCGTTTTTTTTATCATAAAATATTTTGTAAATTTCTTTCATATTCCTGATTAATAGTCGGATATTGAAAGAGTATTATGTTTATATTATTAAGTGTGCAGATAACTCCTATTATACAGGAGTTACAAGAGATTTGTTACAACGTTTGCAACAACATGAATCAGGATATAATTCCAAAAGCTATACACATAATCGTAGACCCGTTAGATTAGTCTATTATTGTGTGTTTTCAGATATAAATGATGCAATTTTATTTGAAAAGCAAATTAAAGGTTGGAGTAGAAAAAAGAAAGAAGCATTAATAGATGGAAATTTTAATAAGCTTAAAGAATTATCCATTTGTACAAACGGTACACACTTTAATAACTATCAAAAAGACAAAGAAGGCTTCGACTCCGCTCAGCCTGACAATTCTGCTGAATAATTTTGGCGGGATAGTTGTAAATAAACATTATCTTTAATTATTATTGAATCGTAATGAATCATATAGAAAACATACAGAAGCTTTTTTCTAAGAATTTTGTAGAGTCACCTTTGCTGGAAAGTTTTGATGCAGGAAAACTGGTAATTACTACAGGAGAAATTGTGGCCAGTGATCCGCTGATTACACCAGATAAGGAAGCTTTTGATCAACAGTTTCCAACAGGGGAATTTGCTGTAAATATCCATAAAGAAAGAGAAAGTAATTGTGTTGCTTATGCTGAAGTTGTATTTCAGGAGGCTAAGATTACAGATTGGAAACTAGCAACAACAAAAGGGCAGAATGTAAAAGATTTAGCCGAAGGAGAAGTATTCGGATATCCTGTAGAAAGCGGAATGGGCTGTTTTATGGACTATGAAACCCAGAAGCTACTCAATGCTTTAGAGCAGGAAATTTTTCAGAAAAAAGCAGATGATTTTGAAGGAATTTATGCAGAGTTTTTCCATGAACATTTTTATGAGCAGGATGGTGCAGTACATCAATATACACTGCTAAAGCCTTACCTGGATAAAGCTAATAACATCTTTGCCTTTGAAACTGGATTCGGAGAAGGCTTTTATGCGAGTTATATAGCCTATGATGTAAATGGGATTCCTGTAAAATTAATTACCGAATTTATCGAAATAGTAGTAGATTAGTCCTTGAAATTTTTTTGATAGTATTATAATGAAATTTTCAAATCATATACCCAAAATTGTAGTAGTAGGAAGTTCATCAATAGATTTGGTGCTTACAACCGAGCATCACCCGCGTATCAATGAAACAGTATTGGCTACCCAAACTGAAAATTTCTTTGGTGGTAAGGGAGCAAATCAGGCTGTAGGAGCCAGCAGGTTGGGAGCTAAGGTACATTTTGTAGGGTGTGTTGGTAAAGATACTAACGGCAAACATGTACTGGAAAATCTTGTAAATGAAGGGGTAAACGTCAATTTTGTAGAGGAAAATTCAGATTACCCTACTGGTACGGCTTATGTTACTTCTGCACATGGTAAAATCAGTATTATAGTAGCGCCGGCTGCTAATAATTTTATAACCACAGCTGATATAGACAAAGCAGAAGCAGAAATTGCAGAAGCAGATATCGTATTAACACAACTGGAAATTCCGGTTGAGGTAGTAGAATATCTTTTTGAAATTTGCAAAAAGCATAATACCAGAATTGGGCTGTATGCTTCACCTGCAAAGTTTATAGGAGAGGATATTGCTGAGAAAGCAGATTTTATTGTTATTAAAAGCAATGATTTGTCTGTTGTATTTGGAGAAGAGGGACGCGATAAAGTCCTGAAAAAACTGCCGAATAAATTATTTATTCGCGATGATACTAACTCTACCGTTTATTTTAATGGTGAGGAAATGAAGTACTACCGTAATGCTCCGGATACTATTGCATATAAAATGGGAATGGGAGATGCATTTACTTCAGGTTTTGCAATTGCTCTTTGCCATGGAAATGAAATAGACGAATGTGTAAGATTTGGTAATGAAGTATCCCTGAAAGCATCTGCTAATAAAGGTTCTCAAAAAGGATTACCATATCTGAAAGATTTCAGCTTTTAAGCTATTTACTGCATACTGAAAGTCTGAATAAAATATAATATATTGAGAATAAAAATCCACCTTTAAGTGGATTTTTTCTTTTACCAACGATATGAAGGAAGTAATTCTGAAAACCCGGGATGGCGTAAATATTATAGCTCATCTCTTTCAACCCGATAAAAGTAATGGGAAATTAGTACTGATTAATTCTGCAACAGGAGTGAAGCAGCAGGTTTATTTTGCTATTGCCCAATATTTTGCCGAGAATTTTTTTACCGTCATTACCTATGATTATCGGGGAATAGGACTCTCTAAACCTCCAGATATGCGCAACTTCAATTCCGATGCTGTTTTATGGGGTAAAGAAGACTTTGGAATTATTACAACTTATATCAAAGAAAACTTTTCTGATTATCAAAAATACTGTTTGGGGCATTCTGTAGGTGCTCTAATACTAGGTATGAATGCTGATTCAGAGATATTTGAAAAATTTATTTTTGTGGGAACCCAGAATGCGTATGTCGGAAATCTTAAATGGAAAACCAGAATTGAAGCATATCTGGGCTTCGGAGTGGTACAGCCTTTAATCACAAGACTATTCGGTTATTTCCCTGCACAATGGTTTGGTTTGGGAGAAAGTCTGCCAAAAGGAAATGCTTTCGATTGGCGAAAATTAATTCTGAATAAAAAGTCTACTAATAAACTTCTGGAGCGTACAGAAAGCTTTGCCGAAAGTCTTAACCATAAAGTTTTTGTAATTCGTGCAGAGGATGATGTATGGCTAACAGAAAAAGGTGTTAAGAGTCTGCTGAATGATACATATCCGAATATGAAGCCTACCTACAGACTGATAAAGGTATCAGAATCTGAAAAAGGAGAAATAGGACACATCAATTTTTTCCGCAGCTACAACCGAAAACTATGGGGAATTATTCTGCAGGAAATAAAATAACTAAAGCGGATATTCCCGCTTTAGCTATTGAAGATTATATAGCTTGTCAGGCTCAATACTGACCCGGAGTCGGTTATTTAAATTGTTTTTCCAGATTTTGTAACTCTGAAATAATAGTGTTGATTTTGAGGTCTGTTTTTGCTAAACTTTTTTTACCAAGATAAAAATAGGTAAAAAACATCCAACCAAAAGTAAGAAATAAAGCAACAAGTTTATAGGTAATACTGACATCCTTTAAAACTTCCAGTAAGTAAATAACAAGAGCTGAGCCTAACAGAAGATAATATACAGGCATATTCCAGCGGATTTGTTTTTTCCTAAACTCATTGTACTCCTGCCATTGTTTTAAATGTTCAGAGGGTGGTGCGGCAGCGTTAATCTGTGCAATTTTTTTTACAGTTAGCAGCAGCAATACAGCCTGTATAAAGCAGATTAAAGAAATTGCACCCATTGAAATGTATAAGGCAGATGTTTTGTATCTGAAGTCTAGGAAATATGCCATGATAAGAATGATAATTCCGGTAGCGATTAATACTGTAGCTAAAAAAAGCTCTTTGTTTTTCATCTTCTGTCGGGTATTTTTTACCGCGCTAAGGTTCATTTTAGGTATGGAAACAGAAGTGTCATTTTGTTTCCAAAGTTGTTGAATGTCATTAAAGTCTTGCATGTTGTTGAAAAATTTCGGTGAGTTCTTTTTTTATTCTGTGAATTTTTACTCTCAGATTATTTTCTGTAATTCCCGTAATCTCGGCTATTTCTTCATAAGGTTTTTCATCTAGTACAAGTGTGATAATAACCCTGTCAGCCTCTTTTAATTCACTGATACATTTGTATAAAAGCTCTGTATCTTGTGTCTTATCCTGCTGGACTTCATCGGGGAGACCAACTATTTTTTCTTCAGAGATCCTACTTATATTTTTTTGTTTGCGCAGGGTCATAAGGCAATTGTTCACAGCAATCCGATAAATCCAGGTACTCAGTTTAGAATCGTTTCGGAATTTATTCAGGTTTTTCCATACTGTGATAAATGTTTCCTGAAGCAGATCCTCCGCATTGTCCATGTCTCCAGTGTAACTAAGGCATAACTTTCGTATTCCCGGGGCATACTGTCTATAGATATTCTCGAAGTTTTCCTGAGTATTCATATTCATGGGATTATTTTAAGAAAGTATCCAGTTCCTGAAAGAACCATTCGGGCTGGTCATACATAATGAAATGTTTACTGTCTGCAATGTGTAAAATTAGGTTTTTTACATTCTTATACTGTTCAGCAAATTGCTTTTTTGAATTTTCTAATGTTTCAAATTTACTACCCAATACCAAAACCGGAGCAGTAATTTTAGAGAGATCGCTTCGGATGTCAGTTGTCATCATTTCATAAAATGCACCAGCCAAAGTATTTCTGTCGCTCTTTGCCTGCCATTCTGCAATTAATTTTGCCTTTTCCAAATCTGTTACTAATTGTTTTGCAATATTTTCTGCATAGGTTTTCAGTTGTTCGTTGGTCATGGCAGCATATTGTTTTGAGAAAGTCTCTTTATTAATGAGCTGCTTTGCTTGTTCAGATGTTATATCAGGATTTTGTAAGGCTGTGTAGAAAGGAACTCCGTCTACTACAATAACCTTCTTAAATAATTCAGGGCTTGTGCTTGATACCCAAAGACTGAGAAATCCTCCCAGGCTATGTCCTATGATAACAGGATTTTTTAATTTTTTATCTTTTGCATAAGCAATGATCTCATTCTTCGTAGTTTCTAATAAAGGTTCTTTTATAGAAGGCTGACCGGCAAAGCCCGCAAGAGTAAGGATATGGCACTCGAATTTATTTTTTAAGTGATCTACCGTTTCTTTCCATACATCGCTACTACAGCTGTAGCCAGGGATCATAATAACCGGAGTTCCTTTTCCTATAACTTTTACATCAAAGGAATATTTGTTTTGGGCGAAAGAAACGGTAAACCCAAAAAACATAACTGCTAAAAAAAAAATTTTAAATATTTTTTTAAAAGGACTAAATGTATCTTTGTTGTAACTGAAAAATGTAATTTCCATTGTGACTAATTTAAAGGTTGATAAACTTATTTCTTAGAATATTCTGTATATAGGATGATAAGAGTTGATGTTTATTACAGAAAAATTTAAAATATCTTTCAAATAATTGATAATCAAACAATAAAATTTAATTCATGAGTGATTTAATTTCTAAAACAATTGAATTTGTAAAGAAAAAACTTGAAGGGGCAGAAGCAGGACATGACTGGTTCCATATTGAAAGAGTATGGAAACTTTCTAAAAAGATTGCCGAGGCTGAAGAATGTAATATTGAAGTTGTAGAATTAGGAGCATTATTACATGATATTGCGGACCCTAAATTTCATAATGGTGATGAAAATATAGGACCAGATACTGCAAGAGGGTTTTTAGAAAACCATAATGTAAATGAAGATATTATTCGGCAGGTAATCTTTATTATCAGAAATATATCCTTTAAGAACAGAAATGAAGCACCTAAAGAAAAGCCAATAGAATTACAGGTGGTTCAGGATGCAGATCGTCTGGATGCTATCGGGGCGATAGGAATAGCAAGGGTTTTTAATTTCGGAGGATTTAAGAATAATCCTATTTATATTCCTGGAGAAGAACCAAAACTAAATTTATCTAAAGAGGAGTATAAGAAGTCCAACGGAACCTCAATTAATCATTTTTATGAGAAGCTTTTATTATTGGGGGGCTTGATGAATACTGAAAAAGGAAAAGAAATGGCAGCAATAAGGCACCAGTATATGGAAAATTTTTTGCAGCAATTTTATGACGAATGGAACGCAGTAGTGTAGAGCTATTCCGTAGAAAATCTTATTTTTGTTGAAAATTATGATGTACGCTATTACCATAATACTCTTTATATTTCTGTGTCTTTCGTTATTGTTATCCACAATACGAACAGGAAGGCTGGCACTATCTATAAAAATACTTCGCTGGGTTATTACTATCGGAGGTATTACTTTCTTTAGCTGGTGGTTTTTCAAAAAGAGCTTTCCAAGACTTACGGATAACTCTTTATCGGTTCAGATTATCAATAATTTACAGCAACCTATAGATTTCTATACGGTAAGAATTAATAAAGGCCCGGATGCCGGAGATGTTATTAATCATTTGGGTATAATTAGATCCGGATACTACAGAATAGAATATTTTAATGTGAAAAATTCTGATGAATACTGGTTAATGGGCTTCATTGGAAAGAAAAAGCTGGTATATTTTTCTCAGCATGCTGTTGTGAACAAAAATGAAGACCAGCTGGTAGAGGTACGAAATTATATTAATCAAAGTCAGCGTTTGTCCGATCTGGGTGTCAAAAAAGTGAATGCTTATGTTAATGATACAGTTACAGAAGCCATTTGGATTACTTTAGATTTTCTTCTTATATTCCTTAATCTGGTATTGCTTCTTCGCAAAAGAACACTCAGAGTGGAACATTAATTATTTGGCTTACAGAACAATATAAAACCCCTTTTTAAGGGGTTTTTATTTTTTTATAATAAAATGTTAAAAAAAGTTGTTGTAATGTTAAGAAAAATTAATATATATTTGATATAGTCTTTTTTGGAGACAATTGAATGTAAGTTAAAGTAAAGAAGTATTAGTATGAACAAAAAAGTGTTACAGGTTTCGTGCCTTGTAGCGGCATTTTATTTTAGTGCCGACGTACATGCTCAAACCAAAAAAAATGACACTGTAACCAAAGAAAAAGCTATCGAAGAGGTGGTTATGATTGGTTATGGTAGTCAGAAGAAGGAAAATGTTACCGGAAGTATTGGTGTAATTAGTGCCAAAGATCTTGCGGATAAGCCTAACCCTAATCCAATTAGTTCTATTCAGGGAAAAGTTGCCGGGGTTCAGATTCAGAACTCTGGAGCTCCCGGAGGATCACCCAGGGTAGATATTCGGGGAGTTAGCTCCCTTTCCGGGAAGACCGTATTTATTGTTGACGGAATGATTACAGATGATATTTCTTTTCTTAATCCACAGGATGTAGAATCGATGAGTATTCTGAAGGATCCTTCCAGTTTGGCAATCTTCGGTGCAAGAGCTACAAATGGTGCGGTTATTATCAAAACGAAATCAGGAAAAAATAAAACAGTATTCAACTTTAGCTCTTATATAGGCGTTAAAACAGTAACGAATGTTCCTAAAATGGCTAACTCCGATCAGTATGTGGAGCTTTATAATGAAAAACTGAGAAATGAAGGCGTTACTGATCCTACCAAATTTATTTCAAGAGCTAATTATCCGGCGAATACCAATTGGTTTGATGAAGTGCTGAAAACCGGTTTTATCAGTTCTAATGATTTTTCTGCTTCAGGTACTATAGCTAAAAAATTAAACTATTTTGGAAGTATTGGTTATTTAGATGATGGCGGAACATTAGCAGCGGGCAGAGGTGTTAGTTCCGGTAATAATTTTAAAAGACTAAACACAAGATTAAATCTTACTTATAAAATTAATGATAATATTTCCATAGGTAACAATTTTACATGGTCACATATTAATACCAACAATGCTAATAATCCTTTATTAACAGCTTATTCAGCACCTCCGGTTTATTATCCGATAAATCCGGCAATTAATAATTATGATTATTTTTCACTTATTTCTGCTGCTAACCCAAGAGCTGTGCTCGATTTGTTCAGATCAAAAGATAAGCAGGACAGAATTCTGAATAATGTCTGGGGAGAAGTTAAATTCTTAAAAGATTTTAGTTTTAAAGTTAGTTATACCATAGATAATACAAATCTGTATAAATACGAATATACTGCGATTAGTGACTATAATCCGAACAAGCCGGCTATACCATCCAATCTTGTGACAAGAGATACAAGAACCGAGGGATATGTATGGGATAACATTTTGTCATGGAAGAAAAATTTCAACAAACATCATTTCGAAGTTTTAGGAGGTTTTTCCCGTACACAAAATTATTATCACGGAGTCTATACCAAAGTACTGAACGTTCCTTATACCGGAAGCGATAAAGATCTGGTAACAACTAACGGAACAGATCTGGTAACTTTTACATTTAATAAAGATGCTGAAGTAAATATGGTCCCATACAAAAATCGTATTGAGTCTTTATTCGGAAGATTAAACTACGATTATGCGGGTAAATATTTAGTAAATGCTTCTGTCCGTAGAGATGGAGCTACAGGTTTCTCCTCTAATAACAGATTTAAAATTTTCCCTGCAGTTAGTGTAGGCTGGGTAATCAGTAAAGAAGGCTTTATGAGTAATCAGAATCTTTTTAATCTGTTGAAGCTAAGAGCCAGTTGGGGTAAATTGGGGAATCCTGATGTTCGAAGAGATTATGATAAGTTAACAACCATCATTAACTCTGGTGCTTATTTTGGCGGTACAGGAAATCCTGCTGAAACTGTGACCAGAGTTGTTGATCCTAACATTGACTGGGAAACAACAACAGGTCGTGATATTGGTGTAGAAATGGCATTGCTGAATAATAAATTAAAAATTGAGGCAACTTATTTTGATAAGGATTCCAAAAATGTAGTTTATGCCATTAACCAGCCGTCAATTTCCGGAGCAAGCAACTGGAACGATTTTGTAACCAACGCGTATTCATTCAACAACAGAGGTTTTGAGGCTTCTGTAAATTATGACGCTAAGATTAGCGAAAATATAAGATTAGGTGTTTATGCTAATATTACTACGATTAAAAATAAAATAACAAGTGTTTATTTAGATTCTTTTAATGAGCCGGGAGCTCATTTATTTGGTAGTACAATTATCAGGTTACAGGCAGGACAGCCTGTAGGATCTTATTATGGCTATGAGGTAGCAGGAGTATTCCAGAATCAGTCTGAAATCAACGGGGCACCACAGCAGACAAATGCGGCAGTCGGAGGATTCAGATTTGCAGATTTAGATGGTAATGGAGTTATTGATGCCAGAGATAAAACGTTCTTAGGAAGTCCGATTCCGAAGTACACTTATGGTTTTGGATTTAACCTTAGCGTTTATGATTTCGATTTTGCGATGGACTTCCAGGGAGTTCAGGGTAATAAGATCTATAATTATAACAGAGAACAACGTTACGGAAACGAAAACTGGGATTTGGATTTCTACAAAAACAGATGGCAGGGGGCAGGAACTTCCAACTCTTACCCAATGACAACAAATAATCAGGCAATTATATTGCCAAGTAGTTTCTTTGTTGAAGACGGAAGTTTCTTCAGAATCAGAAATATTCAGTTAGGTTATACACTGCCTAAAGAGTTTACAAAGCAGTTATCTGTTCAGAAGCTAAGATTGTATTTCAGTGCACAAAACCCGTGGACAAGCTTTAAATACAATGGATTCTCTCCGGAGATTATGAACAGTGACAGAGTGCAGATGGGTATTGATAATAATATCTATCCGATTTCGGCGATTTATACTTTTGGTATGAACCTAACCTTTTAATTAAAGATCATGAAAAAAATATTTTTGTCAATAGCGGTTGTTTCGTTTCTCGCAGGATGTAAGAACGACAGCTTTTTAGATATACCAGTTGAAGGCCAGACTGAAGAATCTGCCTTCTTCAAAACACAGGATGACGCATTGAAGGCAACCAATGCTATCTATAGTTTTTTAAGAGGTTGGGAAAACTCAGCCTTTCCTTACCAGTTTATATTTGGTGTGCCAGCGGATGATGTAATTAAAGGCTCTAATCCCGGAGATGCTTCATTTATTAATGCATACGACCAATTTACCTATACAGCCAGTGATGGTGGTGTAGAAGGGTACTGGACAGGACAGTGGCAGGCCGTTTCGCGTTCTAATCAGGTTATTACAAGGGTTCCTGAAATTAATATGGATGCTACTATGAAAGGTAGATTAATTGCTGAAGCTAAATTCCTTAGAGCTTACTTTTACTTTAACTTGGTGAGAATTTATGGTGGAGTTCCTATTTTTGATGGCCTCCAGGAGAATTATAATAAACCAAGAAATACTCAGGATGAAGTGTATAATTTCATTATATCGGACCTTTTAAGTGCGTCACAGGCTCTTCCTGATAAGTATGGTGCTTCTGATTTAGGAAGAGCAACAAAAGGAGCGGCTTTAGGCCTATTATCAAAAGTTTATTTGTATAAAAAAGACTGGCAGAAAGCTTATGATACTTCAAATCAGGTAATGGCAATGGGATATTCTCTGGATCCGGATTTCAATCACTTGTTCCGTGTGAAAGGGGAATTTGGACCAGAATCAGTATTCGAAGTTGACTGCTCATGTAGCGCACAATATGGAGGAAGCCAATATGCCGAGGTACAAGGTGTAAGAAATCAATTCGGCTGGGGATTCTTTACTCCGTCACAGGCTTTAGAAGATGCCTTTGAACCAGGAGATTTCAGAAAACAATTTACAATACTGAGAGAAGGGCAGACTACTCCGGAAGGAGATCTGATTAAGAAAGGAGATCCACTTTCTGTAGATACATACAGCTATAAAGCTTATGTTCCTAAGGCAGATCAAAATCCAACATGTGGTCAGGGATCTGTACAAAATATAAGAGTATTAAGATTTGCTGAAATTCTTCTGATTAATGCTGAAGCTGCAAATGAATTAGGGAATACAGGTGCAGCTCAGGCTTCTCTGAATAAAGTGAGAAACAGAGCAAAATTAGGAGATACAACGGCTTCATCTCAGGCAGGATTAAGAACTGCAATTTGGCATGAACGCAGAGTTGAGCTGGCGATGGAAGGTGACCGTTTTGTAGATCTTGTGAGAACAGGTCAAGCGGCAACTGTTTTAGCTTCTTATGGCTTTAAAGCAGGTAAAAATGAATTGTTCCCAATACCATTTAATGCGATTACACAAAGTCAGAATGTTCTGACTCAAAACCCAGGTTACTAATGAGGTTTAAAAACATATTAATATTCACTTTGGCTATTGCAGGGATTACCTGCAGTAGCCAAAGTCCTGTTAGGGAGAATAAGAACCCAGATGCTAAAAAGCTAACGGATGACCAGCTACTGGATAAAGTTCAGAGACAGACTTTCCGGTATTTTTGGGATTTTGCCGAGCCACATTCAGGAATGGCAAGGGAGCGTTATCATCCCGATGGTAATTATCCGGATCGTGATGCGAATATTGTTACCACTGGAGGTTCAGGATTTGGACTAATGTCTATTATTTCTGCTACAAACAGAGGCTATATTAAGAAGAAAGAAGCTGTAGAACGTCTAAATAAAATAGCAGATTTTCTGACGAAAGCAGATCGCTTTCATGGAGCCTGGTCCCACTGGATAGACGGAGAAACTGGAAAAGTAAAACCATTCGGAACCAAAGATAATGGTGGAGATCTTGTAGAAACATCATTTCTGGCCCAAGGCTTCCTTGTTGTGCGGGAGTATTTCAAAAATGGAACTGCTGAAGAAAAAGCTTTGGCAGGGAAGTATGACAAACTGTGGAAGGGTATAGAATGGAATTGGTACACAAAGGGTGGTGAAAATGCTCTGTACTGGCACTGGTCTCCAAATTATGCATGGGATATGAACTTCAAATTGGAAGGTTATAATGAATGTTTAATTACATATGTAATGGCCGCTTCATCTCCAACTCATACGATAAGCAGAGATGCATATGATAAAGGCTGGGCACGTAATGGTAAAATTATTTCCGATAAGGTAGCTTATAATTTTCCCTTGGTATTGAAACATAATGGAGCCGAGAAAATGGGAGGGCCCCTATTTTGGGCACATTATTCCTATCTTGGTTTGGATCCGAACGGACTAAAAGATCAGTATGCAGACTATCAGAAACTGAATTATGATCACTCTATGATCAATTATTCCTATGCTGTAGAAAACCCTAAGGCTTATAAGGCCTATGGAAAAGATTTCTGGGGATTAACAGCATCTTATTCCAGAAATGAGGACGGAAGTACAGGTTATAATGCGCATATGCCGGGAAATGATGTAGGTGTTGTTTCTCCAACTGCGGCAATTAGCTCCATCGTGTATACACCCAAAGAGTCTATAGCTTTCATACGCAACCTGTATGAAAACTATCCTGATTCATGGGGACTAGCGGGGTTCTATGATGCGTTGAGTCCTCAATACAAATGGACTGCCAAATGGTATCTGGCGATAGATCAGGGGCCGGAAGTTGTTATGCTGGAGAACTACCGTTCCGGATTAATCTGGAAACTTTTTATGAACGCTCCGGAGGTTCAGCAAGGTTTGAAAAAACTAGGATTTACTACTTCAAAATACCCTTCGAAAGGGAGAAAAGCAGTAAAATAAAATTTTGTATATTAGTCTTAATTTTTAATGTCTTTATTTGAGACAATAAATAAACTAAAAATAATATGAAGAAACTATCAATTATAGCCGGGCTTATTCTTGCACCTCTGTTTTCAGCACAGCTGGTACATCAGCCGGTACAAAGCTTTCGAACAGAAGCTTATACTTCTAAAAAGAAGGCATTTGTAGATCAGTTAATCGCAAAAATGACTCTGGATGAGAAAATCGGACAGCTTAATCTACCGTCATCCGGAGATTTTACAACAGGACAGGCTCAGAGTTCTGATATAGGTAAAAAAATTGAACAGGGATTAGTAGGAGGATTATTCAACATAAAAGGTGTTGGTAAAATAAGAGATGTACAAAAAGTAGCTGTAGAAAAAAGCCGTCTGAAGATTCCAATGATTTTCGGAATGGATGTTATACATGGTTATGAGACAACATTTCCAATTCCTTTAGGTCTTTCTGCATCATGGGATATGGATCTTATTCAGAGATCTGCACAGATTGCAGCACAGGAAGCTTCGGCAGATGGTATTAACTGGACATTCTCACCAATGGTAGATGTTTCCAGAGAGCCAAGATGGGGAAGAGTTTCTGAAGGATCGGGAGAAGACCCATACCTTGGAAGCCAGATTGCAAAAGCCATGGTTTATGGTTATCAGGGAAAAGACTTATCTCTTAAAAATACCATATTGGCATGTGTAAAACATTTTGCACTGTATGGAGCACCGGAAGGAGGGCGTGACTATAATACGGTTGACATGAGCCATATAAGAATGTTCAACGAGTATTTTCCACCATATAAAGCTGCTGTAGATGCTGGAGTAGGTTCTGTAATGGCTTCATTTAACGAAGTAGATGGTATCCCGGCTACAGGTAATAAATGGTTGATGGATGATGTGTTGCGTAAACAATGGGGCTTTAATGGTTTTATTGTAACGGATTACACCGGAATCAATGAAATGATTCAGCATGGAATGGGAGATCTGCAACAAGTATCGGCTTTAGCAATGAATGCAGGTATTGATATGGATATGGTAGGTGAAGGTTTTTTAACAACACTGAAAAAATCCATAAGTGAAGGAAAAGTAACAGAACAGCAAATCACTACTGCAGCCAGAAGAATTCTGGAAGCTAAGTATGATCTGGGGCTTTTTGATGATCCGTATCGATATACTGATGAGAAAAGATCTAAAACTGAAGTTTTCAATAAAGCCAATCGCGAAGAAGCCAGAAATATTGCAGCGCAGTCAATGGTTCTGCTTAAAAATGATAAACAAATTCTGCCTCTGAAAGCATCAGGAACAGTTGCTGTTATTGGACCTTTAGCCAATAATAATGAGAACATGACCGGAACATGGAGTGTGGCTTCACGTACAAAGGATGCTGTTTCTATAATGACAGGACTTAAAGAAACTGTAAAAGGGGTCAATTTCATTTATGCAAAAGGGAGCAATGTTTTCTATGATGCTAAAATGGAAGAAAAGGCGACAATGTTTGGTAAAGTATCCAACAGAGATAGCCGATCTAAAGAAGCACTGCTGAAAGAAGCTGTAGAAACGGCTAAAAAAGCAGATGTTGTAGTATTGGCTATGGGTGAAACAGCTGAACTAAGTGGAGAATCTAGTTCCAGAGCGAATATAGAGATCCCTCAGGCTCAGAAAGATTTATTGGCAGAGCTTAAAAAGACAGGGAAACCAATTGTGATGGTGCTCTTTACGGGACGTCCGTTGGTCTTAAATGATGAAAATAAGCAGGCTGATGCTATCGTTAATGCTTGGTTTGCAGGAAGCGAAGCAGGTTATGCAATTGCAGATGTATTGTATGGTAAAGTCAATCCGTCCGGAAAACTGCCAATGACATTCCCAAGGAGTGTAGGGCAGGTTCCAATCTATTACAATGCTAAAAATACAGGCCGCCCATTGAGCGATGACAAATCGGATAAATGTGAATTCGAAAAATTCAGATCTAACTATATAGACGAATGTAATACACCGCTTTTCCCGTTTGGTTATGGTTTGAGTTATACTTCATTTGGATATTCAGATGTACAGCTGAGTAAAACGCAACTAAGTGGTAACGATCAGCTAACAGCAAGTATAACATTGACGAATAATGGTAAATACGATGGAAATGAAGTAGTACAATTGTATATTCGTGATATGGTAGGCTCGGTGACACGTCCGGTAAAAGAGCTGAAAGGTTTCCAAAAAGTGTTTTTAAAGGCTGGTGAATCTAAAAAAGTAAGCTTTACAATTACACCGGAAGATCTGAAGTTTTATAACTCGGAACTGAAGTATGATTGGGAGGCCGGAGAATTCGATATTATGATAGGAACAAATTCTCATGATGTAAAACATGCGAAAATAAACTGGAATAAATAATAACAAAAGCAGCTGAAAAGCTGCTTTTTTATATTTTTGAAATATGATAAAAAAGATAGGTTTCGTTTTAGCATTAATGTGGGTAAGTTTTCTTTTTGCTCAGGATTTCTCATTGTTCAAGAAATTCAGATTTTCACAAGGAGAACAGATTTTGCCTTACAGGGTATTATTACCTGAAAACTTCGATCCAGGGAAAAAATATCCGTTGGTTATTTTTCTGCATGGGAGAGGGGAAAGTGGGAATGATAATGAGAAGCAGCTGACTCATGGAGGGAAGTTGTTTTTGAATGATAGTAATCGGAAAAATTTCCCGGCAATTGTAGTTTTTCCACAATGCCCTGAGGATTCTTATTGGAGCAACGTGCAAATCGTATCCGATGATGTTGGGCAAAGAAAATTTTATTTCACCAATAATGATGTTCCAACAAAAGCGATGTCACTATTATCTGGCCTTTTTGGAAATCTTCAAAAGCAGTATAATATAAAACAGGATCAGATTTATATTATGGGGCTTAGTATGGGGGGTATGGGAACTTTTGAGCTGGTGAACCGCAAGCCGGGAGTATTTGCCGGAGCTATCGCAATATGTGGTGGAGCGGAACCGTCCACAGCTTCTAATCTGAAAGCTACAAACTGGTGGGTTTTTCATGGTGGAAAAGATGATGTAGTGCCTTCAGGGTTTTCAGATGCTATGGTAAAAGCAATGAAATTGAACGGAGTAAAGGTAAAGTATACTTTGTACCCCGAAGCAAATCATAACAGCTGGGATTCGGCATTTGCAGAACCTGACTTGTTGAAATGGCTGTTTAGCCAGAGGATTCAAAGAACTATAAGTAAGTAATTATCTGATTATATAATTCAGAAGCGCCGCAGACAAAGTCCGCGGCGCTTCTTTTAACAATATCTAATTTAAACTTATTTAGCGTTTTTTTGCTTTAATTCCTCCTTATCCTTTTCAGAAGGATTCCATACTTTGATTTCAGAATCTTTAGTGATACCAGAAAGTACCTGTACGTTGATACCATCACTAGCACCAAGAGTTATATATACTTTTTTAAACTTACCGTCTTTTTGTTTTACTTCTACGAAAGCTTTGTCTTTGTTATTTTGTTTTTCATACTGGATAAGAGATTCATCCAAAAGAAGAGCATTTTTCTGGCTGTTCATAATGATTTCACCATTGGCAGAGAATCCTGCGCGGATATACTCGTTGTTAGGATTGAATACATCTGCTTCCAGAGGGAATTTAATACTTCCTGTTTCATCCTTTCCTTTAGGAGCAATTAACGTTAGCTTTCCAGGGAAAGTTTTATTTTGTAAAGCCCCGATGATGATATTCATATTCATTCCTTCTTTTAGTCTTCCAGCCTGTGCTTCGTCGATAGTACCTTTAAAAATAAGTGAATTAAGGTCAGCGACAGTACAAATAGTTGTCCCAGCATTGAAGTTATTTGCTTCGATAACCTGGCTACCCTCTTTTACAGGAATTTCCAGAATAGTACCATTAAGCTTGGAACGAACTTGGGTTGTTGCCAGACTTTGTAATTCTGGTGTAGATCCGGTTCTGGCAATCTGAAGGCGCTTTTCAGCAGTTCTTAACTGTTGCTCTGCAATTGATACAGATTGTGCTGCACCTTTATATTGTTGTTCAGCATTGTAATATTCCTGTTTAGAAATTACACCTTGTGCAAAAAGCCTTTTTTGCATATCATACTGCTTTTGCTGATTGTTTAAAGTAATTTTAGCATTGCCAATCTGCAATTCGGCGTCCTTTATAGACTGTTGTGCAGCATTCATCTCAGAAATACTAGGTACAACATTAATTGTAGCGATTAACTGCCCCGCTGTAACTTTATCTCCTTGTTTTACGTGAATAGATTTTATAATCCCGGGAATATTTGGTTTTATCTCAACCTCCCTGCGTGGTACAATTGTACCAGTTGCAAGTACTTTATCCTCCAGTGTTTGTATAGTAGGTTTACGTGTTAAGAAGGCCTCTTCCTTTGCAGAATTGGACGAGATCATATAACTGATACCTTTAAAAAGAACCAGCAATAGGATAATTCCTAAGATGATATAAATGATTTTTTTGAAGTTGAGCTTCTTTTTCATATAATTATTATTTTTTTATTAATAGAAATTAATGGGTAATGAATCAGTCGTTTGTGAATGTGTCAATGAGTGAATTGTGAATAATTAATTTTTATGATTTTAAAAGATTACTTAGTAAAATGAATGTTGATATGATATAATTTCCTAATTCTGTCAATTCTTCTGGTTTTATATAATTTCTTTCAATAATAACCTCGCAGCAGGTATCGATTTCTACTATTGAGCCTCTTGCGATTTTATAAAATCTGTTTCTTTCTGTTTTTGATTTTCTGGATGAACCTTCGGATATATTTAATAGTACTGATGTTGATGCTCGTTTCAGTTGGCTTTTTAAATTAAAATTTTCAGAATCAGGTAATTTTTCAAGAATATCATAAGATGCATTAAGTAGCTTCTTTGCTGATTTATAAACTTCCAGATTTTGATGATTCAATTTTAAAAACATAACATACTATTTTATTGATATATTCACCTCAATTCACTTATTGACCCATTCACCTATTCACTGTTTTATTCTGTTCTTAATGCTTCAATAGGTTTTATTCTTACTGCTCTTTGTGCCGGAATAAGTCCGATAATCAGTCCCAGGAATACCATCACAAACATGGCAGAGAATACATTGGAATAATTAACACTCGGATTATAAAACGGGAATGAATCATTGTTTTCCGTAAGAGCATTAATCCCCATAAGCAGGAATATACCCAGGAAGAAACCAATAAGGCCTGAGCTAAGTGTGATAACGACACTCTCCAAGAGGATTTGGTTACGAACTTCCGAAGGTTTGGCTCCCAATGCACGACGAATACCAATCTCTTTAGTACGTTCTTTCACTGTAATCAGAAGAATATTGGAAATGGCAATAACTCCGGCAATAATAGTAAGTGTTCCTACAATAATGGTCAAAAACTGCATTCCGGTAAGAAAACCCGTTAGCTTTTTGAATTCTTTCCCCAGATTAAAACTTCCATAGGCGTTTTCATCTTCAGGAGATACATGGTATTTTTCTTTTAATACTCTTTTTGCATTATCTTCTATCTGAGCAAGATCTGCATTGTCTTTTCCTACAACAGCAAACATTTCGGCAACATCTCCGTTATTAAACATTTTATTGTATGTTGTGAAAGGGATAAAGACCATATCATTGCTTTCCATTCTGGGGCCATTTGTCGCCACTTTAAAAACTCCGATAACAGTAAAATATATTCCTTTTATTGTTACTGTTTTACCAACAGGGTTTTCTCTTTTTTTAGCATCAAAAAAAGATTCATAGACCTCATTTCCGATTACTACTACATTTTTGTTGCCCGAGATATCAGGATCGTTTATATAACGCCCGAATGTTAATTTCTTTTTACTGATGGCATCTCCAATAGGATAGTCTCCGGTGATTCCATAATTACCTTTTTTTCCGTTGCGTACTAATGGTTCGGGTTTCCCAAAACGTGCTCCACGACTGTTTTGTGGTGAAATGTACTTAATGCCCGGAACTTTATTTTTCAACATTTCTATGTCGTTGGTATGCAGCTTCATTAATTTTCCTTTTGGGAATCCTCCATAGGGAATAGAAGTGCTCTGCGCCCACATAAAAATAGAATTGGTAGCAAAGCCATTGAAAGTTTTATTAAAACCGTTTTCAACACCTTTGGCAGCTCCCAGAAGACTTACATACAGGAACATACCCCAGCCTACGCCAATCATGGTAAGGAAAGTTCTGAGTTTGTTATTACGCAGTGAGTAATAAATCTCCTGCCATGTATCTAAACTAAATAATAATTTCACTTTGTCAGGTTTTTATTCTGTTCGTAATGCTTCGATTGGTTTTATCTTGGAGGCACGGTAAGCCGGAACGAATCCCGCAATAGCACCTGCAATTACAAGGCATAAGAAGGCGAAAATTACCATTCCTGTGCCTACTTTTGGCTCTTTTATAAAATATGGTTCCAGGCTATTTCCTAACAGATTAAGTGTTAATAGGCCGAATAATACACCAACTAGTCCGGAGATTACTGTGATAACCACACTTTCCTGTAATATAAGAGCAACAATACTGTTTGGTCTGGCGCCAATAGCTTTCCTTACACCTATTTCTTTTGTTCGCTCTTTGATAATATACACCATAATATTGCTGATCCCGATGATTCCGGCGATTAGTGTTCCGCCGCCAATAACCCCTACAATAACAGTTAGTACAAGCATAAACTGTAAGGTATCTTTCATATTTTCAGCATTATTTCTTACAATAATACCATTGTCATCCGTAGGATCTATACGGTGCTTACTTTTCATGTCTTTTTTTATGTCATTTCCCAGATCAATAGCTTGTTGGGTAGACATTTTTTTGTCGTAGGTAACGAAAATAGTATTCAGCGTATCCGAACTTTTTTTCATCATCTGTAAAGTACTTACCGGAACAGTAATCATACGCTCGTCCCAGTCGCCACCATTATCAGAGAATACTCCGACTACAGTAAAGCTGGTTCCGTTAATATTGATTCTTTTACCAATAGGACTTCCATTTTTGATGAGGTCTTTCTGAACCAGCCGGCCAATTACCGCAACATTTTGCTGACGTGTTACATCCGATGCATTAATATACCTGCCATCTGTAACGAGTCTGTTTTCTATTTTTATTTCGTCGCTATTGGTACCGGAAATCTGATAATTACCACTTTCTTTTCCATATTTTACCATCATATTGGCACTATAACGCGGGGCAGCAGATTCAATCTGAGTTTTATTTTTATCAGTGATCTCTTTATAATCGCTGTTCCGCATGATAATTTTACGATTGGACTGCATCCCCGCATAAGGCTTGGAAGTCTGTGTACTGAATATCGTAATAAGATTTGCAGCATCTCCGTTAAATTCATTTTGAAATGAATTTTGTAATCCGTTACCAATACCAAAAAGAACAATAAAAATAAAGAGTCCTAAAGCGACAGTTACTCCCGACAAAATCGTCCGGAGTATATTACTTCGGATAGAACTGAATATTTCGTGCCAGCGGTCTATATCGAACATATTTTGTTATATTTTGTATGTTAATAGTGAATAAAGCTTATTAGTTGGAGGTGAAGTGCAATCATTTTGTTATCAAATTCACTTATCCACATTTATGTATTCATTATTCTAACACTAATTGTTTGATAAATTCGTCACTTTCAATAACGCCATCTTTCAGGACAACATTACGCTTGGTTTGTGCGGCAACATCAGGTTCATGGGTTACAACTACAATTGTTTTTCCTTCGTTATTAATCTCCTGCAATAGCTTCATAATATCGTATGTTGTTTTGGAATCCAACGCACCTGTAGGCTCATCCGCCAGAATTACTTTTGGATTAGTAATAAGGGCTCTGGCAATAGCTACCCTTTGTTTTTGTCCTCCGGAAAGTTCGCTGGGTAAGTGATCTGCCCACTGAGCAAGACCTACTTTCTCCAGATATTCCAGTGCTTTTTTATTTCTTTCCTTTCTGGAAATGTTTTGATAATAGAGTGGTAGCGCTACGTTTTCCAATGCTGTTTTATAAGAGATCAGGTTGAATGACTGGAAAATAAAACCTAAGAATTTACTTCTGTAGTCTGCTGCTTTTACCTCGTTAAGATTTTTAATGGGAACCCCTGCCAATTCGTAAACTCCTGAATCAGCTTCATCTAGTATTCCTATAATATTAAGTAACGTAGATTTTCCTGAGCCGGATGACCCCATAATAGATACAAACTCACCTTCTTTAATATTCAGGTTGATCCCTTTCAGAACATGAAGTTTGCTTTTTCCGGTGTCATAAGATTTTTCAAGATTCTCAATTGTAATCATTTCACGAGTTTTACTAATTGGTAGTATAGAAAGCCAGTTTGTTACACGAAAAATGTTTTTGAGAATAATTTTAAAATGTTTAACCGATAAGTGCTTTAATTCAGGCAAAAAAAAATAAGTGTTTAATATATAGTACGTAATTAGGCATTTTCTAATAATATCCACCTCTTAATTAGCGTAAACATAGGTACTTAGGTATAAATGTGGATAACTTTTTTACGAGAAATAAGGCTTTGACGGGGATGACGGCTTTTTCCACTTTTTATTGTAAGGACCTTTTGATAAATTTGTAATCTAACTTTACAGTTAAAGAAAAGTTTTTGGTTGAACTCAGTTAAAATACACAAATCATTATGGGAATTTTCGATAAACGAATCAGTTACAAGCCTTTTGAGTACCCAGAGGTCTTACAATTTATAGAAGCGATTAACAAATCATTTTGGGTACATTCCGAGGTAGATTTTACAGCAGACGTGCAGGATTTCCATTCACAATTGGAGCCTCATGAGAAACATGCGGTAAAAAATGCATTGTTGGCAATTGCACAAATTGAAGTATCGGTAAAGACTTTTTGGGGGAATTTATATAATCACTTGCCGAAGCCTGAATTAAATGGTTTAGGAGCTACTTTTGCAGAGTGTGAATTCCGTCACTCAGAAGCTTATTCACGTTTATTGGAGGTATTAGGCTATAATGATGAGTTCATGAACGTAGTAGAAATTCCTGCAGTAAAGAAAAGAATCGATTTCCTTTCTAATGTGCTAAAGCATGCAAATTCTGCAACACCTAAAGAGTATGTTTCTTCTCTATTGTTGTTTAGTATTTTAATTGAAAACGTTTCATTATTCTCTCAGTTTGCCATTATTCTTTCGTTTACAAGATTTAAAGGCTACATGAAAAATGTATCCAACATTATTGCATGGACATCTGTGGATGAGCAAATACATGCTAATGCCGGGATCTATTTAATTAACAAAATCAGAGAAGAGCAACCTGAATTGCTTACAGATTCTGATATCGAAGATATTTATACATTAGTAGACCAGTCTGTAGAATTGGAAGCTGAAATCCTTGACTGGATATTCGAACTGGGTGAGCTAAGTAATTTCTCTAAAGAAGATTTACTGAACTTTATGAAGTACCGTGTAGATGACAGTTTGAAAAAAATCAACATGGCAACACGTTACAATGTTTCTCCAGAGCAGTATCGTCCAATGATGTGGTTTGAAGAAGAAGTGTTTGCTAATTCTATGGATGACTTCTTTGCAAAGAGACCGGTGGATTATACTAAACACGATAAGAGTATTACCGCAAACGATTTGTTTTAATTAATCCGAGAAACTATGATTAATGTATTGGTTAGCTATACAGTAAAGCCTGAATATGTTGAAGAAAATAAAACCAACATTAAAAAGTTTCTGGAGGATTTTAAACAACTTGATCAGTCTAAGTTTGAATATAAAGTTTATTTAAAGGAAGACGGAATAACATTTTTACATTATTCCAACTATGAAAACGAAGGAGTACAGCATGAAGTGCTGAATGTACCTTCCTTTAAAGAGTTCCAAAGGCTGAGAGATGAGAGCGGATTAAATGGCTCGCATCAGGTTAATTTTTTACAATCAATATAACAAAAACAGAATTTCGGCGGGGTTGTGATTAACCGGAATTCGTAAAAATAAAAATATTATGGAAGAACAAAACATATGGTGGCTGAATGAAGAGTCCGAGCAAATGCTGAACAGAGGATATTTGCTGAAAGGAGAAACTGTAAAAGGTGCCATCGAAAGAATTACAACTGCTGCGGCAAAAAGACTGTATAAGCCAGAATTGCAACCGGCTTTTGAAGAAATGATTACAAAAGGCTGGATAAGCTTTTCTTCTCCGGTATGGGCTAATATGGGAACGCAGAGAGGTTTGCCTATTTCATGTTTTAATGTTCATATTCCTGACAGTATAGAAGGTATCACTCACAAAATGGGAGAGGTTATTATGCAGACGAAGATTGGTGGAGGTACTTCAGGGTACTTTGGAGAACTTCGTAATCGTGGTACTGCAGTAACTGACAACGGAAAATCTTCCGGCGCAGTTTCTTTTATGAAGCTTTTCGATACAGCCATGGATGTAGTTTCTCAGGGTGGAGTTCGTCGTGGAGCTTTCGCTGCGTATCTTGATATAGACCATGGTGATATTGAAGAATTCCTTTCCATTAAAGATATAGGTAGTCCAATCCAGAACTTGTTTACCGGTGTTTGTGTACCAGATTATTGGATGCAGGATATGATTGATGGAGACAATGAAAAGCGTAAAATCTGGGCGAGAGTATTAGAGAGTCGCCAACAGAAAGGATTACCATATATTTTCTTCAGTGATAACGTAAACAGAAATAAACCTCAGGTATATAAAGATTTAGGATTAACAGTTAATGCAAGTAACCTTTGCTCTGAAATTATGTTGCCTTCTTCTATGGAAGAATCATTTATTTGCTGTTTGTCTTCTATGAATCTTGAATTATATGATGAATGGAAAGATACAGATGCTGTAAAGCTTGCAATTTACTTCCTGGATGCTGTTTTATCTGAGTTTATTGATAAAACCGAGGGTAACTACTATCTACAGGGTGCAAGAAACTTTGCAATGCGTCACAGAGCTTTAGGTTTAGGTGTGTTAGGATACCACTCTTACTTGCAGAAGAACATGATTCCATTTGAAAGCTTCGAGGCTACTCAGTTCAATGCAAGAGCGTTTAGACATATTAAAGAGCAAGCGGAACAAGCTTCAAGAGAATTGGCTAATATTTATGGTGAGCCTGAATTGCTAAAAGGTTATGGTGTAAGAAATACAACCACTATGGCTATTGCTCCGACAACATCCAGTTCAGCAATTTTAGGACAAACATCTCCGGGAATTGAGCCATTTGCTTCTAACTATTATAAGGCAGGTCTTGCGAAAGGTAACTTTATGCGTAAGAACAAATATCTGGCAAAGTTACTGGGGGAAAAAGGTATTGATAATGAAGAAACATGGAGAACAATTATGTTAAACCATGGTTCTGTTCAGCATCTTGCGGAACTTACGGAGGAAGAAAAAGCGGTATTCAAGACCTTTAAAGAAATTTCCCCAATGGAGATTATTTCTCAGGCTGCACAAAGACAACAATATATTGATCAGGCACAGTCACTTAATTTACAAATACCATCTACAATGCCTGTTAAGGATGTTAATTATCTTTATATAGAGGCATGGAAGAAAGGAGTAAAAACATTATACTACCAGAGAAGTTCTTCAGTTTCTAAAGAATTAATGGTAAACTTTGTTTCTTGTTCTTCATGTGAAGCGTAAATAAGCGTTTAGTTTAATTATACTAAAAAAAGCACGGAAATTATTTCCGTGCTTTTTTATTTGATGTAGAAATAGATTTGTGAATTTTCTGTTTTTATCCTTTTAAAATGACTTATAAAATGAGGATTTGGTATGATGAATTATATCATGTCCAATATTGAAAAACTACATATCTATGTTTAAAATGCTTGTTGGCAGGGTGTTGCTTTATTTTTATTTTAAAAGGTTATTTTTATTAATTATTCATATATTTAAGTTATTGTGTTGTTGTATTGTTAAATTAATGGATTTTAAAATATGTTATTTATATTGCATTGTACTGCAATAGCTAATTAAATTGATTTGCAATTTTTAGAAAGTGATAATAATCACATTTTTATTTAGATAAGCTTTAAATAAATTTGCAGTGTTAATTAGTTTTTCATATCAAGTTAGAGCATCCTTTATAGGATTGCTGTACTAAAGGCTTCCATTGGGAGCCTTTAGTATTTTATAACTAAAAATCCCTACAACTATTTGTTGTAGGGATTTTCTCTGTAAAATAAAATGAAAAATTATTCTGAAACCTAGAAGTTGTATCTGATTCCTAGTTGTCCCTGGAATCTGGATGCAAACTGATCTATTGTATATGGGGTTCCAGGGGTTTTGAAGTTGTAGGTTGGGTCTCCGGCTTCCGGAACATTACCTGTAACATTACCTACTTTAGTTAAGCCTACACTTGCTGTAGAGTTGAATGTATTTGGTACGAAGTATACTTTACCCCAATCTTTGTTAAGTAAATTGGTAATATTCATAATGCTGAATGAGATCTGAATCGTATTTTTATTCTTATTGCTCAGTTTTATCTCGTCCATTATTCTAAAGTCAGCCTGAACATTCCAAGGTGTGAAGTCACCATTACGTTCAGTAAATTTACCTCTTCTGCTGCTTAGGTATTTGTTGCTGTTGATGAAGTTTTCATAATCGGATACCTGTTGTTGTACGCTTACTGTATTACCTGCTCCGTCTTTGTAGGAAACAAGGTATTTAGCAGCTTCTGCAGCATCTTTGAAGATATAAGCTAAACCAGCTGCTTGTCCTGTATTGGCAATGGTACTGTTAACAAATCCCCAAGAGAATGGGTTACCAGACTGTGCATTGAAGTAAACGTTAGCAGAAAGTCTGTTAGTCTCAGATAAATTGATGCCATAACCTAAATTAGCAACAATTCTGTTTTTGATAGCAAAGTTAGATGTTGCCAATGCTGGGTTGTTAGGTGTTAAAGATTGGTTCATCTGCCAGTTACTTTCCATTGAGTTTCTGATACCGTTGGTAATATCTTTAGCATCACCATAAGTATAGGCTGCGAAGAAATTGAAACCAAAGTTATATGATTTAGCCAACTGTACTGTCAGGTTATAACGGTATCCTTCTTTGGTATTGGACAGCATGTATGCATTAGAGAAGTTACTGTTGATGTTGGTTGTGTAAACCGGCATCTCATGATTGGTATCATAGCTGAAGTAAGTAACCTTGTCTGTTTTGTTTACCTGCTGGAACATTAGATCATATATTACTTTAGTATAGATACCTTCTAATGTCAGCTTATAGCCTGCAAGTGTATAATCTAAAGCAAGTGAACTTCTCCATACACGTGGCATTTTGAAATTATTGTCAATTAAGTCTACCTGAACTTTAGATGAGTTTTGCCATTTTGCGAAGTTTCCGCTTACTAAAGGGTCTCCATTTGTCGTTAGTTGAGCTGGTGTAGGTGGGTTGTAATCGTAGCTTCCAAATCCTACGCCATCATTGTAATATGCATATCCAAGCCATGCAAATGGAATTCTTCCTACAAAAATCCCAGAACCTCCTCTTAATACAACAGATTTGTTTTCTGTAATATCTAAATTGAAACCAAGTCTTGGAGATAAAGTTGGTTTGCTAAGGTATTTGTTGGTAAGTTGGCTAAGCGGCGTATAGGTATAAGTATTGCCATAATTTGGATCGTTTGGAGAGGCGTTTACCAATGAACTTAATTGTGGCTTGTTTGGAAGGTCTGTATAGTCAACTCTGATACCAGGTGATAATCTCAGTCTTCCTAAATTGATTTCATCCTGAAGGTATAGAGAGAACATATTAACCTTGTAATGTGCATAAGGATTGTTGAATAGTGTTTCTCTGTTGTCACCATTAAAAGGATATGTTCCTCTTATTCTGGCAGGCTTTGATGCAAAGAAATCATCTAGATTTTTATAAGATATTCTTCCGTTTAATGCATTTACAAAACCATAATCGATATTGTATAATTCGTTATGGGTTCCTAATAAGAAATTGTGTATACCTGTTTTGTATGTTAAGTTATTCGTGATTTCGAAAGTTTTCTGTTTCATATTGAACACAGTTGCTTCTCTATCGTTTCCAAATAATATTGTTCCACCATTGTAAGATACTTCAACTTGAGGGAACATCTTGTTCTGAGAAGATGGATCTCTGTAATCATGGATAGATGAATATCCCACGATTAAGTTGTTGCTCCATTTGCTGTTGAAACGGCTTTTTAGTTCTAATGTTGTTGTTGATGCAGTATTTCTTTGTGTGAAATCTATGCTTGAAAAACGGAAGTTTGCTCCATCCCTTTCCAGGTTTGATGCTTGAGAGAATACAGTGTTGTTTTTGATGGAAAGGGAATGTTTGTCGTTTAATTTCCAGTCCAATTTTGTGAAAAGCTTTCCACTTTCAGAAAAGTTATTGTACTGATTGTAGCTTCCAATATCAAACCCATAACGATTTTGTACGTCTCTCGCTATTCTTGCTGCTGTAGCATTGTCGACTAAAGATCCGGGATCACCCGCGTTATAAAAAACAGGATCCGTTCTTTTAGTGTATTCAAAGTTTGTGAATAAAAATACTTTGTCTTTTACAACAGGTAGCCCTATTCTTCCACCGGCAATATAGTCTTCAAAAGAACTTGGCATTTTAGAATTGTCACCTACTCTGTTTTTACCAGTAATAGCTGCATTTCTTCCATAGAAATAAATAGATCCGTCAACATTGTTGCTTCCGCTTCGGGTTACAGCATTTATACTACCACCTAAGAAGTTTCCTAGTTTTACATCGTAAGGAGCGATATATACCTGTACATCCTGAATAGCGTCCAAGCTGATAGAATTGGAACGTGTACTGCTTCCAGGCATTCCGGAAGTTCCTGTCTGTCCTCCTAATGATGGGCTGAAGCCAATTGCATCATTGTTTATAGATCCGTCTATGGTAACATTGTTGTAGCGGAAGTTGGTTCCGTTAAAAGAGTTGTTTGCACTCTGAGGAATTAATTTTGTAACATCCTGTATACCTCTGTTGATGTTTGGAAGTCCAGATATTTGAGACTGGCTAATTCCTACTCCGTATTTTACTGCTGTTTTTTTGTTAGCAGTCAGCTTTACTTCGTCAATTGTTTTTTCTTTAGAAGAATTTACTTCTACTACAGGTAAATCGTTGTTTCCTAATGAAAGCTGAAGGTTGCTGTTGGAGTAGATAAGATTAGAGCCTTCAGTGATCTCAATCTTGTACGGTCCACCAGGCTGGAGGTTGTCCAGGCTGTATATTCCTTTGTTGTTGCTTTTTGTTTCGAAAGTACTGTTAGTAGGTAAGTGAGTTACTCTTACTGTTACTTCCGAACCGGAACCTTTTAGTCTTCCAAGAATTTTGGAAGTAGTTTCCTGTGAGAATGCTATGCCAAAAGATAAAAGGGCAATAGCGCAAATAATTCTTTTCTTCATATCGAATAGTTCAAATTCTAGCGCAAAAATAAATGGCTGTATTAAAGAATTAGGAAACTGAAAATTAACATTGTGTAAATGATAATTTAACTTTTTCTTAAAAAAAACTTAATGATTATGAAAACTGATAAATGAATAATGTTTGGTAATACATCCTGTATAGTAGTATATAGCATAGTTATTAGTGATTTATTGATTTCGTAATTTAATTTTACGAATTGGTTAATGAAGTTATAAATATGATTTTTTGTATTGTATTTAATTATTATTTAGCTATTATCTATTTGTTATTAAGTGTTTCGTTAGTTTTTTATTTGACTGTTTAATTATTTTAATATTCAATTTTTAAGTTCTTTTATTCTCTTGTTTTATCTTGAAAAGTGCCTATTTTAGGTGGTTTATGATTGTGTATTATTTAATAATATTTGTTTATATATATTGTTATTTATAAATATATCTATAATTAATTATTAAATATTTAAAATAAATATTTTGCGTATTGTTTTTTTTATTAATTTTATTGAGAATTCAGTGTAATTACTTTATTAGTTAATAATATTTATAAATAAGAATATATGTTTAATAATGTTTCATTATAGAAACGTCGTAATTTAGACTGCTTATGGGGGATACTATATTTTAAGATTTCTGAAAACTGTTTGACAATTTCATATTATTTCTGTCAAACTTATAGAGTTAAAGAAAAAAATAACATACGTTTCGTGTATGTTTTGTTTCTGGTTTGATTTTTTACGCTGATGATTATGTTTCCGTGGTATATTTTATTGTCTTGGAGTCGGATAGTTATCAGGTCGAATTTTTAGAGGTTTATCCTATGCTGTTTTTATTGAATGCTTTAAAAAAAAATTATTACATGGATGTTATTACTAACTGGTGAATGAGAGTGAAGATGATGAATAGCATCTTGTATAAGTGTTTTTATTTATTGCATATAATAATTGTCAACACCTTTTTACAAATAAATAATAAATGAAAGAAATGAATAATAATACTAAAAGAGAATACATTGCTCCTGAGCTAAATTGTGTTCTCATAGAAATTGAACAAGGAATTGCAGCTGGTTCAGCCACACTTAGAATCGGGGCTGCAGGGTCTGAAGATACACCTCAGGTAGATGACTGGAATAATGGCGGTTCATGGGGAAGTGGAGATTCTGATTTGTAAAGTTTTAGAAGCTAAATTTTATTAATTAAAAATGAATTGAAATGAAATCTATATCTGAAAACTTTACAAAAATAATAAAAGGAATAGCACTTGGAAGTGTTGTTTTTATAAGTGTTAACTCGTGTTCTTCCAGAGACGATAAGTCTGAAGAACTCGTCCCTACTGCTAAAGCTACATTGAATTTTAATATCGTAGGTATCGAAGGGGGGGATATATCTGCAAATGCTTCCGTTGGTAGGCAAGGGAGTGTTTTGGCAGGTTCTTCTGTTATTGCAAAGGAAAATATGGTTTCCCTTAAAGATTTTGATGTGCTAACCAGTATGGAGAAGGTTGGTGGTTTAGGTGCAGTAGCTTCATCAAATGGAGTGAAAGGTGCTCTGGCGGCAACTCAACCAATGGCCGCAGGTGTTAAATATCTTATCCAGGTTTATGTTGCAGGAACGACTACGAATCCCGTTGTTAGCCAGGTGGCTACGGCTGGTACAACGCCAAGTCCTGCAATTACTGTACCTGCAGGGCAGTCTTATGACTGGTATGTGTTTTCTACGAATGACGCTACAGCACCTGTTATTAATAATGGGGTTATAAGTAGTTCAACGATTGCTAATAAAGATGTATTATATGCTAAAAGTGCTGCTCCTGTTAGTGTTCAGAACGGGCAAAATGATTTAGCTGTTTCCTTTCACCGTAATACGGTTCGGGTAGATGTAAATGTAGATACCCGGGGGCTTTTTGGTAAAGTCGATAACTCGACAACTGTAGAGCTTGGTACAGGGACAGGAGGGTCGTTTGCAAGTGTTGTTAAATCCGGAGACCTGAATATATTTACGGGTGCTTATACTAATATACAGGCTGTAACTGCGTTGATACCGGGTAGTAGTCTGGTGAATACTGTGGGAGCACAAGGCGATGTCGGTGCAACAAAAACAGCTTCTTTTTATACGGTGGATGCCAGTGCTAATGCTATACCTGCTAGTCTTAGTGTAAGACTCGGTACGTTAGGGGTGAATATGGACGATAATACTCTCAGAACTTTTACAGGAGCATCAGTTGTCTATACTAATAGTGCAATAACACCAGTAATTGGTACTCAATATTCATTAAGCGCCCGAATGATAGAATCAGGGATTCAACAGGGAACAGCTACATGGGCACGTACAAATTTACAGTATATGGATAGTGCTGTGGATAAGTACCGTTTTCTTCCCACTAATGATATTCCAATAAATGCATTGCTTAATATTCTTGATCTGGTGCAATTAGGGTTGAATGGAAATACATTTAACAATAAGATTACAAATCTATATTGGAACTGGAATGCTACAACGCCTACGGGAACGGCAGGAAGTGGTGATCCATGTGCTTTAGTGTATCCGGCAGGTAAATGGAGAACTCCTACGCAGGCAGAATTTACTTCTTTAGGATCGGATAACACCGCTTCAGGACGTTATGTCGATGTAGGGAATGGAGTAATTGCTAATGCTCTTTTTGGGGGGGTATGGCCAATTCCAGGGACTGTTGATTCTGCTTTTCCGGTACATTCTCAACGGTTGTTTATGCCAATGTATGGCTATCGTGCATCAACTGGTACTATTATGGATACACCAAGTAGTCTTATTCCGCTTGTTGCAGCTTCTGTTACCTCTAATTATTGGTCTTCAGGCTCAACGGGAAATGGAGTGAAATTTTTCAGAAGTTTGACTACAGTATTGGCTGTTGTATGTCTAGATTCCGGATATTCTACTCCTGTTGAGGGAGCACCCGGTAAGGGGATGAGTGTCCGCTGTGTAAGAAGTTAATAATTTATTTACAATCACTTCACAATATATATATCATAAATGGGGTAATTTGGAGTTTCCAATTACTCCATTTATTGTTAATTGGAAGAGTGTTTTGAATAAATGGTAAATAACGAGAGGAAAAAGGTTAAAAATTGATAATATTTTTTCTAGTCAGGGAAATAATATGTAGTTTTGCGCCAAACAAAAATATGATGAAAGAAAATATGAAAAAAAATAATGAAATTAAAACTTAATAGTTTTTCAGTTTTTTATTGCTCCTGTGTACTGCTTTTTTCATGTACTAAAAAAGAAGAGCAAAAAATAACACAACAACAAGAAATTGCCGGGAACGAAACTGATATATCCAAGGATAATGTAAGTCGTTCAGTTGCTAATTACTGGGATCATTACAATTTTGCCGATACAAATGCTATTAAAGATCCTGCTCAGGCAGAACAGGCTCTGGTAGATTTTATTGCCTTGTTTCCGGATGCAAACCAGAAACAGATTTCTCAGTCTATCAATGCAATGTTTGAAAAGGCTTCTGTAAATAAAGAGGTATTCAGTTTTTTCAAAGATGGATATGAAAAGTATCTTTATGATCCTAATTCTCCGTTACATAATGATGTGTATTTTTTGCCAGTACTAGAGTACTTGGTAAATACAAAGCATCTTAATGATACGGAAAAAATAAGATACAGAATGTTGCTGAAACTGGTGAATAAGAATATGCCGGGATCAGTAGCAACTGATTTTGAATTTATAGATTCTTCAGGTAAAAGCCAAAATCTTCATGAGATTAAAGCACCGGAAAAATTACTTGTTTTTTATGATCCTGAATGTTCACACTGCGCAGAAGCTATTAAGCAAATGAGTCAGGACGTGAGGATTAATACGCTTCTTAATCAGGCAAAGCTGAAAGTTGTTGCAGTGAGTCCTGTTGAAGATATTAATAAATGGAAAGCATATCAGGCTAATATACCCACAAAGTGGATTAATGGTTTTGATAAGAAAGGCGATTTGAAACAAAAAGAGCTTTACGATATCAAGGCTTTTCCTACTATCTATCTGCTTGATGAAAATAATGAAGTTGTTCTGAAAGATACTAGTCTGGAACAAGTTTTGAGTTTGTTTAAGATCTGAAGATGATTTTATAATAAACGATTATTTTTTTTAATTATTGATTTTAATTTTATAAATTTCTGTTACTTCTTCAGTTAAGTAACTTTACTAACATTTTAATGCTCTGAAAATGCAGAAGATAGTGTACAGAGTGAAATGCAGCACTTTTTTGTTAGTAGTTTATCTTTAATGGATATGAAATTATTAATAGTATTTGTACCTTTTATTATTGCCATGTTACTAAGCGGGGTAATGATTCCGTATATTCTTCTCATTTCGTATAAAAAGAGACTTTTCGATCCTATCGATTCAAGAAAATTACATAAACGGATAGTCCCCAGGCTAGGTGGTGTTGCTTTTGCTCCAATACAGTGCTGTTTATTAGTTATTACATTTATGAGTATCTATAAACTTAATATAATTAATGTAAACTTACAAATTGAATCGTGGGCGTTAGTGCCTAGTATAATGATGCTTTTGTGTGGTTTGGTAATTTTGTTTATTGTAGGCCTTGGGGATGATCTAATAGGGGTAAATTACAGAACGAAATTTTTGACACAGATATTTGTAGCAAGTCTTTTCCCACTAAGTGATCTTTGGATTAATGATTTATACGGATTAGGTTTTCTTATCTCTTTGCCAGCCTGGGCTGGAATGCCTTTGACCGTATTTGTCGTGGTACTTATTATCAATGCAATAAATCTTATGGATGGCCTAGATGGATTATGCTCAGGGTTAGTAGGGCTAGGATGTATTGTGCTAGGAAGTTTGTTTATATATTATGGCGCATGGTTACATGCATTGTTTGCGTTTATTACTGCAGGAGTTTTGGTGCCATTCTTTTATTATAATGTCTATGGAACCGCTCGACGCCGACGTCAAATATTTATGGGAGACACTGGTAGTATGACATTAGGATATTCTGTTGCTTTTCTGGCAATAAGTTTTGCAATGAATAATCATTATATAAAGCCCTTCTCTGAAGGTGCAATTGTTGTTGCTTTCTCTACGCTTATCGTTCCTATTCTGGATGTAGCGAGGGTTATGTACGTACGATGGAGAGCTGGAAAGTCAATGTTTTCTGCTGATCGTAATCATTTGCATCATAAATTTCTTCGTTCAGGAATGTCTCATCGTATAGCTATGGTATCTATATTGGGATTGGCACTGTTTTTTTGTATCTTTAATATAGTAATGGTAGAAATAATTAGCAATAATGTAGTGGTAGTATGTGATATCTTATTATGGATATCTTTTCATTATATTTTTGATAAAGTGTTTGCAAGAAAAATGAAGACACATAAGCAAAAGAAAATTGAAGTAATTAATTTGACTGAAAATTAAGATTATGAAAATTGTTGTTATAGGAGGATCGGGTTTTGTAGGGACACGCCTGATGGATTTATTACTATCATCAGCTCAGTATGATCTGCTTAATATAGACAAAAATATAAGTGAAAAATTCCCTAATATTACTATAATTGGTAATGTTATGGATAAGAATATATTAACCACCAAGTTGCGAGGGACTGATGTTGTTATATTGCTTGCGGCGGAACATAGGGATGATGTAAAACCTGTTTCTCTATATTATGATATTAATGTTGAGGGGATGCGTAATACGTTAGAAGCAATGAAAGCTAATGATGTAAAACGTATTGTATTTACAAGTACTGTTGCGGTTTATGGATTAGATAAAAATAATCCAGATGAAACTTTTCCGGCTGACCCGTTTAATCATTATGGAAAAAGTAAATGGAAAGCTGAGGAGGTATTACAGGAATGGTATAAAAAACATAATGACTGGAATATCAATATAATCCGTCCCACAGTAATATTTGGAGAGGGAAACAGGGGGAATGTTTATAACTTACTAAACCAGATTGCTAATGGTAAATTTATGATGATAGGAAAAGGTAATAATCAGAAATCAATGTCATATATAAGAAATGTTATAGCTTTTATCAAGTTTTTAATTGAAGAAAAAAAGACGGGCTATAACATTTATAATTATGTTGATAAACCAGATTTTACAACGAATGATCTTGTTCATCATACGAGTAAGATTCTGAATAAAAATATTCCTACAATCTATATTCCTTATTGGCTGGGTATGCTTGGAGGATATGGTTTTGATGTATTAGCTTGGATTTCCGGAAAAAGACTAAATATAAGTTCAATAAGAGTTAAGAAATTCTGTGCGATTACGCGGTATGATTCTTCAAAAGTCATGGCATCCGGATTTACGCCTCCTTATACAATGGAAGAAGGTCTGAAAAATATGTTAAGTCAGGAATTTGTAAAATAAAACTGTTTAATAATTTAATAGTTTGGAAAATAAAGGAATAGATTTTCAGTCTGGTTTTCTTAGTCTTAATTTGAAAGAAGTTTGTCATCATAGAGATTTGTTATTGCTTTTAATTAACAGAGAATTTGCAGCTTATTTTAAAAAAAACTACATCTGTGATCTTTTTTGGAAATGTAATCAGGGTTGTAACAAATGGAACTTCTGGAATATTGTTTTATTTATCTAAAGTAGTATTGAATTATTATTCGATTAGCTTTTGATTATAATATTATTATGAAATAACTATGGAAAATATTATAAGTTCTAAACCATATATAATTATATTTGATAAAATTGGTTCTTCAGAATTAGGGTATATAACTATTGCTGAAACTCAAAAAAATATACCGTTTAATATTAAACGGGTGTATTGGACTTATTATACACCTCAGGATGTTATACGGGGTGGTCACGCGCATAAAAATCTTCAACAAGTTATTTTTGCTGTGTCTGGAATAATTACATTCAATACTGAAGATAAGAATGGGAATAAAGAACAATTTATATTAGATCATCCGGCAAAAGGATTATATATCCCTAACTTGATTTGGCGTGATATTCATTTTACACATAATGCGGTATTATTATGTTTAGCTTCAGAATATTATGGTGAAGAGGATTATTTTAGAGACTATCAGGAATTTAAAAATATTAATAAATGATGAATGTTCTGATAACATCGTTTGGTTCAAATACAAGTATTGGTGTTGCAAAATGTCTTAAAGACACATGCTTCATAGTTGGTACAGATAGTAATCCTTATTATGAATGTAATGGTTATGCATTTGCAGATGAAATTGAGTTATTGCCTTATTATAATGATCCTTTGTATAAGGATGTTCTACTTAGCCTGATTGAAAAATATAAGATAGATTGTATTATACCAATTCATGATAAAGAAATAGAAGTGATATCAAAACTAAATGATGCAGGGATTATAAAAAATGTAAAAATTGCAACGAATCCTTTTGATGTAAATGAATTGTGCAATGATAAAGCTTTGATTAATAGCTATTTAATGGATTTTATCCAGGTTCCGATAATGTATCAGGATGTAAATTCAATTAAAAACTTTCCTGTTATTGTTAAAGATAATGATGGGGTTAGTAGCAGAAATATCTTTATTGCTTATAGTAAGGAAGAGCTTGTTGATATAGATATTAGTAATAAAATAATTCAACAATATATTAAAGGAGAAGAATATACGGTAGACTGTTTTACAAGCTACATTAATGAGGAGGTATTTTATTATTCTGTTAGAAAAAGGATTGAAACCAAGTCAGGAATGAGTGTGAAAAGTGAAATTATAGATCATCCGTTAATAGGCGGATATTGTAAGAAAATACATCAATTCTTACAATATAAAGGAGTGTCTAATATACAATTTATTGTACAGGATAATATACCATACTTTATAGAAATTAATCCCAGATTTGCAGGTGCTGGAATACTGACATATAAGTCAGGTTATAACTTTCCTTTATTTACAATACAAGAACTTTGTAATAGTATAGTAACACCCAAGGCGTCTTTACAAATTGGAAATAAAATGGTAAGATATTATGAAGAAACCTTTTTTAATGGAGCCAACCATAGTATTAGACTTTGATGATACATTAATTAGTACAAATAGGCGTCAATATGAGGTAATTAAATCTTTTTTTGATGGTTATAATATTGTGATTGATCCATTTGATGAATATATTGATTATAGAAAAACTTTTAAGGCAACTAATGTAAATTTTGCAAATAGATTTATCACTAATTCAGATTTAAAAAATACATACAGAGATTATTTTATTAAAAATATAGAGTCAGATGTCTTTTTAAGATATGATCAATTAATTGTTGATCTTAACCTTATCAGAAAAGTTTCGACGAAAATAAATTTAGTACTGCTATCATTAAGGTCTTCTCGGGAACAAGGAATAAAGCAATTAATTAAACTTGGTCTTAAAGATTGTTTTAATGAAATTTTGTTTGTAAAACATGAAATTTATAACCCCAAAATAGAAGTATTGAATAATCTGAAATTGCAAACTCAGGAAATTACTTTTGTTGGAGATTCTATAAATGATTATGAAGCAGCTAGAGAAAGTGGAGTAGATTTTATTGGAGTAGGCACAGGATTATTTATTTTACCAGAGAATTTGAATATCTTAGATAATATTAACGTGTACTTAGAAAAACTTATATAAGAATATGAAAAAATTTAGCCAGGAAAAGTTAGAAAATGTAGCTGAGAATAGTTTGTATACAACATTCACCAATTCAATGACAATAGAGTATTCCTTTGAAGTATTTAATAGATTTCTTAAACCGGGATCAATATTGGAATTAGGACCTGCAGAGGGCTTAATGACTAATTATTTAAAAGATATTGACCCTAATTTAACTGTTATTGAAGGTTCAAAAATATTTGCAGATCAATTAAAACTTAAATTTCCAACAATTAACGTTATCCAAGCATTGTTTGAAGATGTTCAGTTAGATAAACAATTTGATAATATTATATTAGGACACGTCTTAGAACATGTTGAAGATCCGGATAAACTATTGAATTATATTAAGCCGTGGCTAAAAGATGGAGGAGTTATTTTATGTGCTGTTCCTAATGCAAGATCATTACACCGACAAGCGGCAGTAGAAATAGGTTTTATAGAGAGTATTTTTGAAATGAGTAAAAAAGATATTCATCATGGGCATATGAGAATTTATACTCCGGAAACTTTGCAACGCGATTTTCTGCAATCAGGATATAAAATAAAGAATAAAGGAGGTTACTGGTTGAAACCCTTAACAGATAAACAATTAGAAAGTGTTTTAGACAAAAGTATGTTAAGGGGATTTATGAAATTAGGTGAATTTTACCCAGACATAGCAGGAGAAATATATATAGTTGCAACTTTATAAATTGACCAATGATTAAGTTTTTAGATTTACAGAGGGTTAATATGTGTCATCAGGAAGCTATTGAAAAGAAATTAATAGAGGTTTTCCGCTCAGGATGGTACTTGATGGGTAAAGAAGTTGAGAACTTTGAAAATAACCTGGCTAAGTATATTGGTGCTCAGCATGCTATTGGAGTAGCTAATGGTTTAGATGCATTGCGTCTGATTTTTCGCGCTTATATGGAATTAGGCTTCATGAAGGCTGGAGATGAAGTAATTGTCCCGGCGAATACCTATATTGCTTCTATTTTGGCATTGTCAGACAACGGATTAATTCCTGTTTTGGTTGAGCCTGATGACAAAACTTTTAATCTTGACATTAACAAAATTGAAGTATCTATTACACCTAAAACAAAGGCTATTTTAATTGTTCATTTGCAAGGAAGAATTGTCTTTTCAGAAAAGCTTAGGGGTTTGGCTGAAAGATATAATTTAAAGCTTGTTGAAGATAACGCACAGGCAATCGGTGCGGAACTGAAAGGTATTAAATCGGGGAACCTCGGAGATGCTGCCGGTTTTAGTTTTTACCCCGGAAAAAATCTCGGCGCCTTGGGGGATGCAGGAGCTGTTACTACCAATAACGAAAACTTAGCAAAAAGTATTCGAGCAATAGCTAACTATGGCTCCAACCAAAAATATGTGAATATTTATAAAGGATTAAACTCTCGTCTAGATGAATTACAAGCTGCAGTTTTGAATGTGAAATTGAAATATATTGATAATGAAAATAAAACACGTCGTAAAATAGCAAAACGTTTTATTTCTGAAATTAATAATCCTAAAATCATCTTACCCGAAAATCCATTGGATGAAAATGAACACGTATGGCATGTTTTTGTTATACGCAGTGAAGAGCGAGACGCTATACAAAAATATTTAACAATAAATGGAATCCAAACAATTATTCATTATCCGATTCCACCACATCAGCAAGAGGCTTACTCAGAGCTTAATCATCTTTCTTTTCCAATTACCGAAAAAATGCACAAAGAGGTTTTAAGTATACCTATAAGTTCTGTAGTGACTGAATTTGAAGTTGATGAAATTATCAAAGTTTTAAATGCTTTCTAGTGATATTTTATGAAAAAAATAATTAAATCTAAAATTTTAGCCTTTCTTGACAAGAAAGGTTTCCAGAGAAAACCTATAGGAGCTGATCCAAAGATTGCTCTATATCATCAGATGAAAGATATATTTGCCCCTGCTAATAAGGAAATTGTTTCTTTAATTTTTTCAAAAGACAGGGCTATGCAGCTTGACGGATTTTTAGCAAGTTATTTTGAAAATGTTGATAACTATTCTTCTGTAAAAGTTTTATTTCATGTAAGCAATGAGGAGCATAGGAATTCTTATAAAGATTTGGAACGGATATATGCTGAGTTTCCGGTAGAATTTATACCAGAGACAAATTTTAGAAATGATCTTATAGGAATTTTGGAAAAAGCAAATGAAGACAGAATTATCTTTTACGTGGATGATATGTTATTTTCTCAAAAAGTAGATTATAACTGGTTAAAAGAAGTAGACCCTTTACTAGATATTGTAAGCCTTTCCAGAGGAAGAGATCTAAACTATAGTACAGCATTAGCGATGAAGCAGGAAATTCCTTCATTTAGTAAGATTTCTAATAATTTATATCGGTTTAAATGGAATGAAATTAGTGAATTTTCTGACTGGACATATCCAATTGGAGTTTCAGGGTATATGTTTTCCCGTCAAGAGATTATGGCAATGATTAAAGTTACCGATTTTAAGGCTCCTAATTCTCTGGAACACAATTTACAGAAATTTTTGCCATATTTTGATACAAGAGGAGGGGTATGTCTTGAAAATGTCGCAACACCCTGTGTTCATACTAATTTAACACAAACAGAAGGATATAATAACATTCTGGGTTATTTTTCTTTAGAAGAATTATTAGTATTATGGAATGAAAATAAACGAATTGATTATAAGGAATTTTTTGGGCTTAAAGTTTCCGAGGCAGAAGTTAAGAAATATAACTTTATAAATAGAACCTGAATTAAGAAATAGTGATTTGTTATTTTTAGAAAATTCAAATAAAATATTTTTAACATGAATGAACTGCCACTGGTAAGTATTATAGTTATTAGTTATAATCAAGAGGCATACATAAGGGAAAATCTTGATAGTATAAAATCTCAGAGTTATGCTAATATAGAGCTTATTGTAGCAGATGATGCTTCTGAAGATAATAGTAGAAAAATTTTTGAACAATGGCTGACAGAAAATAATTATGTAGCAAATAGAAATTTCCACAGTAAAAATACCGGCGTGGTAACGATTCTTAATGAGTGTATTGAAATGGCAACAGGGGAGTATATTAAAATAATAGCTGCCGATGATTTTTTACACGAAAATGCCATAGAAAAATGCATTTCTGAATTGGAAAATTTGGGAGATGATTATGGAATGATTTATACAGATGCTTATACAATTAATGAAAAATCTAAAATTCAGGCAGATATTATGGATTGTACCGCTTTATATAATGCGGATTCAGAAAAATTTTATGACTTGCTAGTTCTCAGAAACAGAATTCTGGCATTATCAGTTGTTATGCGCACATCAGTTCTGGTTGAGACAGGTGTTTATGATGATAAATTTATTGTTGAAGATTATTGTAGATGGCTTAAGATAGCACAATTGTATAAAATTGCATATATACCAGAAAAATTAGCTTTTTATCGCTGGCATAATTCTAATGTTACAATTTTAAAAGCTGACAGAATAAAAAAAGATGATATAAGTCTAAAAATTATGTTTGACAGGAACGGTATTGCCCGAAATGTTATTCGTAATTATTTAATAAAGGAGAGAATACAAAAAAATAAAATTGATACTGAAATATTAAAATCATATAATAAATATTCATATAGAAATAAGGTATTAGCAGCAAGTCTTATTCAAACAGGTTTTATCTATATTCCACTTTCTTTTGTATATAGAAAATTGAATAAGCTAATGAAGTAAATATTATGCAGTCACACTTATAGAATAAAAAAGAATTAATTTCTTATTCTGTTAATAATGTAAAATAGAACATAGCTAATTTATATTATTTTATACTGATAGAATAAAATTCTGATAAGAGAAGATGCATGCAATTTTAAATAGGAGTATAAATATTATTGTATGAAAATATATCGAAATTGAAATGAAAAATAAAAAGATATTTATTGCTGGACATAAAGGAATGGTAGGCTCTGCAATTTATCAGAGATTATTCCAGTATGGATATAAAAACCTGATTGTTAAAAGTTCTGCCGAATTGGATTTGAGAAATCGGGAGGACGTTAAAAGCTTTTTTATTAAAGAACAGCCAGAGATTGTTATAGATGCAGCAGCAAAAGTAGGTGGTATTATGGCAAACAGTACATATCCTTATCAGTTTTTAATGGATAATATACAAATACAAAATAATCTTATTGATGGAGCGCATCGTTTTAATGTTGAGAAATTTATTTTTTTAGGCTCATCCTGTATCTATCCAAAGTTTGCAGAACAACCATTAAAAGAAGAGAGTTTATTAACCGGAGCTTTAGAGCCGACAAATGAGTGGTATGCTATTGCAAAAATAACAGGAGTCAAGGCCTGTCAGGCAATCAGAAGTCAATATGGTAAGGATTTTGTGAGCTTAATGCCAACAAATCTATACGGGACACATGATAATTTTGATTTAACAAGTTCTCATGTACTTCCGGCAATGATTCGTAAGTTTCATGATGCTAAAGAAAATAGTCATGCTCCTGTTACACTTTGGGGAACAGGAACACCATTAAGAGAATTTTTATTTGTTGATGATATGGCAGAGGCTGTATATTTTGCCTTGAATAATAAATTACCGGAATATTTATATAATGTAGGCGTAGGTGAAGATTTGACAATTAAAGACTTGGCATTGTTAATTCAATCTATTGTAGGACATCATGGAGATATTATATGGGATGAGTCAAAACCGGATGGTACCCCTAGAAAGTTAATGGATGTATCTAAACTTAATAAATTAGGCTGGAGTTACAAGGTGGATTTAAAAGAAGGTATCAGACGTACTTATCGATGGTTTCTTGAGAATCAGAATAGTTATAAAGAAGTTAAAATTGACAAATAACTTCTAAAAAATCTAATTGATATGAAAAAAGCATTAATTACAGGGGTTACAGGACAAGATGGTTCTTATTTAGCAGAGTTGTTGTTGGAAAAGGGATATATGGTACATGGCATTAAGAGAAGAGCATCATCTTTTAATACACAGCGTATAGATCATTTATATGTAGACCAGCATGAAGAATATATTAATTTTAAACTTCATTATGGTGATTTAACAGATTCAACAAATATTATTAGAATTATACAAGAGATTCAACCTGATGAAATATATAACCTAGGAGCCATGTCCCATGTGAAAGTCTCCTTTGACTCCCCGGAATATGTGGTTAATGTTGATGGAATAGGAACGTTACGTATTTTGGAATTAGGGTTAGAGAAAAAAACGAGGGTATATCAGGCTTCAACCTCAGAATTATATGGAGGCCTTGCAGATAATAAAAATGAAAATGGTTTTTATGATGAGAGATCTGCATTTTATCCGCGTTCTCCTTATGGAGTAGCTAAAATTTATGGCTTTTGGATTACTAAAAATTATCGTGAGGCCTATAATATGTATGCGTGTAATGGTATTTTGTTTAATCATGAATCGCCTAGAAGAGGTGAAACTTTTGTAACCAGAAAAATTACTATGGCAGTTGCCAACATTGCAAAGGGAAAACAAGATTGTTTGTATTTGGGGAATCTTAATGCTCAAAGAGATTGGTGGGGACATGCAAAAGATTATGTAGAAGCTATTTGGCTTATGTTACAACAAGAACAAGCGGAGGACTTTGTGATAGCTACCGGGAAAACTACTACTGTAAGGGACTTTGTTCGTAAAGCATTTCTGGAATGTGGTATTGAATTAGGATTTGAAGGAAAAGAAGAATATGAAATTGCTAAAGTTATAAAATGTACTCATCCCGATTATCAGTTGGCTATAGGCAGAGTTGTGGTTAAAGTTGACGCTAACTATTATAGACCAACAGAAGTAGATTTATTAATTGGTGATCCGTCCAGAGCATTTCAAAAACTTGGATGGCAGGCTAAATACACTTTAGATGGACTAATCGGGGAGATGGTAGTAAATGATTTAAAATTAGTGTAAATAATAATCATTATTTTAAAATGAATAACATGGAAGATAATAGGCAAAATAAATGGACCGAAATAATTGAGCCTCAATCTAATTTATTGGATCTTAATTTAAAAGAAGTATGGCGTTATAGAGATTTACTACTGCTTTTAGTTAAAAGAGATTTTGTAACTTATTTTAAACAAACAATATTAGGTCCCATATGGTTTTTTATTAATCCAATTCTTACAACTGTTATTTACACACTTGTTTTTGGTAATATAGCCGGAATTTCGACAAATGGTGCACCAAAAATAGCATTCTATTTATCGGGTGTGGTTATGTGGAATTATTTTTCAACAAGCTTAACCCAAATATCAACTGTATTTACAGTGAATGCTCCTATCTTTGGTAAAGTCTATTTTCCAAGATTAATTATGCCATTATCTAGTGTTGTTTCTAATCTAATGCAATTTGGAATACAGTTTTTACTTTTTGTAATAATTGTAATTTATTATACATATCAAGGGCAGTTACATCCTAATATTTTTGTTTTGATTACTCCTCTTTTAATCATGTTGATGGCAGCATTTGCATTGGGAGTTGGAATGATTTTTTCCAGTATGACAACCAAATACAAAGATATGACTATGTTGTTAACTTTTGGAGTACAGCTGTTTATGTATGCAACACCGATAATTTACCCACTGTCAAGTATTAATAATAAGTATAAGTACCTTGTAGAATTGAATCCTTTAACATCAATTATTGAAAATTTCAGGTATGCATTTTTAGGCATAGGGAACCCTAATGTTGAAATGTTAGGTTACTCCTTTATTGTAATAAGTATATTTTTGGTTATAGGAGCAATTGTATTCAACCGTGTGCAGAAAGGATTTATGGATACAATTTAATTTTAGCATAAAGATAGATGAAAGATATAGCACTAGAAGTAGAGAATTTATCCAAACAGTACAGATTAGGGCAGGTTGGTACCGGAACATTAACCCATGATTTAAACAGATGGTGGTATAAGATTAGAGGTAAAAAAGATCCCTATCTGACAGTTGGTGAAGTTAATGACCGTACAACATCTGGAGAATCAGATTATGTTTGGGCTCTTCAGGATGTTAATTTTAAAATTGAGCAAGGTGATGCTGTCGGTATTATTGGTCGTAACGGTGCTGGTAAATCGACATTGTTGAAATTACTTTCAAAAGTTACTAAACCCACAACCGGAAGTATAAAAGTAAAAGGTAGAATAGCATCTCTATTAGAAGTTGGAACGGGGTTTCATCCTGAGATGACCGGTAGAGAGAATATCTTTCTAAACGGAGCTATTCTGGGAATGACAAGAAAAGAGATAAAATCTAAATTTGATGAAATTGTTGATTTTGCAGGTATAGAACGTTATATAGATACACCTGTGAAACGTTATTCTTCAGGAATGTATGTGAGGTTAGCTTTTGCAGTAGCTGCATATCTGGAATCCGAAATATTGATTGTTGATGAAGTTTTAGCCGTAGGAGATGCCGAGTTCCAAAAAAAATGCTTAGGGAAAATGGGTGATGTAAGTAAAGGTGAAGGAAGAACAGTTCTTTTTGTAAGTCATAATATGGCGTCTGTTAAACAATTGTGTAATACAGGAATACTGATGTCTAATGGTACAGTTATTAATCATGGATATATTAATCCAATTTTGGATCAATATGTGAAATTTGATTCCAAAACAATATTAGACTTTGAATACATAGAAAACCTCTCTAAAAAAGCACAGATTATAGATGTGAAATTATTCAATAATAATAAAAAAAATGCAACTGAATTTAATCATCGAGAAGATATAAATATTATGATTAAAATTATCTCTAGAAGTTCTAATAATGCAAGATTAAATATTGCAATTATGGATCAATATGATCGTGTACTTTTTATTAATAGAATGGAATTAAAACAAAATATTAACGTATTTGAAGGCGTTTTGAAAGGAAATACAATGGTACCAGGTAGTTATAAAATTTCTGTTGCTGTAGATAATCCCGGAGTGGAATTATATGATATTATAAAAAATGGGTTGAAGTTTGAAGTTATTGATACGGGAAATAACTTAAGTTTAAATGGGGACATTGACAATGGGATTATTATATCACCTTTAATATGGAAATAAACTGATGAACCTAAAACATAAGAAAATACTTATTCTTTCAACAGGAGATGTGAATGGTGCATATGAGGCAATGTATAAAATTGCTTGTATTCTGAAATCTATGAATCATGATGTAGTCTTATGTGTTAAAAATAAAACAAAGACTGATGATTTTATTATAGAATATAATAATACTAAAACTGTTAGTAGGATTAGGAGAATATTTTTTCATACTATACAATCTATTTTATATAAAGTAAAGTTAAAACAAGTTTTACTTATAGATAGTAAATATGGTTTTTTCAGTAAAGATGAGAAATCTGAAAATATTAATGCTGATCATTTAATAAAAAAAATTGGATTTATTCCTGAGTTTATATTTACTGGAATGACAATTGACTTTTTAAATAGTACTGATTTATTGAATATATATAATAAAACTGGTGCTGAAGTATACAATATAACAGTTGATATGAATCATTTCACAGGAGGTTGTCATTTTTCATGGGGATGTGAGGGGTATATTTATGGCTGTTCAGATACTTGTCCTGCAATTCTTAATGAAGATCAAAAACTATTAGCAAAACAAAATTTTGATATTAAATATAAAAATGCACAAAAAGCAAATTTTAAGGTTATTGCTGGTTCTGGATTAACCTTAGAACAAGCTGAAATGTCGAAGATATATAAAAATCAGGATATAATATATAATGTAAATAGTTTGATCGATACAGAATTGTTATCTCCAAGAAATCGTAAAGTAGCAAAACAGATTTTTAATTTTGAAAAAGATAAGTTTTATATTTTATCGGGTGCTCAAAATATGAACGATTTGCGTAAAGGGTTTAAATATTTATTGGAGGCCTTATCTATTTTAGAAGCCACCATACGTTCTGAGGATTTAGAAAAAATAGTTATAGTAGTTGTTTCAAATGAGGTATCAAACGAATTTGAAAAATTGAAATTTAAGAAACATAAAATTAATTATATTAAAGATTATAGGTTACTTTCTTTATTGTATCAAGCAACTGATTTATATGTTAATTCATCTATTGAAGATTCTGGTCCTATGATGGTTTCTGAAGCGCTGGCATGTGGTACTCCAGTAGTTGGATTTGATACTGGAGTAATTACCAATATGGTCATTGATGATTATAATGGATATAAAATTCCAATGGCTAACAGTCATAAATTAGCAGAAGGTATTTTAAAAATTTTAAAACTTAATACTGAACAATATCAAATGTTTTCTGATAATGCTGTTAAACAAGTAAAAGAGTATTCATCTTTTGAATATGCAAAGGAGATATTTAGTAAAATACTTAATTAATTTATAAAAAATAACTTTATGAAAGTTGCAATTTCTCAATCAAACTATATTCCATGGAGGGGCTATTTTGATATGATATCCTCTGTGGACTATTTTATTTTATATGATAGTGTTCAGTATACAAAAGGAGATTGGAGAAATCGAAATGTTATTAAAACAGCTCAAGGAGGGGAATGGATTACTATTCCTGTTGAAAATTATTCATTAACACAACTAATAGATGAAACTTGTATAAGCAGAATTAAAAATAAATGGAATATAAAACATTTAAAGATATTAAAACAGAACTATTCAAAATCGAAGTATTTCAAAAGTGTTTTCCCTTGGTTAGAGGATATTTATTTAAATAAAATAAATGGACTAAGTAAACTAACAGATATTAATGAAATTTTGATAAAAGAAATTTGTGATTATTTAAATATAAAAACGAAAATTTTAAGAGACCGAGATTTACTTATTGAAGGTGATCGAAATTCTAAATTAATAAATATATGTAAACAACTTGATGCTAACGTCTATTTATCAGGACCTGCCGCTAAAATATATGTAGACGAGGAATTGTTTTCAAGGAATGGGATAGAAGTAGAATGGATGAATTACAACGGATATAAAGAGTACAATCAATTATACGGAGCATTTTTACCAAGTGTAACTATTCTTGATTTATTATTTAATATGGGAGAGTGTTCAAAAGAATTTTTTTCAATAAAAGACTAATAATGAGAATTGTTTTTTTAGTTTCAGGAGGCGGGGGGACACTTATATTTATAAGTGAAATGATTAGATTACTAAAATTGCCAATAAAAATTGTAGCAGTTATAGGTGATAGAGATTGTAATGCTTTAAATTATGCCCAGGAAAATAGTATATTCTCAGATATAATTAGATATAATAGAGAAAATAACATTGATTTAAAAAATAAACTTTTAGAAATAGATCCCGATATTATTGTGACAAATTTTCATAAAGTGATTGATGCTGAAATTGTAAATTTATTTCAGCCAAAATTAATAAACTTACATTACTCTCTATTGCCGAGTTTTGGAGGTCTTATCGGAATGAAAACCGTAGAGGCAGCTAAAAAAAGAAATTCAAAACTTATTGGAACCACGACACATCTTGTTGATGAGATTGTAGACAATGGTAAAATTTTAGCTCAAAGTTGTATTTCAGTTGATTGGGAAAAAGATAATCAAATAGAAGATTTAATCTTTAAATCAGGATGTTTATGTCTATTGAATACTCTATTGCTAAGCTATGGGATACCTGAAAAAGGAGTATATTCTATAACATTAAATGATAAAGACATAATATTTTCACCATCATTAAGTTTTGATACATCGAAACTTAATGATGAATTTTGGAACAAAATAAAACAATTAGCATGATACCATTTAACAAACCTTTTATTATAGGTGATGAATTAAAATATATCCAAGAAGCAGTACAAAGTGGAAAGATTTCCGGTGATGGTATTTTTACTAAAAAGTGTCAGGAATATTTTGAGAAAAAATATAATTTCCCTAAAGTACTGATGACAACGTCTTGTACTGATGCATTAGAAATGGCCGCTATTCTGTGTGATATTAAGCCCGGAGATGAAGTAATAGTACCGAGTTATACATTTGTTTCATCGGCGAATGCATTTGCGCTTAGGGGAGCAAAAATTGTTTTTGTAGATTCTTGTCATGACCATCCAAATATAGACCCTTTAGAAATTGAAAAACATATAACTCCAAAAACTAAAGTAATTGTACCAGTACATTATGCGGGAGTAGCATGTGATATGGAAACAATTATGAAGTTAGCTAACCAATATAAGTTATATGTTGTAGAGGATGCTGCACAAGCAATAGACAGTTATTATACTTTTTCAGATGGTACAAAAAAAGCTTTGGGTGCTATAGGTCATTTTGCTGCTTTTTCATTTCATGAAACTAAAAATATTATTGCAGGAGAAGGGGGAATGTTAGTTATTAATGATGAAAAATATTTTGATCGTGCAGAAATTATAAGAGAAAAAGGAACAAATCGTTCTGCATTCTTCCGTGGTGAGGTCAATAAATATGGCTGGGTCGACCTTGGTTCATCATTTCTACCATCTGAAATTATTTCTGCATTTTTATATGCACAAATTGAGAATATAGATAAAATACAAAGAAAGAGAGTGACAATATGGAATGTTTATAATGATGGATTGAGGCAATTAGCAGAAAAAGGTTATATCCAATTACCAAAAATATTTGATTATGCAACTAATAATGCTCATATGTTTTATATTGTTTGTCGTGATCTAGAAGAAAGGACAAAATTAATACAATACATGAAATCAAAAGATATTCATCCTGTATTTCATTATTTAAGTTTGAATAAAAGTGACTTTTTTTTAGCGAATAATCCACAGATAGATATCCCCAATTCTGATCATTTCACAGATTGCTTATTAAGATTACCATTTTATTATGAACTTAGTACTACAGATCAAGATATGATAATTTCTACAATGTTTGATTTTTATAAAATAAACTAATTTATACTGTATTATAAGTAGTATAATTAATGAATCATTTATATCATGATTTTAAAGAATTATTTTTTCAGGATGGCTATAAATATATTGATAAAATATTGTATAATTATATAATCTGTAATAAAAAACAAAGATGATTTTTGATTTGAAATATAGTGTGAAAAAAATTCTATATAAGATTGTTAATACATCAATTAAATACTCTCGTCAAGTAGAGCTAAATATCATTATTAATAAGCTGAAAAGAAGAGGAGAGAATATAAGATTGGAGTTACCTATAAAATATTACGGATTGGAGTATGTAAGTATAGGTGATAATTTTTCTGCATTAGACAACTTTAGAATTGAAGCAATAAATGCTTATGAAAATGAAGTTTATACTCCAGAAATAATTATCGGTAATAATGTTATAATCCAACAATTTTGTCATATAGGTGCGATTAACAGAGTCGTCATTGAAGATAATGTTTTAATAGCGAGCAGAGTCTTTATTACAGATCATTTTCATGGAAATACAAATAATCTATCTGATTTTAAACTTCCTCCAATAAAAAGAAAATTGTATAGTAAAGGAGATGTTATAATCAAAAAGAATGTATGGATTGGTGAGGGAGTTGTGATTCTACCTGGAGTTGTTATAGGCGAAAATGCTATTATTGGAAGTAACTCTGTAATAACAAAAGATATTCCTGCGAATACAATAGTTGGAGGAGTTCCTGCTAGGATAATAAAACAACTAATATAAATATAATTTATTGAAAATATTTAATTATTATGATTTCTATCATTGTGTCTTCATATAATCAAGAGTATTTTAATCAGTTTTCAAAAAATATTTCTGAAACTATAGGGATAGAGTATGAAATTATTCAAATCTGGAATCCTGGAGTAATGGGAATATGTGAAGCATACAATTCTGGTGCAAAAAAAGCGATATACCCCTATCTGATTTTTTGTCATGAAGATGTAAAGTATCATACTAATTCATGGGGAGATATTATAATTAATCATTTTAAAAAATTGTCAAATCCCGGAGTATTAGGAGTTGCCGGAGGTACCTATATTCCAACTGTACCCTCAGGTTGGTACACCAACGAAGCAAATGCTATGATCAATATATATCAACATGAAAGATCAGGTATGAAGAATATGATTAAAACTTTTGATTCCCTTACTAAAGAAGTTAAGATAGTTGACGGTGTTTTTCTAGCAATTAAGAAAGACATATTCAATCTGTATAAATTTGCAAACGATAATGGAGGATTCCACGGATACGATACAGAATTATGCATAAGACTTTTGGGGAAGTATAAAAATTATGTATTGGGAGATATTATATTAGAGCATTTTTCACCAGGTAACCCTAATATAGAATGGTTTAAAAAAAATATAGAAATTCGGAAGAAATATAATAATATAATTAGTGATGAAATTGATTATGAAGCAGAATATGGTGCCTATAGTCTTTTTATAGAAGATAATTATAAGTATAATGGAATTAGTATAAAATCATTATTGATAAGTTTACATTTTTTTCCATATTTTAAATTAAAGGGACTAATGAATATTCGCATATTAAAACAATTGATAAAACCATTGATTAATGCATAAACTAGCTATAGTTATTCCTTATTATAAGATAGACTATTTTGAGGAAACACTAAAGTCTGTTGCTGGGCAAACAGATAAGAATTTTATGCTTTATATAGGTAATGATAAGAGTGTAAATAATCCATTACCTCTCATAGAAAAATACTTGTTGGAAGATCAGTATCAATACTTTGATTACCAAGAAAACTATGGTGGTAAAAATCTGCTACTTCAATGGGAAAGAATTTTAAAAAATGTTAATGAGGAATGGTTTCAAATTTTGGGAGATGATGATTTTATAAGCCAAGATTTTGTTGAAGAGTTTTCTAAACACTATAAAAACATAGCATCGGAAATTAATGTTGTTAAAGTGAAAAATATAACATGTGATGCAGAAGGAAGTCGTCTGACAAACGAAAGCTATTATGAACATTTAGCTTCAGGTACCTATAATATGCTTAATGTATTACTCCATAAATTTAGGGGGCATACAAACAGTAGTCTTAGTGAACATATATTTCGCACTAAGAAATACAGAGAGATAGGATTCAAACATTACCCTCTTGCATGGCATTCTGATGATATGTTTCTTTTGCAAATGAGTAATCTTAAAAATTTTTATTTTATCAACAGTACATGCGTTTATATAAGAATTTTTTCAGAGAGTATTACTGGTGGGAGTCATTATTCAGATTTGAAACGAAAAGCATCTGAACTTTTTTTTAGGGATTTTTCTTCGTACATGAATATCGAAAATATTCCCTGGCATTATAAAAGGATATTTTTGAAAAGTCTTAGAAAGGAAAAAGAAAATTTAGGAATGGAAAATTTGAAATATATTTATTATGAAAATGGTTTTCGAGGGAGGCTATATTATAAAGTATACAGATTGAAACTCTTTTGTAAGTGTTTATTGCCCCAAGGGGTAATATCAAAGATTCAAGGTTAAAAAATATAAAATAGACACATGTCTAATAAATAATTTATATAAGATGAATAATCCGTTTGTCTCCGTTATAGTACCCATTTACAATGTGCAAGAGTATATTGTAAAATGTGTTAATTCTTTATTAGAGCAAACATGTGAAAACATGGAATATATTTTTGTAGATGATTATAGTACAGATAATAGTTTTAAGATTCTTTCGGAAATAGTCTCACGAAGTGAAGTCGCTAAATACAAGATACAACTTATTCGTCATAAACAAAATAAAGGAGTGGCAACAGCTAGGAATACAGGCTTGTCTTTAGCCAAAGGTAAGTATATCGCATCTATAGATCCGGATGATTGGATTGATCCTGATATGCTGAAACAAATGTATAATCTGGCCGAAGATAGAAACGCTGATATTGTCTGGTGTGATTATTATAATGAATATAAAGATCGTCATGATTATATTAGCCAGAAATGTGAAGAAACTCCATTGGCTGGGCTTGAGGGAATGTTTACAAGTAGGATGCTCGGAGGGATGTGTAATAAATTAATTTTAAGAGATTTATTTATAAGGCATCAGATAAGATTTCCAGATGGCTTGAATATATGTGAAGATTTAAGAGTATGTGTTCAGCTTTTTTATTATGCTGAAAGGGTAGCTCATATTGAAAAAGCATTTTATCATTATGTCAAATACCGTCAAGATTCAATTAGTGTAAGTCATATCACTACACCAAAATTAAATATTGAATGGATGGAAAATATAAAAGGTATTGAAAATTTTATTGAAGAAAAGGGATTGGCAGAAATGAGAGAAAATATTGCATTTTTGAAGCTGGTGTCAAAACAGAATCTGTTGCTTAGTGGTAATAGTATAAATGATTTTATACTATGGAAAAATGTGTTTCCGGAGTCTAATGCATATATTGTAAAGCTTAATCTTTTATTCCGTCATAGAATAATTACATGGGCTATAATGCGGAATGTATGGATAATTCCCAGATTATGGATACAGGCAAAGCGTATAAGGCATAATATTTTTAGTTAGTTGATTGTATTGAAATGAATAAAATTCCAATAGCTTTTTGTTTTGATGATAATTTGGTTATGCAGGCAGGTGTTTGTATAACCTCTTTGCTTGAAAATGCAAAAAAAGATACCTTTTATGATATTTTTGTGATTCATGATGATAATGTTAAATTTCCTTATAGTGGTTTTTTGGATAAGTTGATGTTTCAATATTCTAATTGTAATATTACTTATCGGAGCGTAGGGGATATATTTAAGGATGCATTTCAGATTAGAGGTATTACTGTTGCAACTTATTATAGGTTATTAATACCACAATTGATTCCTGAATATGGTAAAATTATGTATCATGATGTTGATATAATTTTTAGAGATGATCTGACAGATATCTTTATCAATACTGATCTGAATGATGTATATGTAGCTGGTGTAGCTACTCCTTATTCTGATCTCGAAGAATATATGAAAAAGGTTATAGGAGTAGAGCCATGTCAGTATATAGCAGCCGGAAATATTATTTTGAATTCTGAAAAAATATTAGAAGATGGTTTGGTTTCTAAATTTATAGAGGTTTCAAAAAAAGAATGGGTTTTTCAGGATATGGATGTTATTAATATTGTTTGTAAAGGAAAAATAAAATATATGCCCCCTTCTTTTTGTATTGTTGGGACAACTTCAGAAATATTAAGTGATGTAAGTCAACCATATTTTTCAAAAGAAGTAGCCGAATATGCACTGAAATATGGAATCGTTCATTACAACGGAGCTAAACCCTGGAACACGTGGTGTCTTAACTTCGATATATGGTGGGAGTATTACAGAAGATCTATTTATTTCGATCCTAAATTTTATTATGATTTTTATTATAATAAATTAGATGAATATGATCGCCTTTCCTTATGGAAAAGAATAAAAATATTGATTCGTTACTTTAAGAACGGGAAGAAAAAATTATAAATGGAAGCAAGATTTAAGATTTCTGTAATCATACCTGTTTATAATGCAGAGAAGTATATCGAAAAATGTGCAAATAGTTTATTTAGACAAACATTGCTTGATACTGAGTTTATTTTTATTAATGATTGTAGTTCAGATAATAGTCTGGATTTACTTCATAATATTTTGGAAAAATATCCAGACTGTAAAAAAAGGGTCAGGATATATAATAATGAAAATAATATTGGGGCTGCATCTTCAAGAAATAAAGGCCTATCAGTCTCAGAAGGGAAATACATTACATTTTGTGACTCAGATGATTGGTTGGAAAATGATGCGTATGAGAAACTTTACTTAGAGGCTATAAAATATGATTCGGATATTATATGGAGTGACTTTTATGTTACAGGTGATGGTAAAGAAACATATAGTAGTCAAAATTATGGTGAAGATAATATTTCTTGTATACGGGCTTTATTAGAAGAAAAAATGCACGGAGCATTATGGAACAAAATGTTTAAATGCACCTTTCTTTTGAAGCATGATATCCGTTTTAATGCAGGAGCTGACCTGTGGGAAGATTTATATTTTTCTGTTCAGGCTTTTGGGGCTGCAATGAAGATTAATTATATAAAAAGTGCTTTTTATCATTACAATATTTGTAATATACAATCTGTCAGCTCAAGGGATTTTATGAGAAATATGAGTGATGCTGTAATAAATACAGAAGCTATTGTTTCTTTTCTAATACAAAAAGAATGGTATAGTGAAATTAACCACTCTGTAAATCTTTTAAAATTGGCATCTAAAAGATTTATTCTTTTTTCTTTGAATATTAATGATTTCAAAAGGTGGAATCAAATTTTTCCTGAAGCCAATGAGTATATATTTTCATTTGCTTATCTACCCTTTCATTTAAGAGTATTAGGTTGGTGTGCATCTAAAGAATATTTTGGAATAATAAAAAGCTGGATTTTTATCAAGAAAATAAAAGTGAAAGCTCTGAAAAAGTAATATAATCATGAGTATAATACCATCCATATATAATGACATTATCATAACGAATACACCTTTAGTATCTGTTATTATTCCTGTTTTTAAAGTAGCATCTCATGTGGAGAAGTGCACCCGTTCTTTAATGGAACAAAGTTACAATAATATTGAATATATATTTGTAAATGATGCTACTCCAGATAATAGTATTGATATAGTTAAAAATATTGTTGAAAGCTACCCTGAAAAAAAGAATAAGGTTAGAATCATTTCTCATAGAGAAAATAAAGGATTACCCACAGCACGTAATACAGGATTAAATGTTGCGGAGGGAGAGTATATTTTTCATTGTGACAGTGATGATTGGATTGATATAGACATGATTGAAGTACTTATCCAAAGAGCTATCATGGAAAAATCAGATATTGTATATTGTGATTATTATTTATCTTTTAATAAAAATGAACGTTATATGAAGCAACCTATATGTTCTACGATAGAAGAAGCTATTCGTAAAATACTAAGTGGGCAAATGAAGTTTAATGTTTGGAATAAGCTCATCAAGAGAAGTCTGTATTTAGATAACCAGATTACATTTCCAGATGGAAGAAGTATGGGAGAGGATATGACAATAATTAAGCTATTTATAAAAGCAAAAAACATCTCATATATACAGAAGGCTTTTTATCACTATATGCAAACAAACCCGAATGCTTATACAAAGCAAGTGTCTGTACCACAGCTAGAGCAAATTCATCAGAATACAGATGACATTATTCATTATATAAAAGAAGAAGGGAAAATTGATTGTTATAAAAATGAAATACAATATTTTAAACTGAACGTTAAGCTTCCATTACTAATTGGATCAGATTATAATATGTATGATTTATGGAGAAATTGGTATCCTGAAGCTAATGCTTATATCAGAAAAAATCCAGATTTCTCATTGCGTATTCAACTATTACAATATGCAGCATTAAAGAAACAGGATTGGGTTATTAAAATGTATAATTTACTATTCACAAAAATTGTGTATGGTTTTATTTATCGATAAGAATATTTTTTATGATAATACAGCAAACAGAGGAAAATAGAATTTCAGTCATTTATTATATATTGACAGGGATTATTGTAAGTTGTTACTTTTTTCCCTTTGAATTTACTTTTTTGCCTAGGGGAATAAATACTAAGATTATGCTTGCCGTAATAGGTTTGCTTTGTGGAGTTATAACCAGTATCCAGAAAGACAAAATTGAAATCAATAAAGAATTAATTCCCGCAATATTACTTGCGATTTTGTTCAGTATAATAGGTTTTATTTCTGTAGATATTAATCACACAGATGATTATACTTATGCTTCTTACATTAGTTCTTTCTCAGTTTGGCTTTTTGGTGCTTATGCTACATATAGATTCATTCGGTATATTCATGGATATGTTGATTTTCGACTGATAATGAATTATTTAATTGCTGTTTGTGTTATACAATGTATTCTTGCGCTTCTAATAGATAATGTATTATTCGTAAAAACTTTTGTGGATAATTATATTTCACAGGCTACAGTGGCAGATGTTAAATTTTTAAATGAGGCAAAGAGGCTATATGGGATTGGAGCTGCTGTTGATGTGGCAGGAACAAGGTTTTCTATTATTCTGATTGGCTTAGTTGCAGTAATGGCAAGGGTAAGTGCTGAAGGAAGAGGTAATACTGTTGTTTATTGGGCTGCTTTTGTTATCATTGGGGTTGTTGGGAATATGATTTCCAGAACTACAACAATAGGAATGGTACTAGCGTTAGTTTACTTATTTTTGAATTCTAAATTGATAACTAGTGAAATTTCGTTTAATAAGCTGAAATTCTGGAGAAGTATTCTTATTGTGAGTTTTCTTCTGATTTTGGTGACTGTATTTTTTTATAATACATATGGAGAAATACGAGAACAGCTTCGTTTTGGTTTTGAAGGTTTTTTTAATTGGGTAGAAGAAGGAGAATGGAAAACAGATTCAACAGACAAACTCAATACTGAAATGTGGATATGGCCAAATCAAAATGATTTAAAGACATGGATAATTGGGAGAGCTGTTTTTGCAGACTGGCATATTATAGGAACAGATATTGGGTATTGTCGTTTCATTTTTTATAACGGACTTTTAGGGTTAATCACTTTTTCTTTATTTTTTGTGTATAATGCATGGGCGTGTACTCGAAAATTTCCAGCCTATACTTTCTTTTTTATTATGTTATTGGGGCTTTCATTTATTATCTGGCTTAAAGTGGCAACAGATCTTTTTATTATCTATGCCTTGTTTTATTGTTTAGATAATGAAGAAAAAAATAAATACCTGAAATGAAGATAGTTTACTGTATAAATAATACATGGTATGCAGGTGGTATGACCAGAGTATTGACTAATAAAGCCAATTCCTTAGCAGAAGAAGGGCATGATGTATATATTATTACTACAGAACAACTGGAATATAAACCTCATTATCCACTGTCTGATAGGGTTCATCAAATTGATTTGAATTTTAATTATTTTCAGTATGACCAAAAATCTTTTCCTATAAGACTTATGGGTTTTATAAAGAATATTTTAGGGCATAGAAAGAAATTGTCTGAAATTCTGAAAGAATTGAGACCGGATATTGTGATTTCTATGTTTACGAAAGATGTTTATATTATACCAGGTATAAAAGACGGAAGCAAAAAAATATTAGAAATCCATACATCTAGATATACATGGTTGCTCGCAAGAGCTGAGAGAGGAATTATTGGAAGATTTCAAAATTGGTTAGATCAGTATGTTATAAGAAAGTATGATAGATTTGTTATTTTAACTAATGAGGATAAAGCCCATTGGAATGGAGTATCTAATCTGGAAGTAATACCAAATGCGAATAGTTTTGAACCGGAAGAGTCATCTACACTAACAAATAGAGTTGTTGTAGCTGTTGGGCGTTATTTTGATAGTAAAAAATTTGATGACCTGATCCGAGCATGGGAAATTATAAATAGAAAATTTCCTGAGTGGAAATTAAATATTATAGGAGACGGACCCATGAAGGGCGCTCTTCAGAAACAAATTCAAAATTCAGGATTAACAGAAGTTATTTCTTTAAAACCTACTACTCCACTTATAATGCAGGAATACCTTAATAGTTCTATTGTTGTATTGCCTTCTCTTTTTGAAGGCTTGCCAATGGTATTACTGGAGGGACAAGCCTGTGGAGTGCCATTGGTGGCTTACGAATGTAAATGTGGACCAAAAGATATTATTGTGGATGGAGAAAATGGATTTCTGGTAGAAATAGGAAATGTCGAAATGCTGGCTGATAGAATTCTTAGGCTTATTGAGAATGATGATTTAAGATTCGAGATGGGAAAGAAAGCAAAGTTGTACTCAAAAAGATTTTCTGAAGAAATTGTTATGAAAAAATGGAATGACCTTTTTCAAAAAATAAGTAAATAAATTAATAATATTTATGAAGGTAGTATATAATATTTTAGGAACATTTAATTCCGGAGGGATGGAACGTGTTCTTGCCAATAAGGCAAACTATCTTGTCAACTCTGGTTATGATATTACTATTATTACTACGGACCAAAAGGGGAGGAGTGCCTACTTTGAAATGAATCCGAAGATTAAGTATATAGATTTGGATATAAATTATCGTGATGATATTGATAAAGGAGTTTATAAAAAAAGTCTGTCCTACCTTTTAAAGCAAAAAAAACATAAACAAAGACTAGAAGGGATATTGTATGATCTGAAGGCAGATGTTGTTATTTCTATGTTTGATCATGATGTTTCTTTTGTACATGATATAAAAGACGGTAGTAAAAAAATTGTTGAGATTCACTTTTCACGATTCAAACGTCTTCAGTATGGACGCAAAGGTATATGGAAAATTATAGATAAAATAAGAAGTAATAATGATTATAAATTGGTACAAAAATATGACCGTTTTGTAGTGTTAACAAATGAAGATAAAGGTTATTGGGGAAATATGCCCAATATAGAAGTTATTCCTAATGCTAATAGTTTTACTTCATCAGAACAATCTTCTTTAAGCTACAAAAGAGTTATAGCGGTAGGACGTTATGATTATCAGAAGGGATTTGACGAATTAATAAAAATGTGGGAAAGAATACATGTGAAAAATCCTGAATGGAGATTAGATATTTTTGGAGATGGCCCATTAAAAGAAGAATTACAATGTTTAATTAAAAAAATGAACCTTTCAGAAACAATAAACTTATACCCCTCTACAAAAAAAATTAAAGAAGAGTATCTGAAAAGTTCAATTATGGTACTGACTTCACGATATGAAGGTCTAGGTATGGTTCTTTTAGAAGCCCAGACTTGTGGTTTACCTCTGGTAGCTTATGCATGTAAGTGTGGGCCAAAAGATATTATTCAGGATGGTATAAATGGTTATCTGGTACCAGAAAGAGATTCTCAAATGATGGTGGAAAAAATATTAAATCTTATTGGAAATTATGAACTAAGAAAAGAGATGGGGCATATGGGGAAAAAATTCTCGGAAAATTTCTCCGAGAATAGGATTATGAAAAAGTGGGTTAATCTCTTCAATGAAGTAACAAAAGAAAATCAATGAAGACGATAGTAGTATCAGCTATAAACTTAAATGTAGGAGGAACTCTTACTATACTGAGGGATTGCTTAAGCTTTCTTTCAGAATTTTCTATAGAAAAGAATTATAGAGTGATTGCTATTGTTCACAAAAAAGAACTGGCAGACTTTCCCAATATTGAATATATTGAAAATCAATGGCCCAAAAAAAGATGGATAAATCGGTTATGGTACGAATATGTCAGTATGAAAAAGATATCCAAAGAACTGGCTCCCGTGGATTTGTGGCTATCATTGCATGATACAACACCTAATGTATTTGCTAAAAAGCAGGCTGTGTATTGTCATAATCCATTTCCATTTTATGAATGGAGGTGGCGGGAATGCTTATTCGCTCCCAAAATAGTACTGTTATCTTTATTCTCAAAGTTTATTTATAAAAAGAATATTAATAAAAATACTTTTGTTATTGTTCAGCAACAATGGCTGAAAGATGAGTTTAAAAAATTGTTTAAACTGAAATCGGATAAGATAATTGTGGCATTACCTAATTCTCCAAAGAATGAAGATATGGATGGTAGTCTTAAAAAAAATACTGATTCTGTTTATGAATTTATATATGCAGCTTCACCAAATAGCCATAAAAATTTTGAATGTCTTTGTCATGCTACTAAAATTTTGGAAAATGAGGGAATTAATAATTTTAAAGTTAATATAACACTTTCCGGAAATGAGAATAAATATGCAATCTGGCTTTATAAGAGATATGGTAAAATTGTGAAATCTATAGAGTGGATTGGTTTTCAAAATAGAAAATCTCTTTTTCGGCAATATGAAAGATGTGATTGTCTGGTTTTTCCTTCTAAAATAGAAACTTGGGGGCTGCCTATTTCGGAATTCTCAGAATTTAATAAACCAATGTTACTGGCAGATCTTTCTTATGCTCAGGAAACAGCTGCAGGAAGCCAGCAGGTTGCTTTTTTTAATCCAAATGATCCTAAAGAGTTAGCTGGGCGAATGAAATTGTTAATACAGGGAGATACTTCATCTTTGAATATAATACCTAAGAAAGTTCTGGAAGAACCAGTAACTCATTCTTGGGGTGGATTGTTTCAAACACTTTTATTTGGAGCTTAATATGAGAAATAATAATCAAATGAAAATATTACAGCTTGGAAAGTTTTATCCTATTCGGGGAGGAGTGGAGAAAGTGATGTATGATCTGATGTTAGGGCTTTCTGGGGAAAGAGTGTATTGTGATATGCTTTGTGCATCTACAGAGGATTATCCTGCAGGTATAATTAACATCAATCCATATGCTAAATTAATTATAGAGGCTACAAAAGTAAAGTTAGCAGCAACAATGTTGGCACCAAGTTTAATTGTTAAACTACGCAAAATTGTAAAGGATTATGATATTATTCACATTCATCATCCTGATCCAATGGCTAGCTTAGCATTGTTTCTTTCAGACTATAAGGGAAAGGTGATACTTCACTGGCATAGTGATATACTGAAACAAAAGACATTATTAAAGCTGTATGAGCCATTGCAAAATTGGTTAATCAAAAGAGCGGACAGAATTGTGGGGACAACTCCCATATATGTTAAAGAATCTCCTTTTTTGAACAAGGTTCAACATAAAATAGATTATATCCCGATTGGTGTGGAGCCTTTATTAGCCGATAAAGGAAAAGCCGAGAAATTAAAAGAAAAATATAAAAATAAGCATATAATATTTTCGCTAGGCAGACTTGTAGAGTATAAAGGATATGAATACCTTATTAGAGCAGCTCAGTATCTGGATGAAAATTATCAAATTATAATAGGAGGAAAAGGACCATTAATGGAGTCTCTTACAAATCTTATTGCAGAATTGGGAGTTCAGGATAGAGTAACACTATTAGGGTTTGTAGAAGATGAAGATATTTCGAGTTATTTCGAAGTATGTGATATGTTCTGTTTGAGTTCTATATGGAAGACCGAAGCTTTTGCAATCGTGCAAATTGAAGCTATGTCTTGTGGAAAACCTATAGTTTGTGCACATATACCGGCTTCAGGAGTTAGTTGGGTAAACAAAGATGAAGTTTCTGGTTTAGTAGTTGAAGCAGAAAATGAAGTAGCATTAGCGGATGCGATTAAACGTATAAGTACAGATGCAAATCTTCAGAAGAAATTGTCAGAGGGGAGTAAAAATCGTTATGAAGAATATTTTACCCGAAAAAAAATGACAGAGAAGTGCTTGGATATTTATAAAGATGTATTAAAATAAGTGCTTATAAATTGATAAATATTTACAAAATATAATAATTGTATTAAATGTAATAAATATAAATTATTATTGAATTATTTTTTTAATTTTAGGAAAATTTTGTTTTTTAGTTACGGAATAGTGATGCCTTTTATAGGTTTATATTAAATTGTATATTTGATCGAGATATGATTCAGTTTTTAGTATATAGTAGGTATGGAGAAAAAGATCCTGAGTAAGAGGATAATTCCTAATGATCTTTTTTTTGAACAGGTAAAAGAAAGATTAGATGCCGGTCAGAAAGTGAAAATTCCTGTAGCTGGAAGAAGTATGGAACCATTTTTGCAAAACGGGGATTTGGTAGTGCTGAAGAGATTTGAGGAGAATGATTTAGTGAACGGAAAAATTGTATTAGCATATTTTAATAATGCTTATGTATTGCACCGGATTGTCAGAATCAAAGAAAATACTGTTACACTTGCTGGTGATGGTAATATACAACAGGTAGAAATAATCACAGATAAAGATATACTGGCAGTTGTAATCCAGGCATACCGGGGAGAAAAAGAATTAAGTATTAATACATTACTAGGACAAATTTGGTACAAGTTACGTGTAATCAGAGCTGTATATAGTAAAATATTCGGAATAAAATAAAAATATGAAATTAAGGGAGGATTTAATGTTGCGACATTTAGGTGATGAATATGTTATAATCGATCCGGAACAGGATATGATAGATATGTCTAAAGTATATACTTTGAATGAAACAGCTGCTTTTTTATGGAAAGAATTACAGGGAAAAGAATTCAATGTTGAGACTGTGACAGAAGTATTGTTAGCTTATTATAATGTGGACTATGCAATAGCAGAAAAGGATGCTCAAAGGCTTGTACAGGATTTTGAAAAACAAGGATTACTAACGGATTAATAATTATGTTAGAGGATAAAGTTTCTAAGGCTTTCTTCGCGCTTTTGCGTGCAGGACTCTGGAATAGATCTATAGATGCTATAGATTGTTTCCCATTGTCTAAAGCCGACTGGGATACATTATTCCGTATTTCTATACAACAAACAGTAGAAGGCATTGTGTTCGACGGGATACAAATGTTGAGTTCAGATCTTCTTCCACCTCGTGAAATGCATATTAAATGGTTAGTAAGGGTAGAGAAGATTGAACAAAGAAACCGATGGATGAATGATATTCTTGCCGAACAGGTTGCTTTTTTTTCTAAAGAAAGCATACAGCCAATATTGTTAAAAGGACAAGGGTTGGCTATTTGTTATGAGAATCCGGGCAGAAGAGTTTGTGGAGATATAGATTGGTATTTTCAAACAACTGATGAGTTTTATAAAGCTGATAGATTGCTTGCAAAATACGGTATTGTAACAGAAGCAACAGCTGGTTATAGTAGTTTTTATTTATGGAGAGACTGCGAAATAGATCATCATCAGAAGTTATTTGATATACATAATCCATTCTTATTAGGCTATTTGAAACATTTACAGCAACATGAAAAAAAACGTAGTGTAAGAATTAGTATACAGAAAGAAGAGATAGTACTCCCGTCTCCTTTGCTACAGATGCTGCAAGTAAACGCACATATCCTGAAGCATCTATTGTCATTCGGAATAGGAATAAGACAATTATGTGACGCTGCAAGGTTATATAAAACATATCGTAATCAGGTTGATGGTAATGTTCTGAAAGTAGTTTATACAAAACTGAAAATTATAAAATGGATTGAATTATTACATGAAGTTTTGGTGAAATATATAGGTCTGTCTGAAGAAAATTTACCTTTCCCGTCCAAACGACAGCAATCTGCAGATTGGATGATGGAAGAAATATGGAAATCTGGAAATTTTGGATTTCATGACGAAAGATATCAAAACGAAAATTCTGGAAAAAGAGAAGGAACCAAGAGAAGGCTATGGAGTAGCTTTATAAAATATGTTCCTTATGCACCAATGGAAGCACTAAGCTTTCCTTTAGTGCATTTTTATTCAGGGTTAGTAAAAAAATAAAATTTATTGAATACAAATTTATCATATCAATTAAAATGGGCATGGCTTCTTGCTAAAAATAGTCGTGGAGAGCTATTGCTGTATTTTATATTAGAATTGGCAGCGATTGCATTTTCATTATTATTTGTATTCTGGTCGAAAAAAGCTGTTGATTTTGCAGTAGATGGTAGTACATCCGATTTACAAAAAGCTTTAATCTTATCTGTCTGCAGTGTAATTATAGCTCTTCTGATGAGAAGTTACTCGGGATGGTTAAATGAAAAAACGAGAATGAAGATGATGATTTCTCTGCAGAATACTTTAATTAAATCCCAAATGTTGTCGACTTGGAAGGTTGGCAAGCACTGGCATACAGGAGACGTACAGGTGAGAATTAATAATGACTGTCAGGAAATTGTACAAATGGTAGGCTTCTCTTCAGTCTCATTTATACTAACTACAATAAGGCTTTTGGCTTCTTTTGGCTTCTTATGGTTAATGGATCCAATGCTGGCTATTTTAATTGTGGCAATATCTCCGTTATTCCTCTTTTCAAAAATATATTTTAAAAAGCTAAGAACATTAAACAGAGAGTTAAAAACTGCAGAAAGTAAATTTGGAAATGTAGTACAGGAGAATCTGCGATTTAGGATGTCTATAAGGGCATTGGGAGTGCAGTTTGCACGTTGGCAAAAAGTTGAAAAAAGCCAAGGTGATATATATGATTTAAAAGTCAGACTGTTGAATTTTTCAACCGTATCCCAAGGAATAATGAAGCTGACTATTAATGCCGGATTCTTATTAACATTTGGTTGGGGAGTATATCGTTTGCATGCATCCGAAATTTCATTTGGAACGATGACCGCATTTTTACAATTAGTAGGCCGTATTCAGGCTCCAATATTACTGATGATGGGATTTGTGCCATTATTTATTCGTTTCAGAACAGCTGTTGACAGAGTACAGGAGTTACAATTGGTGGAAGTAGAAGAAGAAGTAGAACAGGAATATATTACTGAGCCTCAGAATATAGAAATTAATCAATTGAGTTTCCGTTATGATGATAAATTGGTCATAAAAGATCTTAATGCTAAATTCATCGCAGGAAACCCTTCAGCAGTAATAGGATCTAGTGGGAAAGGTAAAACAACACTCATAAGGTTATTGCTGGCACTAATAAAACCAGATAAAGGAGAAGTATTTATTAATACCGATGCGGAGCATCTACCTTTATCCAATAAGCATCGTATTAATATAGCATATGTACCGCAAGGCGATAAATTGTTTAGTGGAAGTATAAAAGAAAACTTACAGTTAGGAGAGCAAGAAGTTTCAGACAGTAAACTTAGAGAAGTTTTATATCTGGCATGCGCTGAATTTGTATATGATTTGCCGGATGGATTAGATACAATTGTAGGAGAATCGGGTTATGGACTTTCTGAAGGACAGGCACAACGTATTGCTGTAGCACGAGCACTAATGCGGGACTGTAATATTTGGCTTTTTGATGAAGTGACATCTGCTCTTGATCCTGATACAGGAGGAAAGTTAATAGAACGTCTATTGGAAGCCGGAAAAAATAAAATATTAGTATTTGTAACACATGATATGAAGTTGGCAGGAAAATGTCAACAGACTATTTATATATAATGAGAAAAAATGCAGAATGATAAAATGAAATTTCACAATGATCTAAAGTCTGTCTATTTTCAGATAGCAGACCATATTATGGAGCTGATTCTGCCTATGCAGATCCAGATAAATCGTTGTTTACCTTCATTTATTGACTTTATTACAGAGAGGCCATCTGGAACTGTGAAAATTAAGGTTAAACTAGAATTAAATTCATTACAAGAAAGTATCGGAGAAACCAAATTATTAAGTGATGTTTCTATTGTCTGGGGGGACCGATTTCGTTTTGAAGAATCCTCAGAGAACTATATAACTTCTGTTCAAAGTGAAGAAAAAAGCAGAGAATGGAAGATGTTTAGTACCAAAGACTTTAGCCAATCCACAATCTATGTATTAGAAGAAGAGTTATATACTACCTCAATTCTCAGCTGGTTGCTAATGGTAGCTTTCGGCCAGGCTATGCTGAAATATAATACTGTATTATTCCATGCGTCTGTAATCGAGAAAGATGGTAGTGGCTATGCTTTTTTAGGGAAGAGTGGAACAGGTAAAAGTACACATAGTCGGTTATGGTTGAAATATATATCGGATACAAAATTATTGAATGATGATAATCCTGCTGTGCGGATTATGGAAGATGAAAGGATTGTGATTTATGGGACGCCATGGAGTGGTAAAACGCCTTGTTATAGGAATGTAGGTGTTTTGTTAGAAGGATTAGTGCGCTTGCGTCAGGCTCCGGAAAATCAATGGAAAAAAGTATCGGGAAAAGAAGCGCTGCTCTCTGTTCTACCAAGCTGTACTGCAATTCGCTGGAACAGAAATTTATTTGATCAAATGCTTAATAGTCTAGAGAAAATAATAACAAATGTAAATGTAGGGCAATTATCTTGCTTACCTGATCAAAATGCTGCATATTTATGTAGTCAAGAACTAATAAAAAATAATAAATTATAACGTGATGAATAAATTTATCTTAGGATTGACTCTGTTTAGCCTTATTTTGCTAAATTCCTGTGTATCCAAAAAAGTGGTATATGCTGAGGATATGATACCAGATGTAGAATACCCGATTGCAGAAGCTCCCGCACTTAAATTACAAAAAAATGACCGATTAAGTATTCAAGTGAGTGCTAAGTCACTTGAATTAGCTGCTCCATTTAATACTGTAGCAGGTACTTATAAAGTTGGGACCGATGGAAATGTTTCAACAGGAATAGATCTTTCGTCAAATGCTCAAGGATATTTAATTGACAGAGACGGGAATATTGCATTTCCTGTTTTAGGGACTCTTCATGTAGAGAACTTGACTTTAGAAGAGGTGAGAGATTTGATACGTAATAAATTAATTAACGGACGATTGATCAATGAACCTATTGTAAAAGTTGAAATCTTGAATTTTAAAATAAGCCTTGCTGGAGCTATAGGAAATAGAGTGCTAGAAGTTCCAGATGGTAAGATAACCCTGATTGAAGCTATTACTAAAGCTGGAGGGATGGGGTCTAATGCAGCACCTGACAGAATTACTGTAATTCGCGAAGAAGATGGAGTTCGTCATAAAATAGTTACAAATATCAGATCTAAGGAGATTTATAATTCTCCGGCTTATTATTTAAAACAGAACGATATGGTTTTTGTTGAGCCCCGAACACCAGAGGTTACTCCTAGAGAAGATAGGTTTTGGAGATATTTTGGTATAGGAACAGGACTCGTAGGTACAATTATATCTGTATTAACTCTGATTAAAGTAACTAAATAACTAAAGTATGGATACAATACATCAAAAAGATTATATAATAAGAAGCAAAAAAGAGCAATCTGTTAATGTTCTTGACCTTCTAAACTATTTTTTACATCACTGGAAATGGTTTGCATTATCCATTTTAATATTTGGAGGCTATTTTTACTATCAATATAGCAAAACACCTTTTATGTATAGCCAGTCAGAAGTTGTAATGATTAAAACATCTTCAAATACACCTACTACGGCTAGGATAACAAGGTCTTATGGGGGAGGAGCCAGCGTAAAAGATGAGATGATACAATTAAGATCAAAAGAATTGATGAGATTAGTTGTAGATAGAACTGGAGCAGATATGAGTTATAAAATTTCTTCGGGGCTTAGAAATCATGAATTGTATAAATCCTCGCCAATCCAGGTAAAAGTTGCTGGAGTTTCTTCCGAAGGGAGCTATGAACTTATTGTGACTCCTGTAGATGCGAACAATGTTCTGATAAAGAATGGGAAAGATCAAGAATTAAAGGTAATGTTAAATAAGTGGGTGCAGACACCTATTGGGAAAATTTTAGTGACTCCTAGTAAATATTATAAATCAGATTATTATGGAGTTGATATTTTGGTTTCAAAGATTCCTAGAGAAGCAATGATGGGGCAGTTTATAGGAAGTCTTAATGTTAGTCAGATAGACGAAGATGCAGCACTGTTACAAGTCAATATTGAAGATCAATCTCCGGAAAGAGCAGCTGATATATTGCAAGCTCTGATTACTGTGTATAATGATGTTTATTTACAAGATAAGAATAAAATCGCAGAGAATACAGCTAGCTTTATAAAAGACAGATTGGCACTAATAGAAGGAGAGTTAGGTTCTGTTGAATCAAATATTGAAGAAATAAAAATAGCAAATCAAGGTATAGATATAGCTTCGGCTGGGAGCATGTATATATCTGAAAAAAATCAATATAAAACGGAAGGATCCAAGATAGAAACTGATATGAGATTAGCAGAAATGATGCGTTCTTATATTTCTAATAAAGGAAAACAAAATAGTCTGATCCCTAACAATACAGGATTGATAGAAGGAAATGTTGAAGGGCAAATAGCAGAATATAATATGGCTTTGCTGAAAAGAAATCGGTTAGCAGAAGGAGGTAATTCTCTAAATCCCGTAGTAATAGATATGGATGATGCATTAACTGCAATGCGTAATAATATTAATCGAGCAATAGATAATTCTCTTAGGGGATTAAAAATTAAGCTAAATAATGCCCAGAAAGAAGAAGCTTTGGCTCAGGGTAAAGTATTGCAAATGCCTCAAAAAGAAAGATCAATGCTTTCTATAGAGCGGCAACGCAGAGTAAAAGAAGATTTATACATGTTCTTGCTTAATAAAAGAGAAGAAAATGCATTGAATGAAGCTGTTACCGAAGCTAATCTTAGAATTGTTGACCCTCCGACAGGAAAAGGATCTCCAATATATCCCAACCGCTTAAAAAAAATAGCAACAGGTATTGCAATTGGTGTTACTTTGCCAGTAGTTATATTAATTTCTATGATGATGTTAAATACAGGGGTAAGAGGTCGTCAGGATATAGAAAATGTATTGAGTGTTCCGTTTTTAGGTGAAATACCTTTGGTTAGAAATAAAAAACAAAGTAAGGGAGATGTACTGGTAAGTAAATCGGGACGTGATCCTATAACAGAATCATTCCGGATTTTACGTACCAATATCAGTTTTATGGCAAAAGATGGGGCTCCTCCAAAGGTATTTACATTTACCTCATTTAGTGCAGGTGTTGGGAAAACATTTAGTGTTTTAAATCTTGCCACAACGTTATCTTATTTGGATAAAAAAGTAATAGCCATTGATTTAGATTTGAGAAAAGGAACCTTGAGTTCTCGCGTAGATCTTTTACATGGAAAAGGAACCAGTCATTATCTTTCAAGTCCATCTATTAGTATTGATGAAATAATACATAAGAGTGATATTGTTGATGGTGTTGACTTTATACCTATTGGAGCTATAGCACCGAATCCTGTTGAATTATTACTAAGTAAACGCTTAGATGAATTGATTAATGAGTTAAAGGCACGCTATGATTATGTAATCATTGATGGTGTTCCAGTAGGAATAGTAGCTGATGCAAGTATTATAGATCGTGTGGCAGATCTTACATTATTTATTATCAGGATAGGTAAGATGGATCGTAGACAACTTCCGGAAATTGAAAAAATTTACCAAGAGAAAAAACTTTCGAATCTGGCAATAGTATTAAATGGACTTAAGTTAAATGGTTATGGATATGGTTATGGAAGTTATGGTTATGGAAGTTATGGTTACGGCTATGGTGAGGAGAAGAAGAAAACTATATTTGATTGGTTTAAAAGACTATAGAAATAATTCTATTTGAATATTAAGGGAGCAATTTAATCGCGTTGCTCCCTTTTTGAATCTTAAAACACTTATATTCTTTAATAAATCCTTACCTTTAAACGTTAATTTTTAAGATCGAAAAAAATGAAATTCGGGCAAGTAGAGAATCCTTCTTTAATAGATTTTACTATTCCACAAGATCATGTAAATACGTCATTAGTATTAGAAAAGAATAAAGAAGGTCTTAAAGAAATATTTGTAGGTTGTGCTAAATGGAATAAAACTGATCTTAAAGGATTCTATCCTAAAGGGACGAAAGATGAGTTAAGCTATTATTCCACACAATTTAATTCTATAGAAATGAATGCTACTTTTTATGGGATGCCTACTCCAGATCAGGTAACTGTTTGGAAGAATAAGGCTCCGGATTCATTTAAATTTTTCCCAAAAATAACAAATACTGTATCTCATTTCAGACGACTAAAAGATGTAACGGAACCTGTTACGCAGTTTGCTTCAGCTATCATGAATTTTGAGGAAAAGCTTGGAATGGTGTTTCTGCAGTTGCATGACAATTTTAAACCCAAAGACTTTGATCGTCTAAAGAAATTTATAAAAGATTGGCCTGTTGAGGTTCCTTTGGCAATAGAGTTACGAAATGCAGAATGGTTTACAGATGAAAACATTTTTAATGAAACTTGTGAATTATTTGAACGACATAATATTACAAATATTATTGTTGACACAGCAGGACGCAGAGATATGATGCATATGCGACTAACAACTCCGACTGCTTTTGTTCGTTATGTTGGAGCTAATGCAGATAGTGATTATAGCCGTCTTGATGAATGGGTGCAAAAGATTGCACAATGGAAAGGAGAAGGTTTGCTCAATTTATATTTCTTTATTCATCAGAATATAGAAAAAGCATCTCCTCTTTTGTCGGCACATTTTATAGATAATCTAAATAAAGAAATTGGATCTGAACTCTTAATTCCAAAAATGGCAGATTCACAACCGACTTTATTTTAATAAAAATAATCAGTAATTTTGAAATATTAAAACTTGAAATACCTAAATTAAATTATGAGTGATATCATTTTTGACCTGATAGAAAAAGAAAGAGAGAGACAAAGCCACGGACTGGAGCTTATTGCTTCCGAGAATTTTGTTTCGGATAATGTAATGAGAGCAATGGGGAGTGTGTTGACAAATAAATATGCAGAAGGCTATCCCGGAAAAAGATATTACGGAGGTTGTGAAGTGGTAGACGAGGTCGAAACTTTGGCAATTAATAGAGCAAAAGAGCTTTTTGGTGTGGAATATGTAAATGTTCAACCTCATTCAGGCTCTCAGGCTAATGCTGCAATTTATTTAGCAGTTCTGAAGCCTGGAGATAAAATAATGGGAATGGATTTGTCCATGGGAGGACACTTAACTCATGGTTCTTCTGTGAATTTTTCAGGAATACAATACGAAGTTGTTTCTTATGGAGTTGAAAAAGAAACAGGGCTTATAGACTATAATCAAATGAGGGAGGTCGCTCTTAGAGAAAGACCAAAAATGATGATTGCTGGCTTTTCGGCTTATTCAAGAGATCTAGATTATGTAAAGTTCAGAGAAATCGCAGATGAGATCGGAGCTACGCTATGGGCTGATATTGCTCACCCTGCTGGTTTAGTTGCAAAAGGTTTATTAAATAACCCATTTGAGCACTGTCATGTAGTAACCACTACTACTCATAAAACACTAAGAGGTCCAAGAGGAGGTATGATTATGATGGGGAAAGATTTTGAAAATGCTTATGGACATAAAACGCCAAAAGGAGAGATCAAAATGATGAGTCAGGTTCTGGACGGAGCTGTATTTCCGGGAATTCAGGGAGGGCCACTAGAGCATGTTATTGCTGGTAAAGCTGTTGCTTTTGGAGAAGCTCTGGATGATAAGTTTACTGTGTATGCAAAGCAAGTTAAATCAAATGCACAAGCTCTTGCAAAAGCTATGATAGATAATGGTTTTGATATTGTAAGTGGTGGAACTGATAATCACTTGATGCTAATCGATCTTCGTAATAAAAATGTTAATGGTAAAGAAACTGAAAAAGCTTTAGTAAAAGCTGATATTACTTGTAATAAAAATATGGTTCCGTTTGATGATAAATCACCATTTACTACTTCAGGAATCCGCTTAGGAACTGCTGCTATTACAACAAGAGGTCTAAAAGAAAATGATATGGAAACTATTGCTGGATTAATTTCAGAAGTGGTAGATAACATAAAGAATGATGAAGTGCTAGATGCTGTAAAGGGAAAAGTAAATAAATTAATGGAAGGAAAGTCTTTGTTTAATTATTAATAAAGCTTAATATATTTATCTATAAATAAAAGAATAGCTTTGCGGCTGTTCTTTTATTTTTCTTGACCGAGATTAAGATTAAAAAATGCAAAACGAACACACAAGTTTTACTTTTCAGGAGATTAAACAAAAGTTGGTGAATTACTGTGTTTATCAGGATAGATGTCATAAAGAAGTGGAGGAAAAGATGCAGAGTTTTTTACTGATTCCTGAAGCTAAAGATGAAATATTATTATATCTGATAAATGAAAATTATCTAAATGAAGAACGCTTTACACGAAGCTATATTAGAGGTAAATTTTATATAAAGCACTGGGGAAAACAAAAAATCAAGCTGCAACTTAAAATGAAGGGCATTTCTGAAAAATTAATTCAGAATTGTATGGATGAAATTTATGAGGATGACTATACAAAACAGATACAAATCTTCGCTGAAAAACTATTGCCTACCTATAAAGGGCTCAATGATTTTCAAAAGAAAAATAAATTAATTCGCTTTCTAGTGACAAAAGGTTATGAATATGAGTTGATTATAGAAAATATTACTAAATAAGTAAAAATACCAAATTATATGTATCTTTACACGCTAATAGACTCAAGTATTATCTACTTGTAAAAAGAACAAGTATTGTCTTGAGAATAATGTTTTTTTGGTGTAAATTTTGTTAAATAAAATTTTTAATATTAGAAAATATATTTGACAATTTAACGTTAAAAACACACACAAACACTAACCAAATTAATGAATAAAATAAAAAATGTGCAACGTAAGATTTATTCAGGGAATAACCTGGTAAATCTTACGGATATACGATATCTGCCAAGATGGATAGTTCTATTTATTGATGTCCTTATCCTTATTTTCTCACTTGCACTTTCCTTTGTTATTGTTGAAGCTCTAAATGTTAAACCATATCCGTCAATAAGTGTCTTTCAGAAATTTTTGATGGTTATTTCAGTGAATGTTCTGTTTATGTATATGTTTAAAACGTATTCAGGAATTATTCGACATTCTACTTTTATGGATTTGTTTAAATTGTTTACGGCAAGCGTTTGTACAACAATAGTAGTAATTGTTATTAATTATAGTTATTTTACTATAACAGGTAAACATCTTATTCTGATTCCTCTTTTGGGATTTTATTTTGCAACATCTTTTGCTTTTCTGTTTTTATTTAGACTTGTTGTTAAAGAGTCTTTCCATATGTTAAGAGAATATAAAAGAAGTTCTCTTAAAAAAAGAATATTAGTATTAGGCATTGGGGAAGAATCTATTGCAATGGCTGGCGCTATTTTGGATAATTCTAGCTTGCCTTATTATGTAGAAGGTTTTTTAACGCAACGTTATGATACAACTAATGCCAAAATATTAGGTAAACCAATATATACTAAAGATAAATTAAAGTCTTTAGCTATAGATGACTTAGATGTTGAAGGAGTTCTTATCATTAAAGAGAATCTTACCCGTGATGAAATGAATATGTGGGTTAATCTATTTTTGGAAAAAGGATTATTGATCCTTAAAGCACCTTCTGTCCAAAAAATGAGAGAAAATGATCTGGGAACAAATATAAAAAGTCTTCAAATTGAAGATCTTTTAAATAGAAAATCTATAAAATTAGATAATGAAGAGGTAAAGAAAAGGCATTTTAATAAATGCGTTTTAGTTACTGGAGGAGCAGGTTCTATTGGAAGTGAAATTGTGTGCCAAGTTGCTCAATTTAATCCTTCATTAATTGTCGTATTGGATCAGGCGGAAACACCATTGTATGAAATTGAACTGGAAATGAAAGAAAAGTTCCCTCACGTACAGTTTAGATTTGTTTTAGCAGATATTTCAAATAGACACAGATTAGAAAGACTATTTCAGAAGTATGAGTTTTCTATGGTGTATCATGCTGCAGCCTATAAGCACGTACCTCTTATTGAAGAAAATCCACATGAGGCTATACTGGTAAATGTTTTAGGTTCTAAGAATTTAGCCTGTTTATCAAGTAAATATAAAGTGAATCGCTTTGTAATGGTTTCTACTGATAAAGCAGTGAATCCTACAAATGTAATGGGAGCGTCTAAAAGAACAGCCGAACTTTTTGTGCAAGCCTTACAACATACTGAAGGAAATACAACGAAATTTATTACAACCCGTTTTGGTAATGTATTAGGGTCAAATGGCTCCGTTATTCCTCATTTCAAAAAGCAGATAGAGAAAGGTGGTCCTATAACCATTACGCACCCAGAAATTGTACGCTATTTTATGACTATTCCTGAAGCTTGTGAGTTGGTATTACAGGCTGGTACAATGGGACAAGGGGGTGAGATTTTTGTTTTTGATATGGGAGAACCAGTTAAAATTTTAGATCTTGCAAAACGTATGATTAAGTTATCGGGTTTTGAACCAGAGACTGACATAAAAATTGTTTATACAGGATTAAGACCTGGAGAAAAGCTGTATGAAGAATTATTGAGTGATAATACAAAAAACCTACCCACTCATAATGAGAAAATTATGATTTCTAAAGATCCTAATATGGAATATAAAAATATTGAACTATTGGCTAATCAGGTGACTAAAGCAGCAGTGAGGAGAGATAAATTAGAAGTGGTGCGCCAATTAAAGATAATTGTACCTGAGTTTAAAAGTAACAATTCAATATTTGAAGTTCTGGATAAACAATAAGTCAAAAACTGTATATTTGCAAATATTCGATTTTAAAGAAAAATATGAAGATCAGAAGCTTTTTAATGCTGTTGTTAGCCACCCTAGTAATTGTTTCATGTCGTACCCGTAATGATATTAATTATTTGCAGGATGTTGATAAAACAGCAACGGAAATGGCACTCCGAATGGAGAATAATACTCTACAGCCAGGAGATCAATTAGTAATTAATGTTATGGCAAAAGATTTAGATGTAGTAAAGCCATTTAATCAAAACTATTCATCTGGCCAAATACTACAAAATCCTCAATTAACAGGTAATGTAAGTCCTACCACGCCTACAGCATCCGGACCTTCTTATGTTGTTGATTCTAATGGAGAAATAGATTTTCCGGTGTTAGGAAAACTGAACACAAAGGAAATGACTATTGAGCAATTCAAACAAAGTTTATATAATAAACTTGTTCGCTATATTAAAGAACCAACTATCAGTGTTAAGTTGAATAACTTTAGAGTTTCAGTGATGGGGGAGGTTGTTCGTCCGGGAGAATACGTTATTACTGATGGACAAACTAATTTTATGAAAGCATTGGCATTGGCTGGAGATTTAACGATATATGGTGTGAGAGATAATGTCTTATTGGTTAGAACTGTAGATGGTAAAATAGAAAAAGTGCGTGTTGATTTAACACGTTCTGATTTCATGGAATCTCCATATTACAATTTAAAACAAGGAGATGTAATCTATGTTTCTGCAAATAAAACTAAAGAGAAAACATCCCGATTGGATCCAAATATGCCTATTTATATATCAGTCGCCAGTATTGTCGTAACTATTTTAGCCTTAGTATTTAAAAAATAATTTTTAGCATAATGAGTGCACCGTCACAAGATAATCAATATACAAACAAAGAAGTTAACATTAATGAGATCATTAAACCATATTTACTTAGATGGCCATGGTTTATTATTTGTGCTATTCTAGCTTCAATTATTGCTTTTTTTGTATTGAAATTCATAACTCCTGTCTATCAGATTCAATCTACTGTGTTAATAAAAGATGCAAAAAATAATTCTGCACAAGGGGGGGCTGAAATGAATATTCTTCAAGATCTTTCTGGATTTGGAGGTATGAAAACTAATAGTGTTGATAACGAGATTGAGATTTTTAAATCTAAAAAATTAATGCAGGATGTAGTAGATCGTTTAAACTTGCAAACTGATATTTTTGCTCATGCAGGGCTTAAAAAAGTTGAATTATATAAATCAACATCTCCAATAGAAGTCAGAATTGTTAATGAGAAGAAAAATGTCAAATTTCCTAAAAAGCCACTGAAATTACAAATTAAAGGTAATCAATTATTTATTTCTTCTAGTGAGCTAGATAAAGATATTGTAGCTTCCTTCGGTAAAACTATAGGATTACCATATGCTAATATTATCATTATGAAAAATGATAAATATGATGCACAAAGTATAAAAGATATAGATAATATAAATAACCTTGAACTTAATGTTATTACGTTGGAGAATAAGGTTACCAATATGCAAAAATTATTAGGGGTTAATCTTACAAGTAAAGAAACTACAGTTATCCGGCTATCAATGAATTATGCTCAGATTCAGAAAGCAAAGGATGTTCTGAATGCTTTAGTTGTAGCATACAATAACGATGCAATTCAGGATAAAAATTCTGAATCCAGTAAGACGTTAGCTTTTATTGAAGAGAGAATAAAAAAATTATCAGGAGAGTTAGGACAAGTAGAGAATGAGAAAGAAAATTTTAAATCAAAAAACCAATTAACAGATATAGAAACTGAAGCCAAAATCAGTTTAGAGAGTTCTGCTGCAGCCAGAGCTAAGCAATTAGAATTAGATGGACAACTTGAATTAACCAATGCTCTAATTAACTATGTATCTCATCAAGGACAATATCAGGTTTTACCTTCAAATGTTGGTTTAGCTAACCCGGAAGCTATAGCTGGTATTTCTGCATATAATCAATTGGTATTACAAAGAAATCGATTGTTAGAATCAGCAACAACTGAGAATCCCATAGTGATAGATCTCACAAAGCAAATTAATAATATGCGTTCATCTGTAATGCAAAGCTTACAGAGAAATAAGAATGGATTAGAGCTGGCTAGAAACGAATATGTAGGTGAGCAAAATAAAGTATCCGGAAAAATTTCTAAATTACCCTCTATTGAAAAAATGTTTAGAGGAATTGAACGACAACAGCAAATTAAAGAAAACTTATATTTGTTATTATTACAAAAAAGAGAAGAAACTGCAATTTCTCAATCAATAACTGCAGATAAAGCAAGAATTATTGATAAAGCCTATGCTTCAGAAGAACCTGTATCTCCAAAAAAAATAATGTTTTTATTAGGAGGGCTTCTTGTGGGGATCTTGCTGCCATTTGCTATAATTTATCTATCCGAGCTTTTTAATAATAAAATAAAATCTAAGCATGATTTGGAAAAATTATCTCATGCATCAATACTTGGTGAAATACCTAGTATAGAAAAAGGAGAATCGGATATTGTTCAAATGAATGATTTATCTCCAATGGCTGAAGCTTTTAGAATTCTCATTACAAATATGAATTTTATATTGCCGAAAAGGGAAAAAGGTAAGGTTATATTTGTTACCTCTACTGTTAAGGGTGAGGGGAAGACTTTCACATCTGTAAATTTATCATTGACTTTAGCAACACCTAATAAAAAGGTGATTATTATTGGGTCGGATATAAGAAATCCACAACTACAGCGTTATAATACAGCAAGAAAAGGATTAAAAGGACTTACTGAATATTTGTACTCAGATCAAACTCGTCTTGAAGATATTATTCATGTGTCTACATTTAATCCCTATTTAGATGTTATTTATTCAGGAATGATACCTCCAAATCCAACAGAGTTATTAACTAATGGACGTTATAACGAATTGTTAGAAGAGTTAAGAAAAAAATATGATTATATAATTGTTGATACTGCTCCACTAATGTTAGTAACTGATACTTTTTTAATTTCAGATCTGGCAGATACTACGATTTATGTTACACGCTCTAAATATACTGAAAAGGCTTTGATAGAATTTGCAAATAGTAATATTGATCAAGCGAAAATCAAAAATGTAGGTTTTGTTTTAAATGATGTTGGTAGAAATGATTTTGGTTATGGAAATAAATATGGCTATGGCTATGGAGTTAAAGAAAAAAACTGGATTGAAAAGATAAAAGATAAGCTATAAATGTCTAAAATTATAAATGTAATTCTATCAGGTGGTGTAGGAAGTCGGTTATGGCCTCTTTCCAGAAAGAATAAGCCTAAACAATATCTTGATTTATTTAATAATAAGTCATTGTTTCAACTAACTGCTTTGAGAAATAAGTCATTATGTGATAAAGCTTTTGTTTTAGGTAATATTGAAAATTACAAACTTTCTGATGAGGCGCTGTCTAAAATTTCATATGATCAATATACTCAAATTATAGAATCAACACCTAGAAATACCGCGGCTGCTATTGCATTTGCTGCATTTGCTGCACGAGAAAATGATATTCTTTTAGTTACTCCATCAGATCATTTAATAGAAGGTAGAAGTGAGTATGAGAAATCTGTTTTGGAAGCGGTTGAATTAGCTAAAGAAAATTATATCGTAACTTTTGGTTTAATACCTACTAGGCCAGAAACTGGTTTTGGGTATATACAAATTAAAAATGGAGAAGTATTAAGTTTTAGAGAGAAACCCAATCTTGAGACAGCTCAGGAATTTATGAAAAGTGGTGATTTTTATTGGAATTCTGGAATGTTTTGCTTCAAAGCAGGCATATTTTTACAAGAATTAAAAAAATATGCTCCTTTTGTTTATGAAGAAGCATGCAAGGCATTCAACGTTCAAGATAAAAATTTAATTCCATTAGAAGATAGTTTAAAAATACCATCAATTTCAGTAGACTATGCTGTACTAGAAAAAACTAAGTTGATAAAAGCAGTTAAAGCAAGATTTCAGTGGTCTGATATGGGATCGTTTGAATCTCTTTATAATTATTTCATAAATAATGGATATCCTGTAGATAAATATGGTAATATGGTAATAGGAACAGATGTTCATACAGAATTTTTAGGGTTAAAAAAAGTTATCTTTATAAATACGGATAATGCAATATTAATTCTTAAAAAAGATAAATCACAAGAAGTAAAAAAAGTATATGAAAAGTTAGAGCAGAAAAACTCTAATCTAATAAAATAAAATAACATGGGAAAAGTAGCTTTAATAACAGGTATAACAGGACAAGATGGTTCTTTCTTGGCAGAATTTTTAATTGAAAAAGGATATGAAGTACATGGTATTATAAGAAGGTCTTCTTCTTTTAATACTGATCGTATTGAACATTTATATTTTGATGAATGGGTTAGAGATATGCATCAAAAAAGACTTGTTAATCTCCATTATGGAGATATGACTGATTCAAGCTCATTAATGCGTATCATTCAGATTACTCAACCCGATGAGATTTATAATCTTGCTGCACAAAGTCACGTTAAAGTGAGTTTTGATGTGCCAGAATATACAGCAGAAACTGATGCTGTTGGTACTCTTAGGCTTTTAGAGGCAGTAAGGATTCTTGGAATGGAAAATAAAACAAGAATTTATCAAGCCTCAACTTCAGAATTATTTGGCTTAGTACAAGAGGTTCCTCAAAAAGAAACAACTCCATTTTATCCGCGGTCTCCTTATGGAGTTGCTAAACAATATGGTTTTTGGATTACAAAAAATTACAGAGAGTCATACGGTATGTATGCTGTAAACGGTATATTGTTCAATCATGAAAGTGAGAGAAGAGGAGAAACATTTGTTACAAGAAAAGTAACATTGGCAGTGGGAAGAATTGTAGCAGGTACTCAAGAAAAATTATATATGGGTAATCTAGATGCATTGAGAGACTGGGGATATGCAAAAGATTATGTAGAATGTATGTGGCTGATGCTACAGCATGATGTCCCTGAAGATTTTGTTATTGCAACAGGTGAAATGCATACTGTAAGAGAGTTTATTACCAAATCCTTTAAAGTAGCTGGTATTGAAATCGTTTGGGAAGGAACTGGTGAAAATGAAAAAGGTATTGATAAAGCTACAGGAAAAATCTTGGTAGAGGTTGATCCTAAATATTTCCGCCCTGCTGAAGTGGAACTTTTACTTGGAGACCCTACAAAAGCGAAGACTTTATTAGGTTGGAACCCTACAAAAACAAGTTTTGATGAGTTGGTTGAAATAATGGTAAAACATGACTTAGCATTAGCACAGAAAAATAGATAGGTTATGCAGAAAGATAGTAAAATATATGTAGCAGGACATAAAGGTTTGGTAGGCTCTGCTATATGGAAAAACCTTAATGCTAAAGGATATACTAATCTTATTGGAAAGACATCTAAAGAATTAGATTTATTGGATCCAATAGCTACTGCAAATTTTTTTGAAAAGGAGAAACCAGAATATGTCTTTTTAGCAGCTGCTTATGTTGGGGGTATTATGGCTAACAATGTATACAGAGCTGATTTTATATATAAAAATCTTCAAATTCAGCAGAATGTAATTTATAATTCTTATAAAAATAATGTCACAAAATTATTATTTTTAGGTAGTACCTGTATTTATCCGAAAAATGCACATCAACCAATTAATGAAAATGAGTTATTGACGGATACTTTAGAATACACGAATGAGCCCTATGCAATTGCTAAAATTGCAGGGATTAAAATGTGCGAAAGTTTTAATCTGCAATATGGGACTAATTTTATTTCTGTAATGCCCACCAATTTGTACGGTCCGAATGATAATTTTGATCTTGAAAAAAGTCATGTTTTACCAGCAATGATCCGGAAAATATATTTAGCTAAGGCTTTGAAGAATAATGATTGGGATATTATAGAAGAAGATTTACATAAAAGACCAATCGAAGGTATTTCTGGTAATCATATTAAGGAAGACATAGAAATAATATTAAATAAATATGGTATATATAAAGATAGGCTAGAATTGTGGGGTACAGGAAAACCAATGCGAGAGTTTTTATGGAGTGAGGAGATGGGAGACGCTTGTGTTTTTGTTATGGAAAATATCAATTTCAATAATGTTACACCAGAAGGAAAAGAAGTCAGAAATACCCATATTAATATCGGTACAGGAAATGATATAAGTATAAAAGATCTATCCACTATGATTGCTCATACAATTGGATATGATGGGATAATCTCTTTTGATGATTCAAAACCGGATGGTACCATGAGAAAACTCGTTGATGTATCCAAAATAAATAGTTTAGGCTGGAAACATTCGATTGAGATATCGGATGGAGTTAAGAAAATTTTTGACTGGTATATTCAACATTCCTAATGAAAAAAATATGGCTTATGGGAGGATTTGGAAATGTTTTATTTCAAATTCTCGCATATAATATTATAAAGAAAAAAGGTAATACAGATATTTCTTATATAACCACCTTAACTGAGCGTAACTTCATTACAAAGACTATTAAATGGAGTATACATCAAAAATTATATGTTGATTTAATAACAGATTCACAAATCAAAAAGGTTAGTAATAGTTATGCTTTTTTTGCAGTTTTAATAGGATTTATTAGTAAATTTTCAGGTATTTTTTTTAAATTTTCAACTTTTTATATCAATAAAAAGAATTTAGATAATACGAAATTATCAACCAATATTTTTGGATACTTTCAAGAGAAATCTTTTTTAAATAACCATAGGGATGATTTACAAAGTCTAGGTTCTGTAATAAAAAATAAATATCAATTAGACACCCAATATAAAATTGTTGTACACTATAGGAAGGGAGATTCGGGGTGGGCCGCAATGCACGGAAAGTATTATGAAAGTATAAGAGAAATGCTTAAAAATGAATCTGGTAAAATCTATATTGTAACTGATAGTTATGAAGATGCAAAAATATTTTTTTCTGAAATTGAGGGCATACAGATTTTAAATTCTGCTAACGCTATAGAAGATTTTAGAACTATGGTTTCTTCTGAAAAATTATATTGTGCGCCAAGTACATTTTCGTGGTGGGCAGCACATACTTTAGATAATGACTCTATAGTTGTTGCACCACAATTTCTAGAAGATGATCTTGGAATGTATGTAAAAGGTCACTGCATTTTAATTTAATAACCTTGTATTTTGAATAGCGAATACCCACTTTTTTTACCTAGTGTTACAAGATCTTTTACTGATTTTGAAAGCGCGCTTACGGACAGTAATATAAGACTAAAAGAATCTCGTGAGGCTTTATATGCCATAATCAATAAGAATATCTTTAAGGAAATTGTTATTGTTGATGGATCAAATAATCCAATTTTATCAGATAATGAAATAGAGAGTTTTCGATCAAAAGGAGTTATTATTGAACAAATACTATTTCAGCAGGATAAAGGTTTAGTCTCAGAATTTGGAAAAGGTCATGGTGAAATGCAAATTACTAACTATATGGTAGAACATTCTGAATTAGTAAAAAAAGCTGGAGGTTTTGTAAAGCTTACACCCAGATATTTTTTTGATAATTTAGAAAATATTTTTCATATTATAGATCAGCATCCTAATATCTTCTTCTTTTATTACCCTTCACCAATAAGAAATATTAAACCTTTCGTTATGAGTATTTTTTATAAAGTTTCTTTAGATTTTTATAAAGAAAATATTGAAAAATCAATACAGTTTCATAATAAAAAGACTTCTGGATATATGGAATCTGTATTATATAGACAATTAATTAAAAAAACTAAAAAAGGAATAAGAGTTGCCTATCCTCATTTTTCAGGGACTTCAGGAACAACTGGTAAAAGTATTAGAAATCAATATGTATTTCTTCGAAACATCTGTTCCAAATTAGGGCTTATGGCCTATAGTTTCAAATAAGGTTTATGAAAATCAATCTTGAAAATCAACTTTTACTTAGGTTAATGACATTTGTTCCCCCTTTTCTTGGAATAATTGTCTTTTCTTATATAGTAAAATTTTCTCATTTTGAAAATGTCACAAATAGATTGCCAATATATCAAGGTATCTCTTCATACTTTTCACTAATCTTAATAGGCTTCACCTACATAAAAAATAGAAATGCAATTAAGGGAAGGAAAATTCTCTTGCCTTTAACTGTAGTTATATTAATTCCATTAGTAGGATATTATTTTGCAAATATTGATATTTGCACAACCACATTAATTCTTCTTGTTTCTTTTTTAAGTTCTGCGATACTATATATAATGTTAGTAAGGAAAAAGATGTTTAACTATCTTTTATTTTCTATTATTAATTCAGTATTATTGCCTACTACTTTGTTTGTCAATACAATTGTATTTGTTTTAATTATTATAGGCTTATTGATAATATTATATTATGTTTATAGTTCTGTAAAAAAAAGACTGGTAGTGTTCAATTATAGTGATGGGGGTATAGATATTCTTAATTCCATATTATTACATAGCCCATATATATTATTTCCCTTTTTCGATTTTTTAATTCAAAGAGCAATTGGCACTAAACACTATAATGATTATGTACTTATTAACAAATATATTAACGGGGGCATTACTTTACTATTCTCTTATAAACAATTAAGTCTAATGTTCTCAGGAGAGTTGAAAAGGAAAGGTGCAATAATTATGGCATTAATTAGCATTTTAATACTTTCAATATTAGGGGTTTTTATTAATAATTGGGTGGTTTTTATTATAATGATAGGTTTATATTCATTTGGCGTAAATCTGAGTAGCCTAGTAGTGAGGAGTAAACTTATGAGTGGGATATATTTTTGGATTTCAATGATAGGGCCTGTTTTTGTGGGATTATATGTTCTAAGTTTGTTCTTTTTTAAAAATAATATTGAAGAAAATAATCATCTATTTGTATTTTTTATGACTATTTTTACAATTGTCCCAAGCTTTTTATTATTAACTTTTTATTATAAACAAAAATTGTCAGCTTAATGATTACTTTTATAATATTAATGAGCTTATTTTTACTTATTTTTCTTTTTATTATAAGAAAAATAGGGAAAAATAATTTTCTATTAAATACATTTATTTTCACTTGGCTAATTGTACTCTTTGCATTGATTTTATTTAATAGACCTGCTGTAGATTATATCAGTGAAGAAGGTATCATTATCATCTTTGCTCATTTATTTATATTGGGATTTGGAGTGTTAATTTTTGATAAAAAAGAAGTCGTGTTCAAGCGCTTCCCGCTTCAGATTAAATTAAGCATTACAACACTGTTTTATTTATTTCTAGGATTATCGTTGCTAGGATTATATATGTTTTCGAAATCTGTAAATCTGATTGATGCTATAGTGTTGAATCAGGTAGCGACTTTGAGATCAAATTTATTATTAAAAGAAATTGAAGTGAGTCCTGCAACTGTTCTTCTAACCAATTTTTTATATCCTTTGGCGGCAATTGCTCCCGTATATACATTAGTTTACAAAAAAAAGCCAGCCTTGTTTTTTTTTATTGTTATATTATTTGTTGTTTATTCTCTTTCATCAGGGGGAAAAGGTGGTATAGTTTTGATGATTGGGACATTAATGGGAGCAATTATCTATTTAATTAAAACAAAAAGACTTGTTTTTGATAAACGAATCAAAATGATAGCCATAATTATGGCAGTATTTGTATTCGCATTTATTACGTTTATTACCTATTCAAGAACTCAACACACAAATGAGTCAATTTCAGATAATACATCAAGTATGTTTGTCTCTTATTTTACTAATTCTGTTCCTGCGTTTTGCCAGATTTTAAAAGAAAATGGATATAGTTTATTTAATATAAACCTTTCACAACATAACCTGGTGAGAAATATAGGAGGACTCTTTGGAATAAAGTTTCAATGGGAAATGGATTCTTATATTGTTTATGTTCCTCAACCGTTTAATGTTTTTTCTTCTTTGGCAGATTCTATATTTTCTCTTGGATTAATAGGATCTTTGTTTTATTATTTCATTATCGGAATAATTATGGGAGCTATAAATACAATGCGTAATATCAATGGTGTTTTCTTATATTCTATATTTTTTCTATTCTCATTTTATTCTTTCTTCGTTGATATCTTTTATTTTATGGTAGGTTCCTGGTTTTGTATAGCAGCATTCTTTGTTTTTAAAATAAAATTCCCTGAAAAATATTTGAGAAAACAGAAATTTTGAGCTTATCCTTATTTACTATTATAAAAGAGAGAAAAGTTATATAGAAATATTTTGAATTATAAAAATCTACTTTTCTCTTGAAATATAAACATTCAACGGATACAAAAAAAGTATCATATATTTTGATTTAAAGTATTGAATTTACATAAAACTAATTTTAAAATTAATAAAATAATGAATATTATACTCATCAATCCATATGGCCCAATTCCTATTCCAGAGGAGAAATGGAGAGAATATAGGTTCACAATTATTGGAAATTATTTATCCTCATTGGGACATAATGTTATTTGGTACACATCTTCATTCTCACACCATTTTAAGAAACAACGATCTGCAGGATGGAAAGATATTTTTATTAATGATAATTTTAAGATAAGACTTGTTCCAACGCCAGGGTATGATAAAAATATATCCTTTGGAAGATTTTTCAGAGATATAATTTTTTCATATAAAGTTTATAATTATCATTTTGATGAGAAACCAGATTTGATATTGTATAGTGAATCTCCACTTAGTTTTGGTTATGCCGGGTATAAACTTGCAAGAAAGCTATCTGTTCCTGTGATTTATGATCAAATGGATTTATGGCCTGAGCTTATCATCAATTCATTTCCAAAAAAAATGAGAAAATTTTTTAATATGTGCTTTTATCCTGTGTTTAGAAATAGGAAAAAAGTTTATTCTGATCTGGATGGATTTATATCTCTTGCACAACCTTATATGGATATTCCCATGAAAATCGTACCAAGCCTTAAAAATAAACCAAATATAGTTATATATAATGGTATTGATGTTTCAGAGTTTAGGGATAATGCTAATCCCGATCCTGAATTATTAAAAAAACTCCCACTAAAAAAAGAAGGAGAATTGTGGTACACATTTGCAGGAACATTGGGGCCTTCTTATGATATTTTGAATCTTTTGGATGTAGCAAAGAAAGTTATAAATAATAAAAATAATTCTATTAAGTTTTTAATAGCTGGTGATGGACCTTTGAAAAAAGAAGTTCAGGAATTTTCAGCTAAAAATGGTTCGGAGACTGTATTATACTTAGGAAAGTTAAAACCTGAAAGTCTTTCATTTTTGTATAGTAAAAGTGATGTTGGTTTGTCCATTTATACTGAGATATCAAATGTTGAAATGCCGGATAAATTTTATGATTATACAGCAGCTGGATTACCAGTTATTAATTCATTAAAAGGAGAGGTTGGAAGCATTGTTGAAAAGGAAAGAGTGGGGCTAAATTACATCCCAGGTAATACAGATTCTCTATTTAATACAATTATTAAATTATACGATGATGAATTTAAAAGAAAAGAATATGCTGAAAATTCATATAAAATAGGCTCAATTTTCGATAAAAATCTCCAAATAAAAAAAATAGATCCATTCATTGATCAAGTAATGAAGTCATTCCACAATACAAATTAATTATCTGTTACTCTTAATGAGTTAAGAATAACAGTATTGATTTAAGTTAAATAACTATAGAGTTGAAACAGCATTTTTATTGATTATTTATGTATAAATTTGGTTTGTTAAAACTAATAATTGTTTTAGAAAATTGTTCAGTAAATATTTTTCACTTATGATATATTATAGACCTATGCATAAAATAAACCATATACAATGCTTATAATAAGTTTTCAATTAAACATTCTTGAAAATATAATTCTAAATTGTGAAGTAAATGGAGATTAGATTGGCAAAGTTATCAGATCTGGATATGATTGTTGAGATACACTATAATAGATTTTCTAATTTCTTTCTCACGACTTTGGGTAAGAAATTTTTAAAGACATTTTATAAAGCTTTTCTTAAAGAACCAGGAATATTAATTGTTTTGTTGGATGAAGGTAATATTAAAGGTTTTGCTGCCGGAAGTATAAACAATCAAAATTTCTTTAAAAAGCTTTTTAAAAATAATTTTTTTGGATTTATTTTTTCAGGAATTCAAATCATATTTACCAATCCTAAAGCACTTAAGAGAATTTTTAGTAATACAAAGAAATCAGAAGATGCAATATTGGAGTATTCAGAGTTATTAAGTATAGCAACTGTTTTGAATAAAAAAGGTTATGGTAAAATATTACTTGATTCTTTTGAGAAAGAAGTAGCACTTAAAAATAAGGGAACTTTAAAGCTATCATTGACAACTGATTATGAAGATAATGATAAGGCTGTAAAATTCTATAAGGATTGTGAGTATGAAGTTCTTGAAGTTTTTGAGAGCTATCAAAAAAGAAAAATGTATCGATTTATCAAAAATATTTAATTATGAAAATTCCTTTTTCCCCACCTTTTGTGGATCAAGATGTTATAAATGAAGTTGTAGATACTCTAGAATCAGGGTGGATTACTACAGGGCCCAAAGTAAAAGCTTTAGAAGAAGAAGTTAGTAAATTAACACATGCTCCCCGTGCTTTAGCAGTAAACTCATGGACTTCTGGAGCTATTCTAATTTTGAAATGGTTTGGTATTAAAGAAGGTGATGAAGTTATCATCCCAGCTTATACTTATAGTGCTACGGCATTAGCTGTACTACATTGCGGGGCAACACCTGTAATGGTAGATGTAAAAGATGATTTTACAGTTGATCCTGATGAAATTAAAAAGGCCATTACTGCTAAAACAAAAGTAATAATGCCTGTTGATATTGCTGGTTTGCCATGTGATTATGATGCTATAAATAACATTGTGAAAGATGAAAAATATATTGCATTATTTAATGCCTCATCTGAAAATCAAAAAAAATTAGGAAGAATTTTAGTCCTTTCTGATGCAGCACATTCAGTCGGTGCTAAATACGAACATAAACAAACTGGAACATGGGCAGATATTACCATTTTTTCTTTTCACGCTGTTAAGAATATTACAACTTCAGAAGGTGGTGCAATTTGTATTAATTTGCCACAATCATTTAATAATGACGATGAGTATGCAATAATGCGATTGTGGACATTGAATGGCCAAACTAAGGACGCATTTACAAAGTCGCAAGGGGGAGGCAATAGCTGGAAATATGATATTGTATTTCAAGGATTGAAGGTAAATATGCCAGATGTTTGTGCTGCAATAGGCTTAGCTCAAATAAGAAAATATACAACAAAGCTATTAGAAGAAAGAAAACGTGTAGCTATGCGCTATCAAGACTTTTTTTCGTCGAAAGATTGGGCTCAGCTTCCAATTTTAGAAGATGAAAAACGAATATCATGTTATCATCTTTATGCACTACGTATAAAAAACATTTCTGAAGAACAACGTGACCAAATAATGGAATTAATAGCCTTGGCTGGAGTTTCAGTTAATGTACATTTTATACCAATGCCAATGCTAACTTTATTTAAAGATCTTGGATATGATATTAGAAATTACCCAGTAGCATATGATAATTATAGTAGAGAAATTTCATTACCAATATATCCACAATTAAGTAATGAGAATATTGATTATATCTGTAAAACAATAGAAGAATCATATAAAACCATTATTTAATGAAAAGATTCTTTGATATTATTTTTTCACTGGCGGGTATTATTATACTAATCCCTATTTATATTATTGTATCAATTGTAATTACAATCGATAGTAAAGGAGGTGTTATATATAAACAAAAAAGGATTGGTAAAGATGGTAACCCTTTTGGTGTTATGAAATTTCGTACAATGCATCCCGGATCATTTGCAAAAGGAGCTATAACAATTGGTGATCGTGATCCCAGAGTTACAAATGTAGGCTATTACCTTAGAAAATATAAGTTTGATGAACTGCCTCAATTGTTTAATGTACTTATAGGGGAGATGTCGTTTGTTGGGCCAAGGCCTGAAGTGGAAAAATATACAGTTTTGTATAATGAAACTCAGAAAGAAGTGCTGTCAGTTCGACCAGGAATAACAGATTATGCATCTATAAAATACAGAAATGAAAGCGAGATTTTAGCACAAAGTAGTAATCCTGAGAAAACTTATATTGAGGTTATTATGCCAGAGAAATTAAATATCAATTTAGCTTATATAAAAGATAATAATATTTTTAAAGATGTTAAAATTATTTTTGAAACTTTTATTGCAATAATGTGTAAATAAAAGCTGATATTTAGAGTTTTTCAATATCTTTATAAAAACTGCTTTGTCATACTAAGCAGTTTTTTATTTTTCTATTGGATTTATTTGAAAAGCTAAATTAAAACATAATATATTTTGCAATGGCATTATATGAATTTGAGTAAATATATATTATGTACTATAAGTTAGTTGAATAAAAATTAAAAAAGCTTCTCTTGATATTTCATTCAAAGAGAAGCTTTATAAATTGTGATTTGATGTTAATTCAAAAGTATATCAATTTTTTGAATTACAATTACGGGAAACCGTAATTATTGAAAATAAATAAAGCAATTATATCGAGAGGTAATAGAATAAAATCTAATTTGCTTTTCATATTTTAATATGTACTTTTGCTTATTACATTTTACAAAATAATAGATAAAAATGAAAACACAAAAAATAGGAATTACCTTTTCTGCTTTTGATTTATTACATGCGGGACACATCAAGATGCTCGAAGAGGCAAAAACTGTATGTGATTATCTTATTGTTGGTTTGCAGCTAGATCCGACTCTTGATAGGCCAAATAAAAATAAACCTACGCAAAGTATTGTTGAGCGTTATATTCAGCTAAAAGCATGTCGTTCAGTGGATGAAATTATTCCATATAATACAGAAGAAGATTTATTAGATATCTTAAAGTCCTTTGTTATAGATGTGCGTATTATTGGAGACGATTATCGTGATACAAACTTTACAGGAAAAGAGTATTGTGAACAAAAAGGTATTGAAATATATTATAATAAAAGAGATCATCGTTTTTCAAGTACAGCTTTGAAAAAGGCCGTTTATGAGCAAGAACTTAAAAAGCAAGAGGCTAATAAATAATCTATGAAATTAATAGAAACACCACTTAAAGATTGTTATATTATTGAACCGTCTATCTTTGAGGATGAAAGGGGATATTTTTATGAAAAATACAATGAAGGAAAATTTGAAAAATTAACGGGTTTGAATGGACATTTTGTTCAGGATAATATTTCAAAATCTTCATATGGAGTTTTAAGAGGATTGCATTTACAAAAAGGAGACCATGCACAAGCAAAATTAGTTTCCTGTTTAGAAGGAAAAGTATGGGATATCGCTGTAGATTTGAGAAAAGATTCTTTAACGTTTGGACAATGGTATGGAATAGAGCTTACAGCTGAGAATAAAATCCAGTTTTATGTGCCTAGAGGTTTTGCTCATGGTTTTGTAGTACTAAGTGAAACTGCAATTTTCTCTTACAAATGTGATAACTTCTATAACAAAGAATCTGAAGGGAGTGTTAAGTTCAATGATTCTGATCTTAATATTGACTGGAAAATTTCAGAAGCAGATATGATTTTATCAGAAAAGGATCAGAATGCTCCAGCTTTTAAAGATAAAAACTATTAAACATACTATGAAGAATATTATTATTACAGGAGGTGCCGGTTTTATCGGATCCCATGTTGTAAGAGAATTTGTAATAAAAAATCCTGAGGTTACAATTATCAATCTGGATGCATTAACTTATGCGGGAAATCTGGAAAATTTGAAAGATATTGAAAGCCTACCTAATTATGTTTTTGAAAAAGCAGATATTACAAAATCTGAAGAGTTAAGAAAGGTTTTTGAAAAATATAATCCAGATGCTGTAGTACATTTGGCGGCAGAGAGTCATGTAGATAGAAGTATTACAGATCCAAATGCATTTATCAATACAAATGTTATTGGAACAGCAAATTTGCTTAATTTATGCCGTGAATTCTGGACACTTAATCCAGAACATACACATGGTAGATTTCCTAATGAATCAAGGACAAATCTTTTCTATCACGTTTCTACAGATGAAGTATATGGAAGTTTAGGTGAAACAGGTTTCTTTTTAGAAACAACAGCTTATGATCCTCAATCTCCTTATTCCGCTTCAAAAGCAGCATCAGATCATTTGGTAAGGGCCTATGGTAATACTTATGGAATGCCATTTATAGTTTCTAACTGTTCTAATAATTATGGTCCAAACCACTTCCCTGAAAAGTTGATTCCATTATGTATTTCTAATATTTTAAACGAAAAACCATTGCCAATTTACGGGGATGGAAAATATACAAGAGATTGGCTATATGTAATAGATCATGCCAGAGCAATTCATCAAATATTTAATGAAGCTAAAACTGGAGAAACCTATAATATTGGTGGTTTTAACGAGTGGCAGAATATTGATCTAGTAAAAGAATTAATAAAGCAATTAGATGCTAAATTAGGCAAGCCAGAAGGTTATTCTGAAAAGCTTATCACATTTGTTAAAGATCGCCCAGGGCATGACAAGCGTTATGCAATTGATGCAACAAAACTTAATCAGGATTTAGGATGGAAACCTTCAGTTACTTTTGAGGAAGGATTATCCAAAACAATTGACTGGTATCTGGATAATAAAGAGTGGTTAGAAAATGTAACTTCTGGGGATTATCAGAAATATTATGAAAATCAATATTCATAGTTTTAAAGGATAAACGAATCTACAAACTTAAAATTAGATGAAAGGAATTATTCTCGCCGGAGGATCCGGGACAAGATTATATCCATTAACGATAGCCGTAAGTAAACAGCTTATGCCGGTTTATGATAAGCCTATGATTTATTATCCTTTATCTACTTTGCTTTTAGCGGGTATTAAAGATATACTAATCATAACGACACCGCATGATCAGGCAGGGTTTATAAAGCTTTTGGGAGATGGATCACAAATAGGATGTAATATAGAATATGTAATACAACCAAGCCCCGATGGACTAGCACAGGCATTTGTTTTGGGAGAGCAGTTTATTGGAAATGATGCTGCAGCTTTAGTTTTAGGTGATAACATTTTCTACGGAAATGGAATGGGGAGAATGCTAAAGCATAAAACTGATCCAAACGGAGGAGTTGTATTTGCATATCATGTGGCAGACCCGGAACGTTATGGTGTTGTTGAATTTGATGATAATTTTAAAGCTTTATCAATAGAAGAAAAGCCTTTGAAACCTAAGTCTAATTATGCAGTACCAGGTTTGTATTTCTATGATAATAATGTTGTAGAAATAGCCAAGAATATAAAACCTTCTCCACGTGGTGAACTAGAAATCACAGATGTTAATAACGTTTATTTACAACAAGGTAAACTAGAAGTAGGTGTATTGGATAGAGGAACTGCCTGGTTGGACACTGGAACATTTGACTCTTTACAAGAAGCTTCAGAGTTTGTAAGCGTTATTGAAAAGCGCCAAGGTTTTAAAATAGGATGCATAGAAGAAATAGCGTTCATCAATGGATTTATTGATGAAGAAAAACTTTTGGAGACCGCACAAAAATACGGTAAGAGTGGTTACGGAGCTTATCTAAAGAATTTGATAAAAGACAAGTAGAAAATATACAGCAGACTTTTTAGTCTGCTTTTTTTATGCCCTTCTTTTTATAGAAAACCTATATAGTGAAGATAAAATCAGGATTACTGAAATTCACAAAGAGACAACATCACAATTTTCTCTATCTTTGTCCAATTAATTATTGCAAATGATTCTACGCGGAGAAAATCTGATTAAAGAATATGGTCCCAAAAAAGTAGTAAAGGGAGTGTCTGTGGAAGTTCGACAAGGAGAGATTGTCGGATTGTTAGGTCCAAATGGTGCAGGTAAAACAACATCTTTCTACATGATTGTAGGTTTGGTAAAGCCTACTTCCGGAAAAATATGGCTGGACGACCATGAAATTACATCAGATGCTATGTACCGCAGAGCTCAGAAAGGAATCGGTTATTTGGCTCAGGAAGCTTCAATTTTCCGAAAACTATCTGTTGAAGATAATATTATGGGAGTATTGCAGCTTACGAAACTTTCTAAGCAAGAGCAGAAAAAGAAATGTAATGAATTAATTGAAGAATTTTCTTTGGAGCATGTTCGTAAAAACCGGGGTGATTTATTATCAGGTGGAGAACGACGTAGAACTGAAATTGCACGGTGTTTAGCAACAAATCCAAGCTTCATTCTATTAGATGAGCCGTTTGCAGGGGTAGACCCCATTGCAGTAGAAGATATTCAGAAGATTGTACGTTCTTTGGTGGATAAAAATATTGGTATTCTGATTACAGACCACAACGTACAGCAAACTCTTGCCATCACGCATAAAACTTATATTATGTTTGAGGGAAAAATTCTAAAAGAGGGTATTCCGGAAGATCTCGCAAATGACCCTGAAGTACGCCAGGCATATCTTGGAGAAAACTTTAGATTCGAAAAGTTTTAATCCGTATCTTCGAGTGGCTTAGAAGATTTTATGGCAAAAAAATTCACAAGGACACTCAATCTTATTCATATTTATCAACAATTACGTCCATTTATCAAGCCTTATAGGCTAATGATCTATGGGACGTTAATTCTTACCTTTCTGGGTGCTTTAGCAGCTCAGGTGAACCCCGTTGTACTTAAGTATACTGTAGATGAGGTTTCCAAATTAACGCACCTTGCGCATCCGATGCAGGAAGGAATTCATGTTTTAGTTGTCATTAGCGTAATTCTTTTAGGAAAAGAACTTGCCAATATCTTTATTCAGTTTGGACAAAAATTTTATGGAGAAAAGATTCGAATAAATGTTAGTAGCGATCTTGCTCAGGCTGCTATTGATAAGATTTTGACGTATAGAATAGCTTATTATAACGACGAAAACCATGAAAGCGGGAAGCTGCAAATTCGTATTGATCGAGGAATTGAGAGTTTAACACGTTTAGTCCAGAATTTCTTTATCGATATTCTGCCTCTATTTTCCAATGCTATTATAGCATTAATCATCATGTACATGCAAAATGTGTATGTAGGTTTAGTGTCAACTGTTATTATACCCATTTACTTCTATGTAAGTGTTTTACAAGCTAAAAAATTACAAGGCGTCCGAAGACAACTGCGTACTCAGCGCGAGCAGAAAACTAACGGCTTGCTCAATCTGATTAATTCCATTATGGTTATTAAAAGCTTTGTCCGGGAGAAATTTGAAGGTAAGAAACAGTTTGATCTCCAGATGCAGCTTATGGACAGTCAGATGTACACACGCCGCACCAATTTTTTCTATGATGGACTCAAAACCTTTTTAGAGCAGATAGGAGTTGTACTTATTATTCTTTTGACAGTTTACCTTGTTCTGGATCAGAAAATGACAATAGGTGCGATTATGCTGCATATTATGCTTTTTAATAACGTATCAGCACCTATCCGCCAGCTTCATCGTATTTATGACGAGATGAATGATGCTCTTATTTATGCAGAAGGTTATTTTGAAATCTTAAATGCTGATGATGAAACGGAACCTAATGGTAGTATAGAAGGTGTAAAGATAAAAGGTACATTTGATTTACAGAATGTAGACTTTGCTTATCCAAACGGAACCCGTGCTTTATATGATATTAATATGAAGATTGAAGCTGGTAAAACAACTGCTTTAGTCGGGCTAAGCGGAGCTGGAAAGAGTACTGTAATCAATCTTTTGTGTAAATTTTATTTACCCAATAAAGGAGAAATACTTTTAGACGGAAAGAATTTGAATGACTACGAAAATGAGTTTCTAAGAAGTCATATTGGATTGGTTTTACAAAAGAACCATATTTTTAAAGGAACAATAGAAGACAATATTCGATATGGTGATATGAATGCTTCTTTTGAACAAATAGAAGAGGCTGCCAAGAAAGCTTATCTCCATGATCAGATTCTGGATCTGCCGGAAGGCTATCAGCACGATGCTACACAACTAAGCGGAGGACAGCAACAAAGGATTGCGATAGCAAGATTATTCCTGAAAAATCCACCTATTATTTTTCTGGATGAGCCAACTGCAAGTTTAGATGCAATTGCAACAGAACAGATTAAAAATAGTCTGGACGCTATAAAAGAAAACAGGACAGTGGTTATTATTTCCCATTCATTATCACAGATTCTGGATTCAGATAACATTTATGTAATGAAAAAAGGCCGCGTTGTTGAAAGTGGTACCCATGAGCAACTCTATGAACAAGAAGGTGTTTACAAAGAAATATTCGATGCTTCTGCAAGAAGCCTTAACCTTGATCGCTTAGTAAAGACTTATAAAGAGTAAATTGTTGAGGTGAATTTGTAAATTTGTTTTTTCAGGATAATTATTATTAATAAAATAAAAACCAATATGACTTTTAAAATATATACCAAAACAGGAGATAAAGGAGAAACATCTCTATATGGAGGTACTCGTGTTTCCAAAGCCAGTGCAAGGGTAGATGCTTATGGTACCATTGACGAATTAAATGCTTTTATTGGAATAGCTAAAAGCCATATCGATGATAGTGACTGCCTGAAACAACTCGCAGAAATACAATATGATCTTTTTACATTAGGATCTGAGGCTGCAACACCGATAGATAAAGTATATCTGGCAAACGGAAAGTCTCGCCTACCTGTAACAATAAAAGAAGAAGATATCAACAAGCTTGAAGTATGGATGGATAAGATGGATGAAAGTCTGGAACCTTTACAGTTTTTTATTTTGCCTGGTGGTGGAAAAGCTGCGACATTTCTTCATGCTGCCAGAACAATTTGCAGACGGGCAGAACGCGGAATGGTATTTTTGAATGAAACTGAAGAAGTGCGTCCGGAACTTATTAAATATCTTAACCGACTATCCGATTATTTATTTGTTTTGGCGCGCTATGTTTCCATGTTGGATAATGAACAAGAAGAATACTGGAATCCTAACGCAAGATAATCAGATCTGAAAAAGTATAATTAAAAATAAGCTAATTTTTGTTTGTAAATGAAAGCATTACTCTTCATAAATGGAGATCCTCCTAAAAATACTCCGGAAATCAAAGATTATGATCTTATTGCATGTACCGATGGTGCATTTCATTATTTAAGAGAAAAGAATTTTCCTTTAGATCTGTTAGATTTTATTTCAGGTGATTTCGATTCGTATGAAGAGAACGAAAAAATAGTTTCTGAAAAACTAATCCACACGCCCGACCAGAATAAAACAGATTTTCACAAAGCTTTAGAAATAATCCTTGAAAAAGGTTTTTATGAAGTTGATGTTTATGGCGGAAGTGGTGGTGAGCAGGATCATTATTTGGGAAATCTTACGGTAGCATACTTATTTAGGAATAAAATGGAGATTACTTTTTACGACGAATATTCAAAATATTTCTTTATTCCGAATGAATTCGAAGCTCAGAATGTATTAGGGAAAATAATTTCACTGGTACCATATCCTGTTGCGGAGAATGTAATAACAAAAGGGCTTAACTGGCCTCTCTTTGGTGAAGAATTAAATATGACAGGCAGAATAGGAACCCGTAACTTTGCTGTGGAAGATACTTTTACTTGTTCTTACAGTGATGGAGCAATATTGCTATTTATTGGTAAATAATACATTACAAAATAAATACCGATTAAAAGAGAAGAATTTGCATCTTCTCTTTTTTATTTTTTTCATACTTCTACATCTTTAACTCCCTATTCAAAAAAACTGCTTTCAAAATCCATTAATTTTTAGCAATTTTGTCGCTCGAAAAATCGATTTTATTTTATGTTATTTAAACCCCCATTGTAAAGAATGAAAATAAAGTATTCTGAACTTATAGATCAGACCTTGTATTTCCCGCAAGAAGAGTTTCAGGTGGACAATCACCAACTTAAATTTCACGGAATTCCTTTAATGGAATTAGTTGAAAAATTCGGGACACCTTTGAAGTTTAATTATCTTCCTAAAATCTCTGAAAATATTCAGCGGGCAAAAAAATGGTTTGCAGAAGCCATAGAAACCCACGAATATAAAAACAAGTACCGTTACTGTTATTGTACGAAATCCAGTCATTTTGCCTTCGTATTAGAAGAAGCACTAAAAAATGATATCAGCATTGAAACTTCCTCAGCTTACGATATAGACATCGTTAAAAGACTTTATGAAAAAGGAAAAGTAAAGGAAAATGTAGAAGTAATCTGTAACGGATTTAAGACAGATGATTATCTGGTGAAAATTGCAGATCTGATTAACTCAGGATTTGAAAATATTACTCCGATTCTGGATAATTACCGTGAATTGGACAAACTAACTGAAAGTATTGATACTACTTTCAATATTGGAATTCGTATTGCTTCCGAGGAAGAACCAAAATTCGAATTCTATACTTCGCGTTTAGGCATCGGGTATAAAGATATTATCCCGTATTACAGTCAGAAAATTGCGGAACACCCTAATGCTAGACTGAAGATGCTACATTTCTTCATTAATACGGGTATTAAAGATACCTCTTATTACTGGAATGAATTGTTCAAGTGTCTTCGTGTGTATGCACGTCTGAAAAAAATTGCACCGGAAGTTGACTCTCTGAATATCGGAGGCGGTTTTCCAATTAAAACTTCTTTAAATTTCGATTACGATTACGAATACATGGTAAACGAAATCGTATTGCAGATTAAAAAATTCTGTGAAGAGGAAGGAGTAGAAGAACCAAATATCTATACAGAGTTCGGGTCATTTACTGTTGGTGAAAGTGGAGGTAATCTTTACCAGATCATTAGCCAGAAGCGTCAGAACGACAGAGAGAAATGGAATATGATCGATAGTTCATTTATGACTACATTGCCAGATACATGGGCGATCTCCAGACACTTTATTATGTTGCCACTTAACCGTTGGGACGATACTTACGAGAGAGTTTTCCTGGGAGGACTTACTTGTGACTCCGACGATTATTATAATTCGGAACAGCATACCAATGCTATTTACCTGCCTGTATTTACAGATACAAAGCCTCTATATATTGGTTTTTTTAATACAGGAGCATATCAGGAAACGATTAGTGGGTATGGTGGAGTTCACCACTGTCTGATGCCGCAGCCTAAACATGTGCTGATTGATAAAGACGAGAACGGAAATTATACTTATTCAGTTTTCCGTGAGGAACAAACACCTGATGACGTTTTACGACTATTAGGATACTAAAATAAAAAAAGCTGCCAATTGGCAGCTTTTTTTATTTAAACCATTCTGTGGATGTTTCATAGTGAATCTCATTGTAATCAGAGATAATCTTTTGAGCTTTGTCATACTTTTGATTTTCTGAATGTATACTTTTATAAGCCACACAAAAAATATCAGCAGAATAGGCTGCTTGTATTCCGTTAGTAGAATCTTCTATAACAATGCAATTATTTTTTTCTTCACCTGACATTCCGGCTGCCAGTTCGAAAATTTCCGGATGAGGTTTAGATTGCTTCAGATCAGCACCACTAATTTTTCCTGCAAAATATTTTTCCAGATCAAATCTTTCGAATACCCATTTAATTGTGTTCATACTGGCCGAAGAGGCTAGTACCATTTTTACACCATTCTGATGATAATTTTCAATAAGATTTCTGACTCCGGGAATAAGATCAAAATCAGGATCATTATCAAAAAGATACTTAAAGTTTATCCTTTTTTTATCAGTCAGCTCTTGTGGCGTGTGATTCAGATTGAAAAGAGTGATAAGTTCCTGGCAAACACTCAGTGTCGTTTTTCCGGTAAAGGAAGTAAAAAGCTCTTCACTCACATTAATTCCGAATTCATCAAACATTTTGAAATAAGCTTTTCGATGTAATGGTTCAGTATCTACAATAACACCATCCATATCAAAAAGTACCGCTTTTAAAGGCATAAAAGTTTTTTTGCAAAGTTAAGACTTTCTGTAAATGAGACTCTATATATTATTTAAGAGATCATTAAAGTACTAAAGCGGCCTAAATTATAAACTTACTTTTGATGTTTCTGTATCCAGTTTTTCATAATCTCTAAAGCTTTTGGAGAGAAGGTTTCTTCTATTTCTTCATATTCTTTTGGGCTCCCGGTTTTAGCTGTCTGAAAAAGATGATTAAGCCCGGGAATCTCTAAAACTTCAAAATCTTTATTTCCAGCTTTTGTTAGTGCATTTTTTATAGCCTTTAAATTCTCTTCTGGGGTTATCTGAAGATCCAAGCCTCCATTCAGAGCAAGTACAGGGATTTTTACTTGTATAAGGTATTGCTCGGGAGTTGATTTCAGAAATGAAATCATCCATGGAACCATAGAATTAATTAGAATTTCAGATAGTTGTACTTGTGCTTTCGCCGGGATTTTAGTTGTATTTCGAGCAAAAAACTTTTTTAATTCTTCATGTGCATCTTTGGAAAAATTATGGCCTTTATATTCCCTTACAAATTTGAAGAAAAAACTTTTCACCTTAATATCATCTTCTATTTGCTCGGGAGTAGCTCCATATACTTCATCGATACGCTTATTTTGTAATGTTAATAATTCATTTCCTGGTAGACCGGGACCTGCAAGAAGTATAATGTTCTTAATGTTTTTATTTTTGGCTACAACCATTGGAGCAATTGCTCCGCCTTCACTATGGCCTATTAAACCAATATTAGAAAATCCTTTTTGTACAAGAAAATTAACCGCTGCCATAATATCTGTGGCATAATTTTCTGTTGTATCAGTACTTTTCCCAGGGCTAGATTGTCCTACTCCCCGATCATCCATTCTTAAAGTTGCAATATTGTTATTTCCCAAATAATTGGCAATGACAGCAAAAGGTTTATGATCGTAAAATTCACTATCCCTGTCCTGTTGCCCAGATCCGGTTATAAGTACATATATCGGAATATTTTTGTTATAGTTCTGAGGTGTAGTAAGAGTTCCCGCTAAAAGATTCTTATCTATTGGGTTTGTAATCGTTACTTCTTCTGTATTATAGCTATAGGGAGGCTTTGGTGTTTGCGGACGATTAACTTTTGAAGTTTCTTTTTTATCTGGGCCTTTAAATATTCCCAGAACTTTGTTGTTTTTTGAAAAAGGAACTTTGAAATTTACATTCTGTTTAGAAAATTCGGTATATACTAATATCATTGGAATACCATCTTCTACAGTTTTTTCTGTAGAAATTACTTTTTTATAATCTCCGAACATACCGCTGAGTTGTCCGTTTACCATTTCAAGAACAGATTCCGTCATTTTGTCTTTTACTTCATCATCTTCAAGTTTTATGCTTTCAGCGTATTTTTTAGTAAAAAGGTTGTTAACAAAATCACTTGCGGTTTTCTCTAAATATTGAGAAAAGACTATTTGGCAAAACAATAGTAACATAATAGATAGTTTAGTTTTCATATCATTTTAAAATTTGAGTTGTGGTATAAATATTTGGCAGATCATCAAGGAAACAAAGAATATAAAGACGAAAAGTATAATTTGTGGTAACTTTTTTATGTTGGTTGCTGTTTTGAAGCCATTGAAGAATAAAACAATAGAATAAATTACCAAGGAGATAACAATAGCTGTAATTACAATTATAAATAGTAGGTTTATGATGTATTGATAGAAATTCTCATTTATTCCATCAGAAGAGAAAGCTTTATTCACATCTATAAGATGGGTTAGTAGGAGAATGGGAATATTTATGGCATTAGAAACCAAAATCGTATTGGTAATATCCAAAAAACGAGATCTCCTGTTGAAAATCAATGCAATTAAATAAAGTATTAAAATAATACTGGCAATACTTACTGAGCAATATAATAATGAACTTGTTAATGTTAGAGCTTCTTCAGGGCTGTCGAAGCGCATAAAACTTGTCATTCTATTCTGGGTATAGTAAGAAACAAATGGTGTTAGAATGAAAAAAAGGATTCCAAATAGTAAAAGTTTATATTCAGAATACTTTTCAAATGGGTTAAATAGTGTTTTCCAGTTCATAGTTTAAAAAGTGATATTGGGATTTATTTTTAGTAATTCATTTTTGAACAGATCGAAATCCTTTGGTGAAATAATAATGCTGCCGTTTTTATAAATGATTTCAATTCTTCCGAATATTGAAGGAGCGGGAGATGAAATAGGGTTTTTAGTCTTTTTAACGCTTTTAATATCCGAAATCGGTATTCGGGTACTTCCAAAAATGCTGTTACGGATGATAAGTTCGTTTCCAATAATCCGGTAGCTTATTCCCATAATCAGGATGGATACAAATATTATTGCAGGTACCAGAATCGTAAGAGGAATATAATCCTTGTCAGTAAAAACGAAATAAAGCGGAAAAAGTAAGGGGACAGTTATAAGTATAATAGTTTCCCAACCAATTTTTACAGGGATATTTTTCATAGATTAATATTTTGTTTTTTGGCTGATTGAGCAGCGAATTTGATAGTGTTCTGGTTTATAGATTATGACAAAATTAGGGTAGAGTCTTTTTTAGCTTGCTGATCTTTTCAATAAGATCGTCCATTCTATTACGCATGGTAGGATAAGACAGATTAGCCTGCTTGCTCATCTCTTTTATACTTCCGCTGGAAAGAAAAAAATCCAGGATGAACTGTTGTTCTTCGCGACCAAGCTGAAGATATAATGGAAGTTCATAATTGCCATTTACAGTAGTGTCACAATTAGTACACTTCATTTGACTTACAATCAGGGTCGATTCACAGCTCGGACATACAACAGGGAGTTTCATTTTATTTCTTTTTATTTTAATAAAGTTAAAATTACTTTTAACAAAATTAAAAATAATTTTAAACTATCAAAATGTAATTGTCAATTTTTTTTTCAGGTTCTATTTCTAATTATCTTTGCGGAATAATATTTCAATTTTAATAAAAATATGAGAACATACGCAGGAATCCCTGAAGAGAATGCAACACTGGAAAATTCAAAAGTAATGTTGGTAACTGTTCCTTATGATGGAACTTCAACATGGGGGAAAGGAGCTGATAAAGGTCCCGAGCTCTTTCTTGATGCTTCAGAAAATATGGAGCTTTATGATATTGAAACGGGAACTGAGCCTTACCTGAATGGTGTTTACATGGCAGGAGAAATTTCTGAGAACTCAACACCGGAAGCAATGACTGAGGCTGTTTATCAGAAAACCAAAGAATTGTTGGGTAATGAAGATAAATTGTTTACGCTTTTCGGAGGAGAGCACTCTGTATCTATTGGCTCTATCCGTGCAGTAGGAGAGAAGTATGATAACCTTACCGTTCTTCAGCTGGATGCTCATACAGATTTAAGACCAGATTTTCATGGATCCACTTCGAATCATGCTTGTGCAGTTTTCGAAGCGAGTCAAAAACACAATCTGGTACAGGTAGGTATTCGCTCCATGGATGTTGAAGAAATGGAATATGTACCAAAAGGACAGTGCTTCTGGGCTCATGAAATTGCAACTAATCCAAATTGGATAGACGATGTTTTAGCAAAAGTTTCTGGTAATGTATATATTACAATAGACTTAGACGCCTTTGATCCGTCTATTGCTCCGTCTACAGGTACACCAGAACCAGGAGGTCTGGCATGGTATCCGACATTAGAGTTATTGAAAAAAGTTTTCGAAAAGTGCAATGTTGTAGCTTTCGATATCGTAGAGCTTATGGATAGCCCAATGGCGAAGCCAACAGCTTTCTTATCTGCAAAATTATATTACAAAATGTTAGCCTATTATTTTACGGCTAAAAAGTAATTTTAATTTTTTTTAACAGAATAAAACCTTGTGAGCATAATTTTATTTAATAAATTTACGTTCACAAGGTTTTTTATTATAAACTATTAAATTAATCCAACACATGAAAAAAATTTTGACAACAGCTGCATTGGCTATTCTAGTGTCTACTGTAGCAGTATCTTGTAAAAAGAAAAATAACGATGCTGATTTGCAGACTAAAGCTACAGCTGTAGTTGCAGCAGATCCTCAGGCTAAAGTAGAAGTGAAAGACGGTGTAGCTCACCTGTCAGGAACTTTTAAAGATGCAGCAGCTAAAGATCAAATGCTTGCATCTCTTAAAGCTATCGAAGGTATAAAAGACGTAATGGATATGTCTACAGTCGAGGCACCTGTACAAGTAGAAACAAAAGTTGCTTCTGCTCCTGAAAATCTTCAGAAAGTAAAAGATGCTATAAAAGACTTCCCAAAAGTAAAAGCTGAAGTAGTAAATGGTGAACTTACCGTTAGTGGTGATGTAACCAAAGAAGATGCTAAAAAAATCAAGCAGTCTATCGATGCATTAAAAGTGGGTAAAGTAAACTATAACTATATCGTAAAATAACAAAAGATGAGCGAACTTCAAGATAAATACGCAAGTGTAATTACAGCTGCACAAGGTGCAGGTATCGGCAACTTACAAGTACAAGAACAGGACGGAATCCTTTATGTATCTGGTAGTGCTTCCAATTCTGCAGCTAAAGATGCTGTTTGGAATGCTTTAGGAGTAATAGATCCTAATTTTACAGCTTCAGATATCAATGTAGATGTACAGGTATCAGGTCTTCCTGCAGGTACAAACCTTACGGTAAATACTGAGTCTACTAACCTTAACATTCGTGAAACGCCAAGTACTGAAGGCAATATCGTAGGTAAAGCAGCTAAAGGAGAATTAGTAACTTTAGTAGAGCAAACCAACGGCGAATGGTGGTTGGTAAGAACTAAGGATGGTGAACAAGGTTATGCTTATTCAAGATATTTACAAGCGTAAATCACTATAAAAATAGTTAAAAAGTATTAAAACTAACTCCCGTGCTTGGGAGTTAGTTTTTTTTTATTCTATTTTCGCCTCGCAAACTAATTAACACCTGAATATGAGAAAATTATTTCTACTCTTTATCCTGCTTATGGGGATTTCACACTACGGACAATCACTAAATCTTACAGGTAAAATAGTAGACCAAAGCGGCAAGCCAATTGAAGATGCTACCGTCTATTTACTAAAACAGAAAGATTCATCAATTATTAACTATACCAATTCCGGGAAAGAAGGAAACTTCAGTCTGAAGTTTGATAAAATACAGGAACCTGTATTGTTTAAGGTAAATGCCGAGCAACAAAAAGAGTATAGTAAAATCTATGACAAACTTGAAAGCTCACAAAAACTTGATGTAATAAAATTGATTACGGAGGTTTCCAAAAATATTGCCGGAGTAGAAATTAAAGGTGCTCCGCCAGTAAAAGTAAAAAAAGATACACTGGAATTTAATGCTGCTTCTTTCAAAGTAAAACCAGACGGAAAGGTAGAGGAATTGATTAAATCTTTACCCGGATTTGAAATTAGTAACGATGGTAAAATTACAGCTAATGGTAAAGAAGTGGATCAGATACTGGTAAACGGAAAGCCTTTCTTTGATAAGGATGGTAAAATTGCACTTAAAAATCTGCCTGCAGATTTAATCAAGAAAATTCAGGTAACGACTAGTAAGACAGAAGAAGAAAGGGTAAAAGGAGAGAAAGGGAAGTCTAATAATATGAGTGTAAACCTTACCATAGACGAGAAAAAGAATAAAGGGTTTATGGCAAGAATCTACGCAGGCTATGGATCAGATAAACGTTATGAAGGTAGTGCTATACTCAGTTATTTTAAGAATAATACTAAAATAAGCCTTTTAGCCTCCTCTAATAATATTAACGTTTCCGGCTTTAAAAGTGATGAGGTATACGAAAGTATGGGGTATGGGAGAAATGCCAATCTGATCCAGGGAAATAGTTATGTTCAGGAGGGGAACCGGATCATGGTTTCTTCGGGAGACAACGGCGGTGGTGTTTTACGCTCTACAATGGTTGGAGTTAACTATTCTGATGAACTAGGTAAAGATGCAAGCCTTAATAGTTTAAGTCTGTTATATTCTAAAAATAATAGAGAAACCCGATCGGTATCAGATAGAACCACACTATTAACAGATTATGCACTGAGAACCAAATCTCAGAATTCTGGTGAAAATGATAGCAGTCAGTATAGTTTGGAAAACAGCTTCAGAATAAAACTGGATAAGAATACCAATTTCTATTTATCCAACTCATTCCTTACCAATAACGGAACAAATATTAGTACGGGCGCATCTTCTACCTTCAGGGATGGTACATTGTTAAATGAGAATAATTCCTATAATAAAAATGATTCCAGAAACAATTCCGGACAATCACGAATTTATTTTTCCAGAAAATTAAATGAAAAGGGAAGAAGGGTTGGCTTTAGCATGTCAGGAAGTGCCGGAGAGTTAGTGAATGATAATCTGATTAAATCCGAAACACTCTTTAATCAGGATCCTGATAAAAATGATATCAGAAATCAGAGATTATATAGTAAAAATCTTAACAACCGTTATGATATTTCTGCTGATTATGCAGAACCTGTATCGGATTCAGCAAAAGTATCTTTAAGCATGGGCTATAGTACATCTTATAATCGCAATAGCAGAGATGTAAATGATTTTAATTCTGTGACAGGAGATTACTCGAAATTTAATGTTGATTTATCTAATAATATGCGTCAACAAAATAATTCTCTTGTTCCCGGGATTGGCTATGAAATGAATAAGAAAAATCTTAATATCTGGGCATCTACAAATCTTAATATCTCGCAAATGGATGTTAATGCCCGCTACAACGGACAGGATTATCAGCTGAATAAAAATTTTGTTCTTCCAGAGTTTAATTTTAATATTTGGGGGAATAAGAACGGAAAAAACATGTCAATGTATGTAAGAAGTAGCTATGATATTCCTTCAGCAATGCAGCTGACTCCTTATGAAGATAGATCCAATCCATTAATTTCTTACAAAGGAAATCCGGATCTGAAGAATACCTGGAGGTTTTATGGAAATATGTATTATAGCAAATACAATCAGCTGAAAAATACAAATCTATACTTCAATGTTAATTTCAATTATCAGGATAATGATGTTACCAATAACCGTCATTTTAATAAAGAGACAGGTGGACAGGAAATTACTTATATAAATGTGAGCGGAAACAAAAGTGTTTATTTCGGATCAGGATATACCAAGACCTATAAATGGAAAGATAATAAACTAACCTTTGGCCCACGTATAAGTGTTAATCATAGATTTACCAATGGTTTTGTTGACGGAGACAGATATACAAGTGCAGCTTACTCAGTAACTCCGGGAATTAATTTGACATATGAAATTAAAGACAAGATGACGATAAAACCATCTTATTCCCTAAGCTATAACCAGACAGATTACAAAAACTATGTATTGGATCAATCGCACACCACAAGCAATGTTTTCAGCCTGCAGTCTATCAATTATTTCGGAAAGAATCAGGATTTTACAATAGAGAATAATTTTACATATACGACTAATACTAATATTGCTCCGGGCTTCAAAAAAGATTTCTATTTCTGGAATGCCAGTTTGGGTTATACTTTCCTTAAAAAGCAAATGACTGCCAAGGTAATGGTTTATGATGTACTAAATCAGAACCAGAGTGTGAAAAGAGTAATTACAGATACTTATATTGAGGATCGTGAAGACCTTATTCTGAAAAGATATGTAATGTTTACACTTAGTTATAAGTTTAACAAATTTGGTAGCAAGAAAGGTTAAAACTAAAGAAAGAAAATAAAAAAATGGTCAGATTTTTTCTGACCATTTTTTATGTTTTTATAAGTCTTGAAAGAGACAATAAATCTATAGTTAGACTATGGTGCCCAATAATAAAAATTAGATTCTGTATCTAATTGAAAATCGGTTTTAGGATATAAATTGTTTCCAACCCTATTTGTTTTCGACGTTTCCAGAGAGAGCTGGCAAGCTCCGGTTTCTCTGCATAGCTCTTTTGCCTTATCTATCAATGCTACAGAAATACCCTTTTGGCGATATTCTTCTTCTACATAAAGATCATTCAGTATCCATAGTTTTTTCATTCTTGTGGAAGAAAACAATGGGTACAATAGGGTAAAGCCTACAACCTTTTGATCAACTTCAGCAATGTAAATCACTGATTCATTCCGGGAAATTCTTTCTTCAAGAAAAGATTTCGCTGTTTCATAATCTGCTGTTTTTTTGTAAAAATCTCTGTATTTTTCAAAAATAATCGTTAGAGATTCCAAATCATGAAGTGTTGCAAGTCTTATTTCCATGGTTAATCCAGATGCATATTATCAATTAACCTCACTTCACCTACAAATACAACAATAAATGCTCTATAGCTCTTATCCTTATAGAAAAAGTCAGTTTCCTTGAGTGTTTCTTCATCTGCAATCAGAAAATATTCTAATTCGTAGTCCGATTGTTCAAAAATTTCTTCAACCCGTTTTTTTATTTCCGGAATGCTTATTACCCGGAACCATTCATTAACCTTTACTAAAGTTTTGTAAATAAGTGTAGCTCCTTCGTTTCTTTCGTCTTCAGATAAACGAGCGTTTCTGGAGCTTAAAGCCAAACCATTTTCTGCTCTGTAAATAGGCACGCCATGGATATTAATCGGAAATTTTTCTATCTCAACAAGCTTTTTAATAATAGCCAGCTGCTGATAATCTTTTTCTCCAAAATAAGCATTATCAGGTTGTACCTGACGGAATAATTCCGAAACTACAGTTCCTACACCATCAAAATGACCCGGACGGAATTTTCCCTCCATTTCATTTTCAATACCACCAAAATCATAATGTTTGCTTTCTGCTTTTGCAGGGTATATATCTTCAATAGTTGGAATATAAACAGCATCTACACCTGCTTTTTCAAGCATTGCAATGTCATTTTCTTCAGTACGGGGATATTTCTTCAGATCATCAGGATTATTAAACTGTGTAGGGTTTACAAACACAGACGAAATTACGATGTCATTATCCTTTCGTGCTTCTTTGTATAAGGACATGTGTCCATCGTGTAAAGCTCCCATTGTTGGGGCAAAACCAATCTTTTTACCTTCTTTTTTTACTGCTGCAATATAATCGCTGAGACTCTGGCGATTGCGGAGAATTTCCATATTCTGAAATTTGAGCAAAATTATTAAAAAATGTTAATTAAAATGTATTACTGGAAAAAGTTGTATTTTTGTAAAATTAACCATCTTAATTACTACTAGAGAAAGATTATTATGCCGAACCAGAAAATTCTATACGTCACTTCCGAGCTATTTCCGTACCAAGAAGACAGTAACATGGCTACGATGGTGAATAAGATGGCCTTGAGAATGTACAATGACGGAAATGATGTTCGTGTTTTCATGCCAAGATTTGGAATGATCAGCGAGCGTAAATTTCAGCTTCACGAAGTGATTCGTCTATCAGGGATGAACATCATCATCAACGACCTTGACCAGCCTTTGTTAATTAAAGTTGCCTCTTTACCAAACGAAAGAATGCAGGTGTACTTTATCGATAACGAGGAATATTTCAAGAGAAAACAACTTTATTTCGATGATGAAGGAGTCGCTTTTTCAGATAATGACGAGCGCGCAATTTTCTTCGCAAGAGGAGTTATCGAAACAATTAAAAAACTAAACTGGGTACCGGATGTTATCCACCTGAATGGCTGGATGGCTTCATTCATTCCGTTATACCTTAAAACGTTCTATAAGAACGATGACTATTTTAAAGATACTAAGCTTGTTGTTTCCATCTACAATGAGAAAGATGCAGCCTTTGAAAATAATATTGAAGAAAAACTAAAATTTGACAATATCGAAGGACTTACTGCGTTAGATAAACCAAGCTTCAGAAAATTTGTCGGAGAAAGTCTTCAGTTAGTAGATATTGTACTGAAAGGAGATGAATCTTTGGAAGATGATCTGGAATCTATGTATACTGGTACTACATCCGACAAAAAGGATTTTGTAAGTGCCGACGCTATTAACCAAGTGTACTAAACCAAGTAGCCAATTTTTGATATAAATAATGAAGAAAATAAAGATAATCGCTAACGTTTGTTTTGTTGCGACTATAGGTCTGTTTACGCTGACTTCTTGTGAAGCTGATGCTGATAACCTGGGAAGCCAGTTCTTAGATGGTAATGCCGCAAACGGACAGGAATTAAGTTATGATGTTATCGCATATAATATAGATAATAAAGATTCTATACGTAGTGATTCCAAAAATTTGACTAATGCTATTTTAGGAGCATTTGATGAACCTGTATTCGGGATGCACAAGGCTGCCTATGTTACACAATTGCGTCCTTCTGCTTATGGTACAGATTTCGGAACTAATCCAAAAGTGGACTCTGTAGTATTGCAAATTCTTCCAAGCTATGTAACAGATTCTGTTACAACAACAACTACTACAATTAACAAAGTTTCAACAGATCAGGATTCTACAAAAACAGTTAATACTTATCCGTTGACAAAATATGGAAGATCTAAAATAGGTGGAAATCCTGTGAAATTTACAGTAAGAGTAGCTGAAGTTGGAGATTTCCTTTATGACAATGCCACAACAGTTTTTTCTAATAAGACTGTTACCGAAGTAACTCCTTTAGGTTCTAAAGTAATTAATGGTAATGTGAGTGGTGTGAAAATTACCAAAGTAGGAGATAACTCGGAACTACTTAGTAGAGATCCTGGAATCAGAGTTTCTTTGGATAAAAATTTCTTCCAGAATAAAATTATAGCTAAACAAGGGCAAAATGTTTTAAGTGATGCTGCATCTTTTATCAGATATTTCCGTGGATTAAGACTTTCAGTTGACGAGAATGATGGATTCTTATTCAACCTTAATCCGAATACAATGTCTGTTACAATGTATTATTCCAATGATGTTACAAAAGATAATACAACTACAAGGCAAGCTAATACTTATACATTCGATTTAGGCTCTTCAAATACCCATTTCAGTCAGTTTACATTTACAAGACCATCAGCTTACACAACAGCAATGGGGAATGTTAACAAAACAACGGGTGATACCAAATTATATCTTCAGGGAGCTGGTGGTAATGGTGCTGAATTTGTAATTCCTGCATCAACTATCCAGGCATTGAAAAATATATATACGCAAAACAAAGCCGGAATATTGACTGCTAAAATCAGATTGTATTCAGATGCTAATACATGGAAAAGTGTTTTTGCAAAACCTTCTACTTTTACAGTACTCCAGAAGGATATGAAACAGTTTATGGATGACCAAGCTGCATTGGGTGGAGCTGGCTATATCCGAGTAAAAGCGACTGATCTGGATAAGAACCCTGCTTATTATGATATTACGATTACCCAGACGGTAAAAAATATCGTAGAGAAAGATGCTGAAAATAAACCTATTGTGATTAATGTTGGTGACTTTACAACAAATTCACAAACAGGAGCACTTTTAGGATGGAACTATACCTCAAGAGCTTATACACCAAACAGAGTTGTATTAGTTGGAACTGATCCTGCAAATACAACACAAAAAGCTCAGCTGAAGGTTATTTACACTAAAAAATAAAAACACAAACAAATGTGCGGAATAGTAGGATATACAGGCTTTAGAGACGCCTATGATATTGTAGTTAACGGTCTTAAGAGATTAGAGTACCGTGGTTATGATAGTGCAGGGATCGTTTTAGAAAGTGCACAAAATAAACTTGAATTAAAGAAAACAAAAGGTAAGGTTTCTGATCTTGAAGAAATTGCAGAAGGATTAAAAAACACTGCACATATCGGAATGGGGCACACTCGTTGGGCAACTCACGGTGTACCTAGCGACAGAAACTCACACCCGCATCTTTCCAATAATGGTAAAATTGCATTAATCCACAATGGTATTATTGAAAACTATGATACCATTAAAACAATGCTTACTCAGAAAGGTTTCGTATTTCATTCTGAAACCGATACTGAAGTACTGGCTAACTTCATTCAGTATTTTATGGATGAATCCGGTAAAGACTTTCCTGAAGCAGTAAGAACAGCACTAAGTGAAGTTTATGGAGCTTATGCGGTAGCTGTTTTACATGAAGATCACCCGGGACAATTTGTTGTAGGAAGATTAAGCTCTCCTTTAGCAATTGGTTTAGGGGATAACGAATATTTCATTGCTTCTGATGCTTCTCCATTCGTTGAGTTTACAAAAGAAGCGATTTATCTGGAAGACGGACATATGGCTCTTATCTCTTTAGAAGGAGGAGTAGATATCCGCGTAATCAACGATAATACAAAAGTAGATGCTCAGATTCAGGAACTGAAGTTGAGCCTTGAGCAGATTGAAAAAGGAGGATACGATCATTTCATGTTAAAAGAAATTTTCGAACAGCCTAAATCTATTCATGATACAATGCGAGGAAGAATACTTTTAGATGAAGGTATTATCAAAATGGCTGGTATCTGGGACAATCTGGACAGAATTAAAAAAGCAAAAAGAATTGTTATTATTGCTTGTGGTACTTCTTGGCATGCAGGCCTTATCGGTGAATATCTTATCGAAGAGTTTGCAAGAATACCTGTTGAAGTAGAATATGCTTCGGAATTCCGTTACAGAAATCCAATCATAGGACCTAAAGATGTTGTTATTGCAATTTCTCAGTCTGGTGAGACAGCAGATACAATGGCAGCTATTAAATTGGCAAAAGAAAAAGGAGCATTTGTATATGGAATTTGTAATGTAATCGACTCTTCAATTGCTCGTATTACAGATGCAGGTTCTTATACACACGCAGGTCCGGAAATCGGAGTAGCTTCTACAAAAGCATTTACGGCACAGTTAACGATCCTTTCTCTTATTGCTCTGAAATTAGGTAAGCACAACGGTAATCTTAACAATACAGAATTCATGAAATATCTGTATGAATTAGATGCCCTTCCTAAGAAGGTAGAAGAAGTATTGGAGTCTTCACACGATACTGTGAAGAAAATGGCAAAAGATTTTGTTGAATCTACCAACTTCCTGTATTTAGGTAGAGGTTATAACTTCCCTGGTGCTCTTGAAGGTGCTCTAAAATTGAAAGAAATTTCTTATATCCATGCTGAGGGTTATCCTGCAGCCGAAATGAAGCACGGTCCGATTGCACTAATCGACGAAAATATGCCGGTAGCCATTATTGCTCCTAAACTGGGACATTATGATAAAATTGTAAGTAACGTTCAGGAGATTAAGGCAAGAAAAGGAAAAGTTATCGCTATTGTAAACAAAGGCGATACTCAGGTTGCTAACATGGCAGATTATGTAATTGAATTCCCTGAAACTTCTGAGTGTTTCTCTCCGATAGTTTCCGCTATTCCATTACAGTTATTATCTTACTACATTGCAGTTTACAGAGGTGCAAACGTAGATCAGCCAAGAAACCTGGCAAAATCTGTTACAGTAGAATAAATATCATATTGAGTATAATCGAAAACCTGAGTATCTTTGCTCAGGTTTTTTTGTATGGAAAAGTTAGATTACATCATCGTAGGGGACGGATATGCCGCCATGTTTTTTGCACATCAGCTATTGAAAGGCGGTAAAACTTTTAAATTATTTTCTGAAGGAAATAGAGCAGCGTCACATATCTCGGCAGGAGTATGTAATCCTGTTGTACTGAAGAGGTATAACAAAATATGGAATGATGAAGCACAAATGGACTATTTACCGGTTATCTTTGATGAGATTGAAGAATACCTGCATAAAAACTATTTAATCCAGGAAAATGTAGTTCGTATATTCCACGATGAAGGCGAGCATAAGCTATGGCTTAAAAAAGCTTCACAGGAAAAATTTGAAGACTATTTGGATTCAAACATACAGCAACTATCCAGTGTTGAGAATCCTTTTGGTATAGGAAGGGTAAAAAACTCCTGTCGTCTGGATGTTCGTAATTTCTTCACAGATTTTTTTAATTTTTTAGAGGAGAAAAACGCGCTAATAAAAGAAAGGTTTAATTATGATAAATTAAATACTGATCAGAATTCTTATAATGACTTTACTTTTGATAAAATCATCTTTGCAGAAGGGATAGGAATAAAAGATAATCCCTACTTCAGTGAAATACCTGTTAAGCCCAACAAAGGGCATCGTTTTAGCCTTCGACTGGAAAAAGATACAGAAGCTTTTGTGATCAAGAAGAAACATTTTCTGTTCAGATTTTCCGGAGACGAATATTATTATGGTGGAACCTATGACAGAGATTCCGAAACCCACGAGATTGAAGAAAAAGCTGTTGAGGAACTGAAAAAAGGACTTGAAGAAGTGTATAAATATGGCTATAAAATAGACGAAATATCTACTGCTTTCCGTGCGACTGTAGCAGACAGAAGACCTATAATCGGACGTCACGAAACACATGATAATCTTTATATTTTTAATGGATTAGGAGCAAGAGGCGTATTAAATGGCAGCTATTTTTCTAAGCAATTATTCGATTTTATAGAACATGGAACTGAATTTCATGAAGAGGTAAATGTAAAAAGATTTTCTCAAACCGAGAAATTGTCTTAAATTGCACAGATTATGATGTCCAAACGGTGTAAATACGCTTTAAAAGCGATGGTGAGGCTGGCGAGAAACTATAAAAATGGATTCTTGTCGACGGCCATTATTGCACAAGAGGAGAACATTCCCAAAAAATTTCTAGAACAAATTTTGCTGGAACTAAAAAGAGCCAAGCTTGTAAACAGCAAGCAAGGAATAGGTGGAGGTTATTATTTACTTAAATCTCCCGATGAAGTTTCTTTAGCGGATTTGTACCGTATTTTCGAAGGGCCAATTTCTTTAACGCCCTGTATTTACCTTAACTATTACGAAGCTTGCGACGATTGTGTTGACGAGGAAGCATGCTACCTAAGACATGAATTAATCAACGTTCGTGAGAAGACGCGTAAAAGTATGATGGAGGCTACACTAACAGCCTTTATGAATAGGAAGTAATTTTTTTTAAATCTAAATACTACTAATTTGGTAGATTTAATAGAATTAATATATATTTGCAAAATAAATTTTGAATCTGAAATGGAAAATAGTCTGAAAATACAACTGAATGAATTACTGGAAGGGATATCGGAAACCCTTTCCAATACAGAGATTTTGCAGTTACTGGTAGACAGATTTCCGAAAGAGGTAATCTTTTCTACCAGTTTTAGTTATGAAGATCAGGTTGTAACATATCTGGTAAAAGACTTGGATGTGGATATTTTTACACTGGATACAGGAAGGCTTTTTGAGCAGACTTACGAAACATGGTCGGCAACAAAAGCTTTTTTCAAAAAAGATATCAAAGCATTTTATCCGGACGCAGAAGTCTTAGGGAAATTTGTAACTGAAAATGGACCCGATTCATTTTATCGTTCAGTTGAAAACAGAAAGACCTGTTGTAATATCCGTAAAGTTCAGCCTTTGAAAAAAGCATTGCAGGGTTATAAAGTTTGGGTTACCGGATTAAGAGCGGAGCATTCTGCTAACAGACACAGTATGTCCCCATTGGAGTGGGACGCAGATAATCAGATTATAAAATACCATCCATTGCTACACTGGACGACGCAGGAAGTAAAGGACTATGTAAAAGAAAACAGACTACCGTATAATTATCTTCATGAAAAAGGTTTTGTAAGTATCGGATGTGCACCGTGTACCAGAGCTATTCAGGAAGGAGAAGATTTCAGAGCCGGCCGCTGGTGGTGGGAGGATGCTAATAAAAAGGAGTGTGGTCTGCATATTCACCAATAAAAAAGAAAACAAATGTCAACAATAGAACAAGCCAATTATTTAGAACAGTTAGAATCCGAATCTATTTATATTCTACGTGAAGTAGCCGGACAGTTTGAACGTCCTGCATTGCTTTTTAGTGGAGGAAAGGATAGTATCACATTGGCACATCTGGCTTTTAAAGCTTTTAGACCTGGTAAAATTCCTTTCACCTTTGTTCATGTAGATACCGGACACAATTTCCCGGAGGCATTGGACTTCAGAGATGCTTTGGTAAAAGAATTAGGTGTAGGCCTTGTGGTACGTAAGGTGGAAGATACAATAAAGAAAAAAAATCTTACAGAACCAAAAGGTAAGTTTCCGAGCAGAAACTGGCTGCAGACTTTCACGCTGCTTGATACAATTGAAGAATTTGAATTCGATGCCTGTATTGGTGGTGCTAGAAGGGATGAAGAAAAAGCACGAGCAAAAGAGAGAATCTTTTCAGTACGTGATGAATTCGGACAATGGGATCCGAAACTTCAGCGTCCGGAATTGTGGAATATTTTCAATGGTAAGATTCATAAAGGAGAGAATGTTAGAGTTTTCCCGATTAGTAACTGGACTGAATTAGATGTATGGAATTATATCCGAAAAGAGAAAATAGAATTACCATCTATTTATTTCTCTCATGACAGAGAAGTAGTAGATCTGAACGGACAATGGATTGCTAATTCTGAACATGCTTCTCTTGATTCCGATGATCTGATAACTACAAAAAGAGTACGTTACCGTACTGTAGGAGATATGACCTGTACAGCTGCTGTAGAATCGAATGCTGAAACAATAGATGAAGTAATAGATGAAATTATAGCAACCCGTATTTCGGAAAGAGGAGAAACACGAATCGATGACCGGGTGACTGAAGCTGCAATGGAAGACCGTAAAAAAGGAGGATACTTTTAATATAATTGATGATCGATAAGTAATAATTGATTTATCTATCATCGACAATCATTTATCAATTACAACTGAGAAGACATGGACATATTAAGATTTATAACAGCAGGAAGTGTAGATGATGGTAAAAGTACCCTTATCGGCAGACTGCTTTACGATAGTAAAAGCATTTTACAGGATCAGCTGGAGGTTTTGGAAAAGCATTCTAAGAACAAAAATGATGACGGAGTAGATCTTGCGCTTCTTACTGACGGACTGCGTGCAGAAAGAGAGCAAGGAATTACAATAGACGTAGCCTACAGATATTTTTCAACAGCCAGAAGAAAGTTTATTATAGCTGATGCTCCCGGGCATGTACAGTATACCCGAAATATGATCACCGGTGCATCCAACTCGGATCTGATGGTCATCCTTATCGATGCCCGCCAGGGAGTTATAGAACAAACCAGAAGGCATTCTATTATAGCATCATTACTTAACCTGAAAAAGGTTGCTGTAGCGATCAACAAAATGGATTTAGTAGATTATTCACAGGAAGTCTATGAAAATATAAAAGCTGATTATGCAAAAATTGCAGAAAATCTTGGACTGACTCATGTTACCTATTTTCCGATATCAGCATTAAGAGGAGATAATATAGTAACCAGATCTGCTGATACAGATTGGTATAATGGTGTTTCTCTTTTAGAATACCTGGAAGAAGTACAAGTAAATACCGATACAGATATTAACAGTCGCTTTCAGGTGCAGTATGTAATTCGTCCTCAAAATATGAAATATTTCGCCGATTCCTATGAAAATAATGAACAAGAAGAGAGGCAGTTTGATGAATTACATGATTATCGTGGTTATGCCGGGAAAATTCTAAGTGGGGATTTTCGCAAGGGAGATCACATTTCTATTCTGCCTGCAGAAATTTCTACGAAAATAGACAGAATTGAAATTAACGGATCCGAAGTTGAAGAAGCCTTTGAAGGGCAGTCGGTGGTATTGCATATTGAAGATGATATAGATGTAAGCAGAGGAGACTTTTTTGTAGCAGCAGAGCAATTGCCACAAGTAGAAAAAGAAGTAGAAGTATTACTATGCTGGCTGGATCAAAAAGCATTACAGCCGGGTAATAAATACATATTGCAACACCATAGCAGACAGATAAAAGCTTTGGTGAAAGATGTGGAATATAAAGTAAATGTAAATACACTGGAACACGAAAAAGCAGATGGTGATATAAAGCTGAATGAAATTGTAAAAGTAACACTAAAAACAGCACAGCCTCTGGTTTTCGATAGTTTCAGAAAAAATAAAGCAACAGGTTCTGCAATTCTGGTAGACGAAACCTCTAACTCGACAGTTGCAGCCTGTATAATTCAGTAAATATGAGTAAAGTGTCCGATTCTTTTATTGAGCAGATTTTTCAGAGAAAAAAAAATGCATCATATGGTTTCTTCGATAAGAATAAAGCTGAAGCTTTTGTGGAGGAATTATACCAGTTGCTTTTTCTTCCTCAGCATATCAATATGGAGGAGACGCTGAGAAATAATTTTGATGAATTACAGAACAAACTTTTTGAATTAATTAAAAATACGACCGATGACAAACTTTTTGCAGAACGACAAGTGGAAGTGCTGTTTGATGCATTGCCGGAAATATATGATCGCCTGATACTGGATGCTAAATCCATTTTAGAATTTGATCCTGCAACAGAATCACTGGAAGAAATTCTGCTGGCATATCCCGGATTTTTCGCCACTTATGTTTATAGGATTTCCCACCAGCTGTGGAAACAGAAAATAAGAACTCTTCCCCGCATTCTTTCGGAATACGGGCATAGCAAGACCGGAATCGATATTCATCCCGGAGCGGTTATAGGAGAACACTTTTTCATAGATCACGGAACAGGTATTGTGATTGGAGAAACATCGGTAATTGGCAATAATGTGAAGATCTATCAAGGGGTAACATTAGGCGCATTAAATGTTTCCAAAGATAAAGCCAATCAGAAAAGACATCCTAATATCGAGGACAACGTTATTATTTATTCTGGTGCTACTATTCTGGGTGGAGAGACAACCATTGGCCGGGACAGTATTATAGGAGGTAATGTATGGATTACCCAGAATGTTCCTTCAAATTCTCTGGTCTATAACAAAAGCGAAATCAGGATAAAAGACAATAATCCTCTTCCGGAGTCATTAACCTTTGTCATTTAAAGTACTAATAACCATATATACAGTAAACAACTAAAGAAAAACATTATGAAATTTCAGAATATATTAGAAACTATAGGAAATACACCAGTCGTAAAAATTAATAAACTTTTTAATTCAGATAGTGAGGTTTGGATAAAGCTGGAGAAGAGTAATCCGGGCGGAAGTATTAAAGACAGAATTGCTCTTTCGATGATTGAAGATGCAGAGGCTAAAGGATTACTGAATAAAGATAGTATAATTATAGAACCTACAAGTGGTAATACCGGAATCGGACTTTCTCTGGTAGCAGCTGTGAAGGGATATAAACTTATTCTGGTCATGCCCGAGAGTATGAGTGTGGAAAGAAGAAAGATTATGGAGGCTTATGGAGCAGAATTCGTATTGACACCAAGAGAAAAAGGGATGAAAGGTGCTATCGAAAAAGCCAGTGAACTAGCAGAAGTAACGCCAAATTCGTGGATTCCGAGACAGTTTGATAATCCTGCAAATGTGAAAGTTCATACTGAAACCACAGCACAGGAAATTTTGCAGGATTTTCCGGACGGACTAGATTATATTATTACTGGAGTAGGAACTGGTGGACATATCACAGGAATTGCACAAGTAGTAAAACAAAAATATCCTAATGTAAAAGTAATCGCTGTAGAACCGGAATTATCACCAGTATTAAGCGGCGGTGCACCGGGGCCACATCCGTTACAGGGCTTAGGAGCAGGTTTTGTTCCGTCTATTCTGGATACTTCTATTTTAGATGGTATTACTCAGATTGGCAAAGATGAAGCTTTTGCTTTTGCTATCGAAGCCGCAAAAAAAGAAGGTCTTTTCGTCGGGATTTCTACAGGAGCAGCATTAGCTGCTGTTGCAAAAAAACTTTCCGAAGTGCCGGCAGGTTCTAAAATATTAACGATTAACTACGACACGGGAGAAAGATATCTTTCCATAGAAGGATTGTTCTAAAGCATTTATTTTAAAAAGAAAATAATTATTGCTAATGCTTCGATAGTTCATCAGGCTCACTATAAACTCAGCTCAGCATGACAGTTTTAATATTCAATCTTAGGTTGTAACGTTGTCAGTCTGAGCCTGTCGAAGACTCTATAGTAAATTGAGAATACAGCAATAGAAGAAACATACACCAGATTTTAAATGAAAACAACTAATAAAACACCAAAGGTATATCTTATCGGTGCAGGGCCTGGCGATCCTGATCTGATCACAGTAAAAGCTATTCGCGCCATTACAGAAGCAGATGTAATCTTATGTGACAGACTGGTTAGTCCCGAGATTGTGGATAACTATGTGGGAAAAGAAACAGAGATTGTTTATGTAGGTAAAGAATGCAGTAAAAAAGCATCCACACCACAGTCTTCTATTAATGAACTGATGGTAGAATATGCACTTCAGAATAAAACGGTTGCAAGACTAAAGGGTGGGGATGTGTCCATATTTTCCAATATCCTGGATGAATTACAGGTACTGAAAGAGAATAAGATCGCATATGAAATTATTCCGGGAGTAACTGCCGCTCTTGGAGCTGCTGCTTATGCCGGAATGCCCTTGACAGCGAGAGGATATGCAACATCAGTTAGATTTCTTACATATTATAAATCCGAAATACTGAATGAGGATTACTGGAAAGAAATAGCAGAAACCAATGATACGCTGGTGTTTTATATGTCTGTAGGAAACCTTACCAATCTGGTGGATAAATTTAAAGAATATGGTGTCTCTTCGGAAAAGAAAATCGCCGTAATAGAACAGGCGACAACACCTTTTCAGAAGGTATATACTTCTTCATTTGAAGATTTTGCCCAAAAGTTGGGGCATAAACTATTTGCATCACCTTCATTGGTGGTTATCGGCAAAATAGTAAATCTGCATGAAGAATTCTCCTGGCTGCAAAATACAGACGGGGAAGGATTGTATTTCAAATCAATAACCAATGGAAGTCTGCTTCCAAAAACTCAAAAACTTTTTGAATATGCTGTCTGAAACTAAACTAAAAGTACTGAAAGAAATATCCAGTGGCTTTTCCAGAGATGAAGCTATCTGGGCAAGCGGTTATCTGGCAGGTTTGGCCGGAACGTCTGCCGCTGTGACAGACTTACCTCCACAGCAAACGACACATACAACAGCTGTAAAGAAAATAGCACTGGTATATGGTACAGAAACAGGTAATAGTAAGAAACTTGCAACAGAGCTAGCCGGAGTTGCTAAGAAAAAAGGCATTCAGGTAAAGTTGGGTGATTTGTCTCAGTACAAGCCTAAAGACCTGGCCAAGGAAGAATATTTATTTGTTGTAATAAGTACTCAGGGAGAAGGAGAGCCACCAATCCTGGCGAAGAAATTCTACGATTATATTCATGAAAACGAACTGAATCTTTCCAATATTAAGTTCGGAGTTTTAGCATTAGGTGACAGTACTTATCCACAATTCTGTAAAACAGGTGAAGATCTGGATATACGTTTCGAAGTTCTCGGCGCAGAACGTATTATTCCGCTAAAAAGATGTGATATAGATTATGAAGAAGATGCCCACAAATGGCTCGATCATATTTTTGAGGTTGTACAAAATAAGGCTGTAAGCCCTTCACAGGCAACGGTTGCACCAAAGGCATCCTCCGGCAGAAAAAAGTATCAGGGAAAAGTATCCGCTATTATTAACCTGAACGATATTACTTCTGATAAAGAGACATATCACATTGAGATTGAAACGGAAGAGCCAATTGCCTACCGTCCGGGAGATGCATTAGGAGTTATACCTTATAATCCAAAATCTGTGGTAAAAGAGATTATCGGCTTAACAGGTATAGATCCTGAAAAACAAATTCAGACAGCCAGAGTCAATGCCAGTGCAGAAGAGCTTCTTCATCAGCATCTTAACATCAGCTATCTGCTAAAGACAACAGTTGCACAATATGCACAAATTACCGGACATGATATACCGGAAACCCGTTTAAGTCTTTTGGATTTGCTTAGAATTTATCCGGTAAAAAACGCAGAGGAATTCGAAGACGTTATAAAAGCACTGACCGTTCAGGCTCCACGTTTGTATTCAGTTTCATCGTCGCCGGAGGCTCATGGAGATTCTGAAATTCATATTACAGTAGCCAAATCAGAGTTTTTAATCAATGATAAAAAACAAAATGGCTTGTGTAGTGGCTTTCTCAGTGAATTTGAAGAAGACGGAGATGTCGAGTTCTATATACAGGAGGCTAAACATTTTAAACTTCCGGAAACGGCAAAAGATGTTATAATGATAGGCCCCGGAACAGGAATCGCACCATTCCGCTCATTCCTTTGGGAGCGTGATGCTACGGGAGCAGAAGGAAGAAACTGGCTTTTCTTCGGAGACCGGAGTTTTGTATCAGATTTCCTTTATCAGTCAGAATTTCAGGATTTCCTGAAAACAGGAGCTTTAACGAATCTGGATCTTGCATTTTCCAGAGATACTACAGAAAAAGTATACGTACAGCACAGACTGCAACAAAAATCTTCGGAAGTATTTCAGTGGTTGGAGGGAGGAGCATCAGTATATGTATGCGGGGCAAAAGAGCCTATGAGTAAGGATGTGGAAGAAACACTACTCGGTATTATTCAGCATGAAGGAAAAAGAAACGAAGAGGAGGCAAAAAACTATTTAGAAGAACTGGAACTAAGTGGCAGATATGCTAAAGATGTATACTAAAACAGTTTGATTGTAAAATCGTTAAACCGTTTTATAGATCTTACAGAAATTAAGAAAATAAAGTGGGTTGAGAATCTCAATATTCTAAATTTCTTAATGGTATAAAATATTAAATAATTTAGGATAAGTCTCTTCGAGACCTATTAATATAAGATAGGATGAAGTCCTATAGCTAAAAATAAAACAACAATCATGAGTGCTAAAGATAATCTTTCACCAGTAGAAAAAATAAAAACCAGCAGTAACGGACTTAGAGGGACTTTGAAAGAAAGTCTTCTGGATAATTTTACTGGTGCTATCCGTGAGGATGACCAGAATCTGATAAAATTCCACGGTATGTACCAGCAGGACGATCGTGATCGCCGAGAAGAACGTGTGTCAAAAAAATTAGAATGGCTGTATTCCTTTATGATCCGTTTACGTCTTCCGGGAGGTTTCCTTACTTCTGAGCAATGGATTGGGTTAAATGAAATTGCAAGGAATCACTCAACCGGAACAATTAAAGTAACAACCAGACAGACAATTCAGCTTCATGGTATTCTGAAGTCTCATATAAAGCCGACTATTCAGTCATTCAACCTTCAGCATTTGGATTCTATTGCAGCTTGTGGGGATGTTAATCGTAATGTAACCTGTACTTCTAATCCTTCTGAATCACCATTGCATAACGAAGCATATGAACTGGCTGGTAAGATTAGTGAGTTGTGCCTGCCTAAAACAAAAGCCTATTATGATATCTGGATTGACGATGAATTGGTAGTAGACCGCAAAGCTGAAGAAGATCCATTATATCAGGACAGATATTTACCCCGTAAACTGAAAATTGGGATTGCAGTTCCGCCTAATAACGATGTAGATGTATTTATCAACGATATTGCACTGATTGCTATTATTGAAAACGATCAGATTGTAGGTTACAATATTGCTGCCGGTGGCGGATTAGGAGCTACACACGGAAATGAGGCTACTTATGCAAGATTGGCTTCAGTTCTGGGATTTGTAGATACAGAAGAAAAGGTACTGAAAGCGGTATATGAGATCATTACTGTACAACGTGATTTTGGGAACAGAAGCGACCGTAAATTGTCCAGACTGAAATACACAATAGATAAACTGGGAATAGAAGGTTATCGAGCTGAAGTAGAGAAAAGATGTGGTTTTAGTTTTGAGCCGGCGAGAGAATATAAGTTTGAGCAGAGAAAAGACCGTTACGGCTGGATACAAAATCATGAAGGAAAATGGTTTTATACCGTATTTGTAGAACATGGAAGAATACTGGATGAACCTGACAAACAAGGAGAGCAATATCCATTAAAATCTGGATTGTTGAAAATTGCAGAAACCAGAAAAGCCAACTTCCGTTTTACCTGTAATCAGAATCTTATTGTATCCGACGTTCTGGAAGAAGATAAAGCAGAGATAGATAAAATTCTTAAAGAATACGGAATCTCTGATTATACAGAAAAAGCCAGCGCATTGCGAAAAAATTCAGTAGCCTGTGTAGCTTTTAATACATGCTCTTTAGCATTAGCAGAAGGTCAGCGCTATTTACCAACACTGGTGACAAAAATAGAACCTTTACTGGAAAAATATGGACTCTTTGAAGAAGATATCACCATTAGAATGACGGGTTGCCCGAATGGATGCGGAAGATCTCCAAATGCAGAGATTGGTTTTGTGGGAACAGCCTATGGGAAATACAATCTGCATATTGGTGGAGACCGTTTAGGAACAAGGCTTAATATAAAATATAAAGACAATATTGGTGAAGACGAAATCCTGAAAACTCTGGATGAACTCTTCGGAATCTATATACAGAAAAAAGAAGCTGAAGAAACCTTTGGTGATTTTTCATACCGCTATTTACAAATCACAAAATAAAAATATGATAGATATTCTTTACCGACAGAAAAAATCTCAGAAACATTACCATCATCTTTTGGGTATACGAATGTGTATGTGTTGTTAAAAAGCTGCGAAGAGTTACAGTATTATAAACTATAATTTTTAAACCACATAGATACATAGAAGCAAACTCTACAATAGAGTTTCGGATAGAAAATAAATTTTCACATATCAGCTATGTATCCTAAAGTTAGTCTTTATATACGTTATAAAAACTATTCTATGTGGTTAATCAAATAACACTGTACGATAATGCTATTAATATCAACAGGTAAGGGTGTGGATAAGTGAATGGATGAATAGTGAATATGTCAATAAGCGAATACGTCAATTGACCTATTCACTAATATTCACTCATTCACTATAATTCACCTATTGACAAATAAATTTTGTTGAACTATTCACATCCATCACTAAACCATAAACATACACCATAAACCAAATAACGATTATAATGAAACCAACTATAGAGAGGCGTTTTCTGAAAAGAATACATCTTATATTATTTACATTTTTATTTTTTAACTTTTTTCAGGCTCAGCAACAATTAATAGAATTAAGTGGTATTATTAAAGATACCGACAATCATAAGGGCGTAACAGGGGCGCATATTCAGGTTGAAAATACCCAGGATATAGCGTCAACGGATCAGGATGGAAATTTCAGTCTGAGAACCAGAGTAAAGATACCTTTCAGGATTATTATTAAAAAAGAAGGATTTACAAGTCAGACTGTTGAAATTCTTTCATTATCCAATAAAATAACAGTGGAACTAAATCCACAAAATACGATAATCAATGAGGTTGTTATCTCAGCTTCCCGTGTTCCGGAAAAAGTACTGAAGTCACCTATTGCTATTGAAAAAATTGATATTCGTACCATTCGGGAAAGTCCCGCTGCTTCTTTTTACGAAACCTTGGAAAATGTAAAAGGACTGCAGCTGCTAACATCCAGTCTTACTTTAAAAGTACCTAATTCCAGAGGATTTAATTCGCCTAACAACTTCAGATTTATGCAATTGGTAGACGGGGTAGACGTTCAGTCTGCAACTTTAGGTGTTCCTTTAGGAAATGCTATTGGGCCTACTGAACTCGATATTCAGTCTATGGAAGTTACTCCCGGAGCGGCATCGGCTTTATACGGAATGAATGCTATTAACGGACTTGCCAGTTTACAGACCAAAGATCCGTTTACATCTCAGGGACTTAGTTTTTATTTCCGGGGTGGACTGAATCATGTAGATAATGTCAATCATAAAATATCATCATTAGGAGAAAGCGCCATCAGGTTTGCCAAAGCCATTAATAAAAACTTAGCTATAAAGGTTAATGCATCCTATTTTAGCGGTGTCGACTGGATTTCAGATAATCGCACTGATCAGAATCCAAATTCATTAATTACTGCGAATCCTAAGTTTCCGGAACTGAACAACAATAACCCGGCAGAAGATCTCTGGAATAAATATGGCGATGAAAGAAATAACCGTGTTGCTGTAAAAGTAGATTACAATGGAAAGCCTACAACTTTTAATGTGTCCAGAACCGGATATTATGAAAAGGATCTGGTGAGTCCGGAAGTAAAGAATATAAAATTCGATGCCGGATTGTATTATCGTTTTGGTGATAATTGGCGCGCTTCCTATGTTTATCGCTATGGTCTGCTGGACGGAACTTTTCAGCGTGGTAATAAAATCCGTTTGCAAAATGCGACAGTACAAAACCATAAAATAGAGCTTACAGGAAAAGAGCTTACGGTAAGAGCCTATGTTTCTATAGAAAATACTGGAGATTCTTATAACCTGAAACCCCTTGCAGATAATCTGGATCTTACCAACCTGTCTAATAATAACTGGAAAAATGCCTTTCAGTCAGCTTTACAGAATAGTCTGAATACAGGTGTAAATCTGAATGATGCTTTTGCATTGGCCCGTAGAGAAGCGGATAAAAACAGAGTTGTGCCGGGTACCAGTGCCTTTGAACAACTGAAAAGCACAATTATCGGAATCAACAACTGGGATTCTGCTAATGGAGGTGTAGCAGGTGCTCCGTTGACAGGAGGTGCCAAACTGGAACAAAAATCTCATTTTTATCAGGGTGAGGCTACTTATGACTTTAGCCGTTTTGTAAAAATATTTAATCTTCTTGTTGGTGTAGATTACCGTTTATATAGCATAACACCTGATGGTAATAACTTTGTGGACTTTAGCAGGCCTGTGGATCAGAGAAATGTTCCACTACCGGACGGAAGTTTTGGTAAAGATGTAACTTATCAGAAATATGGAGCATTTGCTCAGATCACAAAACTCTTCTGGGATGAAAAATTAAAGCTGAATGTAGCATTGCGTGTGGATCGAAATCCTGAATTCAAAACCAAGTTCAATCCGCGAGTTAGTGTTGTTTATTCTCCTGTAAACCAGCATAATTTCAGAGTTTCTTTTCAGAACGGATTCCGCTTTCCATCTCTGTTTGAAGCATTGTCTTTTGTAAACAACGGAAATGTAAGAAGAGTAGGTGGTTTGCCAATGGTTAATGAAGGTCTTGGATATCTGGATAATTCGTATACATTATCATCTATTGATAGATTTACGTCTGCGGTTAATGCCGATACAGATGCCGGAAAAAGTCAGAATCAGGCTGCATTGGATAATAAAAATCTTCTGTTAGTGGCTAATTTGCAGAAACTTCAACCAGAGCGAATTAACTCTTTCGAGTTAGGTTATAAATCGTTGTTATTCAATAATAGGTTAGCAATAGATTGGGATTTCTATTATAACATATATGATGGCTTTCTGGGACAAGTAGAAGTTGCTGTACCTAAAAGCGGAAATGTAGGAAGCAATAATGCCGTACTTGATATGCTGAATCGTAGTAAACAAGACAGATACAGAGTGTATACCAATAGTAATACAACATATAAAAGTTATGGAACTTCATTGGGAATTCGTTATAATTTCCTGAAGAACTATAATATAAATGCTAATGTTTCTTATAACGATTTAGCTTCTTCCAATAATAACTCCGACTTGTTTATTACAGCTTTCAATACACCAAAATGGTCGACCAATGTAAGCTTTGGAAACCGTGAGATTGTTAAAAATGTAGGGTTTACAGTAGTTGCAAGATGGCAGAATAAATTTTTGTGGGAAAGCCCGTTGGCTTCAGGAGAAATTTCGGCTTTCTACACAATAGATGCTCAGGTAACATGGAAATTACCGGAAATAAGTTCCAGTCTGAAAATCGGAGCAACTAATTTGCTGAACCGTCGTTATTTTCAATATGCTGCAGGCCCTGAAATTGGAGGATTGTATTACCTTGCGTATACCTATGATTTAAAATTTAAATAAAATGAGTAACTCTTTATATCCCATATTTGTAAAGCTTGAAACCTTGTCGTTACTGATCATAGGTGGCGGAAGAGTAGCGTTGGAAAAACTGGATTCTGTATTGACCAATGCTCCACAGACTTCTGTTAAGTTGGTAGCCAAAGAAATTATTCCGGAGGTAAGGGCTCTGCAAGAAGAATATAAAAATCTTATTCTGGAGCAAAGGGCTTATACATATGCCGATTTTGATACTGCAGACCTTGTTATTGCAGCAGTTAATGATCTTGTTGTGGCGGAACAAATTCGTAATGACGCACACGTAAAAGGGGTACTTGTTAATATCGCAGATAAACCCGAATTATGTGACTTTTATTTGGGATCGATTGTACGTAAAGGCGAGCTGAAAATAGCTATTTCTACCAATGGGAAATCTCCGACAATAGCTAAAAGACTACGTGAAATTCTGACAGAAACTATTCCTGATGAAGTAGATGAGGTGTTGGATAATATGCAGAATATAAGACAGCAGTTGAAAGGTGATTTTGAATACAAAGTACAGGAACTAAACAGACTGACTACAGAATATTTATCTAAACAAGATAGTAAGGATAAGCAAAACCTGGAAATAGAAAACCTAACCCGTATTACAAAAATTGTACAGCGAAGAGCTAATATTTACTTGGGAGTAATAGGAGTAATGCTTCTTATTGGAATACTTGGGATTATAGTTTATCAGTTTAATCTATGGGGAGATATTCAGGTTTTTCTTAATCAGGACGGACATATATTTTACTGGATGTTGTTTGTTGGGTTTCTGGCAGAAATTGTGGCCGGATCCATGGGGATGGGCTATGGAGTGATATGTACAACAGTATTGCTTTTATTGAATGTACCACCTCCGGTAGTGAGTGCCAGTATTCACTCTGCAGAATCTTTTACAACAGCAGCGGGTAGTATCAGTCACTATAAACTGGGAAATGTAAATAAAAAAATGGTGTGGGTATTGGTTCCTGTAGCTATTGTAGGTGCTATAATCGGTGCTTTTACCTTATCTCATTTTGGAGAGCATTATGCACACATTGTAAAACCTATCATTGCCTGTTATACCCTATACCTGGGTGCTAATATTCTGAAAAATGCTTTTAAGAAAAAGGGGGCAGCAGTAAAAACTAAAAGGAAAACCAACCTTAGAATACTGGGATTAGCAGGAGGTTTTATAGATTCCTTTGCAGGTGGAGGCTGGGGACCTTTGGTAACCGGAACGCTAATGAAAGATGGAAGAACACCCCGTTATGCTGTGGGTAGTTCTACTGTTGCCAAGTTTTTGCTTACTGTAACCAGTGCTATTACTTTCATATTTACAATTGGTATCCATCACTGGAATATTGTATTGGGACTTTTATTAGGAGGTATTTTTACGGCACCATTTTCTGCAATGCTTACCGCTAAACTGCCGACTAAAAAGATGTTTATTGTAGTAGGAACAGTTGTTATAGTGATGAGTCTTACTACAATTGTAAAAGCTTTATTCTGATGAAATAAACGCAATGACTGAGAATATAAAGTTATTTTACCAGTTATAGTGCTGTTGTTATAAAAACCTATAAAGTTTAGAGCTTATTCTAACCATTAAGAAATTTAGCTTATTAAATATTCATTAGAATAAAACTGATGTTATATTGAGCTTTTCTGAAAGAAAAAATAGTCGAAATATAATCGGTTTTCTTGTGTTTTAGAGTCAATATGTGCCTTAAAAACATAGTAGAATATAAATATTATCAGTGCCTTCGTGTTTAATAGGTTAGAAATTTATTTTAGACCATTAAGAGATTTAGAGTATTAAGTTTTACAGTTTGCTAAATTTCCTTAATACCTATATGTTTAAAATTGTCAACTCTATTATATTGCACAGCAATTTGAGGCTTTGTGTTTATTTAGTATTTATCGCAAACGCAAAGAACATAAAGTTTTCTTTCCTGTTGATGCTGCTTTTTAAGGAACGCGAAGCCACTGGCGCTTAGCAATGATTACAACCTTTATATTTCTTAACCCCTATAGTTAATGGAACTTATTTAAACCATTAAGGGATTTAGAGTATTGAGTTTTTGAGGTCTGCTAATTTTTCTTAATGCCTAAATGGTCGAAATATTTTTAGTTTTTCTAATTGTATTATTTGAAATGAAGTGAACAATAATTTTGTATTAAGAACTTTTAAACCTTATAGGTTTTCAAAGCCTATAAGGTGTGAATTTTAGTAGTTGTCATACTTTCCAAAGTTCATTTGGAATAAAGTTAATATGTGTATTGTTAAGTTGAGCCGGAAATTTCTTCCGGCTTTTTTTATATACATATTATTATGATTTACAGAAGAGATTCTAATTATTGATATTAGTTACCTCTTTATATAGTGTTTGTAATGAAAACGTAAGGAAATGAAAATAGACTAAATCTTTGTTAATTATTAGCCTATACTTTTAAACTTTCAATCTGAATATACAGTTTTTTATTTTTCTGAGAATGGACTTCTAATATTATGTATGTGCTTTAAATTTCATCATTTTTTGTTTCATAATAATGTTTGTTTACGGAAGATTTGAATAAAAATCTCCCTTTTTTTAAATTTTGATTATTTGTCAGTCAATGCTTTTTATTTAAGTGTATTAAAACTTTTTTTAATGAAATTATAAATTATTTTTTACTTTTGTTATTTAAAAATTTTTATTTAAAATAATATTTTTATTATTAATTTTTACTATTAATTGTTTTTAATTGTAAATTATAATAATGTCTTGTATGTGTTGTAAAACTTTTGTTTCTCAATTCTATATGCTTGGTTTTTATTTTAAAAGTATAAACCGAGCGGCTGAATAGCAGAAGTATTTTTGCATAAAAATTTTATACATAAGAAAACTAAATATGGAAAAAAATAATAGATAGTAAATGAATTAAAAAGAAGATTATGCTAAAGAAATATTGGAACTATATAGCAAATATGCATGTAACCAAAGAAATGAATAAACTGGAGGTTATACAGGCCAGAATCATTAACCAGGTTATATTTATCAAAGGTATTTTTTTTATTATAGATGCTGTAAGAGACATGATGCTTGGATTAATTACCAATTCTTATATTTTGTTTGGCTTGGGATGTATGCTTTTGTCTTCTTTTTTCTTTCACAAAGCCCGTTTTAATCCATATGTTATTTTCACTATTTTTTTATTTATCGGTTTGCTCGTCTTTTATTATTCTTCCAAAGACGGATTTGATAACGGGATTACTTTTTATTATTTTTCCTTGCTGGCCATTGTTTTGTTATTGTTAAATGGTAAAGCAGGTGTCAGTTTAATTGTTGTATACTATGCTATTATTTTTATTCTATTCTGCATCAGTCATGTCTTCGATTTTCATCTTATTACCAGTGAGTTGCTGGTTCACGAAGACCTTGAAAATAGTGTAAGGATTATTACTTTTATTCAGGCATTTATTCTTCTTGCATTGGCAGGATATTTTATTGTGCTGAAGCACAATCAGCTCGCCGGATTGTACCAGCAGGTACTGAGGAGTGAGTTTATAATATCGGAGCTGAATAAGAAATTAAATGAGGATGTGAAAATTAATGTAAATGATGTTGTAAAATCAGCGATGGAAAATGATGTTTCCTTTATTCCTTTATTCAAGAAAGCATTTCCTGATTTCTATGATAATCTGGCATCTGTAAATAGTCATATAACTGGCGATGAATTCAAATTTTGTGCATTGCTGAAGTTAGGGTTCAGGACGAAGGATATTGCCGAATACTGCCATTTTACTGTTCGTACTGTTCAGACCAAAAAGAACAGGCTCCGTAAATCATTTAATATTCCTTCGGAAACGGATTTATATTTATGGATAGATAGTTTTTAATCTGTTCTTTTAAAGAAGTGTAGGTATGTTGTAATTGCTGTTGTACTCATGTTGTAATACCTGATGTATTTGTATAGTAGCTCTTTATTACTGACTTTTCTTATGATGTGTTTACTATTGTAAAGAATTTTCAAACCATCAAATCATGAGTACACAACATAAAAGAAAAGCGGGCAACCTTTATCTGCAGGAATATCTGCCACCGGTAATTAAACATACCAATACAGAAAATAACGGAGAGATTGCTCAAAACATTATTGCAGATATAAATACCGAAAAAAAGCCACTCCGAGAATATATTCCACCAACGATAGATGTTATTCTGGTAGAGATGGAAAACGGAATTGCTGCCAATTCAGGTTTTGCACTTCCGATAAAAGCAAATGCACCGGTTAATGAGACATGGAATAATGCTGATATTAACCCGGATCAGCCAATCTACTGGTAATAATGGTTTTATCTGACTTAGATTTATGAAAACTAATATACGCAGATACATAATGTCAGTTTTTATGCTTCTTGCCATATTATCGTGCCGGGGTACTACAGGCAATACAGAGGAGGAGGGGCAGGCAGTGGTGAAGATAAACTTAGCCGGAATAATACAGGCATCAGATACTTCAGTAAGCAGAAGCAGAATGGTTTCGGAAGTTTATGCTATGGAAATACCATATAATAAAGATTTTAATCTGGTGGCAACGATTACGCCTGAAATACCGGCTGCAAAAATAAATACCCGGACATCCGCTAATCCTTCCGCTCTGACTATTACACCACAACCGCCAACTACAAATCCTATTGGTCCAAATGTAAAGTATCTGGTAATGGTATTTGACGAAAACGGAAACCGTATAACTGCTCAGGAAAAGATATATGACAGCAGTAATCAGAGTGATACAGCAAACCAGATGATTCTGAATGCGGGAAAGGATTATACTTTTGTAGCCATTTCGTACAATACGGCTACAGCACCGACATTCAATACAGCAGTAACTAACCTTAGTGATGTTACCAATACAGTGTCAGTGGTGAGCTCATTGGATTATCTGTATTTCAATAGTGGCCCTCTGAATATTATATTCGGTCAGCAGAATTATATTAATATCACTTTTAAGCATATTAACAGCAGGGTGATACTAAGTGTAGATGCAACAGCAGAAATGGGGAGAATCACTGCAATCGCAGCCAACATTGCAGGAACTGGCTCTGTAAATCTTGCGGCAAATGGCACAACAACTTCCGGAACTGCGACTTCCTATAACAAATCTTTTACTTTTCCTGTGCTAAATACTCAGGCAGTTACGAGCTCTTCTGTGTTAGTATCTTCGGCAGGAAATGCCCATGTAATTAATATTACGTCGGTTTCTACAAATGGTTCTCCGGCAAGAACAGATGTGCCTGCTATTAATGTACCCGTGGGAACTTTTCAGAAAGGTGTAAGCTATAAGGTGAACCTAAGTTTTCAGGCAACAGGTATTTCAATTGGTGGATTAATCTGGGCTAGAGGGAATCTGGCCTATGATTGGGTAAATAAAATATATTATAACAGATATTATCCACAGGAAACAGGTTCTAATTACAGGAATACTGACTATTGGAATTTTGGATCTACGGAAACACGATTGGTACCTAAAAAAATCATAAATGGTTGGACAGATGCTAATACAGCGCCTATAAATCAGATAACGCTTCCAATCCAAGACCCATGCAAACTTGTTGCCGGAGGAAAATGGAGAATGCCCACAGTTAGTGATTTTGCTAACCTTGGAGTATTTAAAGTGCATAATGGAGGGGATACAAGCGGAGCTAATGATGGCTTGTCAGCAACAACTTTTGCAGGGGGAACGGCCCAACCAAACGGAAATATTACCGGAAATAATTTTCCATACGTGTATTTTGATGGGACTAATGAAATGGGGGGTACGTCTGTGCGTTTAAGATTCTATGCTGCGGGGCGTTATTTCGGAAACTTTACCACAGCGCAGGCTGCTGCTGGTTACCAAAATGGAGACAATGCAGTATGGACAGCTAGTAATGCACAATATATGGCAAGCGATGCTATGCCTTATCTTACAGGAGCAGATGCGAATGTAAGAGCAATGGTTCAGTCTATTGTGAATGGAGATTCCAGTGGAGGAAACAAGACTTTTGTTACCAGAAGAGGACAACCTTTGGATGGAGCAAACTGGTCCGCAGATGACAGGGTCCCTATTCGTTGTGTAAAGAATCCCTAATTAAAGAAAATTATCATCATTTGTTTGTAAAATCTGTTAGCCATTTTCCGGTACAACCGGATGTATAAGACAACATCATTTTGTTTGTTAACAGTGTTTTAGCGGGTAGTAAAATTTTTACTATCCGTTTTTTCTATTTTTATAAATACTTTACTATAAGCATTTAAAATGCTGTTGAGTATCTGTAAAGTATACCTGAAAAGTATCTGTAAGGTATCTGTTATTTTAGCTAATCCTACAAATGTGCTTACTCTTGCATGTTAGAAAAACAGATTTATTTCCTTTTCCTTTTTTTATTTAACGATACATAATTGAAAATAATAAAATATTAATGTACTAGTATGTATGTTGATATTTTAATATTAATATATATATTAAAATAATTGATTATGTTAAAAAAGTATTGGAGTTACATTTCAAATAGACACATTACAGATGAAATGAACAAACTGGAAGTTATACAAAATAAGACGATTAATCGGTTTACATTTTTCATTGCCCTTTTTTTTATTACAGATTCTATAAGAGATCTGACATTTGATCTTGTAACTAATTTCTATATTTTGTTTACAATAGGCTGTCTTTTACTTTTTTCCTTTTTATTTAAAAGGTTAAGGTTTAATTCATGTGTTATATTTTCCACCTGTTTAGTTATTACCCTTCTGGTTTTTTATTATTCGTCTAAGGATGGATTTGATAACGGACTGGTATTCTATTATTTTCCGATACTTACTGGTAGTCTGTTGGTGTTGAACAAAAAAAAAGATATTATTCCAATAGTAATTATTTACAGCAGCATTTTTATTTTTTTTTTAATTAGCCATGTATACAATTTTCAGTTTTTTAAAGGTAGTAGCCAAGGGAATATTTATTTTATTAAAAATGTCCGTATTACAACTTTCATACAGGTTTTTGTTTTACTGGCTTTAATCGGGTATTTTATTTCCAATAAGCATTATAAGCTTGTCCGGTTATATAGGCAAACTCTGAAGAGTGAGAAGATTATATCAGAATTAAAAAAGAAGCTAAATGGTGTCTTTCAGGTAAATATAGAAGATGTTGTAAAACTGGCTATGAATAACGGGGTTACATTTATTCCTGTATTCAGACAGTTTTTCCCTTTATTTTATGATAATCTTTTAGAAGTAAATCCTAATATGACCAATGAAGAATTTAAGCTTTGTGCTTTATTAAAGCTAGGTTTTACAACGAAAGATATAGCCGAGTATAATCATTTAGCAGTTCGTACAGTCCAGGGAAGAAAAAATCGTCTGAGAAAATCTTTCAACATTCCTTCCGATACAGATCTGTATTTATGGATTGAAAACTTCTAATTTATGAGGTCTACCAGCTGTAAATATCCATTTTATTTTATCTGATTGATACGCAATACATACTCTATAAGCTACCTAATAGCTATCTGCATATTATTTTAAATAACTGTATATCAATTGTTTATTTGTTTTAAGTGGGATTGTGATTGCCTCAGGTTCATTGTTTTGGATACGTTTTTTATTGAATTTTGCCTCAATACATTATCATGAATTGCAGATGTTATGGTTTAACAGAATAGCGAGGAGATATGGTAATTGTTTTTCCAGTCAACACAAATACTTATAAATAAAAAATGCAAAAAGAGAAAAAAAATGACAATAATTTGTCAGAAGAGATCCAGGAAAAAAGGAAATACTATATCTCTCCTGAAGTCAAAGTACTTTATGTAGAAATGGAAAACGGGATAGCTGCCAATTCGGGTACAGCTCTTCCTGCCAGTACAAATACCCCTGTTAATGAAACTTGGGATAATGCAGATGTTACACCAGATCAGCCAATCTATTGGTAATACATGAACGTATCTAAAAACAAAGTTTATGAAATCAAAAATATTTATGCATATAACAGTTTTACTGTTGTTTATAATCTCTTTTAGTGTCCTGTCTTGTCGAAGTACAACAGATAACGTTGAAGGTGAAGGTCAGACTACAGTAAAAATAAACTTACTCGGAATTACAGAAGCTATGGATGCTCCTTTAAAACAAGCTGCTGCAAGCAGAACTGAAGGAATTCCGACAGCTTATGTAACAGAAATCCCTTATAATAAAGATTACAATATAGTTGCAACAATTACCCCGGAGATTTCTTCAGTAAAAACGAATGCTCAGGCTCAGGCCTCTGTTAATCCTTCGGCATGGACAACGACACCTCAAACACCAAGCACTAATCCTATTGCAGCCAATGTTAAGTATCTGGTAATGGTATTTGATGAAAATGGAAATCGTATAACAGCTCAGGAAAAAGTATATGATAGCAGTAACCAAAGTAATACAGCTAATCAGATGATACTAAATGCCGGAAAGAACTACACATTTGTTGCAATTTCTTATAATACTACTACGGCTCCAACATTCAATGCGGCAGCAACTACTATTAGTGATGTAACCAATACTATAGCCGTTGACAATACCTCAGATTATCTTTATTACAATAGCGGCTTGGTTAATATTATCTATGGCCAGCAAAATTATATTAACATCACCTTTAAGCATGTTAACAGCAGGGTAAGTCTAAGTGTAGATGCAACAGCAGAAATGGGGAGAGTCACTGCAATCGCAGCCAACATTGCAGGAACTGGCTCTGTAAATCTTGCGGCAAATGGCACAACAACTTCCGGAACTGCGACTTCCTATAACAAATCTTTTACTTTTCCTACACTAAATGCTCAGGCAGTTACGAGCTCTTCTGTGTTAGTATCTTCGGCAGGAAATGCCCATGTAATTAATATTACGTCGGTTTCTACAAATGGTTCTCCGGCAAGAACAGATGTGCCTGCTATTAATGTACCCGTAGGAACTTTTCAGAAAGGTGTAAGCTATAAGGTGAACCTAAGTTTTCAGGCAACAGGTATTTCAATTGGTGGATTAATCTGGGCTAGAGGGAATCTGGCCTATGATTGGGTGAATAAAATATATTATAACAGATATTATCCACAGGAAACAGGTTCTAATTACAGAGATACAGATTATTGGAATTTTGGATCTACGGAAACACCTTTAGTACCTAAAAAGATTATAAATGGTTGGACAGATGCTAATACAGCGCCTATAAATCAGATAACGCTTCCAATCCAAGACCCATGCAAACTTGTTGCCGGAGGAAAATGGAGAATGCCCACAGTTAGTGATTTTGCTAACCTTGGAGTATTTAAAGTGCATAATGGAGGGGATACAAGCGGAGCTAATGATGGCTTGTCAGCAACAACTTTTGCAGGGGGAACGGCCCAGCCAAACGGAAATATTACCGGAAATAATTTTCCATACGTGTATTTTGATGGGACTAATGAAATGGGGGGTACGTCTGTGCGTTTAAGATTCTATGCTGCGGGGCGTTATTTCGGAAACTTTACCACAGCGCAGGCTGCTGCTGGTTACCAAAATGGAGACAATGCAGTATGGACAGCTAGTAATGCACAATATATGGCAAGTGATGCTATGCCTTATCTTACAGGAGCAGATGCGAATGTAAGAGCAATGGTTCCGTCTATTGTGAATGGAGATTCCAGTGGAGGAAACAAGACTTTTGTTACCAGAAGGGGACAACCTTCGGATGAAGCAAACTGGTCCGCAGATGACAGGGTCCCTATTCGTTGTGTAAAGAATCCCTAATTAAAGAAAATTATCATCATTTGTTTGTAAAATCTGTTAGCCATTTTCCGGTGCAACCGGATGTATAAGACAACATCATTTTGTTTGTTAACAGTGTTTTAGCGGGTAGTAAAATTTTTACTACCCGTTTTTGTATCAAATCTAATAAAGGCGTTCTTGATATTGTTGTTCAGTTAGTTGTATAAAAAGTAATAGATAAAGGGTATATTGTTTTCGTAAATTACAGGAAAAAGTAATATATAAAGGGGGTGTAGATATAGATGTTATTCCAACAGATATCATGATTTTTGCTTAGATAAAATTCTATCCTTATTTTGAACAACAAATAATAAACAAACATATAATGATGAAGAAAAATAAACAAATAAACAAGGAGTCATATCCGGTAACGTGTAAGTTACAAATACAAACCATTATTAGTACTGCTTCAATATTACTTTAAACAGGCAGGGTGTTACAGAGAGTTTTCCATACAGAAACAGATATGATTGCTGAATGATTTTTATTCACAACAGGCGGAAAACTGAAGTTAAACAGCTTATTCATAATGATTAAAAGAATGACGAGAATAGGCATGTGTTATAACTGTATTTTGTAAATGTGTAAATAATATACACCTGCTGGTCTATGCTTTTTTCTGTGTACTGAATCTGTCTTCTGACACCTTCCTTTTAAGTATGTAAGTATTTAGATGTTATAGTCTTTATTCTGATCATATGAAGATAAATATTGAAACACACCTGATCATATTATGGTTAGTACATTTACCCTTTTCTTGTAATTCTGCTTTAAAGTCTGGATTATGCCATAATCCTGATATGTTATCATCATATAAAAATGAGGTTAAGTATAATAATGCTATATACTTATTAACTGCTGATATTGCGGAGCTGAAAGCAGATAGGAGAGATAATATTTTAATGTATACAAGTATGATTTTGGCCTCTGCTTTGGGATTGGGATTATTTGTATATAAGAGGGTTAGCATATCAGAATCTAAAAGAAAAATTTTGGAGAATGAGGCTAAAATACTGAAAACAAAAATTCATGATAAAAGCTTTGATGAGGTAATAGCATTAGCAAAAAAGAACGATACTGTGTTTTTTACCAAATTCACTGCTTTGTATCCGAATTTTGTATCTGATTTACAAAATATTAATCCGGACCTGAAGCGTTCAGAACTTATGTTTTGTGCCATGCTAAAACTCAATTTTTCTTCAAAAGAGATTGCAAATATTACCGGGGTATTACATACCTCTGTACAGAAAAGGAAAAATAAAATCCGAAAGAGACTTAATATTCCAAGCGAGGCTGATCTTTATTTTTTCTTTGATCAGTTGGGTTAAAATATTTTGTCTTGAAACTGTCTGTTATTTATTGTTTATCAGTAATATATAATTAAAGGTAATAGGTGAGGGATAGGTGGAAATAGAAAGTAAATGATAAAGTATGATCCAAAGGGTAGTACAATATAAGGCTTAATCCAGCAGATATTTTGACTTTTGTTTACGCAAAATGATGAGCCTGAATTACATATAAACAGAAACACAAATGATGAAAAAAAGTAAAAAAACTGAATGTGACTTTTGCAAAGAAAGCTACAAAGAACCTGTATTGATTGTAGAGTCAGTAGAGTTGGAGTATGGCATAGCTGCCGGATCTGCAAAAGTAATTCCTCCTGATTCCTCAGGATCTGTAAAAGAAGAATGGGATACCGGAGCAGATGACAATCGTACTATAGAATGGTAATACAATCCTAAAATCACAAAAGATGAAAAATAAAACCAGTAATGACATTGGTTTTTAGAATAATATACAAAAACACACTTCAGAAATATTATTCATTAGTCAGCAAATTGAATTTGCAGAAACAGATGACCTTCGGGGCATCTGTTTTTTAGTGCATTATAGTTAAAAGGTTATTATTGAAATAAAAAAAGAGACTATCTATAAAGACAGTCTCATTTTTTTGTAGAAATCTCCTTCTTCTTAATAAATAACCTCAAAAGACCAATCTCTCTGTTTATATATTGTGTTTGTGTTTTATAAATCAGTTGTTTCGAGAAAATCGGTCGAAGGTCATATGGACATTTCTGTAATAAATTTCATCATTTGTGCTTTTTATAACTATAGTTTAGTTTAGTATATGCATAGTCATAAAATATTTACCGGAAATTAAAAAGCCTCCTACCGCATTTTTAATTTTGTGTTTCATTTGGTAAATTTTGCTTCTACAAAGTAACAACATCCTGGAGACAGATACCTCATAAAAGGCGTCGATATATATCGATAAAGACATAGATATATATCGATTACTTGCTGAATATAGATAAAAAAAGACTGCCTAAAAGACAGTCTCAATTTTTTGTAGAAATCTCCTTCTTCTTAATTAATGATCTCAAAATACCAATCTCTCTGTTTATATATTGTGTTTGTGTTTTTATAAATCAGTTGTTTCGAGAGAACTGGCTGATGGTCATATGGACACTTCTGTAATAAATTTCATCATTTGTGCTTTTTATAACTATAGTTTAGTTTAGTATTTGCATAGTCATAAAATATTTACCGGAAATTAAAAAGCCTCCTACCGCATTTTTAATTTTGTGTTTCATTTGGTAAATTTTGCTTTTACAAAGTAACGACATCAGGAAGAAAGATGCCTAATAAAAGGCATCGATATATATCGATAAGCGTATAGATATATATCGATGTTCGGTAGGAATGGATGAAAAGTTTTTAGAACCCTATATTTTATGATGGGTTTTTATAAGGTCTATAAGTTCGACAAGGTTTTCTATTTTCAGCTTATCAAAAATATTTTTCTTGATCGTACTTACTGTATTCTGCTTTATATCCAGCTGATTGGCAATTTCCAGATTACCATGTCCTTCTGCATACATCTCTGCAATTTGTAATTCTCTCTTAGTCAGATTGCTAAGAGGGTTTACTGATCCAGGGTTATTGGCATACTGTACCAATAGATTTCGAACAGTTTCGGAGAGGTACTCACCTTTCTGGACAATACTTCTGATAGCTTGTTCAACTTCTTCTTCTTCGCTTAGTTTACTAAGGTATCCGTTAGCTCCTGCATGTATAAACTTAATGGCATGCAGATTTTCCTCAAGACCAGAAAAAATAAGAACTCTAAGGTCAGGATTTTCATCTTTTAGTTGAGGTATTATATGCAGGCTGTTTCCATCCGGAAAATGAGCGTCGATTACTAAGATTTCCACACCTTTTGACTTTACCAGCTCTTCTACCTGATGTAAAGCAGAGGTATGATATACGATAGCATTTGGAACACACTCATGAATTACAATTTCAATACCATGTCTTACAATACTATGATCATCTGCTAAAAGAAATACAATCTCTTTATTTTCCATTTGTAGTTCTGTTACTGTCAATATTTAAATTTATTCTGAATGTTACCTGTGTTCCTTTACGGAGTTCACTTGCAACAGAAATATCACCGTTAAATAATTCTACAATTTCCTTACATAGATTCAAACCTAGCCCGGCTCCAAGATTATCAATTTCATCGGATACCATCCCCTGATAATAAGGTTCAAAAATCTTTTTCAAATCGGTTTCCGAGATTCCGGAGCCTGTATCACTAATTACCGTTGTCAGAACAATTTTATCATTGCCTGCCATTTCGGTAGCCAGATCTAGCTTAATCTGTCCGTTTTCTGTAAACTTATTAGCGTTACCCAGAATATTCATCAATAACTGATTGATCTTTATATTATCTGAATGTACAACAATATCTGCAGGTATTTGGTCATTTACAACAAATTTGTTGTTTCTGGTTTCTATATAAGGAGCGATAGCTGTTGCAATAGCATTAATTTCATCTTTAAGATTAAAGGTTGTATTGACTAATTTCTGACCAGCATCCTGATTTTTTGTATACTCTAAAATCTGATTGGATTGTATAAGCAGAGAACTATTGGTGAATTTTATCGAGTTAAGGTAACCTTTTATAGTTTCATCCTTGGTCGTTCGGGTAATTTTATCAATGAAAATATTGATTATTTTTAGCGGCGACCTTAGTTCGTGACTCAGCATACCCAATATTCTATTTTTGAAGCCGAGGTTCTTTTTGTTTAACTCATTGGCCTCATTAAGCTTCATTTCGTATATAAATGCGATTCTTGTAAAATACATAATCAGAATGGATACAATAAACATGAGTACCATTAATCCTAGTACCAGATAAGTTCTGGTTTTACTATTCCTGGAGCTTTGCTCGTTGTACTCTTTTTCTAATTCAGATTTGAATCCTTTAATAGCATTTTCATAAACATCAATCAGCCCGTTGCTGTATACGAGCAATTTATTGAAGTTGCTATAAAACCGAAGATTGTCCCGCTGGCTTTTGGCAGCAGATAATTGTACTTTTTTAATCTGATCCGAATAATGCTTGTTTATAGATTTTATGGCATTATTCATTTCAGTTTTTACATTAGAAATGTCAATTGTTTTATGTTTACTCTTGTCCTTACTGTTATTTGTCACAGTAACAATAGTACTTTCTTTTTCTTTCTCCTTCTGAACATCTACTTTTCCGGTTATTGCATCTTTAAGACGCCCGAAAAAGCCTTTCTTTTTAATTGTATCAGTAGTCGTTGTTGTAGTATGGGTCTGGGTTTGTACATCCAGATTGTCAAAATTGCTTTTATACTTTTCTGGTTCATAATATTGATCCTCAATTCTTGCAGGATGCTTTAGAGAAGATTGGTATACAGAATCCATTAATACTTTCAAGTCTATTAGCTTTGGGGTGTCCTTTTTTTGCTGGGCAAGACTGCTTTTTAGACCGGGGCTTAAACTTTCGTATTCACCTATTTTATCAAAATTGCCTTTAAGTTTCTTTAGAGATTCAAAATAGAGCTTTAGGTCTTTGTCGTCCTGACTGACCATGTATTTCTGAAGATAGTTCTGTGCTTCTGTAAAATTCTTTCTTGAATTTTCAGTAAGGCCTCCCAGTGCTTTGCTGTCTTTTAGCTGGCTTTCGATAAACTTTAGCTTCTTTTCATTGGTGAATTCGTTGTAAAAGAATACTGCTATAATGACCTGTACCAGTAAGATACATAGTATTAATGAGTAATGAACAATTTTCCTCAATTTAAAATTTAAGAATTTATATTTCATATCTGTTTATCAACTAAATTAATTGCCTGATTACTTAAATCCGTTTAGAATTTGTTTTTAAACAATATAATATTTTTCCCGGAAATATCGTAATTGGTGCATATCATTCAATGGACAAAGTTAATGTAATTTCTGTTTTTCTGTAATAGTAAATGTCTGATAAAATGCAGGGTTTACAATATATGACTCTAAATTTACGGGAATTTGTACTAAGAAATGCTACTCAATATAATTACAGAGCTAAAAATACTATGATATATGAAACAAAAAAGCCTTATTCTATGAACAAGGCTTTCTCTGTTTTACAGATCTGAATTATATCTGATTAAATATTACTTTTTTCCTGTTAACCACTGATTCTGTAATTTTTGCTCAGCAGAAGTAGGATTGGCCTTGTACTGTAATTTTTCACTTACAAGTTTATCAATAATAGCTTTTCCTTTAAGGTCAATTTTTTCTTTTTTATCTCCGTTTTTTCTTAAAACTGTAATAGTAACATCTGCACCTTCTTTAATGCTGGACATATAGTTAATAATGTCACTCATTTTTGCCGGATCAATAGTTTTCCCATCTACACTTACAAATTCATCTGAGGTTTTAAAGCCAATATTTTTCCCGAAAGTTGATATTTCAGCATTAGGAGTAAAAGTAAATGTATTGTCTTTTTGGTTATAAGTTGTAGTTCGATTTGGGTTTTTAGTCAGCCAGAAAAAAGGCTTTTCTGTCTTTACTGTTTCTATTCCTACCTTATTTAGGTATTTCTCGTATGGAGTCGGTTCGCTTCCGGCAATATATTTATTGTAGAAATCTTTTATCTGTGGATAGCCTGTAACAATAACCAGCTCGTCAATTAACTTATCGTCTTTGAATGGTTTGTTTTCTCCAAATCGCTGAGATAGTTTTCTGATCATGTCACGGTAACCCATTTCACCTTTCGATAGCTCTCTTAATTCTATATCCAGACACATTGCCAGTAAGGCTCCTTTCTCGTAAACATTTGCATACTGGTCTTTGTATTCATCCTGCAGAACATTCTTACTCATTACAGTAAATGGCAGGGTATCTTTATATCTTTTGGAACCTGAAATTTTTTGTCCTATTCTGGCTAAGAAATCATTCTTGTCAATAAGGCCTTCCTGTATCTGGAATAAATTAGCGAAATATTCGGTACCTCCTTCATACATCCATAAATGCTGAGACATTTTTGGATCTGCATAATCAAAGTAGTGTATTTCTTCGGAATGTGTTTTTAAAGGATTTACAGTATGAAAAAATTCGTGGGAAACAACATCTGTAATGGCCCCGTCAATCTCTTCTTTAGACATTGCTTCCGGAAGAACTACGCTCGTAGATTCATGGTGCTCCAATGCTCCGTAGCCTCTTACTTTTGGACCTTCTCCACCTGTCAGATATAGCATTATAGCATATTTCTTGTTGGTATTCATATCGCCTAAGAATTTCTTCTGAGCAACAACCATTTTCTCCAGATTATCTTTGAAATCTGCGGCTTTGTATTTTCCGGTAGGAGAGTATACACCCAGAACCAAATCCATACCGCCTGCATTAAAAGTTGTATAATTAGGTTTTGTATACATTAACGGGGAGTCTGTTAATTTAGCATAGTTAGCCAGAACATAAGTATCAGTATTGTCAGATTTGTCCTGATCTACCAAAGCTGTTGTACCATAGAAATCTGCTGGTTTTTGTATGACCAATCTATAAGGTACATCCTGCATTTTATCGATATATCCTACAAAGCCATGGGTATTGACTAAATATACTTTGTCTTGTTCAATATCTGTACCTGTAGGAGAGAATACGGGCTTATGTTTCGATTTATCCGTTTCCTCGTCGAAGCTGTCATTAACCAGATAAGTAACTTTAGTCAGGTCGCGTGCGTTTTTCAGGGTATAAGTATTGTCATCAACCTTTGTGTAAGGTAATTCTCTTCCTTTATTATCGTAAAATTTGATGCCCTCTATAAATCTTCCGTAATCGTCTACAGAATAAGTTCCGGGAACTGTTTTAGGAAAATGAAATTTCACATCAGACGATTTCATTTTCGGAAACTCCATGGTCACCGCTACTTTATCATCTTTTATATTAACAAGGTCGATGTTCGTTTTAATCGACTGAGCACTGACCATAGTAACGGCTAAAGCTCCTATCAGGGTTGTAATTTTATTCATTGATATTGAATTTTACCTAATAAGTTGTTCGGTTATAATTATTTGTTACAAATGGGATAAAAAAACTGTGGGTATTAAACAAAAAATCCCCAGCTTTTTAAGCTGAGGATTTTGAAAACTTTTATCAAATGTGTTTATAACGCTCTTCCTATTGATTGATACTTTTACTTAGTTTTTTCGCATCTTCATTGTTAGGATCATATTCTAAAGCTTTTGCAATATGCTTTTTCGCATCTTCTTTATTCGTTTCATATAAGGCGAAAGCAACATACATATGAGCATAAGCCAGATTTTGTTTGTTAGCCTCAATTTCTTCAGGTTTTACCGTAGCGATAAATTTCTCAAAAGAAGCTTGTGCATTTGCTTTGTCTTTCATTGACTGATAAACATAACCCTGTCCATAATAAGCTGGTGCCCAATCTGGGATAGATGCGCTAACTTTTTTCCAGGTTGCAAGAGCATTGTTCCAGTCTTGTTTATCCTGGTAAGCTATTGCCTCTTTTACCAAAGCATTGTTGTCTTGTTGTTTTGCCTGGTCAGTGGGTTGTGATTGTTTGGTGCTGTCTGTTGTTTGTGCATAAGCTACATTTACAGATCCTAATAATAACATTCCGATTACTACTTGCTTTACACTTTTCATTTTGTTCTTGTTCATTTTTCTGGTTTTAGTAATTAATATTTATTGTGATTAAAGTGCAGCAATTATGGTTCCGTGTGCCGGAAAACTTTTTGAAACATTAATCTTTTTGTCTAAATATTAACAGTATAAACCAGTTTTTTATGAAAACTTAAGATTGACTTAAAGGGCAAGAGTTGTGTTTTTTATGTGAAATTTGATTTTATCTCGAACATAAAAATGGAATAATAAGCAACATTATGGAATGAAAATAACCTGTCGCTTCTTTTGAAAAAGTATAGAAATCAATTCGTTTTTATATCGAGAGCAGAAATAAAATATTTTTTTGTTGTCAAAAATGCCGTTAAATAGTGTGTTTATTGTTATTTAATAATTAATAATGCATTATTTTATGCAAAGAATAGAACAAACAGACTTGTCTGTTTGTTTTTTTGTTATTTTTGCGATATTACCATGGGCAATTCTCCACGTGAAAGAATATTAAATACAGCCAGTATCTTGTTTCATACGCAAGGTTATAATAACACGGGTATAAATCAGATTATTGCAGATTCAGGAGTTTCCAAAGCTAGTTTTTATGATCATTTCAGATCTAAAGACGACCTATGTCTGGAATTTCTGAATAAAAGATATGAATACTGGTCTTCACAATGGGAAAGATTTATTTCGAAGGCCTCCGGCCGGAAAGAAAAAATACTCATGTCATTCGATTTCCTTATATATATGAATGAGAAAGAGAATTTCAGAGGCTGTAGTTTTCTAAATATATCTTCTGAAATTCCTGATGATAAAATCCAGATTCACGAAACAATCCGCCAGCACAAAAACGAATTAAGAAATTTTTTCATAAGAGAAATCCCTGATGAGATTTTATCAGCACATATTTACATGCTTTTCGAAAGCTCAATAGTTATGGGTAGACTTTATGGAAATAATGAGTTAACCATAAAATCTAAAATTATAGTAAACGGCCTGCTGAAAGATTAATTAGCCTAAATCTACAACCACATCACATTTGCAAATTGTCTGTATTATTTAGTACAGATAGAAGAACTGTTGTCATTCCCGAAATAAAGAATGGCTTTAAAAGATAATAATTATAACCTATAAATAATAAACTATGAAAGAAGAACTATTCCCGAAAAAAAAATGTAATGATTATCTCTTGTCTCATCTGGTAAAAGCTATGGTTTTGTCAGTCGGAGTGAGTCTTGTTTTTTCCGTGGTATCATGCCGGAATGCAGAAACAGAACATGTTACCGGAACAGCTGAGGTGAAAATAAATTTTAAAGGCAGTAACTATGAAGGTATTGCCGAATTAGGTATGCAGGCCTCGACAGGAGGAAGTTTACAATACCAGAAATTCAATCAGCATCAGGAAATAAAGATGGGTAATGACTTCATTGTTGTTGCAGATCTTATTCCACAAAAAACAACTTCAGAATTACAGGCTACGGCAAGTAATGTTAACAATCTTATGGCAGCAACAGAACCAGGTTTATTGCCTAATGATATCTGTTATAAACTTTTGGTATATGATAATAACGGTAATTATGTCGCTGAACGCGATTATATCCGTGGAAAGGAAAGTAATACAGCGATTACACCTGCTCTTATGCTGGATGGAGGACAGACTTATACTTTTGTATCTTATTGTGTAAATACAACAAGTATAGCTTCTCTTCCTTCCGTTGTTAATAAAAATACACTGGCAGGTGCTGTATTAAGTGATATGGCAGGTACTACAGATTTAATGTATTTTAAATCCTCACCTATAACATTACAGGGAGGAACTAATAATTATCTGGATATTGTACTAAAACATATGTTTAGCCAGATTACAACGACATTGGATGTTTCTCAGACCGGATATAAGATTCATACCATAGACGCCAATATTGCTCCACATTATAACAAGGCAAGTGTTCAGTTAGCGGATGGAGTTATTAGCAGAAGTAGTTTAGGAAGTACACCGATCCTGTTTAGCCTGCCTACGGGGAATAATATTGATCTTTACCCAAATTCTGTTAGTAATATTAATGTTGTGAATAATGATACGAATAATACTACTGTTTTTAATATTCCATCTGTCCGTTTGGGAATAGGTACTTCACCTTCTCAGGGAGCAAGTATTGTTAATAAAAACATCAAAATAGAAAATTTGAAAGTAACACCGGGAGTTAAATATAAACTGAATATTAGCTTGGTGCCTGTAGATACTTATCTTACTTATATGGGAGTAGCTGCAGCACGAATCAATGGTCAGATATGGATGCGCTATAATATGGGAGTTACCAATATGGATCTGACAGCTAATAACCCAGACCAGAATCCGCAGGTTGCAGCATTATATGGAGGGTACTATTTTTGGGGGCTGAAAGATCCTTATAGTGCAACAAATAATACACAAAAAAGCGGTCCTGCCGGAGCATGGAATAGCGGAACAAATTATGCCCCTGTAAAAAACCAAACTTATGATCCTTGTCCTGCAGGCTACAGAGTTCCGACAACAAATGAGTGGCTTAAGCTGTTAGAATATACAACATCTGAAAATATAGGGAAGTGGGATACTGCTCCTGTAGACTTTGGTGGTTCCTTTGGTGCAGGAAAGGTTTTAAGGAGTAAAAAAAATGCCAATGTACTGATAACGCTTCCAATTGCCGGAATATTTCATGCTGCAGGTCATGTGGATTATCGGGGGTATGTAGGGAACTACTGGACAAGTACGGAGAGTGGCGATGTTCAGGTTATAAAGATTTCTGCCGAAAATCCACTTCCGGCAACCAGTGCTATTGTAACAAGTATAAGTGATAAATCTTTTAATCAGCACTCTTTACGATGTATTGCTGATGTGCCTAACTAAATGTTAAAAATACCCCCTGCAATTTCAAAATTGCAGGGGGATATCAGTTATTTTTATAGCAGGTAAAGAGGATTACCACATGAACTGGAATCAGAGTATAGCAATGTTTATAGTATTAGTAAGTTTAAAGAAAGGAATTAAACTGAAAGATATATGCTGTGGGAATATATTCCGATCAGATTGAGGCTAACACAAAATTTAATACATGGTTTGGCTTGCATTGTAATTTAGAAGTATAATCAAAGAAAAACTGTTAAAAGTAATCCTAGTTTTTTTCTTTTAATTTTCTCATAATTCTTGATATGAGGAGCGTTATGGCAAATGTTAATCTTTAATCCTTTGTTTTATAGATAATTGTTTAATGAAATAGGAAGGAGTCATTCCTGTCTCTTTTCGGAAAGCTGTTATAAATACCTGATGTGAAGAATAACCACATTCTTCCGCAAGATAGCTTATTTTATATTCCCTATATAAGGGATTATTATATAGTTTGTCTATTATATATTTAATTCTAAGTTCATTTATATAATCATTAAAATTTTTGTTTTTAATCTTATTTATAGTAATAGATAAATACCTGGGATTAATATTTAAAAGATGTGATATATAAGGGAGTGTTATATTTTTTCTTAAGAATTTCTCTGAATTTTCAAAAGCTTCTATTTTCTTTATAATATTATCCTCTTTATGTAATGGAATATTACTATTTACATAAGCTTCGTTTGAATCTCCATTTATACGTTTAGTACCAGTAATCTCATGATTCTCCAGTTTGTTAATGAGTATATCATACTTTATTCTAAGTGTCCTGTTTCTCTTATAGAAATAAGCTCCAATTGAAAATACAATTATGATTGCAGCTAAACAAAACCATAATATATCTTTTCTAAGATTACTTACTTCTGATTGTAGGTAATAATTTTGTTTATCCGAATGAGTGATTATTGATTTATTTTTAATTCTTAATAGACTGTCATTAAGATTGCTGTATAATTTTAAGTATTTATTTTGTTTAGAAACATCTTTAATAGAATCATATATATTTTTCAGGTTATCATATGTTGCTAATCTCCGATCCAAGTCTGTATTCATTTTTTCCTCTACTAATGTCTTTTCAAAATACATTATGCTTTTTTGATATTCTTTTTTTTGAAAATAAAAATGCCCGATGGTAAAATATGCAAACAATGCATTTTCTTTAAAATATTCCGGTTGGGTCGTTGATAAACTCAAAGCTTTTGAATAATAAAACTCAGCTTTTTCAAAATTAGGAGGTTTTATAAAATGGGTATAAATAGAACCCATATTTAGATATTGACTAATAAGCATATTGTAATAATTGCTTTCTTGCAATTTGTTGAGTTTATGCTTAGGTATACTTTCGATAAATTCTAAACTTTTTTTTGAATAATAAACAATAGAATCATTTAAATCTTCTCCTTCTGATAATCCAGCAAAAGTTGTATATATCCTGCTTAATTGTATATTTTTGTCAATCATGTTGTCTATTTTCTCAGCATATTGAACAGCAATATTAAGGGCTGTTTTAGACTTCTTATGCATGTCTAACATTGCAAATGTTGTCCCGTCATACATATATATATTACTTAATGCATTGTTATCATCAAGTTTTAATGCATTTTCTTTAGCTTTCTCTCCATAATTAAGAGCCTTTGTATAGTCTCCTTTTCCAAGATAATACTGTTGTATAGCGATTAAACCTTTTAATATTCCTGTCTTATAATTTTTACTAACTGAATATTGATAAAGTGTATTAACTTCTTTAAAGTTCTCATTTTCTAAGTTTTTTAAAGCAATTTGATTAAACCTCTTTTCAACTTCAATTTCTGATAATCCAATAGTTTGAGATTTACATATAAACCAACATAGTAGTGAACAAAAAAGTAAAGTTCCTTTCATATTAGAATAAAATTTTAGCGAAGATAGTATGACTCATTTATTAATTATAATTTCGAATTAATAACATATTAATAATAACATATTAATTTAAATCAATATTGACATATTGATTTATTTAAGTGTTTGATTTTCAATTGTATTTAATTGTAAAACAAAAAACAATAATATTTAAATATTATTGTTTTTTTTATTTAAAATAACCTTCAATTATTATTTATTTATTAAATATAATGCTTGCATGTAATAATCAATTCCTTCTATTGTTGCATTGCGTAACAGTGAAAAGTAAATAAATTTTTCCCGTTTTACAGCAGCTATCTCCACTTACTAATAAATAAATAAACAAACAATAATTAAATAAGTATTTAAATGATGAATAATTTAAAAAAAGAGGAATATATACCTCCAAAAATTGACATGTTTCTAATAGAGATGGAGAATGGAATCGCTGCTGGTTCAGCTAAAGTACTACCGTCAAATTCAGACAATCAAGTACAGGAAGAATGGACAACGGATCCGGATGATAACCGTACAATAGAATGGTAGTCAGATTGAAATAAACAAACAAATATGAAATAAATCTATTACCTCACAAACAATGAAAAACTTAAAAATAACAATTGCGGCTTTTATTTTGTCAGGCTCACTTTTGATAACATCGTGCAGAAGCTCTGATAATGCTGTAGATAATTCCGGTGAAAATTTAATTACGAATGGTTCTGCTCTTATAAAGATGAACTTGCTCGGAAGTGAATATGAAACGGAAACTATCTCTACACAGGCATCTGTTAAAAATACAGGTGTATCTTCTGTTGTAAAAGAGCAGGTAAGTACATTTATGGCAGGTGAGCAACCTGTTATTGCTACGCTTACACCTATTACTTCATCAGTAATTGCTCCGCAAGCATCCGTTAATCCTATAGCAGATGTTATTAGGAATCCATTGAAAGGCCCTAATGTAAAATATCGTGTTATTGCATACAGGACAAGTACAGGTGTCAAAGTAGCTACTAATGTTTATACTATAGATGCTAATGGAGTTTCTACAGCAGATACTGGTGATATGATGCTGGATGGAGATACTGAAGCAACTAACAAATATGATTTTGTGGTGCTGTCGTATAATAATTCTACGGCTCCGGGAGATGTTACAGGAAGCATTTCAACTGCAACTCTGCCAAGTATTTCAGGAGATAATGATTTGATGTATTTCCGTACCAATAATGTAAGGGTGTCCAAAGGAGATAATGTATTGAATGTTGTGCTGACACACAAGTTCAGCCAGATTACAACAACTATAGATGCTTCAGCAGTAGCACCGGGAACTCCAATTTCCTCTATAGGTAGTGGGATAACTTTTGACAAGCATCGTGGAGGAGCTGTTAATAGTATAAAGTTGTCCGACGGAACCGTTACTTTTGGAGCTGCAACAACTACGAAAGCAGTTAGTTTTACTGCTCCAACACCAGCGAGTGCAATCTGGACAAGTAATCCTACATTGTTGGCTAATCCAGGAGGAACAGCTGCGAATATGTCAACATTGACCTTCCCAAATAATGCAAGCGGAACCATTACCGTAGGATCTAAGACCAAAGGGAATTTTTCTGTTAGTAACTTAGTTGTTACACCAGGAGTGAAATATAATCTTAAGCTGAAGTTTGCATGTACAACGGATGCAACGCCAACATGGCCTTTTAGTATGTCTGACTCAGGATTAGGGTCAGAAACAAGACTGACAAGACCATTCAATGCACCAGCTGCAGATGCTGGTTTTGTATTTGATGTTTATGAGCTGGATAACTCTTTTAACATGACAATTAATGGTGTTGATCTTGCTACTCAGGAAATTCAGTTTCAAGACCAAGTAGTAGGTTATCCAAGAAATATCAGATTTAAATCAGATGGATCGCGATGGGGAGAAAACGGAGTGCCCCAAATTTATGCATTGGGAAATTCAACAAATACAACCCCAATTATCAGAATTACAATCGGACCTGATGGTTCGGTATCTATGATGGGGAGAAGAAGTTTGACATCCAATCTGGAGCCTCTTGAATTGTATGGTGGAACCTTTTTCAATACTGTTACGTGGAAAACTACAGGTTCCAATACTGTAGTGGCAACAATGTTGGTAACAGGGGCTACTGTAATGAGAGGTTTAGGAGTAGGCAAGAAAATACTAGCTTGCCCTTAATAATATAAATGCAATCACTTATTACTTTCCATAAAGAAGAAGAAAACTGTTAATATCCGGTATTTATTTATCATCATCCTATTTTTGTTAGTTAACAGTTGAAAGAACAGGTGTCCAAAAGGATACTTGTTTTTTTTTGCTTTCTTACGATAGAGTCAACATAATTTTTTTCATTATAGTAATTTTGACTATAATCCATAATAGATTTTTGCTCTAAATATAGAGCCGGGGGTTATATAGGTAGAGTATCTAATAGTAAAATATTGTAAGAAACGGTTTTCATCATTCTATATTAATTACAGAAATATTGCTATTATACATAATTTACTATCATCAGCACAAATTGGATCGATGCCTAGATGTTACCTTAATAAGTGGTGGTTATATAAAGTATAAGTTATTTTGATATAAAACCATTTTTGTACTGTTATATAGTAGGTAAATTAGAAAATTCAATGTGGGAAAGAGATTGATATAAAAACAAAAACCTGCTATTACTAGCAGGTTTTTATGTTTTGCAGAGAGGAAGGGATTCGAACCCTCGATACCCTTTTGGAGTATACACACTTTCCAGGCGTGCGCCTTCGACCACTCGGCCACCTCTCTAATTGCGGTTGCAAAAATATAACTTATGTTTGGTTTTTACAAATTAATTTGACATTTCTCCTCTTAAATTTTTTTGGAACAATGTACTGAAGCTTTCCTTATAGTGTGGGTTTTCGATAAGATGCATGGCTTTGGTAAGTGCGCTTTCAGCAGTAAGGTCTCCGCCGCTGATAGCACCAATGCGTTTGAAAATGTTGCTGTTGTCATATTTTCCAACAGAAATTTCACCGGAAATACATTGAGAAATAATCACGATTTCCGTTTCGTTTGCTCTTATATTAAGTAGAATATTTTCGATATTTTTATCTGAAAAAAATGTTCCGGATCCAAATACGCGAAGGATCAATACTTTTATTTCGGAGGCTTTAATAAAACTTTCCAGTTCATTTAGATTCATTCCCGGGAATATCCATATCAGGAATACCTTTTTGGAAATATGCAGATCAATATCGAAGGTTTCATCCTTAGGAGCTCTGTATAAGATATTACGGTCGGCTTCCAGATTTACGCCAGATTGCCCTAAAATAGGGTAGTTAGGTGTTTTGAAAGCGTCAAAATTCTCGGCACTGGCTTTTATACAGCGGTTGCCTCGTAATAGTTTGTATTCAAAGTATAGAGCGACTTCCTGAATCACAGCCTCATCACCATCATAGAAGCTGGCATAATATAAGCTGGTCAGCAGATTTTCTTTAGCATCTGTTCTCAGATCACCAATGGGAAGCTGGGAACCTGTAAGAATAACGGGCTTGCGTAATCCTTTTAGCATGAAGCTAAGGGCGGAAGCTGTATAAGCCATTGTATCAGTGCCATGAAGTATCAAAAATCCCGAATAATCTTCGTAATTTTCCTTGATAATTTTGGCTATGGCAGTCCAGTGTTCAGGACCTACATCAGAAGAATCCAATGGAGTAGAAAACTGACTTAATGTAACATCGCAGTCCAGGAGATTAATCTCCGGAATACGGTTAGCAATTGTTGAGAAATCGAAAGCTTTAAGGCTTCCGCTTTCGTAGTCTTTCTCCATACCAATGGTACCTCCGGTGTAAATAATGAGTACTTTGCGCTTCATGTGTTCAAAATTACATTAAATTATCGTTAAATAAGAGTTTTGAATCTGAAAAATGATTTATTTTATTCTATAAAACATTGTAAATGCGCCTATGAAAATTTATTATTTTCTTTTTATGTTATCCTTTGGTTTATTTTATTCTCAAAGCTCCAAAACAATGCTTGTTCAGGATGCTATAGATGGGAAGCCAATAATACACGCCAGGATATTGATAAACAATGAAGTTTTCTATACAAATGATGACGGAAAAGTTCCGTTGCCTGAAAACGCTGTGAATATAGAAGTATATGCAGGGAATTATGATAAAGTTATATTGAAAAGTTTCGCCACACTGGTTAAACTAAAACCACGTGTAAAGAATATAAAAGAAGTGCAGATCCGAAATTATAATAACTTAGTCAGTCTTATTAAATCGGTGTATAAAAAGTATGGAAAGCTTTATTATACCAAACCATCTCTTTATAATGTTATATATAAACAAAAAAATACCAGAAACGAGGAAATAAGCATGTTGCTGGTAGCTGATATGGATTTGTGGACATTGGATAATATGTATCATCCGATATATGTACGCCGGAAGGATTTTGATTCTTTTATACAGGCGGATTTGCACAAAATCAAATATTATAAATCTATAGAGAATAATACCGCATTTAATGGTTCCAGTCTGGACGGCTCAAAGGATTTTATTGGTGATATGTTTTTCGATTATACCTTATATAAACTGGATAAATTCGTGCGTCTGAAAGATGCTAAAATAGAAGGGAAAACTATTGATGAGGATGGTGATTTAATTACAATCTCATTCAAATTGTTTTCACCAAAATATAAAGTTACCAACACTGGTTTTTTTGTTTACCATAAAGCAGATAAAGTGATTACACATCTTGAGATGAATTATGATCAGGGTGATGTAAAACCTTTTAAAACGATTAATGAAGCTGATGAGGAGTATCGCTATATGACAACCAACGGAGAAGTAATCTTCGATTTTTATAAGCTCAATGATAAATATTTACCATCTTTTGCTCATACTTCAGGTGAATATTATATGCTTTATGATGATCAAAAACATACAGGAACTTTTAATCGTGAAATTACATTCAGTCAGTTTTATAAATCAGACAATAAGGGGCTGACTAATAAAATAGATTTTGGAAAAAAACTTTGGAAGAATATACAAAGTGGAGAAGTAAAATCAGCACCTGTTTTACTTTCAGAAGAAGAGCGCCGCTTTATCGATGAAAATAAGTAATTTTGGGGCATGAATGATCCGCGATATCAAGATGTTTATGAATATATGAAGGGATTTCTTACCGAAGAAAGACTTTCTAAAATTGAAAAATATGCAGAAGAAAGCTCCGATTTTGTATTGCCTGTGCTGGAGAATATATATCAGTTTCGCAATGCAGCAGCAATTATTCGTTCGGTAGAAGCCTGTGGATTTCATAAGATTGCAGCGTTGGAAGAAGAAAATGTATTTAATCCCAATACCAGAGTTGCCCGTGGAGCGGATACATGGATGCAGGTAGAAAAAATGCCTAAAACAATGTCTTCACTGCAGCAGATTAGAGACAAGGGTTATAAAATATTGGCTGTTTCTCCGGAAAAAAATGCAGTTTCTTTACCGGAATATGAGCTGAAAGAACCAGTAGCATTAATATTTGGTACCGAGATGGAAGGAGTTTCTCAGGAAGTATTGGATTTTGCAGACGAAACCCTGATTATTCCGATGTATGGTTTTACCCAGAGTTTTAATGTTTCTGTAGCCGCGGCTATTTGTATGTATGAGTTAAAACAAAAACTTCTGAAGTCAGATATTGATTACAAACTATCTGATGAAAAAAAACTGGCAATGAAGATTCGTTGGGCTGTTAATAGTGCCCGATCCGGCGATGAAGTGTTGAATCATTATCTGAAAAAACACAATATAGAAGCTGCTTTCTAAGATTAAATAAAGCTAGAATATAAAAAAATGGTCAGAATGCATTTCTGACCATTTTCTATATGTTATAAATATAAGGCTAAAACATTTTTTCATATCCCCAGGCTGCTACAAATACACCGGCGGTTTCTGTGCGAAGACGCTGAGGTCCCAGACTTACAGCCTTGATTTGTTTTTCTTTAAGCACCTGGATTTCTTTCAGGCTGAAGTCTCCTTCAGGGCCTATAAGAAAGCAGATATCTTTTTGTATTTGCAGACGGGTAATATCCTGTCGCTCTAATTCCGAATGACAGTGTGCAACATAGGTTTTTTCAGTATTTACCTTTTGTAGGAAATCTGATATTTTAATCAGGTCATTCACTTGTGGGAAATAGAAACGTAAACTTTGTTTCGAAGCTGCGATAACTTGTTTTCTGATTTTATCAATATTCAGATTTTTACGTTCCGTTTTTTCAGTAAGTAAAAAGCTTATCTCTGTTACACCCATTTCTGTAGCTTTCTCAATAAAAAATTCTGTACGGTCAATATTTTTAGTCGGAGCAATGGCTATATGCAGATGATGCGGAAAATCAGATGTTTCTAATTGTACGTCAGTAACTTCAATCATCGCTTTTTTTCCTTCAAAGTAAAGTTTACCATGTGCTAAAGCACCTTCTCCATTGGTAACCGAAATCTCTTCACCTTCCCGCATACGCAAAACCTTTGCAATATGTTGTTGGTCGTCTTCATTGATCTGAACAGTGTTTTCAGTAATATTTCCGTAAAAAAGTTTCATGCTGGGCTTATCTGTTTTTTCGTTTTTTGTTATTTTGAAATAGTCTTATTGAGAGCCTGTAACTGATTTGTAATGTGTTCTATTTGCTTTCTAAGTTCGATATAATCTTTCTCGGAGAGAAATAAAAGATCTTTACTGATGATAAGGAAATTCAAAACTTCAATAGCCGAACCATAAGCGATATTGATGAATTTAGCTTTTTCTTTATCTGAATTTCTGGAAAAACCCTCTGCTATGTTTGCAGGTATACTCGTGCTTGCTCTTCGAATTTGAGAAATAATTCCAAACTTTTCATTTTCAGGAAATGTATTGGTAACAGAATATACTTTTAGAACAAAATCTTTCGAATTTTGCCAGACCAAAAGTTTTTCAAAGTAATACGTATGCATTTTTCAAAATAACAAAAATTCAGAAATACAAAAAAACATTAAAGGTCATATTTAGCCGTAGCTGTAGCTCTAAGATCAGTGAATTCTCCTTTCTCGTATTTCAGTTTGGCAACCATTGCAATCATTGCAGCGTTGTCGGTAGTATATTCAAATTTCGGAATGTAATAATTCCATCCTTTTTTCTCGGAAAGCTCTTTTAAAGCACTTCTCAGTTTTGAGTTAGCAGATACACCGCCTGCAATAGCAATTTCTTTTACACCGTAATCATCAGCTGCTTTTTCCAGTTTTTTCAGAAGGATATCGATGATGTTTTTCTGAACAGAAGCACAAAGGTCATTCAGGTTTTCTTTAACGAAATCCGGATTCTTTTTTATTTCCTTCTGAAGGAAATACAACACTGATGTTTTTATTCCGCTGAAAGAATAATCATATCCCTCTAATCTGGGCTTGTTAAACTGAAATGCATTTTCATCTCCTTCTTTGGATAGCTTGTCTATAATAGGTCCGGCAGGATAATCCAGATCCATAATCTTACCTATTTTGTCAAAAGCCTCTCCGGCAGCATCATCTATTGTTCTGCCAAGAATTTCCATATCGAAATAATCTTTTACCAGTACAATCAGTGTATGTCCACCGCTTACAGTAAGGCAAATGAATGGAAATTTTGGTGGATTAGGATTAGCATCTTCAATGAAATGTGCAAGGATATGTGCCTGAAGATGATTTACTTCTATCAACGGGACATCCAGAGACATCGCCAACGATTTAGCAAAGGAGGTTCCCACAAGAAGTGACCCCAAAAGACCAGGTCCCCGGGTAAAACCTATGGCACAAATTTCATTTTGTTGTATATTTGCTTGGTTGAGTGCTTGGTGAACAACAGGGATAATATTTTGCTGATGCGCGCGGGATGCCAGTTCTGGGACAACGCCACCATATTCCAGATGAATTTTCTGGTTGGCTGCGATGTTGGACAAAATGCTATTCCCCTGTATGATGGCAGCAGAAGTGTCATCACAAGAAGACTCAATACCTAAAATAACAGACTTGCTCATAGATGGCAAATTTAGAGAATAATAAGGACAATAACGAAAAACCGATTGAAAAGCAGATCGGAAAAGCTGTAGATAAAACCATAGATACGGTTTCTAAAGCGGTAGATGATGCAGAACATTTTGCCGAGGACGTTGCAAAACAGGCAATAGAAGATGCATCACATTACAGCTGGTGGGCCAAACTATTATTGTACCTTTTTTATATAGGATTGGGTATTGTCGGCCTGTTTTTTATTGTTGTAAGTTTACCGGTCACGAAAGACTGGGCAGCTACCAAAGCTTTAGGCTCCCTCAATAAAGATTTCGGAATCGAAATTTCTAAAAAAAGTGTAAACCTTAATATCTTCGGAGATGTTACCATCGAAGGATTGGAAATAAAAGATCATAGAGGTTTTCCTTTTATAAAAGCAAAAGAATACCGGGCGAGTTCCGATTGGTTTTCTTTACTGGATATTGGTTCTACCAACACTCTGGCTTTTAAGTCTATGATCTTAAAAAATGCTGATGTAAAAGTCATTACTTATAAAGGCGATTCTATAGACAACTTTAACCGCTTTATCAGCAAATTCGACGACGGAAAGCCCAGAAATCCTAATAAGCCGATGTTCCAGCTGCGTTCCAGAGTACAGATTCTGGATAGTAAAATTTCTATTGTCAATCAGAATCATACCGGAGAAGAAGCAAAATGGCTAACAGCAGATCATTTTAATCTTACAGCTCCTTTATTAAAAGTTAAAGGTCCTGATGTAAGTGCACGGATCAATAACATGACCTTTCAGACAGTTCGTTGGGGGAAGAAGCACCTTGTGGAAACTTTCTCTACGGATTTCTCTTTGACCAAAGAAAAACTAACATTTAAAGATCTTACTTTAAATACTGATCATTCATTACTAATGGGAGATCTTGTTCTGAATCTGGATAAGAAAACCCACTTTGCAGATTTTACCAACAAAGTTTTCTGGAATATGAAGCTGAAGTTAGGCAGTCAGGTAAGTGGTTATGATATAAGCTATTTTGTAGACAGATGGGATAACTATATACCGATTAACATTTCTGGTAAAATGGATGGTCCTCTGAACAAATTTACGCTGAAGGATTTTTTAGTTCGCAGCAAAGATGTAAAGGTTCAGACTTCCAAAATGCAGGTGAAAGATCTCCTTAAAGGGAAGTATCATATTACCACAGATCAGATGTCTGCCGATTTTACATATCCGGATCTTCGCGCTATGCTGCCGAAGTTTATTTCTGGTAAAATGGGCAATTTTGCAGATGTTTTCCAGAATATAAAATTCAATGGTAAAGCAGACGTAGATCCGCATCGGGTAATTGCCAGTGGTAATCTGGTCACAGGAATAGGACAGGCTGAAATCAAAAGTGTAACTCTCTCGGATTATAGTTCAAAAGATCCAAAGTATGTGGGTGATATTTCTGTAAAAGATCTTAATGTAACGGCATTTACGAAAAATAAAGATGTAGGACTTATTACAGGAAATATAAATGTAAACGGACAGGGATTTGATGTTAATACACTTTCGTTACAAACAAAATCCGATATACAGCGTATTCAGATTATGGGGAAAGATGTACACAATCTTTCTTTAGATGGTAATCTTGCTCAGCGGAAATATGATGGGCTTATCATTATTAACGATGACCAGATTAAAGGTAATGTAAAAGGGCTAATCGACTTTAGCACCAAAAGAATACAGGCGGATGTAAAAAGCGAAATAGAATACCTTAACCTTAATTATTTTGGTAATAATGCCAATGCTAATGCCAGCGTAAGTGGCATTTTCGACGGTAAAATTTCGATGACGGATATTAATGACCTTAATCTGGATGCCAGTCTGGAAAATCTGAAATTTACTTCCTCCGATCAGAAATTTGAAATACCAAATGCCAATGTCAAAGCCTTTTTCGATAACGGAAACAGAATTATTGATGTAGATGCACCAGGCGCTGCAAAAGGTAAAATTGTAGGACGTTTTAATCTCGGAGATTTGGCCGGTATGGCACAAAGTGGTCTTGGGAATGTATTGGTAGGTTATCTGCCGAAAAAAATATACAAAGGACAGAATTTTGATCTGGAGTTCGATGTGCAGCAAAAGCTTATCAGCTATTTCTTACCAGACGTATATATACCTTCCGGAGCTCATGTTAAAGGAGCTTATATAGGTGATACCAATGATCTGAATTTGGATGCGGATGTACCAAGTCTGAAATATGTAATGACCAAGAAAGAAGAAATTAAGGAAGCCGACAGAGCATTGGCAAGACTTAATCCTCAGTATAAAATAGAAGAAAAAGCTGTTGTTACAGATAGTGCTGTTGTAGACAGTATTCATCTGAAAATTAATACCGCACTCCCTCAGGAGCAGATTCTGGCAAATATCCAGAAAATAAAATACAACAAGAATATTGTAAGGGATATTGTGCTGAAAGGAACTAATGAAGATGATAAAATTCTCCATATTGCTTCTAAATTTAAAGTCGGAAACGAATCACAGGATGCATCCGGAAAACTTAAAGAATATGTAGTCAACCTGAATCAGGTAACCGATCCCAACGGAGATATTGCTGTACGCTTTGAGCCAACATCCGTAAAACTGAATAAAGATACCTGGAGTGTGGACACGTCCGCAGAGCTCAACCATTCTATTGTTTACCGAAAGAAGCAAGGAGATTTTCTGGTGAGCAACCTTAGGTTATTTTCAGAAGAAAGCAGTATTCTGATTAACGGAATGTTTAAAGGCGGAAAAGATTTTGATACCGAAATAAAACTAGATAACCTGCAGTTAGCTAAAGTTCTGGCTTTCCTGCCGGGAGAAAATAGTATGGATATCCGTGGTATTGCCAATGGGTCCGCAAAGATCAAAATGAATAAAAATGATCTTCAGCCTATTGTTGATATTAAAGTTGAGGCTATTAAAATGAGTGGGCAGGATGTAGGTAATCTTGTATTAAATGCTAAAAACAGCAGTGCTGTAAATGTTTATGATATAGATGCACATATTGCATCGGATTCCGGAGTATTGGGGGATAATAATCTGGCGCTTCACGGAACAATTAATAACAACACGCCTTCCCCAACATTAGACCTTACAACATCGTTAAAAGATTTTAATATCGCATTTGCCGGAGAATTTGTAAAGAGTCTTTTTTCTAACCTGAGGGGTAAAGCTAACGGTGAAGTGAAAATATCGGGTCCGCTGAGTAATGTTGATTATTCCGGAGATATTTCAATGACCGGACTTGGATTCAAATTTGTCTTTACAGGTGTAGATTACAATTTTGCAGATGCGGTAATTCCGGTTTCCAAAGGCCTGGTTGTACTGGACGGACTTAAAGTAAATGATGGAAGATCTAATTCTTCCGGGACTATAGCAGGAGCCATTAATTTTGAAAACCTTTCATCATTAGGAATCAACCTTATTATACAAGCAGACGATTTATTATTGTTGAATACTTCTCAAAAAGATTTTGACACTTTCTGGGGAAGAGTTACTGCAAAAGGGATTATCAACATCTCAGGTTTATCTTCAAAATTAAATATAGATGCCAAGGCTGCCGTTCTTGGCGGTAGCGAATTTACACTGAATACCAGTACTGCTTCTTCAGTTGAAGAATTTAAAATGCTGAGGTTCCTTAAAGTAGACGAAAAGACAGGAGAGGTTTCGATAGAACAAAAAGTAAATTCAGGAGCCAATATGAATATTGGTCTAATCCTGGATGTGGATAAAAATTCCACTGTAAATGTATTGGTAGGGGATAATGTTGGAAATATCAGCGTCAGAGGTATGGCCAATAACCTTAGGTTTAATATGAACCGTACCGGAATGATGTCGATGAACGGAGTTTATGCTGTGGATAACGGTACCTTTGTTTCCAAAGCGATCTTGGAAAGAACATTCCAGATCCAGAAGGGAAGTAGTATCTCGTGGGACGGAAATGTAATGAACCCGGATCTCAATATTGTGGCAAATTACTACAGAGTTGTTACCAATCTTGGAGAATACCTTACTGTAGGAAAGCTTCAGCCTACGAATGTTGAATTGCAGATTAAGATTAAAAACAAAATGCAGGAGCTGAACCGACAAGGTGCTATTGCAATGGATATTATATTACCGGATGCTTCCAGTCAGATTCGTGAAGCTTTGGCTTCTAAACTGAATACAGAAGACGAGAAGATTAAACAGATCGGTTCGGTACTTATTATGAACAGCTTCAATGTAACCTCCTCGTTAGATGGAGTTACGATAGGGAATGCAGCGGTATCTACAGGCTACAGTATGCTGTTCAAGAATCTGGCATCAGTATTTAATGCCATTAGTAACGATTTCCAGATCGATATGGATTATATTAAAGGAGATCAGGCATCCAATACAGGAGACCGTGCCAATACAAGCGTTAATCTTACCCTTTCTCCGCGTGTGAAAATTAAAACAGGTATTGGTATTCCGATCACCCGTACTGCCGATGTACAGAACAATTATCTTTCAGGTGAAGGCTCTATAGAATACGATGTTTCCAAGGGAAATGACGGAAGTCTCGTTCTTCATGCTTATTCCAAACCAGCCAATATTGGACTTGTAGTAGGATCTAATGCCAGTGATAATCAGAGTTATGGAGCCGGTGTAGCTTATACCAGAAGTTTTAATAAGTTCAGTGAACTATTTGGAAAAAAGAAAAATAAAGAGAAGAAGAAGAATAAAACTGACACCAAAGCCGTTCAGGATTCTATAAGAAAGTAACGCATCTATTTTGTTGTTTTTATCGTAATTGATTTTTTATAGTGCATTTATATTAAAAATCGTTAAAGTTTTTTGTTTAAAGTATATTTTCTTAAATTTGCATTATAAATAAAGAATAATATTTTTTTTTAAATTAAAATAAAAATTATGAACTATCAATTGGACGAAATAGACAACAAGATTCTTGGCTATTTAGTTGCAAATACGAGAATGCCTTTTACAGAAATTGCAAAATTAATGGATGTTTCTGCGGGGACTATTCACGTAAGAGTTAAGAAGATGGAAGATGCAGGAATTATCCTGGGATCTTCTCTGAATATAGACTATGGGAAATTGGATTACCACTTTACTGCGTTTATCGGTATCCTGCTTACAAAGTCTAACAGAACGCAGGAGGTGTTAAAGGAATTAGCAAAAATCCCTAATGTAGTAGAGGCGAGTGTTATTTCCGGAAAATATAACATTTTTATTAAAATAAGAGCTAAAAACACAGATGACGCTAAGCGCATTATTTATCAAATCGATGATATTGCAGATGTTATGCGTACAGAAAGTATGATTTCTATGGAAGAATACTTAAGTGATAAAAATCGTCTTATTCAGGCAATTATTTAAAACTTTATTTAATAAATTTACAGTACAAAAGCTTTTGAATTTTCAAAAGCTTTTTTATTATTATTTTATATGGAAGAACAGGACTATTTCGAAAACGAGCATGAGCCAAAACGCGGAACCCCTTTTTATTTAATATTGGGAGTTTTATTGTTATTATTGATTAATAATCTCAATGTAGACTACATGACAGTAGGGATGAAAGAACAAATGCAGATACCACAATGGTATATTACGTTGCTGTTTAGTCTGGATGCGCTGGCTATTTTGTCATTAGTAGGGATTTATTACTTCAGAAAAATTGCAGTCTATTTGTTTCCTGTGCTTATTATGATCCACTTTATCATTCACCTGAATTATCTGATGACATTCCTGTATACAGATGTATTCATGATGTTCTTTTTTATTGGAGTAGGTCTGTTGGTATTTATTCCGAAGTGGAGGTCTTTTAAATAGTTTTTCAAATAACTTATTAACATTTTCAATCATTTTAACCCCCAGAATATTTGCTATGAGAAAGTTTTTTGTATTTGTTACGGTTTTTAGCAGTTTGCTTTTTTTTGCAAAAAATGATGCACTTAAACCAGATCCGTCTTTTAATAAAAACATTAAAATAGTTGCCGGACAAAAATATGCTTATGCAGAGGTTGTTTTTCAGCATTATTATAAAGATAAAACATGGGTAAATGGTAAATATGTTAGTGATAATATAAGAACAGACATTTCCAAAACAACCAATCCTTCACAAGCTCTGGATATTATGGGTGAAAATGGCTGGGAACTGACAACCTCGTTTACCCGGAATTTTGACGGTGGATACGAATATTACTATTATTTTAAGAAAGCGATTAATTAAGAGGCTGTAATCTTTTGTTGCAATTATCTTATCAGCTGCTTACAGTATTTTATCCGGATCCGTATTGCCTAAGATCACTGAAAAGAAAGTATCAGGATCAGAATCTTCTTTTTACGCAGGCAATATGGTAGTGTTGTGCATTGATAATTCATAAAGTATACGACACAAGCCCCACTATTTATTATAGAATCCCAACAGCTTTTTGGAGTTTAATAGTCAAATAGGTGGCAAAAATCTTTGTAATGCTTGTTATTACTGATGATACATAAAGTTTATTGAAATTTGTTTCAATAAACTTTTTTTATGGCCGAAAATTCAAAAAAATGTTGTTGATGTATTGTCGAAGTTTGGATACAATGTCCTGTAGAAAATAGGAAAGTAAATAGTGGTTTCTTACCAAAAGCAAGGGAAAGACTTTTTTTACAATGATATCTGTTCTATAAAAATTAAAAAACTGAAAAGTTTTCTTAGCCATAAAGCAGCTTCAATAATTGATTGTTGATAAGTTGCATTTCAGCATTGCTCACTTCCTCTTTCAACCAATGTCGAAATATCACAAATTATTTTTCTAAAAAACGCCAACTATTTTTAATCACATTACCCTTTTTTTATGGCAAAAAGGAAAGGTTTGTGATCTTTCTTTGGTGCATCATTTTTATCGAAAGATAGAACCTTCTAAAAATGGTATAATATCTATTGTCTTCCACGTTAAATAATATCAAATCGGATATATGTTTAAATACAAAAACTTATTTAACAAATATGGATGCTGAAAAATGACAGATTTCTGTCATTTTTTAGCATAAATAAGCTTCTTACCTTTGTTTCTAACAAACACAAATGATCTTGTAGTCGAAATATTAAAGACTATTAAATCTATATTGTCTGAAAGATCATTCGATATTTTCAGATGTTAAGTTCAGGTTTTTTCTGGTATACCATTTCACATTTTTGAACTTTTTATAAGGTTTAAAGCCTTGCTAACAAGGCTTCGGAAGACCTATGTTAAATACAATGAATTATGAAAGAGGAAGAAGAAAGTACAACTCCGGTTTATAAAGCCAACTACATTCCGCCTTTATTACATGTGATAGAGATAGAAATGGAATGTGGAATAGCCGCCGGATCAGCACAAACTGTTTCACCGGATTTAGGTGGAAAAGTAAAGGAAGAATGGGAAACCGGGCTAGATGATGATCGCCCTGTTGAATGGTTATAAACAGGCAATTATAAGTTTCATTGTTTCATAAAAAAAATCATTATAAACAAAAACAACAAACAAAATGCAGCTAAAAAAATACAGCACCTTACTTCTGATTTTCTGCTTATGGATAGTCTCATGCCGGGGTACGGATGATAGTATAGCAAATAATAACAATGGTGGATCGGCTAACGTCATTATCAATGTGGTAGGTACAGAATCAGAATCCGACACTTTGGAAAAGAAAGCATCTGCAGAAAAAGGAGCAACATCAGATAATGGAATACAAAAGTTTGTCATTCCTTTTGATGAAACCGATTTTGTTACAGCCACCCTCTCGCCGGAACGTTCTGTGGTGAAGGCACAGGCTTCTGTAAATCCTATGGCAGCCACTTCCATAACAGAGCTTGGTAGAAATGTCCAATACAAAGTAGCCGTATATGACAGTAATGGTGATTTTGTGGATGAAAAAACTTTTACTTACGGACAAAGTGATCCCGGCTTTCAGCTCAACGGTGATCAGAATTATACCTTTGTTGCCTACTCGGTAAATAGTACTTCTACCGTACCAGTTGTAAGCAATACACCCAGAACTCTGGCGACAGATAAGTTAACCAATGTCAGTGGTGATCTTATGTACTTCAAAAAGAACATGACGGTTTCCGGAAACGATACCAATTATCTGGAGGTTGTGCTGAAGCATAAATACAGCCAGATCACTACTAAGCTGGATGCAAGACAGGTAGGGAATATCTCATTGGTGGATGAAGCGACTATAGGACCGGTAAGTGCCTCTGCAAACATGAATTTGACCAACGGTAGTCTTACTTACAATTTACCCGGATCCAGAACTCCGGTCAATGATTTTCAGCCACTGAACACCGAAGTTGCAACCAGTACTACTACTCTTATTTCTAATACTACAAATACTGCGGAACTCAATTTCGGGACACTCATTGTTGATGGAATACCTAAAGAGAACTTTATGGTAAGGAATTTAAAGATCACGCCCGGAGAAAGATACAACCTGAACCTTAGATTTAGACCTTGCAAAGCGAATGCATATACCAAGGGTTTTGATATATATGGTGGACGCGATCAGGAGGTAAGGTTAGAACCAACAAATTTAGGTGTGATCTTCGATATTTACAGATTAGACGACTCCTTTAATATTACTATAAACGGCATAAAGATCGCCAAAGATGAAATTAGGTTTCCAGCTGACAGCAGGCAGAATGTTTCTTTTGCAGACGGGTCTAAGTATCAGAGTGATGGTATAGAAAGGATCTGGTTTATAGCTGGAAATGCTTCCGCTCCTGTGGTAAGGGTCGTTGTTGATAAGAACGGAAGAGTAACAATGTATGGGAGTAAAGCCAGTTATGGACGCTTATATCCTTTGGTATTGCACAACGGAAATAGCTTTAACACTGTCCCGTGGAATCAATCAGGAAATAATAAGGCTTATGTTTCTCAAGTAATGGGAGTGGGAACTACCGCAATGAATGGTAGTGCAATAGGGAAACGAGAAGTTGGATGTGCCCCTTAATTTATTAGAAATTTAAAAATTTATAAAATCCTTATTTGTTTGTAAAAACCATTGTGTTTTCGGGTGGGCAGTTCATTCTCTGTCCACCTGTTTTTTTAAGTTTTGTCGAAATTCTATGATACAGGAAATCGTCTTTGTTTGTAAACTATTGTAAAGCAATTCATACCTTAAGAAATATGAAGGTTTAACCATAAAAGACACAAAGATCTCACGTTACGGATAAGAGTAAGCTTAATAAATCATCTAAATCTCTTAATGGTTTAAAAGGTTCTCGACACAGAATTATTCGGAGTAGAACGAAGGATAATTCCACTCGAACTGAAGTTACCTATTTCGAGAAAAACAAATTTCGTCACTTCGAGTGCGAAACAAAGTGAAGCGTATCGAGAAGTCTGGTTTAGATACAAAAGTTCTGGTGTTAATATACTCCTGTTTTTAGGGCACAAAAATATCACCTTATGAAAAAGCATTTCTATCATTGCAGTAAGATAATTAAGTTAAGGATATATTTTAGTCTTTGCTAAGCCGCTAACGCTTAGCGAACTTAAAAATAGCATAACAGGTAAAAAGTCTTTGCGATCTTTCGCCGGAACATCACTTTTATCGAAAGATAGAACCTTCTAAAAATGGTATACTATCTATTGTCTTCCACGTTAAATAATATCAAATCGGATATATGTTTAAATACAAAAACTTATTTAACAAATATGGATGCTGAAAAATGACAGATTTCTGTCATTTTTCAGCATCCATAAGCTTCTTACCTTTGTTTCTGACAAACATAAATGATTTTGTAGTCGATAAAATTAAAGACTATTAAATCTATATTGTCTGAAAGATCATTCGATATTTTCAGATATTAAGTTCAGGTTTTTTCTGGTATACCGTTTCACATTTTGAACTTTTTATAAGATTTAAAGCCTTGTTAATAAGGCTTCGGAAGACCTATGTTAAATACAAAGAATTATGAAAGAGAAAGGAAAAAGTGCAACTCAGGTTTATAAAGCCAACTATATTCCGCCATTATTACATGTGATAGAGATAGAAATGGAATGCGGAATTGCCGCCGCGTCAGCAACCATTCTTCCCGTAAACGTTTCCAACCAGGTCCAAGAAGACTGGACAGACGGAACAGATGAAACTAACGACGTCCCTTGGTAAACCTTAAAAACAAAAAAATGAGAAAAATTAAACTTTCTAATGCTTTAAGCATTAGCCTGCCTGCTTTCTTACTTTGGTTTTCGGTTTCCTGCCGGAGCTCTGATACAGATAGCAAAACATTAAATACTGATCAGGTAGCTATTAATGTAAATTTGGCACAGGACGATTATGAAGACGTGGTTAATAAAAACGTTCAGGCTTCAACCAGCCAATCACTTACATCTAACAATAATCAGATGCAGAGACAAACAGTTCCTTTCGGAGGAGGATTCGATCTCGTTGCTGAGCTAAAACCTGATACTTCTTCCCTTAAGAGTATTGCACAAGCAGGTATAAATCCTGTTGCCGCTACTACACCTATTCAGAGAGCTATTAAATTTCGCATAGTTGTATATAATGCTTCAGGACAGTATGATTCTTCCTACATGTACAGTGTAAGCGCCACCGGAGCCGTCACACCAGACTCGGGAGTTCCTATGAAACTAAATGGAGGAGAGAGTTATACCTTTATTGCCTATTCTTACAATACCAATGTAGCTCCAGCAGATAATCTTGTCGGATCCAATTTGAGCACAGCAACTATCTCAGCTACATCTACACAAGACATCATGTACTACAAAACCACAATGACTCCAGATGGTAATACAGGAGTACAAAATTATTTAAATGTAATACTGAAACACAGCTTTAGCACCATTACAGTTAATGTAGATGCATCACTTACTAACGGCTATAACATTACTAATATTACAGGCGCCACTTTAGGTAAAGTATTCCCTACGGCAACAATAGCTTTGAATTCTGGCACAGTTACCTCATCCGGTACCGCCACAACAATAGCCGTCCCGTTTCCTGCAAACCCTAATTCTAATAACGTCACCGCAACATCTGCTGTCATTATAAACAATGCAAACAATACAAACGATGGTACTTTCAACATTGCTTCGCTTACTATAGGTCCATTAACCGGTACGAATGTTGCTTTCAACAACCTTATCATACAACCAGGCGCCAGATACAATATGACTATAAAATTAATTCCTCAGGACTCCTTCTTTGATGATACAACCAGCCTTCCAGGCACAACATTTAAAGTAGCCAGGATTAATGGAAAAGTATGGATGCGTTACAACCTCGGCGTAGACCCACTCACAAATCCTAACCCGGATTTAACAGCACCTTCAAACACAGGCCTTTTTGGCAACTATTACCAATGGGGAGTTATTACTCCGGCTGCTTTAGGCAACGCAGAACCAGGACCAATAATTCCATGGAACACCTCTATAGTTCCTGCCGCCAATGCATGGAATTCCGGAACGGAAACAGCCCCCGTAAAAGTCATTACCAACGATCCATGCCCAGCTAACTTCAGAGTACCTACAACAACAGAATTCCAAGATTTGGTAAGCTCAACAGTTCAAACCAATACAAATGATACTAGCTGGGACAATGGTTCAACAACAAACTACGCCTCGGTTAAAGTATTTACCAGTAAAAGAGACAAAAATGTAATTCTAAGCTTCCCCGCCGCAGGTTACCGTATAAACACTGACGGAACATTAAATACTGCTGCAGGTATCTCCCGTGGAAACATTGGAATCTACTGGACATCTTCTGCTCCAACTTTAGTAAACTACAAAAACATGCAGCTTTATAAAGCCTCTGTAGATTTTACTTCAGGAGCTGGCGCCCCATATTTTGGAGAAAACATTCGTTGCATCAGAATAAATTAAATCCAACCTTATCAGGTTTTAAATAATTACCTATAATAAAAACCCCGGAGAAAATATTCCGGGGTTTTTATTCATCTATACTTCAAGCTTCCAGGGTAACAGCATTCTCTTAAAATTCAGTTATATCTTCTGAAATGAATGAGAAAAAGTTTGTAAACACAAATTTGCTGTTTATATTAAAATTAAGCCTGTTTTTTCACGTTATTTATTAAGAGACAATACTCCGAAAGAAAGTATCCAAATCTGTATCCTCATCCAGACCAAACTTCTTTTTCAAACGGTATTTTGCCATTCTTACACTCTTTGGTTCTACATGTAGCAGATGAGCTATTTGTTTTGTATCCATTCCCAGATAGATATAAGAACAATATTTTAAATCCAGTGCTGTAAGTTTTTGCAGTGCCTTTTCGCTTATATTTCTGAAGAAATCAGGATACAGCTCCTGAATTCTGAATTTAGCTTTTTCAAAATCCTTGTCTACACGGCTAACCTCTTTTACGACCTGATTAATATTGATATCGCTATCCGACAACCGTGTTTGTAATTGCTGAAGGACTTCATTTTTATGCTGTAGATGCAGATGATTGGCCAGTACTTCGGTTTGTAATTTTTGTTGCTGTAAGGTCAGCAATTCTTGTTCAGCTTTTAGCCTCGCTTGCTCTTCTTTTTCCAGTTTTACCTGTATTTCGGCTTCATTTTTTTCTGTATTCAGCTGTTTTTCTCTTACCAGAGAATATTTGAGCCGGAAATGATAGGATCGGAACATAAAGAAAGCACCGGTTAGACCAATACACCCCAGTATAATATATAATAGCTTTTGCTTTTCCAGGGATTTTACTTCTTGTTCCTTCTTGTCGGACTGATATTGTGCTTCCAGCCTTTTCACGTTGGCAGCTTCATCTTCATTAAACTGCTCTACACTATATTTTGTTACCTTTTTCTGATATTCTAGTGCTTTTACCAAATTTCCTTTCTTTTCATATAATTCTGCCAAATCATTTACAATCTGTATCATGATATAATAATAGACCGGTGACTGCGTTAGCAAGATTGTTTCCGCCTGCAGAAGATATTTCTCTGCTTTATCCAGATCGTTATCCCGTGTTGCAAGATTAGCGAGCATACCAAACCCTCCAGCCTGTATAGATTGTGGTTTAGTTGTATGTATCGAAGCATTTAGAGCCTCACCAATATTATACTCTATTTGTTTGCGAAGATCATCCGTTAGTTCAGGAAAGTATTTCAGCAGATAACTGGCCGTATTATTTCGGGCGATAGCATATGCGTAATCGGATACTTGTCCCGGAAACTCTTTATACAAAGCAGCCGCTTTTTCGGAGTTATTCATGATGGCTTTCAGATCCTCCCGGCTATTCGTTTTTTCGTACTGATAGGTATATGCAGTTGCCAATGCAGTATAAGCATTACTCAGCTGATTTTTATTACCGGATTTTTCAGCCTGTTCTATACTTTTTCGGGCATATTTAAAGCTGTTTTTCAAATCATTCCAGGTGGTATAGGTACCATACAACAAATAATATAGCCTGAATTCAAGCATTGGGTCACCTTCTGTTTTTTCAAGTAAGGAAAGGCTTTTCAGAATGTATGTTACTGATTTTTTATACTCGTAGAGCGAGTGTGTATAATAGGCAGGTAAAAAACTGGCATATGCTTGTGCTATTTTATTATTGGTTTTGGAGGCACTTGTAGAGGCAGAATCTATATAAGGCTGTACCTGATCATATTTCTCCAGATTACACATTATAATCCCTTGGAAAACATGGGCTTTTGTTATTGCCAAAAGATTATCCGATGTTCTGGCAAGTTTTAGGTATTGCTTGTTATAATCGGATGCTTTATCATATTGCTGTTCGCTTCTGTATTTCTCAATAACAAGCTCATAAACTTTTAGCTTTTCAGCAGCAGGTAACTGTTCCGTTTTTAATCGGTTAATCAGGCTGTCTGTATAGATATTTTTTGCTTTTACAGAATGGAACAAAAGAATACAGAATAATATTATCAGATAAAATTTCCCTTTCATTAAACAAATGCTTTATTAAAAATGTGTTCAGATTCTGTATTATTTTTTATAGAGGTCTTCGGTTTGGTTATAATTTTAATAAAAGTAACAAAAATCCACAGCCTACCCAATTATATCACAACTAAATGTGTTTTTCAATTTGTTGTCATTCAGTTCATTACAAAAGTTGTAGTCATTCTGTAGTCGTATGCTTTTTTATGGTAGCTGTTCTGTAGTAGCCGAAGAATTGATTTTACTATTCCGATTGTACAATTTTGTGATAGTCAATCTGTAAAACACAAAACAACATATTTTATTAACCTTTAATCAATTTTATTATGGACAACAAAACCTTATCAGTCATTTCGTACGTCACTATTATCGGATGGATTATATCTTTTGTTATAGGAAAAGATAACGCCAACAGTTTACTAAAATACCACCTTCGCCAGTCGTTTGGACTTTTTATTTTCGGAATATTATTGGGTATAGTACTTCAAATTATAATGAGTATTACAGGGCTCTATGTCTTAGGTTATATAGGTCTTATAAATCTTGCATTGATGATTATTGGAATTATCAACGCAGCAAATGAAGCTGAAAAGCCATTACCGCTAATTGGGAAAATGTTTGAAGACAAATTTGCATTTGTAGGCTAGGCAAAAAAAATTCAGCATTTAAAATAACTATACAAGTATGTCGGTCTATAAGCATTTGAAAAATGATGGTACCGGATATCTGGTGAAACAGTATCCTTCGCTTCAGCATATAATAGTACTGGCATGGGTACTCATTGGTCTTGTTCTGATAATTAACACCAGCTACTTCAAAACAGGTATTGTAATATTTATATTGTCATTACTACTTGCCATACTCACTTTTCGGGGACCCCGGGTTTATGTAGATTCTCATACAAAAATAATTACTGTGAAACATGGTTTCAGGCATAACCAGTATGATTTAAAATATTTTGAAGGATTTGAACTACAGAGTTTTATGTTAATGGGTTTCATTCCGATAGGCAGCTATTTGTATGCTAACTTTAAAGATGTACCTAAGATAAAACGCCCTGCAATGTCACAATCTTTTGGCAAAAAAAGAATGCAGGAAGTGTATAATGAGTTAGAAGAATTGATAAACGATAAAAACACACAATAAGAAATGAAAAAAATAATAATTGCAGCAGGTATTCTTGTACTCACATGTACTGCTACATCCTGTGACAAGATAAAAGAGAAGCTATCACAGCAGAACAAAACCACCAAGATAAATCCGTTTAGTGTTGATTCCGGAAACGAGAGTCAGGATATTATTGTTTTCAATAATAAAATAGTAAAAATAGATAAAGCACAGGCAGACTATATAAAAAGCTTTGAAGAAGGTTTAACCAGTATGGATGATTTTGTTAAAAATGCTTTGGCGAATCCCAATGCTATGCGTTTCACTCCCGTATCTACACCTATCTCTACATTTATTGCTCTTGAAGAAATAAAAGCACCAAAAGTATTAGGAGGCGAATACCAGAAGTTAGCGGATAAAATGATCAGTACATTTAAAGATCTAAAAACACTGCAGGAAGAGCTATCGGCCTATAAAAATGCTGAAGACTGGAAGGATGATAAAGGGAAAAAAATTACTGAGATTAAAGCTAAGGCCGACAAAATTATTGAAGAGAACCGAAACGCTGCCAGTCAGTTATTCACAAAACTAGAGGATAAAGCTGACAAGGCAGAAGTAGAAATGCTAAAAAATCATCCGCTTAAGCAGCAAATTACCCAATCCAAAGAGATATTAGATCTTACGCAGAAGATTATCGATGACTCTTATGATATTAAAGACGAGGCTGCTTATAAAAAGCTTTTTGCACAACAATACCAACAATTAGAGAAATTGTACAACCGAAATCTTGAAAATAAAATCCCGTCTGCAGAAAAGAATAAAGAAGCAAGCTATAATTCATTTAACAATGCTGTAAACACATTTTTGGGGCAAATGCGAATTGTACAACGCAGCATGAATGAAAATAATGAGCAGTTGATGAGTGACCTGGACGATCTGGAAAGAGAAGCTAAAAATGTACTCGGCCGGTATAATTATTTTGTGGATTAAATCAATCACATATAATAAATAAAAGATGAAAATATTAGGCATTATACTTATCATTATAGGCTTCTGTATCACTGTCGTGGTGAAAATTGGCCCTTCTGAAGAAACAAAATGGATTTTTACTTATGGAGACTTACTACCAATGATTACGGCATTAGTTCTTATAGTTCCAGGGTTAATAATCTATAAAAAAAACAGATAAAAATATCATGTATAAATTCTATATTTACTTATGGAGACTTACTACCAATAATTACGGCATTAGTTCCTATAGTTCCAGGGTTAATAATCTATAAAAAGACAGATAAAAATATCATGTATAAATTCTATAAAAAAAAAGGTAATCGGTATATTTTCAAAAACCAACCCGTATTGATGTTTATAGTGGCTCTTCTTTTCTTTATAATAGCAGGAATGTCTTATAATGTTTTAGCAATACTAGGGCTTGCTATTGCAGCTGTTGCAGTTTTTATCATTATCAATTTTTTCACCAAAAAGTTTATAATCGATATGGACCAATTAACGGTTACCGGAAAACATGGAATCTTTATTCCTGAGAAAACTTATCCTATTGCAGATTTTATAACCTTCGAAGTGATTCATGTCAAATATATGGGACTTATTACAATCAACCTCATATTGGCTGCTTGTTTCAAGGTGGATGGGAAAGAGAAAGTACTCACTGTTGGCCAGGCTGTAACTAGAAGAGCTATTCAGCGATTGCTAAATGAGACAGAAGATATTATGAAAAGTAAGGCGTAAGTACAATGAATGTATTCGATAGATATCAGTTTAGGGAAAATGGCATTGAAATTAGCTTTATGCCCAATTACAACTTTCTTCGCACTTTAGTATGGTGGCTGGTGCTTGGAATTGTTGCTGCACCTGTTATCTACCTTTGTATGGATTATATGTCGCGGGATAATTTTTTAATAGCTCTTATAGTATGGGTACTTTATATGGCCTATTTTGTCTTCGACTTAATATTCAGAATTCCTGTAAAATACATTTTTTATAAATCTGAAAAGAGTATTTACCGAAAAAATATTATCAACAGGAAGATTATGAATTTCGATGAGATGACTTATTTTGTAAAAGATGAAAGTGGAGGTTATTGTTATGCAATCGGGAAGAAGAAAAAGCAATTTATAAAGAATTACAGAGTAAGTAATTACTTTTCCAATTCAAAATCCTCGCAAAAAATAGAAGACGAATACTTAAAAAATATACTCTTTCCTATACTGAAACTGGTGGGAATAACAGTTGAAAATGAAAAATGATTTTACGAAAGTAAAATCATTTTTTTATGGAAACTTGTATAACTTTGTGAAAACTAATAACATGAAGATCAATAAAAGCACATTGACACTACCTTTGCTGGCAGTGTCCTTTTTAGGCTTAGCACAAAAACTAAAAGTTTATCATAAAGACTGGATAGACTTTAACAAAAACGGGAAGAAGGATGTCTTTGAAGACAGAAAAGCTCCTATAGATAAAAGGGTTGAAGACCTGCTTTCCCAAATGACCCTGCAGGAAAAAGCCAACCAGACGGTAACCCTCTACGGATACGGAAGAATCTTAAAAGATGAGCAGCCAACACCTCAATGGAAAAATGAAATCTGGGTGCATGGGCTTGCTAATATCGATGAAATGCTAAACAGCCTTCCTTATCACAAAAGCGCTGTTACAAAATATTCTTATCCCTACAGTAACCATACCGAGGCACTCAATAATATCCAGAAATGGTTTATAGAAGAAACGAGGCTCGGAATTCCTATTGACTTTACCAATGAAGGTATACACGGTCTTACCCATGACAGGGCAACACCATTTCCTGCACCTATTAATATCGGGAGTACATGGGATAAAAACCTGGTAGACAAAATCGGAAATACTATAGGGAAAGAGGCCTATTATCTGGGATATACAAATGTGTATGCTCCTATATTAGATGTTTCAAGAGATCCACGCTGGGGCAGGGTTGTGGAGACTTATGGAGAAGATCCGTTTATGATAGGTGAATATGGAAAGCGTATGGTAAAGGGAATCCAACAAAATGGAGTAGCCTCAACGCTGAAACATTATGCTGTTTATTCTGTACCCAAAGGCGGAAGAGATGGCCTTGCCAGAACAGATCCACATGTAGCGCCCAGAGAAATGCACACAATGTATCTCTATCCGTTTAAAGAAGTCATTCGTAAGGAACATCCGTTGGGAGTGATGGCAAGTTATAACGATTATGATGGTGTGCCTGTAATTAGCAGCAAATATTTTTTAACAGATCTGCTGCGCAAAGAATATGGATTCGATGGTTATGTAGTATCAGACAGCGATGCACTGGAATTTGTACATAGTAAGCATCATGTAGCAAAAGATTATGAAGAAGGTATTCAGAAAGCTTTAGAAGCGGGACTAGATGTCCGTACTAATTTCACCCAGCCCAAGGAATATCTTACAGCATTGATGGATGCTCTGAAATCTGGAAAGATAAAAGAAGAAGTACTGAATGAAAGAGTGAGGAGTGTACTGAAAACAAAATTCAGGTTGGGGTTATTTGATGAGCCTGTCCGGAGCTTTGCTAAAGAAGCCGATCGTAAGGTACATACTAAAGAGGACGAAGCTCTTTCTGTAGATGTTAACCGTCGTTCTGTAGTTTTATTAAAGAATGAAAAGCAAACTTTACCTCTTGATACAGGGAAATTAAAGAATATTCTGATTACAGGTCCACTGGCAGATGCAGTGAACTATACCACGAGCCGCTACGGACCATCCAATAATCCAGTGACAACAATTCGGAAGGGGATTGAGGATTATGCTTCATTTCATCATATCAATACTTCGTATACTAAAGGCGTAGACGTTATTGATGAAGGATGGCCGGAAACAGAAATTATCCCTGTAGAACCCTCAGAAAAAGAATTGTCTGAAATTTCCAAAGCAATCAGTATGGCTGAAAATTCAGATGTTATTATTGCCGTAATGGGAGAAAGTGAAAGGGAAGTAGGGGAAAGCAGATCGCGAAGCAGCCTGAATCTTCCGGGAAAGCAAACTTATTTCCTGCAGCAATTGTATAAAACAGGAAAGCCTGTTGTATTGGTTCTGGTAAACGGAAGACCTCTCACTATAAACTGGGAAAACAAATACCTGCCTGCTATTTTGGAAACATGGTTTCTGGGACCGCAAAGTGGAAAGATTGTAGCAGAGACGCTCTTTGGCGATAATAATCCGGGAGGTAAACTTCCGATATCATTTCCTAAATCAATCGGTCAGCTAGAAATGAACTTTCCAACGAAGCCTGCAGCACAGGCAGGACAGCCCGGAACCGGACCAAATGGCTCCGGCAGCAGTAGGGTTACGGGATTTTTATATCCGTTTGGCTATGGTCTTAGCTATACCAATTTTGAGTTTACCGACTTTTCTCTGTCTTCAAAAAAAATAAAAGCAGGAGATGAATTGCATGTGAAACTAAAAGTAACCAATACTGGCAAAGTAAAAGGGGATGAAGTTGTACAATTATATCTTTCAGATCTTGTGTCTTCAGTTACAACCTACGAAATGGATCTTAGAGGATTTGAGAGAGTAACTCTGGAGCCCGGGGAAACAAAAGAAGTACAATTTACCCTCAACAAAGAACATATGCAGCTGCTTAATGATAAGATGGAGTGGGTTGTAGAACCAGGAGAATTTCGTGTAAGTATAGGGAACTCTTCGGAGAATATTAGATTTAAAGAAATATTTGAAGTTGAAGATTAATCTGTACTATAAACAGGAAAGTAAGCTGACTGGCAACAAAAACTTTATCAAGGTTAATGCTTGATGTTATACTCACCCTGAAAAGGCTGAATAAGTATTTCCACAGCTAATAAAAAAAGGCCGGATATTTTCCGGCCTTTTAGTATTTATAAGATTTTGATTATCTGTTCAAGATTCTTTTTACAGCTTCTTTTACAGCATCAGCATCTATCTTGTACTTCTTCATAAGTTCTGCAGGAGTTGCAGATTCTCCAAAGCTATCGTTTACAGCAACAAACTCTTGTGGAGTAGGTCTTTTTCTTGCAAGCATACCTGCAACAGATTCTCCTAAACCTCCAAGGTAGTTGTGCTCCTCAGCAGTAACAATTTTACCGGTTTTTTCTACTGACTTCAGAATGATTTCATCGTCCAGAGGTTTAATCGTGTGAATGTTGATAACTTCACAAGAAATACCTTCTTTCTCTAACTCGTCAGCAGCAACAAGAGATTCCCAAACAAGGTGACCTGTAGCTACAATAGTTACATCTTTACCTTCTTGTAGGAGAATTCCTTTACCAATTTCGAAAGGCATATCTTCAGGAATAAATACCGGAACAGTTGGTCTACCGAAACGAAGGTATACAGGACCTTCATAATCAGCAATAGCAATAGTTGCAGCCTTTGTCTGGTTGTAGTCACATGGGTTGATTACTACCATGCCTGGTAACATTTTCATCATCCCGATGTCTTCTAAAACCTGGTGAGTAGCACCATCTTCTCCTAATGTAAGACCAGCATGTGAAGCACAGATTTTTACATTTTTTCCGGAGTAAGCAATAGACTGACGGATTTGATCATAAACTCTGGATGTAGAGAAGTTAGCGAAAGTTCCGGTAAAAGGAATTTTCCCGTTAATTGTTAAACCAGCTGCAATACCCATCATGTTAGCCTCGGCGATACCTATCTGGAAGAATCTTTCCGGAGCTTTCTCGATGAATTTTTCCATCTTCAGAGAGCCGATAAGGTCAGCGCATAAAGCAACTACATTTGGGTTTTTATCTGCAAGTTCAGCAAGCCCTGCTCCAAAGCCTGAACGTGTATCTTTTTTTTCTGTATACGTGAATTTCATTTTTTTGTTTTGAAGAATTAATAGTCTGCTACCTCGTCTAATTGTAACTGATCCAAAGCTTTGGCTAGTTGCTCATCATTAGGAGCTTTTCCATGCCATGCATGCGATCCCATCATGTAGTCTACTCCGTAACCCATCTCTGTATGCAAAAGAATAACTACAGGCTTTCCTTTTCCTGTTTCTTCTTTTGCTCTGCCCAGAATTCCGATTACTGACTCTAGGTTGTTACCGTTTTTCTCTTCCAGAACTTCCCATCCGAAAGCTTCTAACTTAGCGTGAAGATTACCAAGGCTTAATACATCATCTGTATCACCATCAATTTGTCTTCCGTTATAATCTATTGTAGCAATAATATTATCTACCTTCTTAGCAGCAGCATACATGAAAGCTTCCCATACCTGTCCTTCCTGAAGTTCACCATCTCCGTGTAATGTATATACAAGAGCTGTATCACCATCTAATTTCTTACCCTGTGCAGCACCGATAGCAACAGAAAGTCCCTGTCCTAATGAACCGGAAGCGATTCTGATACCAGGTAAACCTTCATGAGTTGTAGGGTGACCCTGTAATCTTGAATTTAATTTTCTGAAAGTATTCAGCTCTTCAACAGGGAAGAAGTCGAATCTTGCTAGTGTACTATAATATACAGGAGAAATATGTCCGTTGGACAAAAAGAAAAGATCTTCTCCTTTTCCTTCCATAGTAAATGGTAACTTGTAGTTCATCACTTTACCGTATAATGCAGTAAAATATTCAGTACAACCTAAAGAACCTCCAGGGTGGCCACTGTTTACAGCATGAACCATACGTACAATATCTCGGCGGATTTGTGTAGCGATGTTGCTTAATTCATCAATACTCTTAGTCATAATTAAATTTATTTCCGAGCAAAAATAAGGAAATTATATGGTTTTTGAGGAATGAGATTAGTCGTCTTCGATTTTTATTTTTCCAATATTTGCAGCTTTATATCCTATAGTCTGTATACAAGCCTTACCTGTACAATGATAAGCCTGAAGAGATTTGTCCTTTATACTTCCTATTATAATATAAGGAATACGTTGTGACTGCTCATCCGAATGTATACCTGCGAGAATAAAACGATCATTGTCTATCCATGTAGCGTCCTCTACCCATGCAGAAGATCCCATAAAGTAGATCCGGGAGCTGTTGTGATTTTGCATATCACCAAGGTCTACCTGCGAGTCTATGTCGTATGCTGCTATATATTTCTTTTTCTTTTCATCGTAATAGACAGAAGAACTATACAAATCAATAAAATGTTTTTTATCCGGAGAGAAAATCAGCAGGTCCTTATAGTCTTTTACGAATGTGGTAAATTCTCTTACAGGCTGATCTTCCTGAGAAATATTATCAAATCCGAAATTATTATGTGCTTTGAAATTTTGAACAGAAAACCCCGGAATAGAGGCTTTCCAGGTTTTGAGTTGCTGGTCGAAAATCTTTTGGAAATCAGATAAGTCCTGCGGTGCTTTTTGTGCAAAAACAAAAGAACTTAGTAGTACAAAAACAATCAGGTAATTTTTCATCCATATATATTTAACTAAAAGTAATAAAAATAGAAGATCTGTACTGAGTATTGTAAAGGTTTTATAATTTGATTAAAAATGAATCTTTGTTAATAAATCAGGGTTTAATTTGACTTTTAAAACGATTTCTTAAATAAATACAATATATTCGTATAACAAATCGCAATAAATTATGAGAAAACTACTAATTTTTAGTATATCTGCTTACTTGATGGCAGGTATCGTTTCGTGTAAAGGTGTAGACAGTGCAACACCTGTAACAGAAGATCGCTTAGCTCTGAATGCGGTAAATGCTCCGGCAGATAATACCGTAAATATTAAAACATTCGACAAAGTAAAAAATGCCTTTGGTGACGGATTGTCCCAAAGTGCAGAAGGAACCTTTACATTTCCGGCCGATGTAACAACTGTAAAAACGATTAAGATGTTCATCAAAAATGAATGTCCTAATAAAACCTGTGATGAATGGGATCGTTATGCCAATGTTTATGTAAAAAATAAAACAACAGGAGAATGGTATGAAATAGGACGCTTTATTACTCCATATTGGGTGGGTACGGAAAAATTACCTCGTGGACTGGAAATTGATGTTACCGATTTCAAATCTTTACTGTCCGGAAATACAGAACTTAAAATTTATACGGAGACTTGGTTGGCCAAAGGAAGAGAATACAGTGTAGACTTTGATATTGTATATGGTACACCGGATTATAAATATTCGGCAGTAGTACCTGTAATCCAATATAACAAATCATCCATTGATGGTGTTCCTTATGGTAAAGCACATACACTGGGATTAAAAAAGAATATTCAGTTACCAACAAACACGGAAAAAGCTTATCTTAGAACTACTATTTCCGGATGGGGACATGCCAAGCCATATGATGCGGGAAGCAGGGGCTGTGCAGAATGGTGCTTCAGAACACATACTATAGCAATAAATAATGCGAATACTTTCCAACACCAGCTGGGTGCTTTAGGATGTTCAGCAAACCCTATTAATAATCAGAGTCCGGGAAATTGGGCTCCTGACAGAGCAGGGTGGTGTCCGGGAATGGCAGTGCCAACACGTATAGATGTGTTGAATAACTCTTTAACGGGTAGTACTTTTAGTTATGAATATAAGTTCCAGAGTTGGACAAACAACGGAACCAATGGAGATGCTTTTTATGCAATTTCCAGTTTTGTGATTGCAAAAAGTAATACACCTATTAGTGCTCCGGTAGTTACAAACTAAAAAACAGCATATATTCATTTATAGATAAAACCGCCTTGGCAAGGAATCAATTACTTTTCGGGTATTTGAAAAACACCCCGCAGATGAAAATCTGCGGGGTGTATGTTTTTAGTAAGAAGTTAGAGATATCTTTCCTCAGCCGAAATTTCCACATCGTTTATGCTTGCATATCTTTTCTTCATCAGTCCGTTTTCATCAAATTCCCAATTCTCATTTCCATAGGCACGAAACCATTTCCCTTCCTTATTTCGAAATTCGTATTCAAATCTTACAGCGATCCGGTTTTCTGTATGTGCCCAATATTCTTTTTTCAATTTATAATCCAGTTCATTTTCCCATTTCTGAGTAAGGAACTGTACAATCTCTTTTCGGCCGTTTATAAACAAATGTCTGTTTCTCCACTCACTATCAGCGGTATAAGCTAATGACACTTTTTCAGGATCTTGTGAATTCCATGCATCTTCTGCCATTTGTATTTTTTGTTTAGCTGTTTCCAATGTGAATGGCGGTACAGGTAGTTTCTTTTCCATTGTGTATATTTTAGATAAGGGTGTCAATTATATTTTGTGATGTTATGATCAGTTCATTGGAACGAAATAGCTGACTTTCTATAATAGAACTTTCAAACAAGAGGTAGATGTGGTCTGCTTTTATTTTATCCTCAAGCTGAGCTCTGAAAAAATCCCGGAGGTCCTGTTTATGCTTCTGGATTATTTGTAGAATAACTGTTTTGTCTGTGGGAATCTCCGACAATAGATTGAGAAAGCTGCATCCTCTGAAGTTCTCCTTTTCATTCATTGCTATTAAAAAGTCGAATGTTGACAAAATCTTTTGTTTGGGTTCCGAAGATTTTGAAACAAACTTTTGTAGCTCACTAAACCAATAGTCGTGGCGGTAATTTAAAAATGCAGCACAGAGATCATCCTTAGATTTAAAGTGCTGATAAAAACTTGCCTTTGCAACCTTCGCTTCGCTGATGATCTGATTAATTCCCGTACTGTTATATCCCTGCTGGTGAAATAATATTGTTGCTGTGTCCAGAATTCGTTCTCGAGGTGAATTCATATCTTATCATTTTGTAGAACAAATGTAGTTTAAATAAAATGAACAGACAAGTCTGTCTATTTTGTTTTGAAACTTTTTATCTGAAATTTTAGGTAATTGTATTAAACTATTGAGTTCAGAAGGTTGGCCAGATTTGTTGTAAGATTCTTTCTTGAAAACTGCATTAGGTTTTCAGAATTCTGGTTAACAGTATTATTCTTCCAGTTATTATAATTTTGGAGAACAAACGATTTTATAGCTTCATGATCCTGGTAGGTAAAGTGATCACCTGCTTTAGTCTCATTCAGGATTTTTTCGACATCTGCCTTTTCCGGCCCTACAGAAAGAATAGGGTTTTGTGTAGCCAGGTATTCAAATATTTTCCCCGGAATAATTCCGGCCGATTCTTGTTTCGGGAAATTGGTAATCAACAGCATATCTGCATTTTCCATTTCCTTTACCGATTGTTCATGCGGAATATACCCAACTAAGTTCAGGTTTTCTTTTAACGGTGAATTCTGTAAGTTTTCTAATATAATATCATCCACACGCCCTACAAATCGAAGTTCAAAGTTCTGGGCAAAATCAGAATCTTCCTGAACAATACCGGATAAAACCTTCCATAGATTTTCAGGATTTCTCAGCTGTTCCAAAACACCAATATAAGAAAGTGTGAACTTTGAGTTTTTAACGGATTTTTTATTGAACTCTTCTTTGTCAAATCCATTAGTAATACAAGCAGAGTTAGCACCCGCTTTTCTAAAATTTTCAGCATCACCATAACTGGTTGCCAGAGTAACATCAGCAGTCTGAAAAACTTCTTTTTCCAGCTTTCGGTGCTTCTGATCTGCCCATGAAGTCAGCTTCAGATGTTTGTAATATGAAATCTCCGTCCAGGGATCGCGAAAGTCTGCAATCCATTTAATATCCGGAAAGTATTTTTTTAGACCTTTTCCTATCAAGTGAAGACTATGAGGAGGTCCTGTCGTTACAATAACATCTACCGGATTAGCTTCAAGGTATTTTTTCAGAAAAGAAATTGATGGGTTAACCCAAAATTTTCGGGCATCCGGAATAAAGAAATTACCACGAACAAAAATAGAAAGCTTAGATTTCCACGACTGGTTTTTTCCTACATCGAATTGACCGGCTTTAAATTTTTTATTCTTCTTGTTTAGCTTTTCAGCAAACTGATAAGGCTCCCAGATTTTGTTCTGTATAATCTGAATATTCTTTGGAACATCTTTTACCAGACTTTCATCCAGTAAAGGATAAGAGGGATTCTCCGGTGTATAAATAATAGGCTCCCAGTTATTTTCCGGAAGATATTTGGCAAACTTCAGCCAACGCTGTACACCAGGTCCCCCTGCAGGAGGCCAGTAATAAGTAATGATAAGAATTTTTTTCTGCTTCATAATTTTAACCGCATAAGTGGCAAAATAAAAAGTATATACTCAGAGCCTGAATTTATTAACCACATAGAAACATAGTTTTTATAATGTAAATGAAGGTGTCTACAACACTAATATAGACATAGCTAATGTGTAAAATTCATTTTCTATGTAAACTTTCATTTATTCAATAACCTGACTATGTATCTATGTGGTTTATTAAAATTTAAATATACCTATAGTGGTTTATTTTTCACTTTTGGTAGCTTGTTGTTTTTTGCGGTTCATAAAAACAAAACCTAATGCAGCTAATAAGATGAATAAACCTGCTGAGGCTAGTGAGATCGTTTTTCCTTTCTGAATAACTTCCGGTTCAAAAGCCATTCTGATCTCATGTTTTCCGGCAGGAACATGAACTGCACGTAAAAGATAATCGGCTTTTATATAGTCAGTTTCCTTTCCGTCGATATAGAATTTCCATCCATGTGGATAATAGATCTCAGACATTACGGCTAACTGAGGCGTTGCAGATGAGGTTTGGTATACGATCTCGTTTGGCTGGTATGTTTTAACTGCAATCTTTGCAGCAGGATCAGCCTGAAGAGTTTTTCCGTTAAGATACTTCTCATCTTCTTTTCCGATAACAGCCACCTTTTTATTATCAACTTTGGAAATAAGATCAATTTCTTCGTTTGGAGTACCCGCTATTTTTACTTCGCTTACAAACCATGCAGGTCCGTTTGCAAATGGGTTTTCCTTTGGTTGTATTCCTGTTTTATCTGCTACTAATACGTATTTGGTATTAAGCATATTCAGAATATTCGGGTCTCCGCCACCATTGAAGTACTTGTTGATAAGGTCGTCGTAACGTCTAAGTTTTGCAGCACTATAGCCACCTACAGAACTTACGAAGTATGAAGTATTGGTTTCATTGAATGGTCCTAATAGGGTATTGAAAACTCTGTAATGACTTTTATCTGCTTTGGCAATACTTTCCAGAGCCTGATTAACAGGAGCCTGTTGTAAAAGTCCTTCGATATAAGAATTACCATTGGATTTTGCCAGATAGCTTTCAGAAGCTTCAGTAATAAATGGATTTCTTGCAAACATTTTATCCGCAAAATTATCATTGTTCAGGTAGCGCTTGTTTACTGTCCAAAGGTCAAATAAACTTACCACACCAATAATAATTAATGCGATATTCTGATTCAGTTTTTGTTTCATTACCATGAACATTGCTCCAGCTGTAATCAATACATATAATATTGCTTTTATAGCATCGGTACGGAACATGGAATATCTTTCACCAACTAAATAATCAAGAAGATAAGACGGTAAATACTGTCCCTCTAAATCTGTATGGAAACCAAGAATGGTTTTACCGAAAAGAATTAAAATTAATGTGATTCCGACAACACTTCCCGTAGTGTAGGTAAGAACTTTCTGTTTATATTCAGCTGTTAGCTTTTCATCTGTAAAGAAACGGTATAGTCCGATAATAGCAATAAAAGGGAAGAGTAATTCCACCACAACCAGAATTGAAGAAGGAGCTCTGAATTTATTATATACCGGTACATAGTCTATAAAGAAATCTGTTAATGGCATAAAATTGCTTCCCCATGCCAACATAATGGTAAGCACTGATGCTCCAAGAATCCACCATCTGTATTTAGGCCATGCAAAGAAAAAACCTAGTATAGCCAAAAATACCACTATGGCACCCTGATATGCAGGTCCTGAAGTTCCTGGCTGATCTCCCCAATAAGTAAGACTTCCGGTAAGACCCTTCATCATATTATTAACTTCTTCCTGAGAGGTTGCATTTTCCTGTACAAGTTGCTGAAGTTTTTCGGTCATTTTATCACTTCCTTCTTCCTGACTAGCACCACCCATCAATCTTGGGATAAACAGGTTTAGCGTTTCAGTGACTCCGTAGCTCCACATGGTAATGCTTTCTTTGTCCATACCCTGTATATCTTTCTGCCCACCGGAAGATTTCAGAATTTGCTTCCCACGGACAGTTTCTTTAACGTATTCAGCGTTGGAAAGCATTCTCTGGCTATTCATCCCTAATCCTAATACCATTGCAATACCCACAACAGCTGTGGAAATAAAGAAATGTTTATAGTCTTTAGTCTTCAGAATAGCACGAAGGAGTTCCGAAAGGAAAAAGAACCCCAGACCAATAAAAAGATAATAGGTCATCTGCGGGTGATTGGCCATGATTTGTAAAGCCATAAACAAGGTAGTGGCTACAAATCCCCAGAAATAATTTCTTCGGATATAGACCAGAAGAATAGAGGCTACTAAGGGTGCAAAGTAGGCAATTGTATGTACCTTACCATTATGCCCTGCAGCTATAATAATACAGAAATAAGTAGAAAGTCCAAAGAAAGTAGCACCCAGAAGAGCATACTTCCAGTTGCGTAGAGCAACCATTCCCAAAAAGAAAAAGCCTGAAAAAAGCAGAAACAGATAATTGGCAGGTTTTGGAAGAAACATCAGTAGATCATCTAATTTTTTTACGATGTCTCCACTGAACTTTGCACCTGTCTGATAGGTAGGCATACCTCCAAACATTGCATCGCTCCAGTAAGTTTCGTTGCCTGTTTTAGCACGGTATTCCAGCATTTCCTGTGCACCACCCCTGTAGTGAACAATATCAGGCTGGATAAGCTCTTTACCTGTTAAAATAGGATTGGCATAGAATACAGCCATCAGTATAAATAACACGAGGCTGATACCAATAAAAATACTATTCCTGTTGCTTATTTTCATTCGTATATTTTTGTTTATGGCTTTGCCACTGATTCTTTGTTTAATAGAACACTCATAATTTATCTGTTATGAATTATTTACGTGTTTCATCTTTAATTTCTTCGTATTCTACAGTTTCTGCATCCCAGTTAAGATTTTGTTTGTTCTTTTGCTGAGACTGGTCTTCTTGTTTTTTTTGTTTTTCGGACGTTTGTTGTCCGGTCATCCCCTGATAAAATGGCTGAAAAAATATTCTTTTCAGGATATTCCATACAAAGAAAATGATGATTACAATTAGAATGAATTCAAACAAATATTTGAACATTGCTTTTTGCTTAAGGGTTTATTTTAGTTGTTGAAACATTTTTCTGCGTTGCAGATTGCGTTTGTTTTCCGTCGCTTAAAGTTTGCGATTGGGTAGAGGTCATTGTAAGAGCAGATGATTTCATCCATCCGGTTTGTGTATCAAGCTTCAAAGATCCGTTTTGTATTCCCTGAAGACTGATTGTTTGAGTAACACCGTTTTGAGACTGTTTATCCGTCTTTTTAGGAATTCCGCCTTGTACAGTAATTTCAGCTACACCATTTTCTACTTTTGCTAAAGTAAAAGTTGTAGAGCTTTTTAGTTTTCCGTCCGGGCTTAGATTATTACTTTCAGTAAAGCTCTGACCAACTTTTAATCCTTTTTCAGGGAAAAGGTTGATGTTGGTTTTAAATTGTGCTTTCAAAGCTTCCTGATTAAATCCTTGCTTAAATCCTTCATTCAGTGCTTTACGCTGATTAGCATCTTTTACAGCACTGTTTACTGCTGTATTCACTTTAGCATAAATAGGCTCGAATCCTTCGAAAGAAATAATTTTTCCGGTTTCACTCATTTTCATTTTCAGAGTGTTCCCCATCAAAGCTTTATTAACTTTCCAGAAGATTTTCAGATTTTCATTTTTAGGCTCAGCTCCGTTTGTATCAACGCTAAGTGTCTGTCCCTGAACTGATCCTGTTTGCTTTTTAGAGATGAAATGTACGTCCACATCATAAACTCCTTTGTCGAAGTTTGTCACTGTGAAAGTCATATCATCCGTAGTCTCATTGGTGTTAGATTGAGTTTTGTCACCCATTGTCATGCTCTGAACATCTTTTTGTGACAAAACAAAAGGATAAGCTTTTCCTTTCTCTAGTTTATATTTAAGAGTATAAACGCCGGCAGAATCAGAAATAGCAGGTTTTACTTCTGCTTTTGCTTCTGGTGAAGTTTCTGTGGTTGTCGTTTCTGTTTTATTACCCTCGGTTTTAGTTTCAGTCGTTTTTCCTTCCTTTTTACATGCAATCAGTGATAAACTTATTGCTGCAAAAGCTAATACTTTCTTCATTTCTTTGTAGTTTTTAGTGATTGATAATTCTCTGTCTTACGGCTTCATATAGAATAGCACCACATGCGACAGATACATTAAGAGATTGTGTTTTTCCTTCAATAGGTAGTTTTATTTTTTCATCAGCATGATGAAGGACTTCTTTGGAGATTCCTGTTTCTTCATTCCCCATAACAATGCATACAGGTTCTGTGAAATTTTCTTCGTAAATAAGCTTCTGAGCTTTCTCTGTAGCTGCAAAAACTTTGATACCCGACTGCTGAAGGAAGTCTACGGAATGAGCAAGATTCTTCTCTTTGCATATTTTTACATTATAAAGAGCCCCGGCTGAAGTTTTAATAGCATCCGAATTAATAGGAGCAGCTCCTTTTTCCGGAATAATGATAGCATCTACACCTACACATTCTGCAGTACGGCTTATTGCACCAAAGTTTCTTACATCGGTTAGACGATCCAGTATCAGAATGAAAGGAGTCTTGCCTTCTTCAAAAAGCTGTGGCAAAACATCTTCTATTTTGTAAAACGGAATATCTGATATAAATGCAACAACTCCCTGGTGGTTTTTCCGTGTAAACCGGTTTAGTTTTTCCACAGGAACATAATTAGCACGTAGATTATGCTCAGCTAAAAGTTTTTTTAGGTCAGCAACGATAGGTCCCTGTAATCCATTTTGTACAAATACTTTGTCTACAGTTTTACCTGCTTCTATGGCTTCTATTACAGGTCTTAACCCAAATATGAAATCGTCTTTTTTATCTTTATTTTCTTGCATTCAATATTCTTTTAAATATTATTCTCCTGCAAAGAGGAGACCTATTTTCAAAATTAACCGTTTTTTATGGTATTTTTATGTTAATACATTTCTCCTATAATAGCTCTTTTCTGTGCCATTATATATCCAAGGTGTTGGCCTTCATGTATGTTATTGAAGAGTACTGCATCCTCAATATTTTTAAGGTCCATTCCCAAGCTCGTGGAGTAATGTGTGTAATCCAGAAAGAAATTTTCGTCATAGTCATTTGCCATAATTCTTGAAGTTTCAGAAAGCAGAAAATTAAGATCTTCTATTTCTTCCTGCGATACATCCAGATTCGGCAAAGTCCCCTTTTTATAGGTTTCAATCCAGTATTTATCTATTCTGAAAGGATTTCCGCTCAGGTAGTATATTAATAACTGTTGTGTTGCCACACAATGTGCAATATTCCAATAGATATTGTTATTAAAGCCATCGGGAATCATCATCAAATCCTGGTGACTGGTTTTCTGAAGGACATCGGCAAGGTTTCTTCTAATAACACGATGTGCTTTGAAAAGGTTATTCACTATTTATTCAGATTAATTTGCTCCAAAAGTAATCTAAATCGTGCAAATTGCCTAATTTTAAACGCTTAACTTTAACAAACTTTAACGATAAATAACGTTTAATTATGGTGGTTTTTGCAATGTTTTTGCAGAAATTTACCCACTAAAATTGAATTTAAGTCTATGTCAGAATATAATCAAGCAGAGGATATTAAAATTTTAATGGAAAAGGTGAAAGAGAAGAATTATTTTTTCTCTCTTTTGAAGTCAGAAGTCAACAAAGTTATTATAGGTCAGGAATATATGATCGATAGACTCCTTATAGGACTTTTAGGAAACGGACACGTTCTGTTGGAAGGAGTTCCGGGGCTGGCGAAGACATTGGCAATAAAAACATTGGCCGATGCTGTGCAGGGAAAGTACTCCAGAATTCAGTTTACACCGGACTTATTACCTGCTGATGTAGTAGGGACTATGATTTATAATGTAAAAGACAACGACTTTTCAATTAAAAAAGGACCTGTATTTGCAAATTTTGTACTGGCTGATGAGATTAACCGTGCACCGGCAAAAGTACAGTCTGCATTATTGGAAGTAATGCAGGAAAAGCAGGTGACGATAGGAGATACAACGATGAAGCTGCCAAAACCGTTTTTGGTATTGGCTACCCAAAACCCAATTGATCAGGAAGGTACCTATCTGTTGCCAGAAGCGCAATCCGACCGTTTTATGATGAAGTGTAGTATAGATTATCCTACATTCGAAGATGAGCGCAAAGTAATGCGTATGGTTTCTACATCAGATATTCCGCAGGTTAATCCTATTATATCATTAGAACAGATTGTTGAAGCTAAAGAACTTATCAACAAAATCTATTTGGACGAGAAGATAGAAAAATACATCCTGGATATGGTTTTTGCAACTCGTTATCCGGAACAATATGGATTATCAGATCTTAAAAACTACATTACTTTCGGAGCATCACCAAGGGCATCTATCAACCTTGCAATTGCTTCCAGAGCATTAGCATTTATCAGAGGGCGTGCATTTGTTATTCCGGAAGATGTGAAAGAAATATCGAAAGATGTATTACGCCACAGAATAGGATTAAGTTTTGAGGCTGAAGCTGAAGAAATGACGGCTGAGAAAATTATTGATGCTGTTTTGTCTAAAGTACAGGCTCCCTAATTATTTTGTAAAATGAGTGTAAAGATATGTATTGCCGGAGCAACAGGTTGGGCAGGTTCGGCACTTAGTAAAGGAGTATTGAAGGAACCGGATATTACTCTGGTTTCAGGAATATCCAGAAGTAATGCAGGGAGTAACCTTGCGGATATTCTTGATATTACAACTTCCGAAATTCCGGTATTTAAAGATGTTGAAGAAGCTTTAGAAGGGCCTTCTTTTGATGTTCTTTTTGAGTTTACAAAACCAACAATTGCCAAGCACAATATTGTACAGGCTATAAAAGCCGGAAAAGATGTTATTGTAGGAACATCCGGATTGTCGGATAGTGACTATGCGGAAATCGAAATATTGGCAAATCAGTACGGAGTATCGGTGTTAGCAGTCGGGAATTTTGCAATCACAGCTGTGTTGTTGCAGAAGTTTTCGGTAATGGCAGCAAAGTATATTCCTAATTTCGAAATTATAGATTATGCCAGCCACTCAAAGCCGGACGCTCCAAGCGGAACGACTTTGGAATTGGCAAAGAAAGTATCGGAAGTACAAAACTCTACTGATATTGTAAAAGATGAAGATGTAATTGGTTATGCCAAGACAAGGGGTGAGAAAATAAACGGAGTCAGAGTTCATTCAGTAAGACTTCCTAATTATATGATTTCTGTAGAATCTATATTTGGATTAAATGATGAACGCTTAACGATTCGCCATGATTCCGGTATGGGAGCTGAACCTTATGTACAAGGAGCAATTCTGGCGATTAAAAAGATAAACACTTTTAAAGGTTTCAGAAGAGGTCTGGATAGTGTTTTGGATGAAGCATAATAATGGATATAAAAGATATTGTAAAAAAAGTAAAGCAGATAGAAATCCGGACTAAGAGAAGTACGGATGCTATGCTCATGGGGCAATATCACAGCGCTTTCAAAGGGCAGGGGATGACTTTTTCTGAAGTCAGACAATACCAGTTCGGAGATGATATCCGAAGAATTGACTGGAACAAAACAGCACGTTTCCGGGAGCCTTATGTAAAAGTAATGGAGGAGGAAAGAGAGCTGACTGTAATGCTGATGGTTGATATTTCAGCTTCTATGAATTATGGTACTCATGCCTCTCTGAAAAGAGAATATGTGGCCGAAATTTGTGCTACACTGGGGTTTTCTGCGGTAACTAATAATGATAAAGTAGGGCTTATTCTGTTTGCAGATAAAGTATATAAAGTTATTCCTCCTAAAAAGGGAAGACCACATGTATTAGCCATTATCAGCAGTATTCTGAATGCCGATTATATTCCGTCAGCAACCAATCTGGACGGTGCGCTGAGCTATCTGATGAAAGCTTTTAAGAAAAAGAGTTATGTTTTTCTTCTTTCAGATTTCAACGATAAGTTTGATGTAAAGAGCCTTCGGGTTGTAGGGAATAAACATCAGCTTCTGGGTTTTGGGGTATATGATGAAAAAGATATGCAGATTCCGGATATTGGATATGCTTTACTAAATGATGTTGAGACCGGAGAAAAAAAATGGGTGAATACATCCAGTGCAAGATGGCGGTATCAGTTCGCAGAGCAACAAAAACAAAAAATTAAAAATACAGAAGAAGCATTTGATAAAAGTGCTTCGGTATTCTTGAAACTCAATACAGGGCAGAATTATACCAAGCCATTGTATAATTATTTTCAGACACGATAAAATTGATGATGAAAAGAATTTTTTTATTCTGTTTTATAGCAATTAGCCTTTTAGGTTTCGGACAAACACTCTCCTCGCAATTGTCCGACAATACCCTGGTTTTGGGAGAGCAGGGAGAATTTAAGATTAATGTTAGCAATGTTACGGGACTAGATGTTCAGGCAGCTCCGAAAAATGAGATATTGCCTTTTCATTTTGAAATCCTTAGTGATAGTATTCAGCGTACCCCTAATCTCTATACCAGAACCATAAAATTCCAGGTTTTCGAAGAAGGGAAGTTTAAGATTCCACCAATCGAAATTAAAGCCGGAGATAAAGTATTGACGACAATACCTTACGAAGTAGAAGTTATAAACACTGCCAAAAAAGGTGAACAGATTAACGATATTATGAACAATAAAGACGTTGAACTGGGCTGGCAGGATTACTGGAGTCTGTATAAATTCTATATATGGATTGCATTAGTGGTTATTGCTATTATTGTTCTGATCTGGATGCTTGTTAAATGGGGAAGAGCCAAGAAATCTTCACCAACTGTAAAGACCAATTTCACGCTCCAGGAACTGGAAAAGCTAAGGAGTAAAAAGTATATTGAAAACAATGACTTCCGTAGCTTCTATATAGAGCTTATTGATATTACAAGAAACTTCCTGTCCGGCCAATATGGCTTTCCGGCAAAGGAATTGCTGACTGATGATCTGTTGGATTACATGAAAGGACAGAACAAAATATCAGAAGCCAATGAAAATATTCTTGCTGAAGTCTTTGAACGTGGAGATTTAGCTAAATTTGCAAAGGTTATTCCTTCGCACACAGAAATGGAAGCCGATTTCAATAATATTAAAGAATTTGTGAAGAGGTCTTATAAAGACATAGAATTTGAAAATCTGAGAAAACATGTCTGATCTTTTTGCTCCTTTGGGTTTAAACTTCGAGTTTGAAAGCCCATGGCTTTTACTTTTATTTCTCTTATTTATTCCGCTGCTGATAAGGGATCTTGTCAGAGGAAAGAATGAAGGAATTAAAGTTCCGACTACCGAAGGGATGTCCCGTCCCTCTGGGATTGGTTTCTTATTTTTTATACTGAAGTGTACCAAGTATGTCATTCTTTCATGTATTATATTGGCTCTGGCCCGTCCAAGAACTTTTACTGTAGCACAAGATCAGAATGACGGAAAAGGAATAGATATTATGCTGTCGGTAGACGTCTCTTTTAGTATGTTGTCTAAAGACTTGGAGCCGGACAGGTTGCGTGCTTTATCCAAAATAGCACAGAAATTTATAGGTGACAGGCCTGGAGATCGAATAGGGTTAGTGGCTTATGCCGGAGAAGGGTTTTTGAAGGTGCCGCTTACAACAGATCACGAAGCTGTTAAGCAAGAAATTGCAACCCTCAATCCAAATGAATTATCGGCGGGTACTGCGATAGGAGAAGGATTGGCGGTTGCAGTTAATCACCTTAAAGACAGTAAAGCTAAAAGTAAGATTATTATTCTGATGACAGATGGTGTACAGACTATCAAAAATAGTCTTGAGCCTGCTATTGCAGCAGAATTGGCGGCTAATAATCATATTAAGGTTTACACAATCGGAATCGGAACAAATGGGTATGCTCTGACACCTACGGGGATTGATCCTTTTTTCGGTGATCTTATTTATACAGAGCAGAAAGTAGAAATTGATGAGCTGGCATTACAAAATATAGCTTCAGTTACTGGAGGTAAATATTTCCGGGCAACTTCTAATGAAAGTCTTCAGCAGATTTATGAAGAGATTAATCAGCTGGAGAAATCGGATATCAAAGTGGCTAAGATGTACGATTATAAAGAGTATTTCAGATATTTTCTGTGGATAGCGCTTATCGTATTGCTTTTGGATGCTTTATGGAGATGGATAATGTATAAAATTTTGACGTAATGGACTGGACTTTTGAAAATTATAATTATCTGTTTCTGTTACTATTGGTACCACTAATGTGGCTGCTGATTGCTAATTTTATACGCTGGCGCGAAAAACGCAGAAAACTGTTTGCAGATTCTAGCTTTCATACCATTTTATTTGCTTCTAAAAGCAAGTATAAATATGTTTTCATTCCTCTTTATATTCTTGCTTTTACCTTTTTAATTCTTGCTTTTGCAGATTTATTAGGAGGTAAGGAGGAAATGAAGGTAAGTCATAAGATTGCGAATGTAGTCCTGCTTATGGATGTGTCAAACTCGATGAATGCAGAAGATGTCCAACCGGACAGCAGATTGGGCCGTGAGAAAAAGATTGTTCTGGAGACGCTGAAGAAAATGAAAGACGAGAGAGTTGGTATTGTAGTTTTTGCAGGAAATGCTGTGTCTATTATGCCGCTAACCACTGATTATTCTGCTGTAGAAACCTATATAAGTTCAATAGAAACCAGTATTATCGGGCAGCAGGGAACAGATTTTCTGGTAGCTATGCGTGAAGCAGCGAAAATGTATAAAAATACAGGAAAGAATGGTAGAAATGTAGTATTGATTAGTGATGGTGAAGATAATGAAGGACATGATAAGGAAGCTGCTGCTTTGGCCAAGAATCAGAATATTAAGATTACAGCTGTCGGAATAGGAACAGAACAGGGAGCTCCGGTCCCGGACTATATGTATGGACAGCTAATGGGCTATAAAAATACACCTTATGGTGAACCTGTAATTTCAAAACGGGAAACTCAGGCTTTGGTACAGATGTCCAACGGAACAGGAGGAACCTATATAGACGGAAACAACGATAATGCAGCAGCACAACTAATTAGTGCTCTGGATAAACTGAAAAGTGACACTGAAGTTACAACCAATTCCCAGTCTTCAATCCATTATTATCAGTGGTTTTTGGGGATTTCGTTTATTCTGTTTTTTATAATATATTTAACAAATCCAAAAAGAGATTTTAACATATAAAAGGCTAATTTTGTAGCGTATTAAAATGTTGAAAAAAAGCACTTTATTCATATTATTCGTATTTGCAACAGGGATTTTTTATGCTCAGGACTATAATGCTTTAGTTTATAAAGGAAATAGGAATTTTGAGAATAAGAAGTACGATGATGCTTCGGCTAAATATTTAGACGCCATAAAAAAGAATCCACAAGACTTTACGGCCCATTATAATCTGGGAAATTCATTGTACAAACAAAAGATGTACAAAGAGGCTCATGCTGAATATAAAAAGGCTGCGGAGTTAAGTAAAAATACGAATGATAAAATGGCTTCTCTGTATAATCAGGGAAATGCTATGATGCAGCAAAATAATCATGAAGAGGCTGCAAAATATTATAAGGAAGCTCTGAAATTGTCCCCTGCAGATTCTTCACTCCGCAAAAACTATGAAATTGCGATGCTGAAAGATAAAGAGAAAAAGCAGAAGAATGGAGGTGGTGGAAATGACCAGAATAATAAAAACCAACAAGGTAATCAAGGTCAACAAGATAATAATCAGGGCGATAAAAAAGATAAGCAAGGCGGCAATGACCAAAAGAATAAAGGTCAGGGTGACGGGCAGGATCAGAATAAAAATGAAGGAAAAAATAAACTGCCAAAAGACGTAGAAAAAGAAATTCTTCGTCAGATGGGAGATAAAGAAAAAAATACATCGAAAAGAATACTTAATCAAAAAGCAAACAGTAGCCCTATAAGCAACGAAAAAGACTGGTAATGAACCGGGTGTTTCTTTACATATTATTTCTGTTAACTGGCCTGCAGATTCATGCACAGGTTGAGGTTGACGTGGTTATGGATGAGAAACCTAGCTATAAAATTGGTCAGGAAATTCCTATTGTATTTATTGCAACTTCCAAATCTTCTCTTGATGTCCGGATGAAGTTGCCTTATTTTGACCCTAAAAAGTACGATGTATCACTTCCTGCTACCAATACAGAATATTTTCTGGATGATAAGGGTGTATCTCTAACGAGGTTCTCTGCTTTGGTTGTTGTAAAACCTAAAGTGCCTGGTGCACTGAAAATAGGTAGTGCCTTGGCCAGGGTGGATAATGTAATGTATAAAAGTGACGCAAAAGATATTTTTGTTAAGAACGAAAAATACGTAGAAAACAGGCCTCCTGTCCGCAATAATAACGAAGTATATATCAAGACAAACGTCAGTGATAATGATGTCTATGTAAACCAGGCTACTATGGCTGTGGTAACTGCGTATAGCAGAAATATGAACAGTCTGGATAATGTTGAAGATGTTCAGCTTCCACCTGCGCAAGGTGTCCGTTACTACAGAGTAGGGGACAGCAATGGTGAAGTGAATGATCATGAAGAAGAATATTCCATGAGAATGGCTGTTTATCTTTTGTTTCCGGAAGAAGCGGGCAGAACTATTATTCCTCCTGCCAATGCTAAAGTAGTACAGGGCGGTAGTACAACAAAGATTAAGGCGAACAGTGTAAGCCTTAATGTAAAACCACTGCCGGAAAATGCACCTGCAGATTTCCAGAATGCTGTTGGTAAATACGATGCAAAGGTAGCTGTGAAAACACCGGGAGATCTTGAAATAAACAAACCTGTTAGCGTTGAAGTAAAGCTTACTGGTGTAGGAAATCTGAAAGATGTACATTTGCCGAAATTTGCTAATTCTGAATATTACAGCGTGTTTAAACCAAAAATAAATTACAATGTTAAGCCTTCGGGTAGCAAAGGATTTAAAGGAGAGCTTACAGCCAACTATATTATAGTACCTAAAAAGCAGGGAAATCTTCCGATTGCTTTAGAAGGCTTCTCTTACTTTGATCCGGAAGAAAAGAAATATAAACAAGTAGCTTTGTCTACAATACCATTATTTGTGCAGACACCAGAACAAATGGCATCTGACAGATCGACTGTGGAAAAAGTTATGGAAAATACTGCAAGTGTGCTCAACCAGAAAGTAAAATTACCAGTTATTGCTCAGGTAGATGCTGATCATAGTTTCGTGCCGAAAAGCTCAGAAAATATTCCTGTATGGTTATTATTTGTAGCATTAGCATTTGTAGCATTCTTCCTTTATTTCTTCTATAAAATATACAGCTCCAACAAAACGGCTTCTCCAACCGGGAAAAATTATTCTCCACACTTTAAGCCAGTAACTAATGTTGAAGATTCTGAAAAACAGATTCGCGAAGAAATGTCTGTAGATATTCCTGCACACCTTCAATATCTGGATACACTGATTAAGCAAAAAGATTACTCTGGTTTCTTTAGCGCTTATGCAGAAATGAATGCTGATTTGGAGCACGACATTGATATCCATCACAACATGACGGTATTGGATTATATTGAAGATACCTTCGGAAGAATCGATATGGAGACATTCAAAGATGTACAAAGCCGCGTTGAGCTGATGAAGTTTTCCCCATTTAAGGAAGAAGATTCTATGAATGATTTGTTACAGCAGATCTACTCCGCTTATTCGAAAATTGAAAAATAAACGATTTTATTTTTATAATTTTGTACCATTAATTTTCTGTATGCTCGAAGATATTTCAATTAAAGAGATAATGACCTCCTTTATGGTTTTGTTTGCCGTAATAGATATTATTGGCTCAATTCCCGTTATTGTAGGTCTGAAACAAAAGTTTGGAAAGATTGAAGCGGAGAAAGCATCCATCGTAGCCGGATGTATTATGATCTCCTTCTTATTTATAGGTGATAAAATACTTAAACTGATTGGAGTAGATGTGAATTCATTTGCAATAGCCGGAGCTTTTGTGATTTTCATTATCGCCGTGGAAATGATTCTTGGAATTGAGATCAATAAACCCGGAAAAGTGAATTCGGCTTCTATTGTTCCGATTGCCTTTCCTTTAATTGCCGGTGCAGGTTCTCTAACGACAATTCTTTCACTTAGATCGGGATTTCACGATATTAATATTATCCTGGGAATTATCCTTAATATTATTCTTATCTATGTGGTACTGAGGTCTGCAAACTGGATGGAGCAGAAGCTTGGAGATGCATCTTTACAGGTTTTGCAAAAAATATTCGGAATTATTCTTTTAGCTATCTCTATTAAATTATTTACAGCTAACTTTGCACAGTTGATCAAGAGCTATATCAACTTTTAAATTTTTATTTTATGAAGACGTTTTATAAGGTGTTTTTAGTATTGTTTATTGTTTTTATTGGTATCAATTTTTATGCAGTTCAGTGGAATCTGGGTGCATTTAACGAAGAAAATGATAAGTTCTGGTTTTCAATCGCTGCTGCAATTGTAGGAATAATTGTTGTTTTTATCATGGACTTCTGGAGCCGCTTAAGCACCAAGAAAGGTTAGTCGCTGCAATACAGCGTCAGCTTTCATCTCGGTTTCCTTCCATTCCTTTTCAGGCTCACTCAGAGCTGTAATTCCACCACCGGCATAAAGTAAAATACCGTTGCGGAAAAGTTGTGCACACCGAAGGTTAACATAGCAGGTTGTTTCATTATCTTGTTCTGCCTGTATATAGCCGGCATAAAATGCCCTGTTATACTTTTCAGTATTTTTGATAATCTCAGAACATAAATCTTTAGGAACACCACATACCGCAGGAGTAGGATGTAACTCTTTTATAAGAGTAGAAATATCCCGTCTGCTGACTACTGCTTTAAAATCGTTGCGCAGGTGTTTTATATTGCCCGATATGTGATCATATACAGGGCTGATTTCTACTTGTTGAGAATATCGGCTAAGTACAGATTGTATATAAATGCTTACAGGTTTCTGTTCCTCTATTTCTTTTTCAGACCAGTCCTCGGACACAGGAAGAGTTCCTGCGAGGCTCATCGTTTCAAAGTCTTCCGTAATTTTATTGTATTGTCCCAGTACTTCAGGTGTAGCACCTATCCATGCCTCATTTTTGTCTACAAAAAGGTGTATAAAAGCATTTGGGTAATCCTTGCATAATTTCAGGAAAGTTTTACCCAGATCTATTGTTTCATGCTCCGGAGTATCAACCCATTTTTGTCGGGATATTACGACTTTAGGTAACTGATTTTCTTTAATAATCCTGATTACATTTTCTATCCGGGCTAGATATTCATCTTTGGTTTCGGGTGTACCATGGTATTCCTGCTGAATGTTTTGACTGGTAATATTCAGATTGAGAATTTCTTGTTCAGTAATTGGCTGAAAGGAACCATCGAATGTGATCTCCTTCAGATTGTCAAAAGAATGAAATTTGATTGTATTTTTAAGAGGAGTATAGCTGTTAAGAGTATAAAAAACCTCTTTAAAAGGAAATTTAAAAAGTATCACTTTTATATTTTAAGTTAGTAAAGAATGTAAAGGTATAATCAGTAAAATAGAATAAAATAAACGACATACTTATTGCAGAACAAATCCGGAATAAGCATGTGCGTTTGTTATCTTATTATTGTACCATCACCTGACATTAATTACCACATTGGTCATCGTAGAATGGCAGATAAGGTCACCTTTCTCGTCTCTTATTTCTATTTCGGTAAAGTGCTGTGTTCTTCCTTTGCGGATAAGTCTTGCAGTTCCGGTAACCATTCCTTCTTTTTTAGATTTAAGGTGATTACAGTTAAGGTTAGTTCCTACAGCTGCATTTACAGATCTGTCCAGTACAATATTGGACAGACACGAACCTAAACTCTCCGCCAATGCAGCACTGGCTCCGCCATGCAGCATACCTAATGGCTGATGTACAACAGGTGTTACAGGCATTGTTGCTACAAGAAAATCATCACCAACATCTGTAAATTTTATATCCAGTGTCTGTAATAATGTATTTCTGTTCCAGTCGTTTAATGCTTGTAGCTGCTCTTCCTTGGTCATCTTAGTAGATCTTAGGGTTGTAGTTTTCAGGATATTTGGCATTTATATCCTTGAAGTAGTTTTCAATTTCATCCATAACACTCTCAAAAGTTCTTGTAGTGAGATCTTCATAAGAGATCATATGGCCTATTTTAATCGTTTTGTATTTGTAGTCTCCTGATGCCAGTACAATTGGTACTTTAGCCTGCAATGCCATGTGGTAAAAACCAAGTTTCCACTTTTTTGCATAAGAACGGGAGCCTTCCGGAGTAATTACAAGACTGAAGTCTTCTTTCTCAAATTCTCTTGCTATAACATTAATAAGGTCATTCTTCTGAGATCGGTCTATACCGATAGCTCCGATAGATTTAATAATACCTCCGTAGAAAGCTTTGGTATGAGAGTCTTTAATGATTACTTTCAGACGTTTGCCATATTTCCAGTATACCATAATTCCCAACAGATAATCCCAGTTGGAGGTATGTGGTGCTTCTACCAGAATACAACGGTCCAGATTTTTAAGATCACCATCTAACTGAACTTTCCATCCAAGTAATTTAAGAAGAGTACTACCAATAAGTTTTTTCATTCCGGTTTGAATAAATAATTAAAACGATTGCAATAGCTGCAATCGTTTTACAAATATAAAGATTATGCTTATACTTTTAAAATAAGGTTGAAACAAAGTCCATAATTTTAAGGACTATTTCGAAAACAAACTGGATCATGACTGTGGGTTTTGGTGTTAAATTTCTTTAAAACTAACACCACAAATTTAGAATTTTTTTTGAAAATTACCCAAAAAGTGGTGTTAATTTTTTTACAATAATTTAGATTATCTGGTTTTTATTTTAACCTCTTTTTTGCCGTTGCTAATGCTTACGTTCACTTCTTTAATAGAATCTTTGTCTATTTTAATTTTGTTGTCGTCGTCAGATTTTCCGATTTTAATATCGTCAACAGCTACTTTTTTGCCGTTTACTATAATACTGTCCGGAGCATCTTCATTGCCAGTGGTACTGATAGAGATGTTGCCATTGAAGCTGTCATCATCATCATTATCCTTTTCGTTTAGGCTAACGTCAGCACCCGGTGCAGTTACTACTTTCATTTTTTTCGGTACTACAAGTTTGTATTCTATTCTGTAGTGACGGAATCTGTTATCATAGTTATAAGAGAAGTAATTTGGCAACAATATTTTGTTATCGATAACTTCTACCGGAAGCTTCATTTGCAATGGTTTGTTATAACCGTTTGCAGATTTTTCTACAATCAGATATGGTGCTGCAACATCTTTTCTTTCAACATGTATGTATGGATAAGTTTTTTCGAAGATTGTTTTCTTATCAGAATAGATATCGCTGATGTATGATTTGAAGTTCTCCGGAATAATAACCTTTTTGTTATCCAGTATTATACTGTCAGACTTAGTATTGATCGAGATGTTCTCTGTTTCTTCATTGTGTCCGTTGAATCTGAAATTAGTTTTAGATGCGGAATAGCCAATAAATCCGATAAGTACAATCCAGCACAATACAAGTGTCCCGATAAGGTATCCCATATATTTTATCTTCAGATTCGGGCTGAATAATTTCAGTGAAATCAATGTAAATATAATAGCAGGGATGAACATGCTCAGGAATCCGAAGAAGATAATTGCACTACCTGTTACACCATCGTTAAAATAAAAGTTGATGTTTTCAGGAATATCTATAGCCCCTTCTCCAAAAGATAACCCTCCGAATAATACTGCAATACTTCCTAAGAAAAATGATACTGCAATTGCTGAAGTAAATAATCCAAAGATTATAGAAAGAGCCTTTAGAAAAGCATTTCCTACATCGTTTGCCTGTCCTTTATTGCTTTGGTAAAACTGATTTACTTTTTCAGAAGAATCTGTTGCAAACTGTACAACTTTGTTGCTCTGTTCCTTCAGGTTGTCAAAATTAAGAGGCTTACCTCTCATTTTTAAGAAATCACCTGCAGTTTTTGCTTTAGGAACTACTATCCATAAGATAATATAAATAAGAGCTCCGAAACCTTTTGCGAAAAGTAATAGTACAAAAGCCAAACGAATCCATACAATGTCTACTCCAAGGTAGCCGGCTAATCCTCCGGATACACCTCCGATCATTTTTGTTTCAGGATCACGGAATAGCTGTTTGTCTCTGCTGAAGCCACTTCCGCTGGCTCTGGAGCTTCCGCTCTTTTCTTTGGAAGTATACTCCTGCTCTTGCTCGTCGATCTGCTCTGGCGTACCGATAAGGGCAATTATTGCCTCTACGTCTTCATCGTTAACCACTTCGCGTTTACCAAGTCTGCTTTTGAAGATCTCTACAATACGCATTTCTATATCCTGCATTACCTCATTAGCTTCTTCCGGTTCCATAGAACGACGAAGGGCAGCAAGGTAATCATTAAGCTTTATATAGGCATGTTCCTCAATTGTGAAAGAGAAACCTGCAAGTCCTATTGATAGTGTTTTATTCATTGTCTTGGCTTTTTGTTATTTGGTTAACAGAATCTGTTAGTTCCGTCCAGGTGTTTTGTAATTCGTTCAGGAATAATTTTCCTTTCTCAGTTATTTCATAATATTTTCGTGGGGGGCCGCTTGTAGACTCTTCCCAACGGTAGGAGAGAAATTCTCCGTTTTTCAGGCGGGTTAGCAACGGGTAAAGTGTGCCTTCCACAACATCTAGTTTTCCTTTTTTCAGCTCATCAATAAGATCTGATACATACATTTCTTTTTTATTGATAAGACTTAAAATACAGAACTCTAAGATGCCTTTTCGCATTTGCGCTTTGGTATTCTCTGTATTCATCTGTGTAATGGTTTGATTTTAAATTAATTTTCAGAATAAACTCTCAGCTGATTTTAAGCTTATTCCGATTTTACATTACAAAGATATATAAACTAAATGGTATTATGCAATACAAAGTAGTAAAATAATTTCAATACTAAGTGTAAGTTCCTGTAAATCAGATATAAAAATTTTAACTGTATTTTTGGGGTTATTTTAGATAAAGCAATTTTTAATGAAAAGTGATGCTAAATAATGAAGCTTGGTTAAAAATAAATGTGAAATTTGATTGACTTTACTATATGAAATTGTAGTAATAATACGTTTAAGTTTAAAATAATATTAAATTTGATAAAAAAAATTATGAAAAAAATGTTTTATTTGGCTTCTTTGCTAATAGGAGGGGCAGCTTTTGCACAAATCACAACAAACGAAATTAACGGAATAAAGGTGAATATGCCTTTAACAGAACTAAATGCTAAATTCAAGCAGGATATTAAACCAAAAGTAGTAGAAAACTTTACAGATGAACCAGAAAACTTTACCCCGGTAACTATTAATGGAACAAAGTACAATCTCATCTTTGTGAAGGACTTCTACAGTCCGGAGAAGATTTTAGTTTATTCTGTTGCAACAACTGATCCTAAGAGTAAAGGTAAAAATCCGATTGGAATCGGGAGTACACTGGCAGAACTAAAGAAAGCCTATGCTAAAGAATCAACAGATACTACTGGCAATACTTTTACAGTATACCAGAAAGACAAAGGTGAAAGAATCCTTATTTTCAAACTGAAAAACAATAAAGTTACCCGAATCTTTGCTTCTGTATTTGCAGCGGGTTAACACTACAAATATTCCTGTAATTTAACAGGTAATCATCTAAAGGTACTAAATAAGTTTAGTACCTTTGATAGATGAAATTAGAGAAAGAAATCCAGTTTATACTGGCTGTAGATGCACTGAAAAATGTGCAGCGCAGAAACTACAATGCAGATGATTCCCGCAGAGAAAATACAGCAGAACACAGCTGGCAAATCGTAATACTGGCACAGATCCTTTATCCATATGCTAAAAATAAAGAGCAGGTTGATTTACTTAGAGTCATCCGTATGCTTTCTATTCACGATCTTGTAGAGATAAATGCCGGAGATACTTTTCTTTTTGATGAAGAAATGATGAAAGGTAAGTTTGAACGTGAGAAAATTGCGGCAAAACAGATTTTCGGAATTTTAGATGAACCTTTGCAATCTGAGTTTTACGATCTGTGGATAGAATTTGAAGGCGAAGAAACTCCTGATGCCATATTTGCTTGTGCTATAGACAGAATTATGCCTTTTATTCTTAATTCTAATACCAGCGGGAAAAGTTGGACAGAAGCCGGAATTACAGAAATTCAGGTGCGCAATATGCTGGAAAATGTAATTAAGCGTGCTTCAGATGAAATGGGAGAAGCTTTCGACATCCTGTTACAGAAAAGTATTGATGAGGGAATGTTGGTAAGCTAATCTTTAATTTAGCGGACATGCAGGACTTTATAGAACAGATTAATCTTTACTACCCTTTGTCAGCAGAAGCAACTGATGCTCTTTTGGAAATATGTAAAGAGGATTATTTTAAAAAGAATGAATTGCTGCAAAAGTCTGGTGAAACAGCCAGATATTATTATTTTATAAAATCCGGTCTGGTAGGTTATTATATGATAGATGAAGACGGAGAGCAGGTTTACAAGTTGTTTTTTGCAGAAAAAAGCTTTCCTGCAGCCACAGTTTCTATTATTAAAAATGAGCCCGGAGATTTTAGTATTGTAGCACTTGAAGATTGTACCGTTATAAAATATCCGGCGAAAGAATACCGGGATTTGCTTACTAGACATCATGATCTGGCAATGTTTCATATCCGCTATCTGGAGAAAAATTGGGTTGTAAATAAAGAACCGCTGGAGATTTCCTTAAAGCATGAAACAGCAAAGCAGCGTTATTTGAAACTATTGAAAGAACCAGATTTGTACAACAGGCTGAAACAGCATCATATTGCATCTTATTTGGGAGTGACACCAACCCAGCTAAGTCGCATAAGAAAAGAAATAAAAGATTAAAAGCATTTACATATGTAGATGCTTTTCGCTTTTTTACATCTCAATTTTGTCTCATCAATTAATAATAAAAATTATGAAGACATTATTTAATCTCACCCTTTTATTGGTATTCTCACATCCACTTTTTGCACAAAAAGTTATTCGTGAAAAGATCTTTAGTGCAAAGATGAAGAAAGAGATCAGTACGATTATTGTAACTCCGGATATTAAACCTCACCAACAATACAAAACGGTGTATATTCTGCATGGTTATAGCGGGAATCCGGAAAGAACTTTGACGCAGGATATTCCGGATTTACAGGCTAAGGCAAAAGCCTTTAATACCATCTATATTTTGCCTGATGGTAATTACAATAGCTGGTATGTGGATAGTCCGGTGGATCAGAAATCACAATACAAAACTTTTATAGGTTCAGAATTGGTACAGTATATCGATGGACACTATCCTACAAAAGCTGAAAAAACATCCAGAGGAATTCTAGGATGGAGTATGGGTGGCTTTGGATCTCTGTATATCGGAACTTCTTTTCCGGAAACATTCGGGATTGTAGGCAGTTCTTGTGGAGCTTTGGATTTCCGGACGTTCAATGAAGGTTACAACAATTATCAGGTGGATAAAGTTTTGGGTCCGCTATCTTCTTTAGGTTCAGAATATATTTTGTCGGATAATACTGATAAAATGCTGAACACAGGACAATATTATATTCTGGACTGTGGAATAAATGATTTTTTTATCAGTAAAAATCAAAGTTTTCATCAAGAATTGCTCGGCAAAAAAATTGAACATCTTTACATAGAATCCTTAGGAGAGCACAACACTGAATACTGGAGTCGTGCTTTATCTAACCAATTATCATTGTTTGAAAACTATTTTAGTCATCAGTAAAAAACAAAGACTGTCAGGATTACACATCAATGATTCTGACAGTTTTTTAGTTAGCCTGTTGATTGACTTTTATTTTATACCAGAAATCGATAATCCATGCAAAGAGAGAGTAGAAAATTAAGATACATGGAAAAATAACGAATACAGCAAGGAGAACATAACCTTGCTTCATGCCTTGTTCGTCGACTACCCATTGGATAAAGTCGAAAGAGAATATGAAAACAAGGGATGTAAGGATAGCAATAATTAAAGAACCTAAAAGCACAGTATAATTAAACTTTTTGGGTTGTTTTCTTCTGCGGTTGAGTATCCATTTAATATGAAAATAGACCATAATCAGGAACCCAATTGTCATAATACCAATAGGCTGTAGAAAAAGTAAGATCTTGCCAAACACAGAAACCTTCTTCGAAAATGTAATTTCCAGCTGCTCCTGTGTTATATCATTAATCTGTATTTTGTAATTTCCGTTTTGTCCTTCCTGGAGCTTGCTAATATTGGTGTCATTTACTTCCAGGCCAGAAGGAATGTGTAAATTAATTTCTATTGGCCCAAAGGATTTCCAGTAATTGGAAGGGTATAGGGCATAGGAGATTTTGAATTCTCTTAATAGCCCATATATATTGTATTCCGGAATGCCTTCGTATTCTACAACAATATTGTTTTCCCCTTTTTGAAGGTCGGTCTCAAAATAGATAAGTTCATTCAGATTAACATGTTTTGGAGAATTCTTCTCAAAACTAATATCATATGAATCTTCACTATTCTGATTTTTGTGAATAAATGAAAACTGAGAAATGTTCTGGTTAGTGATTTTCGGAGTATTTATCTTTTTACTGTTGACAGATACCGTGCTTTCGGAAGCCATGTTTTGCGCAATAAAGAGTAAAGGAAGTTTGGCTTCTTTTTCGGAATATATCTGGTAAGATACCTTGTACTTTACTCTGTAAAATTCAAAATAGTCATCAGATTTATCTGAAGAGACTACAGTTAAATCCATTTTTTCACTCAGTACTTTACAATCTTTACTTCCGAATATAGGCGAGCTTGTAGTTCCGTCGGAATAAGGTTTTGCCATATTTCCGTAAATACGGACACAGGTGATCAGTATGAAAAGTAACAGAAAGTATTTTGTAAGTATTGTGGAATGGTGTTTCATAAATTATTTTCAAGGCTGAAAATTAGGCAGAATTTTTATATTTTTTGAAAAGTTACTGAACAAAGAAAAATTAACAAATAAAAAAGCCCGTAAAAGGGCTTTCTGTTTTTTAATATTACTGTTATTACTTCTACTGTGGGCAGATTACCGCAGGGCATTTGTATCCCGGGCAAAGAGGCTTAGGTATTTCCGGGCAGCATTCATAGGTACACCAGTTACCAGCACTACCGTTAATACTTTTCATTTGTTCTCTGGACAATGCTTTTTGGTTTTTAAGCTTTAAAGCGTTTGCTTTTAATGTTTTCATTTTTCAGTGATTTTGGTTAAAAAAAATATTATAAAAGTTTAGTACATGATTGTACAATAGCAAGTTAAATATTTTTTTTCAAATGAGAATACAACTCAAATATGCCCGATTATAGTGTTGTGTCCGGCTTTTTAGGTCCATATATTGCCTCCGGATTATTACGCAGGAAATAAGCAAATATGCAATGGAATAATAACAATATAGCAAAAAGAAGGGAGCATATATAAAATGCGCCTCCAAAACCTAGCGTAATAGATAAATCGCTTCCAAAGCCAACTTTATAATCTCCCAATCCATTCATTTGAGATTGGAATGTCCAATAAAAGACGGATAAACATAGTAATGCTATTGCGGAAAGCACAATATGATAAATATATTTTTGCCTTATACTTCGAATAGCATGCAGAATGATCCCTAATATTGCAGACACTAATGGAATAATAATAAATGGGTTTGGCGGAATATTGCCTTTGGAATTATCCGATTTATCCATTGGGGTGTATCCATTTTCATCAGAAGAGTTATTATTTCCGAAAGAACCGAAAGGAGAATCTTTCTTCAGTGTTTCTTTCATTTGATTGTTCATTTTTTCTTTAGAAATACCTGTTACCAAATCGGTCCCTTTAACAGATATTAGTGTTGTGCTGCCACACTTTACAAGAAAAAACGGAAAGAAGAAACATATAATAATTACACTATAGCTGGGAATCGGTAATAAATCTGAAATGACTTTTAATGGTTTCATAATTGGTATTTTGGTAAAAATAGGGATTTAGATCAAATAATAAAAAATCCCTTAACAGAGCTGCTAAGGGGTTGATATAAGTTATATGTGATTTCGGAAATCCGAATTAGATTCTCTCTAACTCGTCTGCATTTATGGTTGTCTTAAATGTTCCGTAATTTACAATCACTTTATTTTTAGAGATTTTTTCGATCGTACCAACACTTGTACTTCCGGAGATCCGTACACGCTGACCTTCTTTTAGCCACAGAGCACGTTCTTTTTGTTTTTTCTCTTCCAGCTTTTCATTGGTTTCAGCGATCTTTTCCTTCACATCATCCTTTTTCAGCTGTTGGGTAATTTTCCGCTTTACTACTTTTAATCTGTCATTAGTAGTTTTGTCAGTTTCCTTACGGCGGTATTTTTCCTGTTCCAGAATTTTTACAAAATCCTTTACAATGTCTTTTCGGGACTTCCCGTTTACATAGCCGTCGATGAAAGATTCTACACGATTTCCAAACTGTAGCTTACGGTGCTCCTCTTCATATAGCTTCTGAAAGTTGAAGAGCTTTTGCTGCAGCTGTTCATTTAGTTTTTGCAGATTATCGCGTTTGTCTTCTACAGATTCTTTTCTTTCGGTAAGATCAGATTTCAGTTTTTCAACCTCATATTTCTCTTGCTGCAGCTTTACAATCGTTTTATCAAGATTTACAATATCATGTTCTACCTTTTTCTGGGCATTTTTAATAATAAATCTTGGTATTTTATTTTTCTCGGCAACTTCGAATGTAAATGAACTTCCGGCCTGGCCAATTTCTAGTTTGTACATAGGCTCCAGAGTCTCTTCATCAAAGAGCATAGCCGCATTGATAGCATTTGGAAGTTGTTCCACAACCAGCTTGATGTTGGTGTAGTGGGTCGTAATAATGGCAAAGCTATTCTTGTCATAGAAGAATTCCAGAAAAGCTTCTGCCAAAGCACCACCAAGTTCAGGATCGGATCCTGTTCCAAATTCATCAATTAACAATAATGTATTATCATCTGCCTCACGGATAATACCTGCCATTTTCTTCAAACGCGAAGAATAGGTAGACAAGTGATTTTCGATAGACTGATTATCTCCAATATCCGTACGTATTTTGTCGAAGAAGAACATCTCCGATTTAGGATGTACGGGTACCAGAATTCCACTCTGAATCATTAATTGTAGTAATCCTACAGTTTTCAATGTAATAGACTTTCCTCCTGCATTGGGTCCGGAGATACAGATAATTCTGTTTCTCTCGGAAAGCTCCAGCGTTTGCGAGTAGATAGGCTTTTGCTCTTCCTGATTTCTCATCCATAGCAACGGATGGTAAGCATTGATAAGTTTTAGCCTCTTCTTCTCATTGATTTCAGGAAGTATGCCATTCACTTTATGTGCGAATCTGGCTTTAGCCTGTGTAAGATCAGTATCAAAAATATAAGCCTGATATTCCTCCAGCAAAGGTTGGAATATAGCGATCTCTGCAGTAAGCTGGCGCAGAATTCTGTCTATTTCTTTTTTCTCTTCTTCTTCATTCTCACGAAGGCGGAACTGATGTTTTACAACACTTTCCGGCTGTATATAGGTAATAGAACCTGTTTTGGATACCCCAAGTGTTCTGCCTGGTATTCTTTTCTTAAATCCTGACTTTACAGCTAATACTCTTTGATCGTCTATAATAGTTTCACGAATATCATCCAAAAGGTCCGATTGTCCGTACATTGTTAATGCCCGGTTGAAATTTTCCTGAATGGCTTTTCTTGCATGACTGATTTCCTTACGTATAATTTCCAGATCCGGAGAAGCATCAGACTTTACTTCACCATAGCGGTTAAATACATTATTAATCTTCTCAATAATTTCTTTAGTCAGTTCAATTTCCTGAGACTCACTAAAAAGTACAGGGTAATATTCATTGAACTTTTTAAAGTAAACCACCAGTTTTCCTACCATCATTGAGATATTCTTTATCTTCATGAAAGATGCTGCATCCAGGCGATAGTTTTCTATAGCCATTACCTTTAGCTCGGCTTCTATATCCTCATATTCATTGAAAGGGATAGCATTGTCATTCTCGTATGACGATGCATATTCCGATACCTTGGTAAGACTTATTCTGGCCTCATCCAAAGGCATAGGTAGTATATGGGTAATCTGTTCTGCTATTTTCGGAGAAAATGCAAAAGGAACGATTTGTTCTAAGAGTTGCGGAAATTCTAATTCCGATAAATTGTCTTTTGTTACTTGCACAATGCAAAGATAATCAATGATAAAAGAAATTTCACTAACTTGCTTCAAACTAATTAACCGAAAACCTCAATATGAGAAAATTATTTTTTTTCATAGCCTGTGTTGTATTCATCAGCATAAGTAAGGCCAATGAAATAGATCTTATTAAACACCGGATTGCCGAATGGCACTGGGAGAAAAGAGTGGATAAAGCTGCAACAGTACGAAATGCACAAAAATGGCAGCAAACACTACAAGATAATCAGCAATGGAAAGATGTAGATTATGCAGATCCATCTCCAAGTGTGTGGAAGGGCATAGACCATCTGAAGCGAATTCATGACATGACGGTTGCTTATACTGCACCGTGGAGCAGTCTGAAGAATAATCCGGAAGTTTTCAAAGCCATTGAAAATGCTCTTGTCTACTGGAACAGGAGTAAGCCTAAAAATAAAAATTGGTGGTGGAACGAAATAGAAGCACCCAGAGTATTGGGCGTTATCCTTATTATGCTTAGTGAGAAGGATAACCAAAATAGGCTTTCCGGTGAGCTATTTGCAAATCTGGTAAAGCAAATGGAATATAAACGCTATAAAGGCGATACAGGAGTAAATATGGCGGATTATGATACGCATATTTTCTACAGTGGATTAATCAATAATGATGAATCCCAAATCCAAAGCGGACTGAATAATATATTCTCTATCAGTAAACCAACGGTAAAGGAAGGAATTCAATTCGATAATTCCTACGCACAGCACGATATCATGCTGCACATCTTTGGTTATGGAACCGAATATCTGAAAGTAGAAACCTATATCGGTGCCATGGTAGCCGATACAAAGTTTGCCATGAAAGGCGAACACTTACGAGTATTCACAGATTTTATCACTAAAACTTTAATTCCGCAGATTCGTGGTCGCTATACTAATTCAACATCCTTTGGCAGACAGATCTCACGGGAAAACTTTACTGATCTGGAATGGCTGGTTCCTTATCTGGAAAGCCTTATTCTGATAGATAAAGCCAATATTCAGATTTATAAAGATACTATATTACGTCTTGAGGGCAAGAAGAAACCGAATTACCATATTGCAGAACTTCAGAAACATTATTGGAATACCGATTTTTCGTTTTATCAGGACAAAAAATATCAGTTCTCAATTCGGATGTCTTCTAAATTTACAGAACAGGCAGAGACCAATCTAAATGGAGAAAACAAACTTGGCGGTTACCGTTCTATAGGCTCTTATTCAATATTACAGGATGGGACAGAATATTTCAACATATATTCTATATGGGACTGGAAAAAAATTCCGGGAACAACTACTTTAGATCAGTTACCGATTCCTGATACCTATTGCCTTACTCCCGGAGTTTCTGGTTTTGCAGGTGGGGTAAGTAACGGTAAGATAGGTGCATCTGCATTTATGCAAAATCAGTTTGGTGTGAGAGCTGAAAAATCATGGTTTATGTTTGAAGGTGCAGTTATTTGTCTGGGCAATAATATTTCAGCTGAAAGAGAAGGGAAGGTCTTCACAACTGTGGAGCAAAGTTTTTTCAAAGATCAACTGGTTTATCAGAATAATGAAGAAACTAAAAAAGTTGCAGCCGGACAGCTTATAAATAATGTTGGAGAGCAGGTACTTATTCATAATAATACAGCTTATCTTTTTCCACAAAAGACAAATCTGAATGTCAGTACACAGGTTCAGAATGGGCGCTGGAAAGACATTAACGATGTAGGAAGTAATGAAGAACAGAAAAATGCAGTATTTAAAGTGTGGATCAATCATGGAGAGAAAGCTGATAAAGCAGCTTATCAATACCTTATTATGCCCGGGATACACAAACCTGCAAAAGCCAGAAAACTGGCGGATAATTTTGTAATACTTAATCAGACAAATGTACAGGCTGTGTATAGTAAATCTGCTAATAAGCTGATGTTGGTTTTCTTCCGACCTTCGGAAACGGAGATTGAAGGAATAAAGATAAAAGCAGATCGGGCATGTATTATACTAATCGAAAATCCGGGATCCGAAAATCCGGAGTTATATGTAGCAGATCCTTCCCGGAAAGCAAAAGAAGTAAATATAGAATTAGGAACAGAAAAAATTAATATTCAGCTTCCTGTTACTTTAGATTATGCAGGTTCATCCGTTCACTATAAAAAAACTAATACATAATTATAATTCAACATGAAAAAACTCTTACTAATACTATGCTGCTTTGTTTTTGTGGGATTTTGTAAAGCTGACGAGATAGAGGTAATAAAACAAAGAATTGCGGAATGGAACTGGTCTAATGATATTAACCGAACCGAGATTATCCGGGATGCACAGAAATGGGAGCAGACATTACAGGCGGATCAACAATGGCAGGATGTAGACTATAAAAATCCTACACGTGCTATCTGGACGGCATTTCAGCACCTGAAAAGAGTAAAGGAGATGACCATTGCATATACAGCTCCCTGGAGTTCGTTGAGAAATAATGAAAAAGTTTTTGAAGCTATTCAAAATGGATTGTTATTCTGGAATAAAGCCAAAATGAAGAATATTAACTGGTGGTGGAACGAGATAGAGGCTCCGAGAACTATTGGTGTAATATTGATTATGCTGGAACGAAATAATGGAAAACAATTGCCTGGTGAACTTTTCAGCAGCTTGGTAAAACAAATGGATTATAAGCGTACGAATGGCGTTACTGGTGTTAACCTTGCCGATTTTGATACTCATATTTTTTATAGTGGTTTGTTGAATAAGAATGAGGAAGAAATTCGAAAAGGATTGGAAAATATTTTTTCTATAAATAAAGCAACGGTAAAAGAAGGAGTGCAGTTTGATAATTCGTATGCCCAACACGAAATTATGCTGCATCTTTTTGGCTACGGAACAGAATACCTTAAGGTGGAAACTTACATTGGTGCTATGGTGGCTGATACCAAATTTGCAATGAAAGGTGAACAACTGAGAACTTTCACCAACTTTATTACGAGAACATTGATTCCGCAAATCAGAGGACGTTATACCAACTGGACATCATTTGGGCGACAGATTGCCCGTGAAGATTTTACAGATATGAAATGGCTGGCTCCTTATTTTGAGAAGCTAATCTTAATGGATAAGATGAATACAGGTGTTTATCAGGATGCGATTGAGAGAATTAACCAAAAGAAAAAACCAAATTTCCATATTGCAGAACTTCAAAAGCACTATTGGAATACCGATTTTACCTTTTATCAGAATCCTGTTTATCAGTTTTCTGTAAGAATGTCATCCAAATATACACAGCAAGCAGAAACGGACCTGAATGGTGAAAACAAAAAGGGTGGAAACCGCTCTATTGGTTCTTATGCATTATTGCAGGATGGTACAGAATACTATAATATCTATCCGGTATGGGACTGGAAAAAAATCCCGGGAACGACTACACTGGAAAACTTCCCTTTACCAGATACTAAATATTTAACACCCGGAAAATCTGTATTTGCAGGCGGGGTAAGTGATGGTAAAACCGGAGTGTCTGCATTTTTGCAAGATCAGTTTGAAGTAAAAGCCCAGAAATCGTGGTTTATGTTTGGAAGAGAAGTTGTTTGCGTAGGTAGTCAGATTTCCACGGATAAAGATGATGAGGTGCTAACAACGGTAGAACAGAATTTCTTTAAAGATAAAGTTATATACCGGAACTCTGTTGATAAGTACGAAGTAAAAGGAGGACAGTTGGTAAATAGTAATGATCAGCAGATCCTTTTACATCGGAATACAGCTTATATATTTCCGGAGAAAACTAATCTGACTATTTCTTCTCAGATACAGAAAGGAACCTGGAAAGAACTGACAGAACTGGGGAGTACAGAAGAAAAGAAATCAGCTGTATTCAAATTATGGATTAATCATGGCAAAAAAGTGAATAATGGCAGTTATCAGTATTTTATTGTACCCGGCATCCGTAATGTGAACAGAGCAAAGAAAATGGCTGCTGATTTTACCATATGGAACCAGAAAGATGTACATGCTGTGTATCAGAAATCATCTAAAAAGCTAATGTTAGTTTTCTTCAGATCTGCAGAGATTGATGTGATGGGGCAGGTGATTAAGGCTGACCGTGCTTGTACATTCCTAATCGAAAATTTGGAAGCACAAAGCCCTGAAGTTTTCGTTTCCGACCCTTCAAGAAAAGAAAAAGAAGTAAATTTGGGGATCGGAAAAGAGAATATTCATATTAATCTGCCTACCGACAGAGCTTTTGCCGGCTCTTCGGTACACTATAAAAATAAATAAGAAAATGACGTGGTCTGAGGTTTTAGCTCCTATTAAAAGTTCTGAATACTTTGAAACCTTATGGAAAAAGGTTAACGAACAATATAAAACACAAAAATGCTTTCCGCCGAAGAATCAGATCTTCCGGGCGTTGGAGCTTACTCCGTTTGATGATGTAGAAGTGGTAATTATAGGGCAGGATCCTTATCATAACGATGGTCAGGCAAATGGTTTGTGTTTTTCTGTATCCGAAAGTGTAACAGCACCACCTTCTCTAAAAAATATATTTACGGAGCTGAAAGATGATCTTAGTATTACCAGAACCAAAAAGGAGCTGGATGACTGGGGACAACAAGGTGTTTTACTGCTCAATGCAACGCTTACCGTACAGGCGCATCAGCCCAATTCGCATAAAGATTTGGGATGGGAGAAATTCACAGACTATGTAATCCGTCAGATTTCTGAGAAAAAAGAAAATGTGGTTTTTGTACTCTGGGGAGCTTTTGCACAGAAAAAAACAGCGCTGATAGATACTTCAAAACATCATATTCTGGCATCGGCACACCCTTCGCCTTTTTCAGTATACAGAGGTTTTTACGGAAGCAAGCCTTTTTCTAAAATCAATGAATATCTGGAAACAAAAGGAAAGAAACCTATTGTTTGGGGATAGTAATTAGTAATTTTCTGAACTTAATATAAACAAACCTCATAGATCTTAGAAATCTATGAGGTTTTTTACTGCATATTTTTGTCAAGATATTTACACCGTTTGCTTAGAATAAGAGCTTGTTTATATTTTATAGTTAATACTCTTCGACAAGCTCAGAGTAACATCACTTATCCAAAATATTTTCATTTTAGAGGCGTCAGGCTGAGTTTGGTTTATATTGAGCTTGACGAACTATCGAAGCCTAATATTTTGAACTAGAATTTAAACTTGCTCTAAAAGTTATGGTTTTATTCTTACGATTTTGTTTTCACGAATAACCACAATCTCACTGTTCTTTTCTTTTTTGAATTTAAGCATCCTTTCATATGCTTTTTCAAGTCCCTGTAATATTTTAGTTTTTCTTTCGTTTTTAGCTTCTTTTGTCATAATAAGTTTTTAAATTATTAAACTTTTCTAAATCATAAATAATAATGTCTTCACCATAAGATTTCTCAGCAATTAGAATATGCTTTCCTTCTGAGTTGTCAAAAATTAAAATTTGATCAACAATTTCTAAATAAATGTTAAACAAATTCTTAATGCCATTCAGATATCTTCTTTCAATGACATCGTTAGGTATATTATGTCCACCTTCATTAACTCTTATCCTTACACGTTCCTTTGCTAGCTCTGAACTTTCAAGCCAAAAGAAAAGCAAGGTCGTATTATAATTGTTTTCTTTTGCATATTTAATTTTTTGTTTGTAAGTCTTCGTTGCCAAGGTTGTTTCAAATGCAAAAGTTTCCTGATTTTTAAATAATTCATCAATTCTGTTAAGCATTATCCTTCCAGCCTCAAAAGCTACTTTTTCTGGTTGAAAAGGTGAAAGTCCTTTTGCAATTTCATCAGCATTTACAAACTCTTTACAATCTAATATTTCAGGTAAAATTGTAAAAGAGGCCGTTGTTTTTCCAGCTCCATTACAACCAGCAATAATGTAAAGATTTTTTTCATTCATTAATACAAAATTAGTACAAAAATGTATTACTGTAATACATTTTAAGAAAGACTTTGGTTTTAGAAGGTATGAATTCTTTTTTATATAACTTAATGATCTTTACTTATAACGATGTTTTTATTTCCACTCTTCTAATGGTTGTACTTTCGTTTCGAAGCGTTTTTTCATTTTACCTCTTGGAATGAGTTGTACGGCAAAAGTACTTTTAGTATTAGCGGGCAATTCGGTTTCAAATCCTACAAGCACAGTTCCCGGATTAGGAGCGTCGTAAGAATTTGTTGGTGCGGTACTCCATGTTTTAAGCGTAACAGGAGTGGCAGAATTGATCTTTAAGAGTAATTTCTTATTGTCTTTTTTTAATAAAATTTCAGTTGGAGAAAGAATTTCAGCATTGGCAGGAGTCAGCATTCTCCAGCGTACTATTGTAGGTGCGCTTCCTGTCTGAACTTCATCCTGAACAAGTGCATAGGCCTGATCTTTGAGTGCAACACCCCGGACAACCTTAGGGACTTTGTTTTTGTACAGATCGGAAAGATCTGAGGTTGCGAAGCTGAAATTTTTATTATCTGATTTTTTTAGAAATGTGGCTTTTCCCTTTGAATATTGTTGATCGTTGTCAAACGTAAGCATATTATGAGACAGACTGTTGTAGCGAAAGACTGTCCACCGTTGTGCATTCTGTCCATAACTCCAGAGATCAATGTTTTTAGATTCAAGAGATTCATACTCTTGTTGTCCAAAATCCATAGCCCATCTTACGCCATCAGAATCAAAAACAAAAGAACCTACATCCATATGTCCATGTTCAACACTGGGAGATCCTAGTTTGTATCCCAGAAATAGTGCCTTAGGACTTGTCCAGCTGCTACGCATCATAGCTACAGGATTATCCCCTTCTCCGGCCCAGAATAATTTTTCCGGACGCTGAGGTGATAGTTTTTGTATATCTTTTCCCCATATAGGAATAAGAGGAAGAAAACGATCAGAAGAAAGTTGTTTAGCTTTATCAGGATTTCTTATATATTGAAGATCGTTCCATACCAGTGACGGATTATTAAGATTTCTAGCGAACCAGAAAGTTGCGGAACTCATTTCCGGAGACGACATGCTATCGGAATAATTAAAAGATAGTCCGGATGTACCCATTAAATGCTGGAAGTATTCTGCTGTAGCCGTAAAGCCAGGAGCATGTCCTAAGCCAAAATCGTTGTTGGTTAATTTTTTCAACGCATCCAGAAATACAACATTATATGTCGTTCCATAAGCCCAATAAGAATAACCTTCGGGATAAGTTCCGCTAGGCTCATATCTTTTCATAGGAACTTTGATAGATTCTATCGCACGTGAAATAATTTGAGAAGCTATTGCCGGATCATTTTCATATACAGCCATAGCACCTAAAGAAACTCCGGCATTGCAGACCTGATTCCAATTGTTTTGTACTTTTAACCAACTGTTGTATTTTTTGTCCAGAGAAGGTTTTAATCCTTTTTCTATAATAGCAGTTCTGATTTTCTCACGCGAGGTGTCCGACAATTTATCATACAGCCAGTCGTAGCCTATAGATACAGCGAGTGTCATTTCTGCTACATCCAGAAAATGAGTAGGATTCCAATCTGTAAACGATGACAATTGTAACAATTCTTTTTCAGCAGCATCAAAATACTTTTGCTCTTTAGTTGTACGGTATAAATAAGAAAGAACAAAAACCCTTCTCAATGCTTCTCTGGAAATATGTAATAGTCTTTTTCCTATTTTTTTATGCTCCAGAAGGGGAAGGTTTATTATTGAATTTCCGGATTTTTTCAGGGCAAGATCTACTGTTTTTAAATCGGAATTGTGAGTAATAGCACTGATTAATGTTTTTTCTTCATTCTTTTGCATAAATAGCCGTGGATGAGAAACAGAAGCAATTGCGTCAAAGCTTTGTTGTGCATTTACACAGCTAAAAGACATTAACAATGTAAATACAATAGAAGTAATATATTTCATGATTAATTAGTTTAAAGTAAAAATAATTAAAAAGAAAATTGATACTCATTTTTAACGAAAACTATAGCGAAAACGTTTTCATTGATAAGTATTTATACTATCATACTGCCGGTAGCTTTTATCGCTTGCTGAAGATGTCTTTCGTTGTGGTAAATAAAAAAACGAAAAGTGTCACCCAGTTTTAATTTTAAGTGTTTGGATATACTGATAGAAACCTTGGTTTTGTTTAAGCTTACTGCTTTTGATTGTTCCAACAAGGCTAATGTTTGATGAAGTTGCTTAAGAAAAGTATCCAGAGTAAAGCTATCCAGCTTACTATCCAGTGGATTCATATTTTTAGGAGACTTCATTTTATTAAGCTTCTCCTTAGGCTTTATAAAATTAGTAAAATAGTTGCCTAATATTCCGCTTTTGAATGTGTCTTCAGGAGTATAGGAAGAGTTTTTTATTCTATTTTCAATTTCCGGTAAATAGAAGTTACCATAACGATTCAGGTGTTCAATACATTCCAATGCACTCCAGCTGTCGGCAGAAGCTTTCTGATTTAGCTTCGTTTCTGCTTTTGATTTCAGCTCTTCTGTAATCTTGATATGCGATTGTACTAATGTGGTTAATTCATTGTAAAACTGATCAAACTGAATTTTCATTTCTTATTTTTTAAATAATTTTAGATTAACATAAAGCCACAAAATAATGCATATTACACGGACTGTTTTTAAGGCATAAAAAGATTAATTTTCTATATTAATTGTACCATTGTACTAATTGACCTAACGGCAGTATATAGAAAAGAATGGTCTTATCTGGGCTTTGATACTTTTAGCAAAATTCAGCAATTGGTTCTTTTAAACCCTTGATTGAGATCAAGATTTTTTAATGCGGGAGAGCGTCTCTGGGGTCATGCGTAAATAATTGGCAATATGCTTATTCGGAATTTGTTGGAAAACCTGTGGGCTTCTTTTTAATAGGCGATGATAACGCTCGCGGGGTGATTGGGTAAGAAGATCTATTTCTCTTTCAAACTGCTGTAGATTCAAATCTTCCAGAATACTATTCCATAGTTGAAGGTGTTGCGGATCTTTATTCATTAATTGCATAAAAGAGCCTTTGGAAGCAACAAGAATTTTAGTTTTTTTTAGAGCCTGAATATAGAGTGGTGAAGATTTATTGCTTAAGAAAGAATCAAGGGAAACGATAATATTTCCCGAATAACCAAAACGAATGTTGCGTTCTTCGGTATTGTCAGAGATAAAGATTCTTACACTGCCTTCTTGTATGAAGTATATATTGGTGTCAGTACTTCCTGCCTCTTTCAGGTACTCATTTCTGTTTAAAATAATAGCCTTCTCAAACAGATTTTCATCTTTGAGAAGGCTATTAATATCTGGTCGGGATGACATTTATGTTGTTAGTTTGTTTTAGAAACTTTTTCGACTCTTACGCCAATGCTATAATCACTCTTTTTAAGTTCAATATTGGTTACTCTATCTGGCTGAATGCTTTCCAGTGTGTACTGATATCCACCCAAAATCTGAGTTTTCGCGTATTTTCTGTCTGGCATATCCTGAGTGTCCAGTATAAGAGTCTGATTATTGACTTTCAGCTTTATTCTGGCATTACCAATCCATACACATCTGGCATTCATAGGGCAGCGGGAATCTTCCGGAACGTCCACAAATTTTATTTTTAATTTCTCCTTTTGCAGAGATTTTTCCTCACCCATTTTCAGAGTGATAACGGGTCCTTCTGTATAATTGGTATTAGATGTTGCTTTACAGGATGACAAAGCACTTAGTCCTAATAAAGCGGTGAAAAGATAAGCTTTCATATAATGTAATTTGGTTTGTTTAAAATAAATCGATGAGCACTACAATAAGCATAGCACAGCCTACTACAAAATTAAATCCGGTTCCGTAAAGAAAACCGATTAAAGCTCCTTTAGTAGAGTTCCATGCTTTTTTATGATCTTTGCGATCGTGGAGTAATTCACCAACAAAAACACCGATTAACATTCCTATTAAAAATCCGAATATTACCGGGATAAAAAACATACCCAATATAGTGCCAATAAATGAACCAATGCTTCCCCAGCGGGTACCGCCATATTTTTTGTTGGTTTTAGCAGGAATGACATAATTCAGTATAGCAGATAGAAGGGTTAGTATCCCGAAAATCCAGATATATCCCATAGACATATCGGAATTGGTGCCGAATTTATAAATCAGAAGTCCGGCATAACTAACAATAAGTCCGGGTAATACCGGAAGGAATGTACCCAATATTCCTACGATCAGTAAAATAATGCAAACAAGCGTTACAAGCCCCTCTTCCATATTGTAAATATCTGGTTTAAATGTAAGGAATTTAAAGAAAGTGAAGAATAAATTGTTAATTTTGTGTATTAAACGAAATTTACATCCCGCTACATGAATAATGATTTACAGGAAACAAGAGATTTTCTACAGCAAATCAGTTATGACATTAATGTATTCTTTGCAAAGTACTTTGATGGAAGTGTTGCGTGGATATTTCAGGTCACCAGTAAGATTTTAGTTCTTCTTGCATTTTACTTTATTGTAGACCTGGGGATAAGACTTTTCTTCAACTTTCTCTATAAGATTATAAAGAAAGATAAGTATCCGTTTGTAGAAGCACTCTATCAGTCGAAGTTTCCCCGTGCTATGGCACATGTTATTGCATTGGGTTTATGCAGTTTTGCGCTGGATTCTATTTTCTATAAGAATATGCATCCGGCTACTAAATCTATACTGGATGTAATTGTTCAGATTGGACAGTTAATTGTAATAGGCAGTGCCGGGCTTCGTTTGTATAAATCTGTGGAGATTTACTACATTCTGATTAAAGAAAATTATAAGCTTATTGCTTTCAAAGCAGTATCCCAGACGCTGAAAATATTTGGTGGTGTGATTCTGTTTTTTATTGCCATTAAAATTGTTTTTAAAATCAATAGTGGTACTATTCTGGGAAGTTTAGGAGCCATAACTGCTGTAATGGTATTGGTTTTCCGGGACACCATTTTGGGATTTGTTACCGGGATTCATGTGGCTACATCCAAGAATTTGAAAGTAGGCGACTGGATTGGTATTCCAAAGTATAATATAGAAGGAAATATTACTGATATTAGCCTGCTAACCACAAAAATTGTAAACTTCGATAAAACAGTATCCACAATTCCTACCTATGATCTGATGTCTACAGAAATCAGAAACTATCAGGTAATGACAGAAGGTAATCTAAGGAGGATAAAGCGTTCCATGATTTTCAATATCAAATCCTTCAGATTTTTAACCAAAGAGGATTATGAAAAGTTAGAAAAGGTAAATCTGATATCGGATTACATTATTACCAAAAAGAATGAAATTGATTCCGAGAAACTGGACCTTCACAATGCAGATAATATGCTGAATGGTCAGCAGTTAACCAATATTGGTGTTTTCCGGAAATATGCTGAAAACTATTTGCGTAACAATCCCAATATCGAACAAAAAGAGATTATACTGGTTCGACAACTGGAAATTACACCACAGGGAATGCCTCTGGAAATTTATTGTTTTACCATCTATTCCAATCTGGAGGATTATGAAAGAGTACAGTCCGATATTTTTGACCATCTGCTTGTAGCAACACAAGATTTTGGACTGGAAGTAATACAGGTAAACAAAGTTTAATAAAGTAAATTATACAATAATAAAAAACATGACTAAATTAAGTGTCAATATTAATAAAATAGCAACATTACGAAACGCAAGAGGGGGAGATGTACCGAGTGTAACACAAATAGCTATTGATGCACAAAAATTTGGAGCGCAGGGAATAACAATACATCCGAGACCGGATGAAAGACATATTACCAGAAAAGATGTTTATGATCTGAAACCTCTGGTAACCACAGAATTTAATATAGAAGGAAACCCACACCGTTCATTTATTGATATGGTACTGGATGTAAAACCCGAGCAGGTAACATTAGTGCCGGATGCTGATAATGCTATAACTTCTAATGCTGGTTGGGATTGTAAAACCTATCTGGATAAACTAACAGATATTATTGCTGAATTTAAAAATGCTGGTATCAGAACTTCTATCTTCTTAGATCCGGATCCTGCAATGGTAGAATATGCTGCTAAAACAGGAACAGACAGAATAGAGTTGTATACCGAAGCTTATGCTACAAACTATCCTAAAGATAAAGAAGCTGCTATAAAGCCTTACTATGAAACGGCATTAAAAGCAACGGAATTTGGTTTAGGCATCAATGCCGGGCACGATCTTAGCCTTGATAATCTGAAGTATTTTGCAGACAAGATTCCTAATTTACTGGAAGTTTCTATTGGGCATGCACTAATTTCTGAAGCCTTATATTTGGGACTGGAAAATACAATTCAGTCTTACCTGAAGCGCTTAGTACAGTGGTAGGTTTTGAATACTGAAGGTTAGAATAATGTTGAGAATTTAAATTTTATTATTTAAAATTAAAGAAGTGGAAATTTTACATTCAAAAATATACGGACAAGATAAAACCGGAACACCATTATTGGTGTTTCATGGTTTATTTGGAATGCTGGACAACTGGGGATCTTTCGGGCGTGAATTTGGCGAATTAATGCAGGTACACCTTATTGATCTTCGTAATCACGGGAAAAGCTTCCATTCCGAAGAGATGACCATAGATGCAATGGTAAACGATATTCAGGCTTACATGGATCATTACAGACTGGAGAAAGTTTATTTGTTAGGTCATTCTCTTGGTGGAAAAGTGGTAATGCAGTATGCTATTACCAATCCTGAGAAAGTAGAAAAACTTATCGTAGCCGATATGGCACCAAAAGCATACCCGCCACATCATCAGGGAATTTTTAAAGCTCTGAATACTGTAGATTTGAATCAGGTAACCAGCAGACAGGAAGTAGAAGAAGAACTGAAAAAGTATATTCCGGAAATCGGCGTTATACAGTTCCTTCTGAAAAACTTATATTGGACAGAAGATAAGAAATTAAGCTGGAGATTTAATCTTCCGGTACTTACAGATAAGTACACTACTTTTGTGACAAATGCAGTAAAATACGGAGTTTATAACGGACCTGTTTTGTTTTTAGCAGGAGCAAATTCCAATTATATATTACCACAAGACGGGCTTCTGATCAGACAGCAATTCCCGAACTCTGAGGTTAAGAAAATTGCAAATGCCGGACATTGGGTGCAGGCGGAAAATCCAAAAGATTTTAACGCAGCTGTCAAAGAATTTTTAACACAATAAGATGGTTTTAGTTACCGGAGCAACAGGAATATTAGGAAGAGTCATTGCACTGAAACTTTTAGAAAAGGGTTTCAATGTAAAGGCTACAAAACGTCCGTCGAGTAATATCAACGATGTGAAACATTCCTGGCATGCCTATACAGATAAAGCGGAAGAGTATTTTAATAAAATACAGTGGGTAGATGCTGATTTTGATGATGCGGATTCCTTGCAACATGCATTGGAAGGTGTTACAGAAGTATATCACTGTGCCGCAAGAGTAAGCTTTAATCCTAAATTCAGAAAAGAATTGTACCATACCAATATTGATGGTACCAAAAATTTGCTTTATGCCTGTGAAGGATCTTCGGTAAATAAATTCTGCTTTATAAGTTCTATAGCTGTTTTAGACGGATTTAACGAAAGTGGAGAATTGGACGAAGATTCCGATTTTAAGCATGCCTTAGAGCATTCAGCGTATGCCAAATCCAAACATTTTTCAGAAATGGAGGTTTGGCGTGCTTCTGCAGAAGGACTTAATACTGTAATTGTACTTCCGGGGATTATTTTGGGAACAGGAAATTGGGAGGCTAGTAGCGGTAAGTTGTTCAATTCTTTTGAAGTAACACCTTATACATTTTCCGGTAGTTCTGCTTATGTAGATGCAAGAGATGTAGCCGATATATCCATAGCCCTTATGGAAAAGAATATTTTTGGAGAACGTTTTATTACGATAAGCGAAACCCGAACTTATAAAAGCTTTTCCGAGAAAGTACGCAGCAAATTAGGACTTTCTGTTCCTAAGATTATTCCGGATGGCTTGTTACATTTTTCCAGGATTTTCGGAAAATTAGGGTTCCTTATTCCTCCTCTTAAAATGCTTAACAAAGCCAATATAGAGGCTATAACGGCACATAATAAAATATCTAATAAAAAGATAAAAGATCAGCTGGGTTATCAGTTTATCCCGCTTGACGAAAGTATAGACTTTCACCTGAACAATTATATTAAAGACAAAAAACTGAAGTCTTAACGAATGAATTTAGCACAATCAATTATAACCCGAAACCTGGAAAAGCATGCGCTGAAAGCTGCTGTTGGTTTTAAAAAAGAAAACCAGTGGAAAGAACTTAGCTGGAAAAAATTTAGCGAAATGATCGCTAAAACAGCTAATGCACTTAAAGCAGCCGGGATTCAGGAAAATGACAGAGTAGCTATTTATTCAGAAAATTCCGCTGAATGGATAACTTTTGATCTGGCTATTTTATCCTTAGGTGCTATTACCGTTCCTATTTACTCTACGAATAATGCAGAGCAGGCCGAATATATTATCAACGACTCACAATCCAAAATAATTCTGGCAGGTAATCAGGAGCAGTATAATACTTGTTATGAGTTATTACAACGCAATGAATATTTGAAAACCATTGTTGTTGCTAAGAATAAAGTAATAGGAAAAAAGGAAAATACAGTTTTTCTTCGCGAATTTATTGCAAATCAGCCTTCAACTTTTGAATTCTGTCCAAAGGAAGATGATGATACAGCAACATTGATATATACTTCCGGAACAACAGGAATACCAAAAGGTGTAATGATTACACACGGAAATTTCCGTAAGGAGTTCGATGCCCATTTTGAATTTTTTAAATTTAAAAACTTTGAAGAGGAACTTTCATTAGCCTTTCTTCCACTGACGCACGTTTTTGAAAGAAGCTGGTCGCTTCTGAGTTTATACGGTGGTGCAAAAGTTTATTTTCTGGAAGATCCTAAAAATATTGCACATGCACTAATCGAGGTAAAGCCTACGATGATGTGTACTGTTCCAAGGTTTTTCCAGAAAGTATATGCCGGTATCCATGATGTAGTAGAGAAAAGTTCTCCGACCAAGAAAAAAATCTTTAACTGGTCATTGGGAATAGGTAAACAATATGCAGAACTAAAGAAGACTGAAAAAGAAATTCCTTTTGGATTAAAAGCTAAGCACGGATTAGCAGACCTTCTGGTATTTAGTAAAATGAAAGAAAAATTAGGCGGAAGACTATGGTTTACACCTTGTGGCGGAGCTTCAATTTCGCCTGAAGTTACAGAATTTTTTGATGCTATAGGACTTCACCTTACCGTAGGTTATGGTCTTACAGAGACTACAGCTACACTCTCGCTTTTCCCTTTTACAAAATACAAGTATGGAAGCTGTGGTAAAATATTACCGGGAGTAGAGATAAGAATCGGAGCCGAAAATGAAATACAGGCCAGAGGAAGCGGTATTATGAAAGGCTACTTCAACAAACCTGAAGAAACAAAAGCTGTCTTTACGGAAGATGGCTGGTTCAAAACTGGTGATGCCGGAAATATTGATGATCAGGGTAACCTGACAATTACAGAAAGAATAAAGGATTTATTAAAAACATCAAACGGAAAATATATAGCACCTCAGCAAGTGGAAAATATATTGTCCAATAACAATTACATCCAACAGGTAATGGTTGTGGCAGAAGGAAGACAGTTTGTTTCTGCTTTAATTGTGCCCAATTTTGAATTCCTGAAAGGAGAACTGAGTAAAATGAATATTCCTTTTACAAGTTGGAATGAAATCGTGAAAAATGAAGCAGTAAATAAACTGTACAAAACTAAAATAGAAGAATTTCAGACTTCTTTGGCATCGTTTGAAAAAGTGAAGAAATTTGTTCTGATGCCTGCTGAATTTGAAATCGGAAGTGGTGAGATTACACCAACACTAAAGATTAAAAGAAAGGTCGTTTCCGAGAAATACAAAGACCTTATTGAACAGATGTACAGTTAAAATGTAGTAATTATGGAAAAAAAATTTTTAGGAAATATAAATTTTAATATCAGCAGCCAGACGGTTGCAGAAAGCTGTCCTTCTAATATTGCCCTGATTAAGTATTGGGGGAAATATGAAAATCAGATTCCCGCCAATCCTAGTATTAGTTATACACTGAACCATTGCAGAACAAATACGACAATGGAATTTTTAGCAGGAGAAGACTTTTCTGTACAAACATTTCTGGCCGGAAATGAAGAGCAAAAGTTTGCTGAGAAAATTGAAAAATACTTTAAAAATATTGAACAGTATTTACCATGGATTCTGAAAGGTAAATATGTAATCAGAACCGAAAATACTTTTCCACACAGTTCCGGTATTGCAAGTTCAGCTTCAGGATTTGGCGCTATTGCAAAATGCCTGATGCAACTGGATGCAGTTTTTTCAGGAAATACAAGTGAAGAAGAATTATTGAAAAAAGCTTCACTCCTGGCAAGGCTGGGAAGCGGAAGCGCTTGCCGTAGTCTGTACAACGGATTAGTGGTATGGGGTAATACAAAAGAAGCAGAAGGAAGTTCAGATTTGTATGCTATACAATATCCAAATGATGAAATTCATCCGGTATTCAAAAATTTCAACGACTGGGTACTATTGATCCATGAAGGTGAGAAAAGTGTTTCTTCTACAGTAGGACATGGTCTGATGAAAACAAACCCATATGCAGAAAGGCGTTTTCAGGAGGCACATGAAAATTTTGCTAAGCTTAAAAATATACTGAAAACAGGAGACCTGGAAGGTTTTATAAAGCTTACGGAACACGAAGCACTTACACTGCATGCAATGATGATGATGAGTGATCCTGCTTTTATTCTAATGAAAACCGGAACCCTTGAAGTGATTAACAAAATATGGGATTTCCGCAGAATTACCGGGTTACCTCTATTCTTTACACTGGATGCAGGGGCTAATGTCCACCTGTTGTTCCCGAATGATATTGAAAGTGATAAAATAAAAATATTTATTCAGCAGGAGCTTTTACCTTTCACTCAAAAAGGGGGAGTGGTAAAAGATGAAATGCGCTTCTAAAACGTATTGTTATGAGAAATTTTGTTACACTATTTTTTCTGTTAGTTTGTTTGAGCTTGAATGCTCAGGTCGTAAAAGAACCTGAGAATATGCCAAAAGAATGGAACCAGACTTATGAACCATTCAGAATTGCAGGTAATTTATATTACGTAGGAACCTATGATTTGGCGTCCTACCTTATTGTGACAGACAAAGGCAATATTCTCATTAATACAGGAACGGCAGAATCATTTCCAATAATAAAAGGAAATATTCAAAAGCTGGGGTTTAATTATAAAGACATTAAGATCTTGCTGCTTACTCAGGCTCATTATGACCATACAGGCGCGTTACAGGATTTTAAAACGGAAACCGGTGCGAAATTTTATGCCGATAAAGCAGATGCTGATGTCCTGAGAACAGGCGGAAAATCTGATTATGAATTAGGTAAATATGGTGTGACATTTAAACCTGTTACCCCAGACAAAACATTGAAGGATCAGGATAAAATAACATTGGGAAATACAACCCTGACTTTGCTTCACCATCCGGGACATACAAAAGGTTCCTGCAGTTTTATTTTTGAAACAAAAGATGAAAACAGGAAATACAAGATTTTAATAGCTAATATGCCTTCCATTATTGTTGATAAGAAATTTTCTGAAGTTACAGCATATCCAGGTATTCAGTCCGATTACGCATATACTTTCAAAGCGATGAAGAATCTGGATTTTGATATCTGGGTTGCCTCGCATGCAAGTCAGTTCGATTTGCATACCAAACGCAAAGAAGGTGACTCTTACAATCCACAGTTGTTTATGGATAAAGAGAATTATTTTAAAAGGCTCGAGCGTTTGGAAAATAATTATTTTGAAAAGATTAAAGAAGATTCAAAGGATAAATAGTATGAAAACAATACCTTCCTTCTCAGCATTAATTAAGCAGAAATTTGATTATACCGATGTTTATTTTCAGGAAGTGAAAACTGAAAAAAATATCCGCCCGGAAGATTTAGGAAAAGCTTTCTTTACGAGCAACATTCCTTGGATTAAAAAACTTTTTACACTGCGTAATAAACTGGTTGCAATATTCGGATTAAAAGGGTCTGATAAGAAAAGTAAAATTATGCAGCAGGCAGAGCAATCAGATTTCGCTGTAGGTGAAAGATTCGGATTGTTTAAAGTCCTGGATAAAAAAGAAAAAGAAATTATTCTAGGAGAAGATGATAAACATCTGGACTTTAAAGTATCCTTGCTCTATGCTCAACCAGAAAACAAAATTTATATTTCTACAGGAGTACATTACCATAACTTTTTTGGCAGACTGTATTTTTTCTTCGTTAAACCTTTTCACAGATTGGTAGTAAGATCCATGTTGAATTCTATGGCAGCAAGCTTTGCCTGATTTTAATAACATCTATAACTATTCTCCGCTACCAGATAAAAAAGGATGGAAAGAAGCTATAACGGAAAGGAGGCTCTTACGTAAATTTAGATTTGGTTCAATGAATCAGATTCCGGAAAAAGCTATATTCAGAAAAACGAATATTCAAATATGGTTTATTTTGATTCTGGCTGTAATTGTTGTTCCTGCTATAATAATGATGGAGAAGAACAACCAGAAATATGTATTAAGTATAAGGCTTTTTATGGCTGCTATTTTTGTTATTGGAGCCCTTATAAAGTTAGTTCTTGGCTATATATTTCCTGAATTGACATTGAGTGATAAAGGTGTAAAAATCTTCGGTAGAGAATTAATTGTCTGGAATGATATCAAAAGAATTGAAACTACCGGGTTATATGGCGGAGATGTACAGTTAGTTATTGTCAAGAAAAATAATAAAAGAATTACAGAGGACTTTAAGCGTCTTAATACAAATAGCTATAAGTTGGCATTAATCGTCCGCTCTTTTGCTAAGAAATACAAAACAAGAAGAGTCCTTTTGCCACTAAAATAATATTTTGCAATAGAACCTGCCTGAAAGCTTACAGGATGAAACCAAAAAACATCCCATAGTTTTCAGGCAGGTTTGTTTTATTATAAACTACCGTTAGAACTTTTACCAGTCCTTAGAATAAGGTGTATTGGAATATACCAGTTCATCTCCGTATAATTCTTTTGCAATAAGCTTAAGTGCAGGAAGCTGACCAGAAGTGAAATTACTGCGGTTAGGATCCATTGCAAATATCATATGACCTCCATAACCTTTTGTAACAATATTTCTCAGTGCCTGGGCTGTAGCGTATCTGCCCTGGTTAAATTCCTGAGAAGACATGACCATACCTGATTTTGCAAGCCCCGGATAATTTGTAGCTAAATCATAGCTGCCACCATAATCATGAATGGCATAGTCTACATAGCTGCCAGCATTTACACCATCAACAGCAGTAGGGAAAGAAGACGTCCTGCTGTATACATAGACCGTTACCAGTTTATTTGGCATGGCTTGCTTAGTTTCGTAAGCCAGACGCGCAGCAGCATTATTGGATGGCGTTACAAAGCCAGAAGGCGGCGGAGTTTGATAGGCAGAATATTCATCATCAAAAAATACACCATCCAGATTATACAGATCGCATGTATTCTTAAGTTCCTGGGCAAATGCTTTTGCCCGTGCTGTTGAAAGATTTGCAATGCCTGATCTGTCATGGTTTCCTAATATACTTAGTATCACTTTTATACCCTTGTCCTGTAAAGGTTTCAGGTATTTAGCACGATTGGTTAGCAGGTGTTGTACATTGGGATTATTACTTACAAACACCTTATCATTAGCAGCATCGTAATTGATATTAGCAGAAAACAAAACAACCATATCCACCAATGGTTTTCCACTGTTCTTTAGTGTGAAATTCAGATTGTTAAGAGGATTGGTGTCATTTACTTCTGTAAAACTGAATAATTTAATATTCGCTTTTGTTGTACCAGTTACCGCTGCTCTTGCTGCAGCATTTGGTGAAATATTACTATTTTCAGAAGAGAGTGGATTATCTCGTGCACATGAAGTCCACACAAAAGGAAAAGCCAGGAATACTAAGATGTTATTCTTCAGACTGGCTGAAAATTGGTTAATAAATTTTTTCATAGTGATATATTTTATGTTAATTTGGTTTTATATTTTGACGGGTGTCATAATATTTATTCCCCTGTTTGGGAATTTTAATATGGATTTAAGAGTGTTTTATGTAAAATTATAAATTAATCGTAATATTAAATCTGAATCAGTGTTAATTTTTAAACTAAAGTAAATATTTGTTGAATTTGTAGTACCTGTGTAGGGTGTGGTTCCCGTAAATAAACAGAATTAATCATAAAAATTTTAAAATGTACATTCATCATATTGCCATTATTTGTTCGGACTATCAGGTTTCCAAAAAGTTTTATACAGATATTTTAGGACTCAATATTATCCGTGAAGTTTATAGAGAGGAAAGACAATCCTATAAGTTGGATCTTGCAATAGGAGATCATTATGTTATCGAATTATTTTCCTTTCCGGACCCGCCTAAACGTCCGTCCAGACCAGAAGCTTGTGGATTAAGACATTTGGCTTTCGCTGTAGAGAATGTAAATTCCAAAAGAGAAGAATTAATAAAAAAAGGATTGGTATGCGAAGACGTCCGTATTGACGAATTCACCGATAAAGAATTCTTTTTCACCCAAGATCCGGATCAGCTGCCGCTGGAATTTTATAAGATCTGATTTTCAGGGAAGCATAATATTTCACTATTTTTGCAAAGAAAGAGCTATGAAATTATTCTATGTAATCCTTGGTGCTACTCCTGAAGGAAGAAATATCGAACAACACGACGTATTTTTTGGAATTGCAGAGACGCTGGATGAGCTTATTCCGGATATGAAAGAATTCTGGAAAGAAGCCAAAATTCATATTGACTGTCATCAGGAAGTAAAATTTGCAGATGGTTATGAAGTGAAAATTGTAGAAAGAGGAACACAAAAATCTGAAGACCAATTATATTTTATCAATCTGGGAGGTTATAAGCCTGGTTTCTTTGAAGAATTTCACGAACAGCATCTGATGGTAGGAACCTCAATGGGTGAAATTGTAAAAAGAGTAAAGCAGACAGAGTTTTATCAGCAAATGGGATTTGAAGGAGCGGTAAGCCACATCGATGATAAGCATGGTGTGGATATCGACGATATCTTTAATGTCAGCGATATTCTTCCAAAGAAAATGAAAGAGAAATATACTATTGTTCTCGAAAAGAGTAATGCTGAGGTTCAGGAAAATGAAATGCATCTAGGCTATTTTAAACTTAAATAATATTATGCGCAGCAGCTTCATACTTATACTGGGACTAAGTTTTAATTTATTTTTCTCTCAGATTTCAGAAACCGAAGCTGTGAAAGCCGGAGTTAATAAGCTCTTTACAGCGATGAAGAATTCCGACTCGACAGGTATTAAATCAAGTTTTACCAAGCAGGCAATTTTACAGACTATAATGAAAAACGGAGAGGTAAAAACGGAAGATATTCCTGCATTTGCCAGAACGATAGCAAAAGCTGTAAAAAATACACTGGAAGAAAGAATCACTTTTTCGGCCATTCATATTGATGGAAATTTGGCGTCTGTATGGACTCCTTATCAGTTCTATTTTCAAGGGAAATTCTCGCATTGTGGTGTAAACAGTTTTCAGATGATTAAAGAAAATGGAGACTGGAAAATACAGTATATTATAGATACCCGAAGAAAAGATGGCTGCATTCAGGATGGTAAAACTGAATCTGTAAAATAGAAATATCAATCTTCGCATTGAAGACTTAATATAAAAGTAAATCTAATAAAGTAAATAATGAAAATAGGAATTTTAGGAGGCGGACAGCTTGGAAGAATGTTGATCCAAAGTGCTCTGAAATACGATGACGAATTTTATACACTAGATCCGGCAGCCGATGCTCCATGCCATAATATCTCCTACTTTACACAAGGAAGTTTCAACGATTATCAGACAGTACTGGATTTTGGAAAAGATAAAGATGTTGTAACCATTGAAATTGAACACGTAAATGCAGATGCTCTTGAAACATTGGAGAATCAAGGTATAAAAGTAGTTCCTAATTCCAGAATTATTAAAATTATTCAACAGAAAATTCTTCAGAAAGAATTTTACAAAAAAAATAATATCCCTAGTCCGGATTTTCAGACGGTACAAAATAAATCAGAAATAAGCTTCCCTTTACCCTTTGTACAAAAAATGAATACTGGTGGATATGACGGTAAAGGAGTACAGGTAATCCGTACTGAAGAAGATCTTCAGAAGCTATGGGATGCTCCGTCTGTACTGGAAAGCCTTGTAGATATAGATAAGGAATTAGCGGTGATAGTAGCCAGAAATGAAAATGGTGAAACCAAAACCTTCCCGGTAACTGAAATGGTTGCAGATCCTAGACTTAATCTGTTAGATTTCAATATTTGTCCGACAACGCTGACTGAGGATATACAAAACCAGATTTCAGCAATTACAGATAAGTTCTTGGTAGCAATTAATTCTCCGGGATTATTTGCTATCGAATTATTTTTGGATAAAGATGGTAAAGTATGGGTGAACGAAACTGCACCTAGATTGCATAATTCTGGGCATCAGAGTCAGGAGGGTAACGCCAATTCACAGTTCGAGCAAATGTATCGTGTAGTGAAAAACTTACCATTAGCCGACACAGATGCCGTTACTTTTAGCGGAATGCTTAATCTTGTTGGGGCTGATGGTTTCTCCGGAAAAGTAGTATATGCAGGATTAGATGAAGTACTAAAACTACCAAAAACATACATTCACTTATACGGTAAGACAGAAACCAAACCGGGCAGAAAAATGGGGCATATTAATGTACTGGCTGATTCCCGTGAAGAATTAATGGAGAAGCTGGTGAAGATAAAAGAAATGGTGCAGGTAATTGCAGAATAATACAGAATATAAAAACTTGGAAAAAACACGTATCAACAAATACCTTTCAGAAGTAGGCTACTGTTCCAGAAGAGCAGCAGACAAGTTATTGGAAGAAGGCAGAATTACGATAAACGGAAAGCTTCCGGAAATGGGGACTAAAGTTTCGGATGAAGATGAAATCTTTGTGGATGGAGTTTCTATCCGTAAAACAGATGAAGAACATGTTTATATAGCTTTCAATAAGCCTGTAGGTATTGTTTGTACAACCGATACCAAGCGAGAAAAGAACAACATCATTGATTATATTAAACATCCTAAACGTATTTTCCCAATTGGACGACTGGACAAGCCAAGTGAAGGATTAATTTTGCTGACATCGGATGGTGATATTGTAAATAAGATCCTCCGTTCCCGGAATAATCATGGTAAAGAATACCTGGTAAGAGTAAACCAGCCGATAACGCTGAAGTTTTTGGATAAAATGAGAAACGGAGTGCCTATTTTGGATACTGTTACTAAAAAATGTGAAGTAGAGCAGATTGATAATTTTACATTCAGAATTGTTCTTACACAGGGACTGAACCGTCAGATCCGGAGAATGTGTGAATTTCTGGGTTACGAAGTGAAAAAGCTGAAACGTATCCGTATTATAAATATCAGACTGGATTTACCAATTGGTAAATGGCGGGATTTAAGCGCTCAGGAATTAAAAGATCTGAATAACCTGCTGGAGGATTCTCACAAAACAATAGATTAAAATAAAAGAGCACTTTAGTGCTCTTTTTTTATTATTCTCATACAAAACGTATTAAAAATATTTACAAACACAAAGACACTAGATATTATATCAATGTGCGAGGCAATTTGTGCCTTAAAACCAAATTTAAATATAGTTTGTGTCTTGGTGTTGATATATTATGTTAGCCTGCGTTCAGATTTTGGTTTATAGTTCGTAATAAACACACCGCAGATAATGAGGCATGCTGCTATAATAAACTTCACAGAAATTTCTTCGTCCAAAAGTAACCAGCCTAAGAATATAGCAATAATGGTATTGATATAAGCTAATATGGAAACCTGTATCGGCGTGATTTTGGTGAGTGCATAGTGAAAAGCGAAAAAAGCAGTCACAGACCCAAAAACCGCAAGATAGATCATAGCCGATATACTTTTTAGTGTCCAGTTTCCAAAATTGTAATTGTCCGAAAATATAAAGGCTAATATAATCTGTACAATTCCTGCAAAAGCGAATTGATAAAATAAGTTCAATGAGATATTGCCGCTTTGTATATTCATTTTTTTAGTAAAGATCGTTCCTGATGCCCATCCTGAAATAGCACAGAACATGAGAAGAATACCATTTCTGTAGCTTGGATTAGCCAGATCTTTTAATCCGTCCCAGAAAATGAAGATAATCCCAAAAAAACAAATCAGGATTCCTGTCATTGCCCGAAAGCTAAATTTCTGCAATCCTACAGCCAAACTTCCCAGAAAAACCAGGATAGGGGCACAGGCACTAATCAGAGATGCAAGACTACTTGTTACGTTCTCTTCCGCAACTGTAGTTAGTCCATTCGCACCTATAAGCATAAGAGTAGAAAAAATAATCTGATATCTTAAATTTTTCCAGCCAATCCATTTCAGTTCTTTACGGAATATAAGAATTGTACCCATTATAATTGCAGCCAGAAGCTGGCGTATGCCTGCGACAAACCATCCGGGAATACTTTCCACTGCAACACGTATCCCCAAAAAAGTAGTTCCCCAGACGATGGCCACCGTCAGAATAGCAAATAGTAATTTATAGTCTCTCAAAATGGATTGGAATAAAGTATTGCAAAGATATTATTAGTTTTTATATTTTAGCCTGTAGTAAGGAAATACAAGTGCTCAAAAAGATAATTTAATATGTGGAATCCTTTTAGAAAAAAGAAAAAAATAGAACATAGTAAATACAACTTTGACTTCGAAAGTTTTTATAAACTTTTTATATATCTGCAGGAAGAGAATAGTTATGTAGAAACACTGGTGGAAGGGCAGCATAAAGTCGCAGAAATGATCTGGTATGAAATCCCAAACTCTTATAAGAATAGTGAGACTGATCTGAATGTGTTGAAGAATAATGGATTTTCTAACTTTTATGAGCTACTGAATAAAGTCCATGAAAAAGCAGAGATTGGTCTTATAGATACAGAAGAATGGTTGAAAAATGACGGACAATATAATCTTATGCAGTTCAATTTCCGAACAGATCCTTCTGAAGAAGAACAAAGCTATTTTAAAAGTGCACTCCACAAATTCTATGTGCTTTTCGTAATCGTAGGCGATGGAGAGGAAATAAATGCTTATCGTATTTTTTACAAGAGAGGTATGGATTATAGTATTGCAGGATTACTCGATTCAATTGATATTGTTGATCTTAATAATCCGGATTCTGAAATAAAACCAGCTGTAGCTGAGCTTGAAAAAGTATTGGCAGCTATGTCTCTGGAAACTGGAGTAGAGATTAACAAAGGCATTACAGATAAATACCCGAACGTCAGAGTTTCCAGAGAAATTACATTGCAGGACTTTAAAGACGTTCTGGGTTTAGCAAATTACTGGGAGATTGAAGATTTAGAAGAAAAGGCTCGATATCTGTATGAGCAGAATTATAGAGATAAAGATGAACTGATTGCAGAACTGGAGGAAAAAGATGAAGATTGGGAGTATTATGATGATGGTTATTTCCCATTAAGGTTTGAGATTATTCATGAAGATAATTATTGGTACAGCGACTGGAAATTTGATCCGGAGGATATTGAAGGAATTATCGAGTCATTTTTGGATGAAAGATGGAATTTCAATTATCCTGAAGAAACATACAGCCACGATCTTTTTCCTTATATACAGAAAGCTTTAGCGGAAAGGGACCTTGAGTTGATGAATATGAATACTCTTGGAGATTCCTATGGCTTCTTTTTGGTGAAAAAAGAAAATGTCGTACCTCTGCTTAATCTTTCTGCTAAAATGGCTTTAGGAATAGAGCAATTACGATAGGCTTTCCTTTCAATTTCATTATCTTTGACCATCTAAAAAAAAGTAAACATGATCGGAATTATTATGGGAAGTCAAAGCGACTTACCAATTATGGAACAGGCAGCCAATTTCCTTAATGATTTAGGTATTCCGTATGAACTCACGGTTGTTTCTGCACACAGAACACCGGAGCGTATGTTCGAGTATGCTAAGTCAGCAAAACAGAGAGGTCTGAAAGTAATTGTTGCCGGAGCAGGAGGTGCGGCACACCTTCCCGGAATGGTGGCAAGCTGTACGACCCTTCCGGTAATAGGAGTTCCAATTTTATCCAGTAATTCTATAGACGGATGGGACTCTGTTCTTTCTATTCTGCAAATGCCAGGTGGTATTCCGGTGGCAACAGTAGCATTGAACGGTGCCTTGAATGCAGGTATCCTGGCTGCTAAAATAATAGGAAGTGCAGATGAACAGGTTGCAGAAAAATTACAGCAATATCAAGACGCATTAAAAGATAAAGTTTTAGGAACTGTGGATGTCATTAAAGCACAGCATCCTAACCACTACGATCAGTAATGTTTTTATTTTTTTTCAAAAAAAATAGCTCAAATTAGAATTTTAGCACGGTTCTTGTCTTTAAGGCCGCAAATATAAATTCTATGAAAAAAATACTTACAGTTAGTAAACTATTTGTTGCCGGATTAGGACTTTTTGCACTTCAGCAGTGTAATGTACAAAAGACAGCTAAAGGAAATGATGCTGAAATATTTGTAGTGGCTTCAAAACAAGTTGACTGTACTGGTGTAGGAAAGCAAAAATGCTATTTGGTAAAAGAAGGAGAGGCTAAAACCTGGAGTTATATGTATCAGTCGGTTGAAGGTTTTACTTATGAACCTGGATACGAATATGTATTGAAAGTAAAAAAAGAAAAAGTAGCTAATCCACCTGCGGATGCTTCTTCTATAAGATATATTCTGGAGAAAGTAGTTTCGAAAAAACAGAAAATATCAGAGGATTTACCTCAATAAACAGAAAAACAACATCAATAATTATGGCGTACTGTGATAAAATAGTACGCCATATTTTTTTCTTTTTAAATTCAACTCCCTAACTTCGTAGGGTTTTTTACAAAAACTAATATTTATGAAAGTTGGAGTTGAGGCGGCTTCTTATTATGTGCCGCATTTGTATTTGGAAATTAAAGAGTTAGCAGAGAATAGAGGAATTGATCCATTAAAACTTGAGAAAGGACTAGGCCTCCACAAAATGGCTTTTCCGGATGTACATGAAGATGCTGCGACATTTGCCGCAGAAGCTTTGTTGAGGTTGATCAATGATTACAATATCAATCCGAAAGAAATCAGCAGAGTATATCTGGGAACAGAAAGTGCTCTGGATGCCGCAAAGCCTACAGCAACCCTTGCTGTACAAATGGTAGAACAGGCTTTAGAAGACGAATATGGAAGCCGTAGTTTCAAAAACTGCGATACTTTAGATATGACCTTTGCTTGTATTGGTGGAGTAGATGCTTTGCAAAACGCTATTGATTTTGTAAGAGTAAATCCTGATAAGAAAGCAGTTGTTATAGCATCAGACTATGCAAAATATGAATTAGCTTCAGGTGGAGAATATACACAAGGAGGCGGAGCTGTAGCTTTATTAGTATCTTCCAAACCAGATTTGTTGGAAATAGAGAATCATTGGGGAGTAGGAATGGAAAGTGTTTTTGATTTCTTCAAGCCAAGAAGACACTATAATAAAACAGATCTGAATAATGCTCCGGAAAGTTTTCCTGATAAAATTGAAGTATTCTCCGATGAACCTGTTTTCGACGGACAATATTCAAACGAATGTTTTAAAGACAGAATCCGTGAAGCTTACCAGCACTTTAAAGAAGAGAAAGGCGTTTCCGGAAATGCATTTGCAGACTGGAGATTTCTGATATTTCACTTACCTTACGCATTCCATGGTAAAAGAATTTTTAGTGAAATTTTCGCTATCGAAAACAACCTGCCTCACGCTACAAATGAAGACCTGAAAGCTGTTGCCGGAAGTGATGCTTATAAGGCTCTGGTAAATGAAAAAATAGAAACTTCTCAACGTGCATCCTCAGAAATCGGTAACATGTATACAGCTTCAGTATTTATGGCATTACTGTCTGCACTGCAGGTATCTGCTAATGAAGGTGAAGATCTTAGCGGAAAGAAAATAGGCTTCTTTGCTTACGGGAGCGGTTCTAAGTCAAAAGTTTTCGAAGCTACAATAGGCGCTAACTGGAAAAGTGTTGTTGAAAAATGGAATCTCTTCGAAAATCTGAAGGAACGTCAATCCATTGATTTTGCTACTTACGAAAAGCTTCACCGCAAACAGACTGAAGACTCTGTTGCAGCTGATAAAAAAGGATTTAAACTGGATTATACAGAAGCTGAAAATCCGGTTCTGAAAGGAGCTCGATATTATAAATATAAATAATAGCTAAAGAAACCGCAGTTTATCTGCGGTTTCTTATTTGTCTATTCTGTAAAGTATTTAGCTATATTTGTTAGAATATAGAAATATTATAGTTAAACTTTATTACTTCTGAATGAAATCAGCCCGTTATTACTCCTTAGATGTATTTCGTGGTGCCACGGTAGCACTAATGATTTTAGTAAATAATCCAGGAACCTGGTCTGCGATATACCCACCTTTAGAACATGCTAAATGGCATGGCTGTACCCCTACGGATCTGGTTTTTCCATTTTTTCTTTTTGCAGTAGGAAACGCTATGACTTTTGTGATACCTAAATTTCAACAGCAGAATAGCTCCGTTTTTTGGAAAAAGGTGATTAAAAGAACATTATTAATCTTTGGTATAGGATTGTTTCTTAACTGGTGCCCTTTTTTTAAATGGAATCATGATAGTTTAAGCTTTATAAGCTGGGAAAGCTCTGATGGAAGTGGAGTTCGTATTATGGGAGTACTGCAAAGAATTGCCATTGCTTACTTTTTTGCATCGGTTATTGCCTATTACTTCAAAGAGAAAATGGTTTTATGGATTAGTGGTGCATTGCTGGTTATTTACTGTTTACTCACCTCATTGTTGGGCGGAGCAGATCCATATAGTATAGAAGGTTTTATCGGTGTATCAATAGATCATAGCATATTGGGAATAGCACATGAATACAAAGGAGAAGGAGTTCCTTTTGATCCTGAAGGTTTATTTAGTACTATTCCTGCAATTCCACAGGTTTTATTCGGTTATCTGATAGGCAATTATATTCAGAAGAAAGGCAATATTCAATGGTTTGGGAAATCTCTGAAAGAAAATAGTATCTACTCTATGTTGTCTGGGCTTTTTGTCCTGGGGATTATAGCATTATTTATTTCTTATGTATGGCAATTAGACTTTCCATACAATAAGAAGATATGGAGTAGTTCCTATACCTTGCTGACTACAGGGTTGGCTATAACAGTTCTGGGAGTGTTAATATGGTTTATTGAAATTCTTGAGATAAGAAATAAATTAATGAAATTCTTTGATGTATTTGGTAAGAACCCCTTATTTATATATGTTATCAGTGGAGTAGTACCTAGATTATTCAGTCTCATCAGACTTGAAAATGGAATGGATGATAAAGGGAAAATAAAATATTTTTCGCCATTGGGGTGGTTTCATAAGCATGTATGTGAGCCGATATCCTATTCACCAGAGCTTGGGTCTTTTCTATATGCACTTATTTTTCTTGGATTCTGTTGGCTATTGGCCTACTGGCTGGATAAAAAGAAGATCTATATTAAAGTGTAAATATTGCGCTCGAATAATAATGTAATCAGGAAATTAAAATTTGTAAATTTGAAGTAAATTGATGGAAATGAATACAGCAGAACTAAAAATTGACATAATAAATAAAATAACCAGGCTCAAGGAGGCACGTATAGTTGAAGAAATTCAAAAGATATTAGACTTTGAATTAGATCAGGGTATTTTTCAGTTAAGTGATGCACAAAATAAAAGAATTATTGAAGCAGCTCAGGATGATTATTTAACAGATGAGCAAGCAAATAAGGATATTGATGAATGGCTGCAAGGAAAATAATCTGGACGCAAAAAGCAAATCTTGAACGAAAAGCTATTCTTGAATACTGGATTGAAAGAAATAAATCCAAAAAGTTTAGTATTAAACTAAACAAACTTATAATAAGCACTATAAAGCAGGTTGCTGAAAATCCTGGTATAGGACGCAAAACTAATTTGGAAAATGTTCGGGTAAAGATTATTCGTGACTATCTGCTTTTCTATGAATTTGATGAAAACTATTTGAAAGTTTTAACCCTCTGGGATGGAAGAAGAGATGAAAACTCATTACAAGTTTGATACTCTTCGATAATTCGTCAAGCTCATTACAGGCTTGGCTCAGAATAACATTGTTCTCCAAAAAGATTTTTATTTTAGAGATGTCAGGCCGAGTTCAATCTATAGTGAGCCTAACGAGAACTATCAAAGCTTAATGTTTTTTTGAATTAAAATTAAACAGGCTAATAAATACACTAAACCAATAACTTGGCAAAACAATCCTGTAAATTAAAATCCTAGAATTTTAATTCTATAGAATCCTGAAATATTTTAGGAGTGATTCCCTCATGCTGCCTAAAAATCCGGGTAAAGTAATTGGTGTCCGCAAAACCAGTCTGGAAAGCAACTTCTTTTATGCTTTCATGTCTGGCCAGAAGTTCTTTTGCTTTTTTTATACGTTCTGCCAGAATAAATCTGTTAGGTGAAATTCCCAACTCTTCTTTAAACATTTTAAAGAAATTAGATTTGCTTACATAGGCAACATTTGCAATCTGATCTATTGTAAGTTTTTGGTGCAGATTCTTTTTGATAAACTCAATAGCAAATCCAATGTGGGACTTGCTTTTTATAAGGCATTTCTCAACAAGGTTTCGGCCTTGTGTCTGCATTAGCCGGATTAATAATTCTTTCAACGCAAAGTCTGCCATAACATCCTTCTGAGGGTTGTCATCCATAGCTATACGAATAATATTATTAGTGGTAAGTGCCAAAGCAGGAGTATTAAAAAGGTAGAATTCATCCATAGAAATATTCCAGTTAGAAGCCTCATCTACTTTTGGCGACCGGAAGTTAAGTTCATTCAGAGAATTTTCCACAAAGTCAGGATTAAAGCTTAGGGTAATACACTGCGATGGAGTCTTATCAGCTTCCGGAAAATCAATAATCATAGTTTCACCAGGGGCTACCAAAACGCTTTCCCCCGGAAGATATTCGAAATAATCCGTTTTCCCGTCCAGCTTCATTCGTTTTTTTCCCTGAAGCATTCCGGTAAAAGTGAGGTTTTCAAAGTTCAGCTTCACATTAGAAGCACTTCTGTGGGTTTCATAAATGCTGAACTCACAATTTTGCATACCAAAGGTCGTCTTGTTCTCTATAAAATTAGAAAGCTGATTTTCTTTTAAAAGTGCAAGTGTATTTACCAAAGACTTTGCATTTTCCATGACTCCTTTTTTTAACTGTGATTTATAAAAGTATTAAATAAAAATCAAACAGATCCATAAAGTATTGTTAATGAAATGATAAAATTAACAGGTAAAGATTATTGTGCTATAAAAATGGAATATTATGCTATGTGTTTGGTCATAGAGTAGATAACTTCGGTTGAAGGAGATTTTAAAAAAATAATTATGAGTACTACAGAAGCTGTGCTTGCAGAAGATAAAGCACTAAAAAGACCTGAGTTCAAGGCAAAATATGATAATTATATCGGTGGTAAATTTACAGCCCCGGTATTAGGTGGTTATTTCGATGTGGTTTCACCAATAGATGGAAAAGTTTTTACTAAAGTAGCACACTCTACTAAAGAAGATACTGCGCTGGCAGTTGATACAGCTTATGAAGCTTTTAAATCGTGGAAAAATACATCTGCTACAGAGCGCAGTATTATGCTGAACAAAATTGCAGATCGTATAGAACAAAATCTGGATTATATTGCTGCTGTGGAAACCGTAGATAATGGAAAAGCTGTTCGGGAGACACTGGCTGCGGATATTCCGTTGGCAATTGATCATTTCAGATATTTTGCAAGCGTTATCAGAGCAGAAGAAGGTTCACATAATGAACTGGATAAAGATACCGTTTCACTAATTGTAAATGAACCTTTAGGGGTTATCGCTCAGATTATTCCATGGAACTTTCCGATTCTTATGGCTGTGTGGAAATTAGCGCCGGCATTAGCTGCAGGGAACTGTGTGGTTCTGAAACCTGCAGAAAGTACACCCGTATCTATTATGGTTTTAATGGAACTAATCGGAGATCTTATTCCTGATGGTGTTGTTAATATTGTTAATGGCTTTGGGGCAGAGCTTGGGCGTGTATTGGTTACCAATCCTAAAGTATCTAAAGCAGCATTTACAGGATCTACAGCAACAGGTCGTATGGTAATGCAGTATGCTACAGAAAACATTATTCCTGTAACACTGGAATTAGGAGGTAAATCGCCAAATATATTCTTTAATTCGGTAATGGATGCAGATGACGAGTTCCTGGATAAAGCTATTGAAGGAGCCGTTTTATTTGCTCTTAACCAAGGTGAAATCTGTACCTGTCCATCCAGATTACTGGTTCAGGAAGATATTTATGATGCATTTATTGAAAGAGTCATAGACCGTGTGAACAAAATTAAAGTTGGAAATCCGTTGGATCCGACTGTAATGATGGGGGCACAGGCCTCTCAGATTCAGAAAGATAAAATATTGTCTTATATAAACCTCGGAAAAGAAGAAGGAGCAGAAGTATTAACAGGAGGAGACGTGAATAATGTAGGTGAAGGTCTGGAAGATGGATTCTATATCCAGCCAACACTATTCAGAGGAAATAATAAGATGAGAATTTTCCAGGAAGAAATCTTTGGACCAGTACTGGCCGTTACGACTTTTAAAGATGAAGAAGAAGCAATTGCTATTGCAAACGATACCATCTATGGACTGGGTGCAGGTGTGTGGACACGGGATGCACACCAATTATACCGTATTCCGAGAGCAGTTGAAGCTGGAAGAGTATGGGTGAATCAGTATCATTCTTATCCTGCAGGAGCACCGTTTGGAGGATATAAACAATCTGGAATCGGAAGAGAAAATCATAAAATGATGCTTGACCATTACCGCCAGACCAAAAATATGCTGATCTCTTATAATAAGAACAAATTAGGCTTTTTTTAAATAGTGTGTTTGAGCAACTAAACCTGGAAGATATAAATATTCTGAAAGGTTTAGTTGTTTATTATCCGTTATATAATCCGAGTATGGTGTAAGAAACTTGGTGCATTAAAAACAGCATTATGCAAATGAATGTTTTGTGTCCTTGTGTTGACTATGAATTTTTGAATTTTATATAGAATTCAAACTAAAATAAAAGTAAATATGATTCCAAAAACAATGAAAGCAGCGGTTGTCCAGGGTTATGGAGAACCATTAAAGATTCAGGAAGTACCGGTGAGAGAACCTGGCCGTTATGAAGTATTGGTAAAAGTAATGGCGTGTGGTGTCTGCCATACCGACTTACATGCTGTAGACGGAGACTGGCCGGCTAAACCAAAAATGCCGTTGATTCCGGGTCATGAAGGTGTAGGTATTGTTGTTGCTTGTGGTCCGGATGCTATGGTAAAAGAAGGTGATGCTGTCGGAGTTCCTTGGTTATATAGTGCTTGTGGATGCTGTGATTATTGTATAACAGGTTGGGAAACACTTTGTGAAACCCAACAGAATGGAGGATATAGTGTAGATGGAGGATTTGCTGAATATGTAATTGCAGATTCCCGATACGTGGGACATCTGAAATCTAATGTCAATTTTCTAGAGATTGCGCCAATTTTGTGTGCCGGAGTTACCGTCTATAAAGGATTAAAAGAAACAGAAACCAAACCTGGTGAATGGGTTGCTATTTCCGGAATTGGCGGATTAGGCCACGTTGCTGTACAATATGCAAAAGCAATGGGAATGCATGTCGCAGCTATAGATGTTGCAGATGATAAGCTGGAGCTGGCAAAAAAACTAGGTGCAGATATTACTGTAAATGCAAAAACGACCGATCCGGGTACCTACTTGCATAAAGAAGTGGGTGGAATGCATGGCGCTTTGATAACAGCTGTTTCCCCGATCGCCTTTAAACAAGGAATCGATGTGCTTAGAAGAAAAGGAACTATTGCCCTGAACGGGCTTCCTCCAGGATCATTTGAGCTTCCTATTTTTGAAACGGTACTAAAGAGGATTACAGTAAGAGGCTCTATTGTAGGGACAAGAAAAGATTTGCAGGAGGCATTGGATTTTGCCAATGAAGGCTTGGTAAAAGCTACAGTGACTTCAGCAAAATTGGAAGATATTAATGATGTTTTTGATAAAATGAAAAAAGGCCAGATCGACGGAAGAATAGTCCTGGACATTGCAGGAAGTCAAAACTAACAGATAAGTATTTAATTTTTTTAATGATGTAAAAATAGGTTATGATTTCCAGGCTGGATATAACAGATAAAGCATTGTCTGTAGTAAATGAGTTAGAAGAAAAATATGGGCCGTTAATGTTTTATCAGGCTGGCGGATGCTGTGAAGGAACTCAGCCTCAGTGTTTTGAAAAAGGAGGTTTTTTTCCGCGGATGAATGATGTTCTGCTCGGTCATATTAAAGAATATGAATTCTGGGTAGACAGAGATTTATTTGAATATTGGCAGTATTCACATTTTACGCTAGATGTTCTGGACGGCTATGGCCCTGGAGGATTTTCTCTGGAAACACCATTGGGGAAAACCTTTAAAATACATTACAGGTTATTTACTCCTGAAGAACTGGAAAATCTGGAACCCGTAAAAAGAAATGATGCTTAGATATAAAAAAAGTGAACCATTTGGTTCACTTTTTTTATAGTATTAGTTGGTTCCTTTACGTTTAGGTTCCTTTACCTCAGGCCAGCTTTGTCCTGCAGGCATAGTACGTTTCTGTCTGCTTACCAGTTCGGGTTCTTCCGAAGCCATATAAGCCATAACTGCAGCTGCAATTACGTTGTTCTTTACTTCATCAAACATAATTTTGTCATAAGTATCCCTGTTGGTATGCCATGTATAGCCAAAGTAACCCCAGTTAAGAGAACTTAATGAAATCCCCGGTACACCAGCTGCTACAAAAGATGCATGGTCAGATCCACCGCCGCCAGGCATTCCCGGAAACGACGTTTCGATATGTTTACCCACATTTTTAGGAAGAGCTGTCATCCAGCGGGTAAGGTAATCATAAGAATCTACAAAACCTTGTCCCTGAATATTAACAACACGGCCTGTTCCGTTATCCTGATTAAATGCTGCCTGTGTATTTTTGATAATTTCAGGATTATCCATTACAAATGCTCTGGAACCGTTTAGTCCTTGTTCTTCGCTTCCCCAATGTCCTATAATAATAGTTCTTTTGTTGTTAGGGTAGTATTTTTTTAGGATTCTTGCAGCTTCCATCATGGTAATAGTACCTGTTCCGTTGTCTGTAGCTCCCTGTGCTCCGTCCCACGAATCGAAGTGAGCAGAAAGGATTACATATTCGTTTGGTTTTTCTTTTCCTTCAATTCTTGCAATGGTATTAAAAGACTTAGCTGTTCCCAGATTTTTAGATTGAGCATTTACTTTTATTGTCGGTTTTTTGCCATTCAAAGCCAGACGATAAAGCATTCCGTAATCTTCAACAGCAATATCTATCATCGGGATGTTTTTGGTTTTAGCTCCAAAAATTCTGTTAGCTCCCATAATACCAGTCCAGTTAGAAATAGCAATACCAGCTGCACCCGCTTTTTCTAATGCTTCAGGAAGAGTATTGTTATCATAACCTGTATTTTTAATTAAAGTCCTGAAATCTTCAGCATCTTTATCTCTTTGTGCTTTAAACTTCTCGTACAATTCCGGAGTAGCAAATTCTTTTAGTTGATAGTCAGGGCGGCCGGATCTTTGATATTGTGCCATCAATACAAATTTGCCCTTAATTCCTTTTAACCATTCTGTAAATTCAGAAGGATTATTCACTTTAGGAAGTATTACCACCTCAGCATCTATTGCTTTTTTGGTAGCAGGAGACCATGCCAGCTGCATCGATTCCAGACTTTTTACACGCGGTGAAGTCATTTCTACCTGTGTAATTCCTCTTTGCCAAGAAGCCCATTCACCAAACTGTTGGTTTTGCGCATCGATTCCCCAGCCTTTATATTTTTCTACAGCCCAGTCGTTAGCTTGCTTCATTGCAGGCGAACCTACCAAACGTGGGCCAATAACATCTAATAACTCAAAAGCCAAATTTTCTAACTGAGAATTATTATTAGCTTCATTTACAATGTTTTGAACTACAGGATTTAATTTTTCCTGTGAAGTTTGCTGGGCCGACCAGAATTGCGCCGAAATAGCTAACGCAGAAAGCGTAATTTTTTTGTACATATTCATACTCTTTTCATTTATATATTTCGGAGTCTAAATTAACGAATAATAAAAGTTTTACCAAGTTTATGGTCTTTTGTTTTAAGATTATTTTTGATATGGTTGATAAATTATAGTTATTTTTGTTTAAACTTTATAAAATAGATAAAAATAGTAGTGGTTTATGTTTCCAATATTAGTTACCAACAGGTTATTGCTTAATCAGCTTGAAGACACAGATGCAGAAAGCGTTTTATTTCTTCGGTCTAATGAAGAAGTAATACGCTATATCAAAAGAGAGCCCGATCAGAATATTCAGCAGGCCTATGATTTTATCCGGTTGATCAGAGATCGATATGAAAATAAAAGCGCAATAAACTGGGCTATCCGTAAAAAAGAAAACCCTGAGTTAATCGGAGGAATATGCCTGTGGAAAATATCCGCAGATCGTAAGACAGCAGAGGTAGGTTATGATTTAAAGCCCCATTACCATGGTAAAGGAATTATGTCAGAAGCCTTGGTTGCAGTAATTGAATATGGTTTTTCAACACTTGGTCTTAATAACATTGAAGCTTTTACAAGCCGATACAATGAGGCTTCTAAAAACTTATTGTTAAAACATAATTTTATACTGAATCCTGAACGTACTGACGAGGATAATCTGGATAATCTTATTTTTGAGCTTAAAAGAAATACTACTCTTCAATAGGTGGATTAAATTTTTCTCCTACCAGTCGTGTAACGACCATTGCTGCTACAGTATCTCCGGTTGAGTTAAGTATTGTAGCTAATGGGTCTACCAATGTACCAATAATTATCACTGCCGGAATAGCTTCTTGTGGAAGGTTATAAGCGGATATCATCAGCATTTCGCCAATGTAGCCTCCGTTGGGAATACCTCCGGCAACAACGCTTACAAAGACTGTGATCCCCAAGGCTATAATCAGGTTGTTGAAATCGAAAAAGTCCCATCCCAATAAGAGAAAAGCAACATATATTTTTACAATAGAAGAAATAGATGATCCGTTTTTATGAATGGTTGTTCCGATAGGAATGACAACATTAGCAACCGAATCGGGGATTCCAATTTTTCTGGCAGCATCCAGATTGGCTGGCATAGTTGCCAGACTGCTGCAGGTACTGATGGCTGTAAATGAAGGCACAATATTATTCTTCCAGAAAAGCTTAATGCCCTTGGTTCCGTTAGCTACAAAAGCATATAAACTGAAAAATACAAAGAAGTAAACGATTCCTGCTCCATAATAAACACCCAAAGGTTTTGCATAGAATCCGAAAAGCTGAGGCCCTAATGTACCGACTTGGTATGCGATATAAGCACCAAGCCCTATAGGTGCAGCTTTCATGATCAGTATTAATAATTCTTTCATTACTTCGTTTCCGCCTGCCATAAACTTGCGGAAAGTATCTGTTTTTTCAGGTGCCGATTTACGGATAGCAATCCCCAAAAGGAAAGAAAATATCAACATAGCCAGCATATTCTGCCGGGAAAGCAACATGTAAAATTCTCCAACAGTAAAGAAACGTACAATCCTGTCACTCCAGGTTTCTGTACTGGTAATGTTTTCCGCAATTGTTACGGCTGCATCGGTTGAAGGTCTCGCAGTAGGAAAAAGATATACAGCTCCGATACTGAAAATAGCAGCAATAATGACAAAACACAGAAAGGTAAACATCATGGCAAAAAGTATCTTACCCAGTTTCCCTTTTTGTTCAATAGCCGATACAGAAGTTACAATGGCAAAGAATACCAAAGGAATAACGGTAACGAAAAGAAGGTTAAGAAAAATATCTCCGACAGGTTTAAGATAGTTTACAACATTTGGAAAAAAAATACCGATTATGCTGCCAACAGTAATACCTATCAGAAGGAGAATAATATTGGAATAACTCTGCCAGAAAGAGTGTTGAGTTGTTGTCATCCGAAAAATTATAAAAGTAAAAATACAAATTAATAGGATTGTTTTTTAACAAATAATTGGCCATACTTTTCTTTCATATTCATTAAATTTGAGAAAACATATGTTCTATGGCATTTATTGATTATTATAAAACTCTGGGAGTCAATAAAAATGCGACCCAGGATGACATAAAAAAAGCTTATCGGAAACTTGCCCGAAAAATGCATCCGGATCTTAATCCGGATGATAAGGAGGCACATCATAAATTTCAGGAACTGAATGAAGCTAATGAAGTGCTGAGTGATCCTGAGAAACGTGCAAAATATGATAAGTATGGTGAGCACTGGAAAAATGGTGAGGAATATGAGAAGTATGAAAAAGCCAGGCAACAACAGCAAAATTCGCAACGAAGCTATTCGTCAGGAGGTTTTTCGGGTGCTGACTTTGGTGAAGGCGAAGATTTCTCTGACTTTTTCCAATCTATGTTTGGTGGCGGTGGCAGTGGATTTAGCTCTTCTTCCAGAGGAAGAAGCTCTGGTAAATTTAAAGGCCAGGATCTGCATGCAGAGCTGCAGCTTTCTTTACATGAAGCAGCAGAAACACATCAGCGTACACTGGATGTAAATAATAAAAAAGTAAGAATTACAATTCCGGCAGGTGTATACGACGGACAACAGATAAAGTTGAAAGGCTATGGCGTAGAAGGACATAATGGCGGACCAAACGGGGATTTGTATATCACATTTATTATTCCTGAAGACGCCCATCTTAAACGTTCAGGAGATGATTTGAAGACAACTGTAAACATAGACATGTATACTGCTTTACTAGGGGGAGATGTTGAGGTGAAAACCTTAAACGGAAGTGTAAAACTGAAAGTAAAACCGGAAACGGCCAATGCTTCAACAGTAAGGCTGAAAGGAAAGGGATTCCCTGTGTATAAAAAGGAAGGACAGTCCGGAGATTTGTATGTTACTTTTAATGTACAGCTGCCAAAGAATCTTACAGACAAACAAAAAGAATTACTAAAAGAAATGCAAAAATCCTAAGTTATGGAAGAGAGAATTTCACGCGAAGAACTGATTAAGCTTTACAATATAGAAATGTCATTTTTAGAGTCTTTAGAAGATTCAGGTTTACTGCATCTCCAGATAGAAAATGAGGTTAAATATCTTTCATATGGCGATCTTCCTGCTTTGGAACGCTTTACCAACTGGCATTATGATTTGGATGTTAATCTACCGGGGATAGAGATTATCAGCAATCTGCTTCAGAAAATAGAAGCAATGCAGCAGGAAAGAAAGAAAATGATTGAACAATTCCATTTCAGAGGAATTGTATGGGAGGATATTGAATTGTAAATATACCTTCTGAAATATTTTTTTAGAGTTTTACATTAACTGATATTTCGTGAAACCCTTGTCAAGGTTAATTCAGCATTCATTATTAACCTTGACAAGGATTGTAAACTAAATCTAAATTCACGTTGTATTAATGTACTAACAGATAAAATTAATAAGAATCACTGTAAGGTAAACAGGGCTTTACCTTAATTTTGCTTTATGAATATTTATGACCTTGTAATTATTGGTGGCGGGCCTATAGGATTGGCTTGTGCATTGGAAGCAGAGAAAAAGAAACTTTCCTATGTTATTCTGGAAAAAGGCACAATAGCCAACAGCCTTTATCACTATCCATTGTATATGCGTTTCTTTTCGTCGGCAGACAGACTGGAAATAGACGGAGTTCCGTTTATTACAACAGCTCCCAAACCTGGAAGACAGGAAGCTTTGGAATACTATCAGGGAATTACAAGACAAAGAAATATTAATATCCGTCTTTATGAAAAAGTAACGGATGTAGTGAAAGAAGGTACATTATTTAAAGTCACTTCTTCTAAATCTGAATATATTGCAAGCAACGTTATTCTGGCAACCGGCTTTTATGATATACCTAACCGAATCCATGTGAAAGGGGAGGAACTGTCTAAAGTGAAACACTATTATTCTGAGCCTTATCCCTATACAAAACAAAAAGTTGTCGTAGTAGGAGCCAGTAATTCTTCTGTTGATGCTGCATTAGAAATTTACCGTAAGGGTGGGGATGTTACTATGATTGTCAGAGGCCCGGAAATCGGAAGGAGAGTAAAATACTGGGTACGTCCCGATATTGAAAACCGAATTGCTGAAGGCAGTATCAAAGCATATTTTAATGCTGAGTTAACTGAAGTTAAAGAGGGAAGTATAATCTTCAGAGATGAAGATGGTAATGTTCGCGAAATTGAAAATGATTTTGTATTGGCTTTAACCGGTTATTTGCCGGATTTTGAATTTCTTGGTAAAGCAGGTGTTTTATTAGAAGGCGAAAGTCTGGTTCCGCATCATAATGACCATACAATGGAAACCAATATACCCGGGCTTTATCTGGCAGGTGTAGTTTGTGGCGGGAAAAATACCCATTTGTGGTTTATAGAAAACTCCAGAATTCACGCCCAGATTATAATGAATGCTATTGTTGCTAAAAAATTGGGTGTTGCCTGAAAAATAAAAACTTAATTCTTCTGTGGATAAAGGATAAAATAAAAGACTGACCGGAAGCCCCGATCAGTCTTTTTTCGTTATTTTAATTGACCTGATTTAAGGTAAATAAACGTTCGAAATTTTTAGCCTGTGTGGATTTAGGTGTTTTGCGCAGCATTAGATTTCTTATCCCCATCAGGAGCTTATTTTCTAATTGCGAGATCTTTCCGATTTTCCAGCTGGTATTCACAACATAATGGGCTTTTTCTCTTCTTATAGAAGGGTAGCTTTCAAAAGCCTGCTCCGGATTGTAGCTTTCCAGTAATCTGAATAAAACATAAGCGTCTTCTATTGCCTGGCAGGCACCTTGTCCCATATTCGGCGTAGTAGCATGGGCGGCATCACCCAGTAATATCACCCCGTCTTTCTGCCATTCCGTAATGGGTTTCAGGTCCTGTAAATTTGCGGTAAACCATTTCTCTTTTGGTGTATTTAGAATCATTTCTCTTATAAATTCCGGCGCATCCAGAAGGTAGGCCCTTAAGTCATTCTGCTTTTGATAAAGCTTCTGATTAATCAGAAAATACCAATAGACATTAGCCTCTGAAATTTCGACAAAGCCAAATCTTTTTCCTTGCCCCCATCCCTCTATTAGCTCATTCTTATATATCGGTGGTAAATTAAAATGGGTAACACCGCGAAAACAAATCTGATGTGCGGCTCTAAGCTGTGTATCCGGAAAAAATATTTTTCTGATTTTCGAATTAATGCCATCGGCTCCGATTATAAAAGTATGATTTGCTTTATTTCCATTTTCAAAGCTTAGCTCATAGTGTTTATTCTCAACTTTTACAGCGTTCGAAAGTCTGCTGTTTAAAACTATATTTTCTTTGCCTACTTCGTCTGTCAGGATGTGATGCAATTCAGCACGGTGTATGGCAATACTTTTGTGACCGAATTTTTGTTCAAAAGGCAGTAATGGTGTTTCAGTGATTGGAGATAATTTAAAATCGGTTACATTAATACTGTCTACTTTCTTTCCGGCAGCCAATATCTTATTTTCTATCTGTAACTGATGGTATACCTGCATGGCATTAATGCCCAGAATAATTCCTGTTCCAACAGGTTTTAATTCTTCAGCAGCTTCATAAACTTTAAACGGTATATTTCTTCTTTTTAGGGCTAAAGCGGTTGTTAATCCACCTATCCCTGCTCCTATAATAGCGATATCCATAATAATTTTGTATTAAATTAATACAGCAAATTTCGCTGCTATAGATAGCAAAAACGTTCACTTATGTTAACAAAATACGGCTTTTTATCCGGGACAAAGATTGTGTTGTCACACCAAGATAGCTGGCTATATATTTTTGAGGTATTTTTTCAATAACTTTAGGTCTGTTGGTAAGTAAATTCAGGTAGCGTTGTTCGTACGTGTAGAATAAAAGCTCCTCAATTCTGCGTTTAGCTTCCAGAAAGCATATATCCGCAATTTGCTTATAGAAACCAATCCAAAAAGAATCTCTTTCCATAAGAAAATGTAAATGCTGTTTTTCTATCAGAACAATTTCTGTTCTCGTTGTTGTCTGTAATTGCCAGTTTGATTTCGCTCCACTAAGAAAACACTCATAGTCACCAAAAAAATCACCATCTACTTGTAATAAGAAACTAATATCTTCACCCTCCTGATTGATGGTAAAGGTCCTCAGAGCTCCTTTAATAATGAATCCCAGCTGATGAGAGAGTTCACCATTCTGCATTAAGAAGCTTCCTTTTTTGTATTTAACAATTGAAGAATTCTGCATTAATTCCTGCAAACGCTCGGTAGATAAATTGAGTTTTGCTGCCAGTACCTGCAATTTTTCGTTCATATAGTTTTCCTGTTAATTGACTAAAAGAAAGGATTAATCAGTATTTATTGACGAAGATAAGACAGAAAAACAGATAATTCTTTTTCTAATGTAAAAAAGCTACCCCCATGGGTAGCCTTTTTTATTATTCTTTATTCTGGTTCTTATGGTTTGTAAGAATCTTTTAAAGTTACTGTTCTGTTGAAAACAAGTTTTTCATCTGAAGAATCACGATCCTTAGTGAAATAACCAATTCTCTGGAACTGTAAAGGTTCTCCGATTTCTACATCTTTCAAGCTTGGTTCAGCAAAACCATGAGCTGTATTTAATGACTCAGGGTTAATGTATTGTAAGAAATCTGCATCCTTTTCTGCATCTGGCTGCTCTACAGTAAACAAGCGTTCGTACATACGAGCTTCTACAGGAATAGCATGAGGAGCAGATACCCAATGTAATGTACCTTTTACTTTTCTCAGGCTTTCTTCAGTACCACTACCAGATTTACTCTTATCGTCGTAAGTCGCATAGATTGTAGTGATTTCACCATTATCATCCTTCTCTACACGTTCCGCTTTAATAATGTAAGCAGACTTTAGACGAACCTCTCCACCTAGTTTCAGACGGAAGAATTTATTATTAGCTTCTTCTTTAAAATCTTCTCTTTCAATATATATTTCTCTGGAGAAAGGAATTTGTCTGGTTCCTGCATTTTCATCCTCCGGATTATTTTCAGTCTCCACCCATTCTTCCTGTCCTTCCGGATAGTTTTCAATGATCAGTTTTACGGGATCTACAACAGCCATTACTCTTTTAGCCTTTTTGTTCAGGTCTTCACGTACGAAGAATTCCAGTAACTGAATATCGATAAGGTTTTCACGTTTTGCAACACCAATACGTTCGATAAAGTTACGGATAGCTTCTGCGGTATAACCTTTTCTTCTCAATCCAGAAACAGTAGGCATTCTTGGGTCGTCCCAACCAGTGACTACATTTTCTGCGATAAGCTTTTGTAGCTTTCTTTTAGAAGTAATCATATAAGTAACATTCATTCTGGCAAATTCTCTTTGCTTTGGTGCTACTTTATTTTCATCTCTTACCTGTTCAAGATACCAGTTGTATAATGGTCTGTGATTTTCGAATTCCAATGAACAAAGTGAGTGTGATACCTGCTCCAGATAATCGGATTCACCATGTGCCCAGTCGTACATCGGATAAATTTTCCATGTAGTTCCTGTTCTATGGTGTGGTTTATTCAGAATACGATACATAACAGGGTCACGCATGTTCATATTTGGCGAAATCATATCGATTTTAGCACGAAGTGACATTGATCCGCTTTCGAATTCTCCGTTTTTCATTTTTTCAAATAAATCCAGAGACTCTTCTACAGGTCTGTTTCTATATGGTGATTCCACTCCTGGTTCAGCAGGATTTTTACGTTGTTCAGTGATTACCTCAGAAGGTTGCTCGTCTACATAAGCTTTTCCTTCTTTAATCATTTGTACAGCCCAGTCATATAGCTGTTGGAAATAGTCGGACGCATAAAGTTCCTTGTCCCACTTAAAGCCAAGCCACTCTACATCCTTCTTAATAGAATCTACAAATTCCTGCTCTTCCTTTTCAGGATTTGTGTCATCAAAACGCAGGTTAACCGGAGCATTATATTTTTCACCCAAACCAAAGTTGATACAAATAGCCTTTGTGTGGCCAATGTGTAAATAACCATTCGGTTCTGGTGGGAAACGGAAACGGATTTTATCTTTTTCAAGACCGTTTGCCAAATCTTCCTCTATAATTTGCTCAATAAAATTGAGAGATTTTTTTTCTTCTTCCATTGAGATATATTCTAAGAGTGCAAATTTAACCATTTTAATCGGTTCTTCCGAATCTTTATAAAGTGTCCGATTCTGAACAAAGCGTGTCTAATACCGAACACTTATTTCCTGTGTCTTATTTTATAACAAGCTGTTAATTAGTGGTTTATGTATTGTTTGTTTTTTGGTACTCCTTAGGATAGTGTATAAGCAAGAAAATAGAGCTGAAAAATTTTTATCACTAATATTTTAGTTTTAGAAGAAATTTTAGAATATATTTGTATTACTAAATTTTTAGTTATAAAAAATTACAAGTAAAACTAATTCAATATGAAAAATAGATCAGGCATTTGGGCAGTTGTGATTCTGAGCACATTATGTTCAATAGTACACGCACAGAATACATCGGGCAAAAATTCCGAGAAAGAAATACAAACCGTAAATCTTAACGGTAAAAAGAAGCTTGTAGAAAGGAAGATAGACCGTATGGTATTCAATGTGGAAAACTCAATTGCTTCACAAGGAATGGATGGAGTAGAAGCTCTAAGAAATACCCCACTTGTAAAAGTAGATGAAACCAGTGGTATATCTATTGTTGGTAAAAGTAATGTATCAGTAATGATTAATGACAGAATTGTACAGATGTCCGGCTCTGAACTCCTGAATTATTTGAAGTCTGTAAGATCCGAGAATATTGCCAAAATAGAAGTGATAACAACGCCTCCGGCTAAATATGATGCCCAAGGAAATAGTGGTATTATTAATATCGTCCTGAAGAAAAATTCGAATCTGGGCTGGAGTGGAAATCTGACTACGGCATATATAAGAAAATCACGGGATGGGTTTGTAAATAACATGAGCTTGAATTATCAGTCCGGTAAGGTCAGCAGCTCATTAAAGCTAAGGCATTATGATACCAAAAAGAATTCTACAGAGCAAAATGAGATTATTGCAAATAAGGGATTGAAAAGCCTTGACAGAAGAGTAGACATGCCTAATGGTCTTGGATTGAATTATAGCCTTGATTATAAAATATCAGAAAAGTCTAATGCCGGAGTAGTGTACGACTTTGGTTCCGGACATATGAATATGGACATCAACAATAGTTCGGAATATTTTACCGGAAATAAGCAGGATTCGCTTCTGACGACTTATGCTGAACACCGGCAGAAAATTCCTACCCATACCCTGAATGTTTATTATGATCTGAAACTGGATACTCTTGGGAAAAAAATGTCGGTAGGGGGGAATTATTTTTCTAATATTCCGGTGAATAATATTGGTTTCAGGACTATTAATCATAATATCAACAATACACAAGATTACAGAAGCTATAGTAAAATCAATTATAGTATATGGTCCGGACAGCTAGACTTTACCTTGCCTTATAAATTTGCCAATATAGAAACCGGGGCTAAAATGGCTTATTTTCAGAATACATCGGATTTGGAGTATTTCAGAATAGTGAATGGTAGCTCTGTTTTAATGCCGGACGGAAAGAATCTTTTTGAATACAAAGAGCAAAATTATGCCGGTTATTTTAGTATTGATAAGAAAATAGATGAACAATGGTCTGCAAAAGCAGGTATACGTTATGAATATTCTGTAATCGATGGTTTTAATCCTGCTTCAGGGGAAAGGAACAAATATAATTACGGCAGATTTTTTCCTACAGCATATGTGGCTTATAAAGCAGATGATGAAAATACTTTTACAGCTAATTATTCCAGAAGGATCAACAGACCTTTCTTCAGGGCTATCAATCCTTACAGATGGTATATTAATCCATATTCTTTTGCGAAGGGAAATCCTTACCTGAGACCTTCTTATAATGATAATATAGAATTGGGATATTCTTATAAAAATAAATTTACAGCCACACTATATTATCAGCAAATTAAAGATTCTTATTCACAGTTAGTAACTTTTAATGATGGGATTAAGATTATTGATTATGCTAATATGTTCGATCAGACAAACTATGGAATGAATCTGGGGTATAATGATATTTTATTTAAATTCTGGGAACTAAGCGCAAGTGCTAATCTGTACTATTCCAAAAGTAACGGAATTATTCCGGAAGTGGTAGGACAAAAAGCATTCAACATGTATTACAATATCAATAATACTTTTACTCTGAACACGCAAAAGACTATAGCTTTGTTTGCCAATTTTACGCAACAACTTCCGGGAAGCTCAGGAAACTTCAGATCGGATGGCTATTCTTTTCTGAGCTTAGGAGCCAAACTATTTTTAATGGATAAAAAGTTGCAGATCAATGCTTCGGTAGATGATGTTTTCAAAAAAGCCTTCAGCAAAGGCGAATCGATTTTTACAGATTCGGTTATGAAGTATAGAAATTATTATGATTACAGAGGGCTTAATCTTAGTGTGAGTTATACGTTTGGAAATAATAAAGTAAAAGGAGCTAGCCGCAATGTGAAATTCGATGAGAAAAGCAGAGCTAACTAAATATATGAGTTAAATAAAAGTTAAAAATCTCCTATATGTGATTTAAATATGTAATTTAACTAACACTAAATAAATCAAAATATTATGAAAAAATTACTTAAGAAAGACTTGAAAAAAGTCAATGGTGGCGGCCCGCCTTTAGGAGGAATGGCATGTGTTTATTACGATCCGTATCTGAATAAAACAGTGGAAGGTATAACAGACAGCAATGGTGTTTGTCAATGCGTAGTATGCGAATATTAAATAATTTGTCATGAAAAAACTTCAAAGATCACATTTAAAAACAGTAAAAGGTGGCGGGAATGTTTGTGATGAATTTCCAAAAAAATATCAGCACGTTTCATGTAGCGAATATTTTAATATTCCACCTAAGTATTCACATTGTGTACTTGTTGATGTAGAATGCTTTCCTGAATAATTACCCAAAATCTTAATTATTATGAAAAAGTTAGAAAGAAGCTCATTAAAAGCATTAAAAGGAGGTAATCCCAGACCATCACCAGACGGAAACTGCTCTCCGGGATGGGGATACTGCAGTGATGGGATGTGTTATAGAGACATACATTATTGGATGTGCAAAGATAATTAGTATTATCTCTGAAGACATATAGTTATTAAATCAATTCTTAGAATAAGATCAGTCTGCAAACCACAGCTGGTCACCCTCTAGTTTCAGGCTGGATGGTGTATTATTCGTAAATAAAGCTCCGGTGCCCAAACCTTGTGGCATCGGATTCTTTTTTGTGTAGGTATACTGTGCAATAGCATTGAGTCCGATGTTGCTCTCCAATGCTGAGGTTATCCACCAGTCAATATTTTGCTGTTCTGCTAAAGCTATCCATTCATCGGAACCAGATATTCCACCAACCAATGAAGGCTTCAGAATAATATATTGAGGCTTTATAGTTTCCAAAAGTTTTTGCTTTTTTTCCAATTCCGTAATTCCGATAAGTTCTTCATCTAAGGCTATTGGAGTAGGGGTATTTGCACAAAGTAAAGCCATTTCTTGTGGATTACCAGCTTTTATAGGCTGCTCAATAGAATGTATGACCAACACAGCTAATTCTTCCAGTACAATTCTGGCTTTTGTAGTAGAGAAGGCACCATTGGCATCTACACGAAGTTCCAGCTGATTTTTAGGGAATGTTTTACGAAGTTCTTCCAATACTTTTTTTTCTTCATCCCAGTTAACACCAATCTTTAATTTGATGCAATGGAATTTTTCCTGAAGCTTTAAAGCAATCTGCTCTTTCATGAAATCCACATTGCCCATCCATATCAATCCATTGATAGTAATACTCTTTTTCCTTTCCGTAAATTCTCCCGGAAAATAAATATGACCACCATGTTTCAGATTCAGCATCGCTTGTTCGTAACCGAACCATATAGAAGGGTAGTGCAATAATTGTTCCTGTAGAAAGCTGGGTTCACTGTTAATGTTATTACATAGCCACTGCAGCTTTTCTTCATAATCCGGAACATCATCATAACTCAGCCCACGAAAAATACCACATTCTCCAGTCCCTTTCTTTTCTCCATCAGAAATATGTAAAAAGTAAGTTTCTTTTTCGGTTAATACGCCTCTGGAAGTTCCGCCCGGACGTTTGAAAATAAGATTATGACGCTGATATTCTGCCTGCATGATGATGGTTTAATAAAAACCTCAGCTTTGCTCAGTTAATTCTGATAAAGCTGAGGTTATATGTTTTAGTAGAAAAAATTACTTTCTAGATGGTTGCCTCAATAGCATTTTTCATAAACTCTTCAGCTTTTGTTACCATAGCTGCACTACCGCAGAAAAATGGTACACGCTGATGAAGCTCGGTAGGTTCTATTTCCATAATTCTTTTGAATCCGTCAGAAGCTTTTCCGCCAGCCTGCTCTGCTAAAAATGCCATTGGATTACATTCGTAAAGCAGACGTAGTTTTCCTTGTGGAGACTGTGATGTTGAAGGGTAAATATAAATACCACCTTTCAGCATGTTTCTGTGGAAATCAGCTACAAGCGAACCTATATAACGGGAAGTATATGGACGGTCTTCTTCTTCTTTCTGACAATATTTAAGATAATCTTTTACACCCTGGGGGAATTTGACATAGTTTCCTTCGTTGATGGAATAGATTTTTCCTTTTGTCGGGAATTTGATATTAGGATGAGACAGATAATAAGTTCCTAATGAAGGATCCAATGTAAATCCGTTAACTCCGTTTCCGGTTGTATAAACAATCATAGTGGAAGAACCGTAGATAACATAACCTGCCGCAATCTGATTAACTCCTTTTTGCAAGAAATCTTTTGGCTGTACAGGAGTGCCAGGCTCCGTTACTCTTCTGTATATAGAGAAAATAGTTCCGACAGAAACGTTAACATCTATATTGGAAGAACCATCTAAAGGATCGATAAGTACCACATATTTACTCATATGTGCATTTTCACTGGCTTTGATCTCTATGAAATCGTCATTTTCTTCGGATGCAATACCACAAACAACTTCACGTTGTGACAAAGCATTGATGAAAATATCATTTGCCAGTACATCCAGTTTTTGCTGATCTTCGCCTTGTACATTTGTATTCCCGGCATGTCCTATAATATTGGCAATTCCGGCTTTATTTACTTCACGGTTTACCATTTTAGAGGCCAGTCTTATGGCACTTAACAAACGGGACAATTCACCTGTCGAGTATCTGAAATCCTCCTGTTTTTCAATAATAAACTCTCCAAGTGTACGAAATGATTGTTCAGACATTATATATTGGGTTTAGATTTTTCCAAATTTCGGAAAAATATAGCACATATACATTTTTTTTATTTTTGATTGATTTTTAATACTTTTGACAAATTTTACAGCAAAAAATAAACAGAAAAATATTCAATAATTTATTAATACCTGAGAGTCAATGAAAGTTTTCAAATTTGGAGGTGCTTCGGTTAAGGATGCCGAGGGTGTAATGAATGTTGCCAGAGTATTGAAAAACCAAGGTTTTGAGCAATGTATGCTTATTGTTTCAGCAATGGGGAAGACAACAAATGCATTAGAAGTTGTTGTGGAAAACTATTTTGCAAAGGAAGATTATAAAGCGGAAACTGCGAAGATAAAACAGAACCATATTGATATAGCGAAGGGACTTTTTAAGGAAGATCATAAAATTTATGAGGAGATTGAAGAGTTTTTCTATGATATAGAATCTTTCCTCAGAAGAAATAAATCACCCAATTATAGCTTTGTTTATGATCAGGTAGTAAGCTGTGGGGAGATGATCTCTTCTAAGATATTATCAGAATATCTGGTACAGGAAAAACTAACCAATACATGGTTAGACGCAAGGGATTATATCAAAACTGATGCAAGCTACAGAGAAGGTAATGTAGACTGGAAGCTTACAGAAGAAAATTTCAAGAAATTAAATTCCAATGAATCTTTTGTTACACAAGGTTTCATTGGTTCCGATGATAATAATTTTACAGTAACATTGGGCCGTGAAGGTTCCGATTATTCAGCAGCTATTTTTGCCTATTGTCTGAATGCTGAACAAATGACGATCTGGAAAGATGTACCTGGTGTAATGACAGGAGATCCACGTAAATTTGAAGATGTGGAGCTGCTGGATAATATTTCATATGAAGAGGCAATAGAAATGGCTTATTACGGGGCTTCGGTTATTCACCCGAAAACCCTGCAGCCACTAAAACAAAAATCTATTCCTTTCTTCGTAAAATCATTTGTAGAAGATGATAAACCCGGAACAAAAGTTTCCGGAGATGAAAACTATCCGAGAAAGGAAAGTTATATTCTGAAAGAAAACCAGACTCTAATGACTATTGCGACACGTGACTTCTCCTTTATAGCGGAGGATCACATGAGTTATATTTTTGCAGAGCTGGCTAAATTCAAAATTAAAGTATCTTTAATACAGAATACTGCAATCTCTCTGGCTTTATGTCTGGAAGATAAATTTAAGAATAGTGAGAAACTGAATGTAACATTAAACGAAAAATTCGACACATCATTAATAACAGATGTTGCTCTCTTTACAATAAGAAATGCAAATATGAATGATGCTGAGAAATTTTACAAAGACAAAAATGTATTAATGGAGCAGCTTGCTGCCAATACATTGCAAATGGTAACGAAATAAAAAAGAATGAGCTTAGTAAGCAGGGAAGACCTTATTAAGGCCGTCGGACTGGATAAAATCGGATTTCTGAAGAAACCGGTGGCATCCACTATGATGAATATTGTCCAAATCAATAAACTGAATAAACTATACGATAAATTAAAAGACAAGGAAGGAAAAGATTTTTTTGAATCTTATCTGAATGAACTGAACGTAAAATATCTGGTGTTTGCTGAAGATTTGGCCAAAGTACCAAAAACAGGGCCTTTTATACTGGTGTCTAACCATCCGCTGGGAGCACTGGATGGAATACTGATGACTAAAATTATTTCTGAAATAAGACCGGATTTCAAAATTATGGGGAACTTTTTGCTGTCTAAAATCCAGCCAATGAGCCCTTTTGTAATTCCTGTTAATCCTTTTGAAGGTCGTAAAGAAGCTTTCAGCAGCCTGAACGGAATGCGCGCTGCTATGAAACACCTGGAAGAAGGTGGCTGTTTTGGAGTATTTCCTGCAGGAGAAGTTTCCAACAGAAACAACAGGTATAATGAAATTCTGGATAAGGACTGGGAATCTCCAATCCTTAAACTGATTCAGCGAATGAATGTGCCGGTAATCCCAATGTACTTCCATGCTAAAAACAGCCGTATGTTCTATAATATGGCGAAAATTCATCCTGATTTGCAGACTGTAATGCTGCCTTCGGAGATGATGAACAAGCGCGAAAAGCCAATTAAAATAAGAATAGGGAAGCCTATTTTACCTAAAATATTAAAAGAATATGAAACACCTGAGGAATTAGGTGAGTTTCTGAAGAATAAGGTTTACATGATGAAATCTTATTTTGATAAAAGAAAGCGTGTAACGGATTATCTTAAAATACCTAATCTGAGTAGTAAATTTCAGTTGAACCAGGACGAACATGTTGTTCATAATATTATCTCTGAAACCAGCAAAGAACATCTGGTAGATGAGATTAAACATCTGAGAAATATCGACGGAAAATTACTTTTTGCGAACGGCGATTATGAAATCTACTTTGCCAATGCTGATGAGATTCCTTTTGTAATGAGGGAAATCGGCAGACAAAGGGAGCTTACTTTCCGTGATGTAGGAGAGGGGACAAATATGCCATTCGATTTGGATGAATACGATAAACATTACCATCATTTATTCCTTTGGGATAAAGGCGAAGAAAAGCTTGCAGGTGCTTACCGTATGGCATTAGGAGTTGAGGTAATGAAGAAGTATGGTATTAACGGATTCTACACCAGCTCACTTTTCGATTTTGATCAGGAATTACAGCCTTTCTTCCGTAAGGTAATTGAAATGGGTAGGGCATATGTAATGAAGGATTACCAACAAAAACCTTTGCCGCTTTTCTTATTATGGAGAGGTATTGTCCATGTGTGTCTTAGAAATCCGGAGCATAAATTCCTGATGGGAGGTGTTAGTATCAGTAATAAATTCTCTGACTTCAGTAAAACACTGATGATAGAATTTATGCGTTCTCATTATTATGACTCTGTAGTAGCACAATATATTCATCCTAAAAACGAATATAAAGTTAGACTTAAAGAGCGTGATAAGCTAATGTTTTTTGAGGGTCTGGATAATGACCTGAACAAGTTCGATAAACTTATGGACGATTTCGAGCCTGAAATGCGTATGCCTGTATTAATCAAGAAATACATCAAGCAGAATGCGAAGGTTATATCTTTCAATGTAGATCCTAACTTCAATGATGCTATTGATGGGCTAATGTATATCCGAATCAGTGATCTTCCGGAAAGCACTATTAAGCCTGTTTTAGAGGAAATGAGTGAATATTATAAAAATTTGGGAGAAAAAAAATGTACTGATAATCAGTAATGTCATAAATCTCTTCAAAAAAAGTAATAAAAAAATTTGCATGGTATGTATAATGTATGTACTTTTGCATCACTAAAAAACAACGGGATAATCGGGGTTTTGAAGTGAATGGTTTCTTAGCTCAGTTGGTAGAGCAATGGATTGAAAATCCATGTGTCCCTGGTTCGATTCCTGGAGAAACCACAAGAAATTAGATGATTTCTAACAAAATCCCTCAAATGATATTATTTGAGGGATTTTTATTTTAAATAGTATACAAAATAAGCTATTTTCTCACAAATTAAAAGAGACCTTTTGGGTGATCTATATATTTAAACTCTGTAGGTTACCAAATCTCTTCAAAAGTTTTATAAGCAAGGCTGGCCAATAATCGAAAATCCTTGAAATCGAAATAAATCTTTTAAATTGGGAGTAGCGCTGAAATTCTTTATATCAAAAGATTTAATTATTGTAATCTTACATTTCCTTTCTTATTTCTCACATTGTTTTCCCTGTATTTTTTTATCATTTTGTTGAGGTGGCTACTATCTGTAAAACCAAGTTTAGAAGCAGCCTCCTGGAAAGATGCATTGGTGAATTTTGCTCTTGATCGAGCTATCCGCAATTTGGTATGTAGTACGTAATCCTGAAATTTTTTAAACGTATTTCTTTTGAAATAATCACTAAAGTACTGATTAGATTCATTAACTATTAAAAAAAGAAATTGATAATCTCTTTACAAATGTAAATGAAATTGTTTTTTTCTCTTATCAATTTTGTGATGCTTTTTAAAAGACAATAAAAATGAAAAAAATCGCATTAATTTTATTAACCGCATTGTCTATATCTGCCAATGCACAAACCAAGCAAAGTAATATGAAAGAACAAAAGAACTACACTATTATGTTGTTAATGAATGCTACGGCAAAATGGCTTTCTTTAAACAGAGCAGAACGAAGTGCTTTTTTTGAAAAGGAAGTAATACCTATCTTCAGTAAAGTAGGAGAAAATACAAAAATAAATTTGTATGACAGTGAATATTTTCATTCATCTGTATCAGATTTTATGATAATCAATACAACGCATTTGGATGAATATGAATTGATAATCGAGTTGTTACGTGATACTAAAATTTATGGAGCTCCTTATTTTGATATTAAAGATATTATTATAGGGCAAGAAAATTTATTTGAGAGTTTTAATGAAAAATTTAAAAGCTTCAACTAGTAAATGAACCTTCTTGGGAATCATTGCAAATTATAAGTAATAATTTCTCTACTTGATCTAAAATTGGGTAGATAAATAAAATTGTTAATTATGTTTATATTATCCTTACTTCCAAAAAAAGTAAGGTTTTTTGTTTTTCTGCAAGAGCTTTTATCAAGCTAGTTTTCAATAATGACATTATTAGTAGAATGATTTATACCCATGTTAAGAAAATAAACTTCCGGTTATGTCCTTCTAACATTTTAGCTTGCAGATAAATATTAAGATTAAAAGCATTGTCAAAATAGATATAATTTAATTAAAAGTAACTAAATTATAATAAAAGCTTGCACAATACAGATTATATCTGTATTTTTGCACCACTTTAAAAACGAAATTATACGTTTTATAGTAATGGTTTCTTAGCTCAGTTGGTAGAGCAATGGATTGAAAATCCATGTGTCCCTGGTTCGATTCCTGGAGAAACCACAAAAACCACCTGATTAGGTGGTTTTTTTGTTTTATGAGTATGTTGGGGAATAATCCCCCAAAGCAGATAGAAAGAGAAGAAGATTGGTAATATATTTATTATTTAAAATGGTTCTAAATAAATTGCTTTTATTTCACTTTTATATCTTAAAAATTAATACCTTAGCGCTTAAATTAAATTAAAATGGGAATAATCCTCAAGCCGATTGATGTTGTAGACGACATTTCTCAGGAAGATTTTCGTGAAAAATACCTGAAACCGCGTAAGCCTGTGGTTATAAAAAATATGGCTAAAAAATGGCCCGCATATCAAAAGTGGACCATGGATTATGTAAAAGAAGTAGTAGGGGATGTAACAGTTCCTTTATATGATAGCTCTAAAGCAGATCCTTCTGCTCCGATTAATGCCTCTGCTGCAGAAATGAAGTTTGGTGATTATATAGATCTTATTCAGCGTGAGCCAACGGATCTTAGAATCTTCTTTTTTGATCCTATAAAATTTGCTCCGAAATTACTAAACGATTATATCTCTCCTAAAGATCTTATGGGAGGTTTTCTGGATAAATACCCGAGTATGTTCTTCGGGGGTAAAGGATCGGTAACTTTCCTGCATTATGATATCGATATGCCACATATTTTCCATACGCATTTTAACGGAAGAAAGCATGTGATGCTTTTTGAATACAAATGGAAAGACCGCCTGTATCAAATTCCGTATGCAACTTATGCATTGGAGGATTATGATATAGAAAATCCCGATTTCGAAAAATTCCCGGCATTAGATGGGATTGAGGGAATAGAATGTTTCCTGGAGCATGGTGATACCTTGTTTATGCCAACCGGATGGTGGCACTGGATGAAATATCTGGATGGATCTTTCTCTATTTCGCTTCGTGCATGGGACAAGAGCTGGGCTATAAAAGCACACTCTCTGTGGAATCTTACTGTGCAGCGTAAATTTGATAACTTTATGAAGTCCCGTTACAAAAAGAGGTATATGGACTGGAAAGAAAAGAAAGCAATTAAAAGAGCTAATGAGGCACTGAGAAAAGGGCTGCCAAAATAGATAAAAGAATAATAAATAAACAGACCGGGAGAATTTCTTTCGGTCTGTTTATTTAGTGTAATCATCTTATTTCTGTTTTTTATATTCTTCATTAAGTTAATTTTATCGAAATTAGATACACGAAAAGACAATATATGAAAACTAGCCGGCCGGAAGAAATAGTTGCCCAATTCAATCAGCTTATTCAAAATAATCTGAATGAATTAATAAGCGGTGTCACTGATGAATATCTGGATATTCATAAAATAGCAGACAAAATACACATCAACGCAACGCATTTAAGTAATACGGTTAAAGAAACTACCGGAAAATCACCTTGTGATATATGCAATGAAAAAACCATAGACCTTATAAAAGAGTTGTTGGCAACAACTGATTTGTCAATTGCTGAAATTGCATTCAAACTTACCTATGAGCCTACAAATTTTACAAAGTATTTTAAAAAACACACCGGAATGCTACCATCGGTATACCGTTCCACGTTTCGACAGGAAAATACTTAAACGTTCACCATATCAAGAAGTAGATACTTCGGTAATTTTGTTTTATTAATTTAAAAAAATAGAAAGATGTCACAGAGTAAAATAGCTTTAATAACAGGCGGAAGCAGAGGCTTAGGGCGCAATGCTGCTATAAAAATTGCACAAAAAGGTATTGATGTAATTATCACTTATATCCATAATGAAGAGAAGGCTAATGAAGTTGTTGAAGAAATACAAAAACTTGGAAGAAAAGCGAAGGCATTAAAAATTGATACAGGAAATACAAAAGAGTTTGGGGCTTTTGTGACGGAACTAAGCACATATCTTCAAAATGAATATGGTCTTGCTAAATTTGATTTCCTGATAAATAATGCCGGAACAGGAGGGCATACTGCATTTGTAGATGCTACAGAAGATGAGTTTGATACAATGGTAAATATTCATTTTAAGGGTGTTTATTTTCTTACACAAAAACTTTTGCCATACCTGAATGATGGAGGAAGTATTATCAATATCTCATCAGGGCTTGCACGTTTCTCTCACCCAAATACATCTATGTATGCAAGCGTGAAAGGTGCTATGGAAGTAGTTACCAGAATTTGGGCTCTGGAACTCGGGCAAAGACAAATAAGAGTGAATATCGTTGCTCCGGGTGCTGTGGGAACAGATTTTAATGGCGGAACTGTTCGCGATAATGAGAAAGTTAATGAGGTTGTTGCAGGACTTACAGCTTTGGGAAGAGCCGGAGTTCCGGATGATATTGGTGGTGTTATAGCATTTTTATGTACAGAAGACGCACGCTGGATCAATGGACAAAGAATCGAAGTCTCAGGAGGAATGCATCTGTAAAAGAATTTGAAAGTAAAAATCTTAGAATAAATAAACAGCTATCATCAATATGATAGCTGTTTATTCTTTTTATATAGATATGAAATTATAACTCTTAAAAAATTATTTATATGTCTTTCATAAATTTAATTAAATTGCATAATAAATTTATTAATATTTAGTGTAAATGTTTGAAAAACTAATTGACAGCTTCGAAAAACTTTGTTTACAGATTATTATTGAAATATTACTGGTTCCGGTAACTATTTTTAAATTGTTTCAGAAGTCTGCCCGATGTTATGATCTTTCAGTGCACGAAATGGAAAAGGAAGAGACAGAACGTTTCAAGGATTACCTGTCTCCGATAAAATTATCGGTTTATACATCTGTTATCGTTTCTATATTGTTAATGGATTATGGTGGCGAACAAAATTTTGTTTCCAGAATTAAAGGAGTAAGTATGGTGGAGAAGGCACTGTTTATTTTTCTGATCAATAATTTTACAGCTGTTCTCTTTAGTGTTGTTCTGCTTTGGTACAAAAGGGAGAAAGTTAATACCACCACATTCCGGACACTTTTATTCTCTTTTATATATACCACTGTTTATACTTCAACGCCAGCCTTTTTATTTACTTTCTCAATGATGTTTCTGGGACAGACCGCAAATGTAGATGAATATATACAACACCTCAATCTAGCCGCTAGCGTAGGAATAAAGGAATGCTTATTTCTTGTTATTTGCTTAGTAACTATAGCGATTGGAGGGCTTGGAGTGATTAAGTTAGTCAGAGCGCTGCATCATATTCTTAAAGAAAACTTCCGGTATCACCCATATATCGTCTGGTTTTTTACTTTATTGTTCTTTGCAATACAAGTATTGTATACGATGGAGTTTGTAGGGTAAACTCTGAAGTATCAGGATCATTATATTTCATTCATACAACACCATAAAAATGCCATAAATAATCAGAAATTGTATTTTTGTAGAGAATATACAAGTACGAAGTGATCTGAAATGATGGAATCTATATGTTTTAGCTGAGAAAATGATAAGGTTGAGTCCTGTTTTTTTTTTACTAAAACATTTTTCTTTTTACACCTACAAAAGATACATAATTGCGGATGAGAAGCTATCTGCTTCAAAGAAGAAGTATACTACAAAAAATAGATCATATAACTTGTATTTCAGAAGATGATTAAAAATAAAATACAAATTAAATGATTGAAAAACTACTTGTGAAATCTGTAATAACTGGTTGTGTATTGTTCTCTGTTCTCTCATGCAGAAGTTCGAGCGATGCAGTAAATACAGGAGAAACCAGTGTCAGAATTAATCTTTTAGGCAGCGGCTTTATCCAGGAAGGAACTTTAGGTCCACAGGCCACAGCGAATAATCTGAAAATAAACAATACAAAAGAGCAACAGCAGGTCTTAGCACTAAATGAGGACTATAAATTGGTTGCTGTTCTGTCTCTGGATAATTCTCAACCCCTCAATAATTCTCAGGCTTCCCTGAAAGCTGCTACACCTCCTTTAAAGGAACCGAATAACCTGGGTTATGGCATTAAGTACAAAGTTGTTGTATACGATGGAAATGGCCTGTATATAACCGAAAAAGATTATGTAAGCGGGGAAGAGCGGAATGCGTCTCCGATTACAGGACTAAATGGAGGCTATACTTATACATTTGTAGTCTATTCAATTGGTTCAAAATCGGTATTACCTTCTGTTACATATCCGGATCAGGCCAATAAAACACTAGCTTCGGCTTCTGTAGAAGAGATACCGGGAAGCAGTGATCTGATGTATTTTTCCAAAACAATGGAGATCACAGGAAACAATACCAATTATCTGGACGTCGTTTTTTCTCATCAATTTAGTCAGATTACCGTTTATCTGGATGCAACACCAACACAATGGTATAATATTACTAATCTTCAAGGAGTCAGCATATCTCCGCATCATAATAAAGCAAAAATGCTAATGAACAACGGTAGTATAGTACCCGAGCAGCAGGCTGCAGATGGAGGAATTGTTAATTTTCCAGTACTTAATTCAAAAAGTGTAAAGGCTGATCCTGTGTATATCAACACTAACAAGGTCACCAACGGTGTTTTTGCAATTCAGACGATTCTTATGACACATCAGAACGATACTCCTGTAAGTCTTCAGAATATTACACTAAACGATCTGAATATAACACCAGGTGTAAGATATAATCTTAAAATTTCTCTACAGCCGAATGATAAATATCTTTCTTACAGGGGATATCAGGCAGTACGTTTAAGCGGAATGATATGGATGCGTCATAATCTTGGTGCCGATCTGATAGCGGATCCGGATGTACCTGCCCAGCAGATAAACGGGGACTATTATCAGTTTGGTAAGAAAACTGCAGTAGCAAATGCGACAACACCTGCGAATTCAATTTCGAAATGGGATATTAGCAGTGCTCCTAATGATGCCTGGAATTCAGGGAGTTTCTTAGTCGCTGTAAAAACAGCTAACGATCCGTGTCCGGACGGATGGCGTTTGCCAACTAACAGAGAAATCAATGCTCTGGATAAGGGTACAAGTAAGTCAACAGCAGGTACGGTTCAGAATTCGGCAACGAATTATTCTGCAGCTAAAGTACTCACCAGTGTTTTTGATCCAAGCATTAAGATGACGGTTCCTTTTAGTGGTTATCGAAGTGCATCAGACGGGACCTTGCTCTCCAGAGGGGAAAGAGGTGGATTCTGGAGTGCTACGCCTAATTTTAGTAATGCTACTCAGGCAGTACAATGGGCACTTTATGATATGCATCCCATTAATAATAATTATCCATGGGCTACAAGATCAGAAGCTGTATCAGTACGTTGTATAGCGACTTTTCCACTGGATAGGTAGAATTGGAGTATTATAAATTTTATCGTCGATTTTACTTACGAGATAATTTTTTTAATGGAGTAATTGAAATTTATATATTTACAGAAAATAATACTATTAAATATATACTTTATACATGAAAAAATATCTTTTACTTATTCCATTTTTGTTAGTGGGCTGCAGTTTTAATAGAACTTATAGAAACAGAGCAGAAGATAAAGAAGAAGCTGAAAAAGTAGTGAGTAAACTTTATTATACACTTCAGAATGGAGATTTACAAAAAGCCTCAAAGTTTTTTAGTGGGAAATTTTTTCAGGTGACTGACAAAAATAAGTTTAACAAATTGTTTAAAAAAATGGATGAATATGGAAAGGTATCAGACTATAATTTATCTAAATGGGAAACTTTGGTTGTAGAAGGAACTAATTCGAAAGCTGAGTATGTTTTGACTTATGATGTGAAAAGAGACAGTACAAAAATGCAGGAGGTTTTTAGTATGGAGAAAGAAAATGATAGTATTAAAATAGTTGGTTACAGAGTCAATTACGACTTTCTTTTAGAGAAATAGATAGGATACTTCTATATTTCTCCTATTGTTATATATCTCATTTACATTATTGTAACTATAAAGGCTTGTTAGGTATTTTATTAATCACGATCCAGAGGCTCGTGCTAGCAGGAAATTTTACTTAAAAGAAATATCGGAGACTCTTATATATTCCAAATAATATAATAAAAAGCCCTATGTATATTCCCCAAAAGGAACGCATGTACATAATAATAAAAAAATTATCTTCAGATTGAGATTTGTTTTTTCTTCTAAATGGTTTGAAAGGCTTGTATCCTTCATTATTAAGGTCTTTATGTATAAATTTTGAAATAATTAAAATAATTACCCCAAATGATATAAGAGTTAATCCTTCCTGAAATTCATTTAAGCCATTTAACCAGTTATCTATATTATTATTCATTTTAAAAATATATTTTAATTTTTAAAAGATTCATCCATTGCTTTATTTGCAGGATATTCTTTGGTATTAGAGTTCTGCCCGTACTTCGTAAATATAGTCTTTTAATAAAAATAAGCTGCCTGAAAAGGCAGCTTGATAAGTATTTTGTTAGTCGCGAGCCTAAGGCTCGCGCTAGCGAGGGATCTTGCTTCTTATCATCAGATGTATCTTGGTTTTCATCACTCAACACTATAAATGTCAGAGTTTATTACAATTTTTGTGATCTCATAATTATTATTGTAATAATATTCTATATTATTGCGAGTATATTCATCCCAATATATGAATGAGGAGATATAAGAGTTATTTGTTTTTTTTATAGTAAAATCACTTCCTTTTCTATTATTTCCTTTTGAAATACGATAATTTCTAATATTAGACATCCATAAGGCACTATCATTATTTATGGAAAATTTAGAATCAGATACATAAAATTCTCCCTGTTTCTTGATAAAATAAAATTCAATATTTCCTGACAAATCCTTAACAGTTATTTTATTGCTGTCTTTTAAAGAGACCCTTAATATATTTTTATTATTCTTTTTGTTAATTAAATCAACACTATAATTCTTTTTGCATGAATATAATGTGAATAAAATTATTAATAATGCTATAATTCTCATTTTTATATTATTGATTATTATTACCATATTGGTGTTCTTCCCGATGTCGCGGATTTGTAATCCGTGCCTTCATTCTATCCCATAAAGATAACTTCAATATCTAATACACTATTTAAATCTGAATAATTTCTGGCTGAACTAAAATAGTAACTTTATGCTTCGTTCGTATCAATGTAAATATACTATATTTAAAAAACAAGCTGCCTGAAAAGGCAGCTTGTTAAGTATATTATTAATCGAAGAGTTAGTTGTGGTTCACACTAATGAGAGGAAATAACTGCATGGTACATCTACTGTATTATTTTACCCTCTTTATCAAAAATAAATGAGTTTATTTTAATCTTTTTGTGCTTTACAAAATCATAGATATAGTATGGACTATTCATTTCAGAGCTACTAAAAGAATCTCGAAGGGATAATAAATGTTCATCTTTTCCCTGTAGGTAATTGTTTAATATATATGAAAATTCTCTAAAGTATTCATTCGAAGAATCTTTTGTAATAAGTATTTCTTTTTCTTTATTTTTTTTATCATTACTCAATAGTTTTATTTTCCCATCTAAAGAAGTATATAATAATGCAGAATAATATAAAGGGGCATCTTTGACTAACATATTTTTTTTCCATCTTATTATTAAAATAGAGGACTTACTTTCTTTGGAAAGAATATCCTTTATAATTTTATGTTGCTCATTGTATAAGTTACTTTTAAGTGCCTCTATATCTATAGTTTGGTACTTTTTGTATAAAGGGTTACAGGATAAATATAATGGTAAAAGTAACACATAAATATATTTTTTATTATTCATAATTCTACCATATATAGTTTTCCTTTCTGTTTCTCACATCAATGTAAATATACTATATTATAATACAAGCTGCCTGAAAAGGCAGCTTATTAGATATTTTATTAGTTGTAAGCTAGAGGCTCGTGCTAACGGGGGAGCTACTAGTTTGGATATATCAAATTTTATAAGATGAATAAAAAGTATTACCTAAAGGTGTAAAGTAAATACATTCTAATTTTTCATGGGAGATTAATATTGGACAATCGTCATATAATTCTAAAAAATTAAAAATATTTTCTAAAAAGACATGATAAAGTGTTGTTATAATAGTATTCTTATTTATACAGAAGAATACTAGCTCCTCTTTTTCCCAATTTAATATCGATTTCAAAAATTTTTGCAAACCTAAAATATTATTAGAGTCATAATAATTCCTCCAGTCTCCTATGTTTTTTGAATTATAAATTATTGGATTATCATCATTTATTTGATAAAAGTTATTTGAACTTTTATCAATTTTATCACTCCATAATTTTGAAGCTTTATCTTCATCTAGTAGATAAATATTTTCGATTTTCTCATCAAAATACTCACTATAAAAAGTTTTCTTAATAATAGTATTACTCATCTTTTAATTTGGTTTGTTATAAAAAATATGGCCTGAAGATTTTCCATCCTTCCATTTTATATGTTGTTTAACCAATGTCGCGGATTTGTAATCCGTGACTTCATTCTATGTTATAAAGATAACTTCAATATCCAATGCACTATCTAAATCTGGATAATTTCTGGCTGAACTAAAATAGTAACTCTAAGCTTCTATTATGATTATCAATATAAATATACTATGTATAATAAAGCAAGCTGCCTGAAAAGGCAGCTTGATAAGTATTTTAGGTTAGTCACGAGCAAAAGATTTGCGCTAGTGGGGAATAAACAAAACGCCAATTGCGATTGTGTGGGCTTTGGTCTATCTTAGAATTAATTATTTTTTGAGCTTTTTTATAAGCCTTTCTCTAAATAATTGTGTTATTAAAAAAGCTATTATAGCAAGTATAAATATATTTCGTTGCCTTTCATATGTAATAGCCCAATATATAAAAGGTGCACTTATTAAAATCCATTCTAATAAAAGTTTTAAGATAAGATTATTTTGATTAGGTAGGATTATAATTAAATCTAAAATAATAAGTACTAATATAAAGGCTATCCAAAACATTATACCGTAAAAACAAATACCTATTAAAGATGCTACCATTGCCTGAAAGACATTTCTCGAAATATTTGAGTCTATTAACCCATATATAGTGGTGTACAAAAATAATACTGTGAAAATACCAACAATATTTATCCAACTCGTTTTTAATATTTTCATTTCTAATTATTTTTATATTTTCATTTCAAAAGTTATAGTTCCTGGCTCGGGAATAGTAATGTCTGCTGGTGCGAGCGTCTCGCTCGTATCAATGTAAATATATTAAAAAACAAAGCTGCCTGAAAAGGCAGCTTGATAAGTATTTTGTTAGTCGCGAGCCTTAGGCTCGCGCTAGCGAGGGATCTTGCTTCTTATCATCAGATGTATCTTGGTTTTCATCACTCAACACTATAAATGTCAGAGTTTATTACAATTTTTGTGATCTCATAATTATTCTTGTAATAATATTCTATATTATTGCGAGTATATTCATCCCAATATATGAACGAGGAGATATAGGAGTTATTTGTTTTTTTTATAGTAAAATCACTTCCTTTTCTATTATTTCCTTTTGAAATATGATAATTTCTAATATTAGACATCCATAAGGCACTATCATTATTTATGGGAAATTTAGAATCAGATACATAAAATTCTCCCTGTTTCTTGATAAAATAAAATTCAATATTTCCTGACAAATCCTTAACAGTTATTTTATCGCTGTCTTTTAAAGAGACCCTTAATATATTTTTATTATTCTTTTTGTTAATTAAATCAACACTATAATTCTTTTTGCATGAATATAGTGTGAATAAAGTTATTAATAATGCTATAATTCTCATTTTTCTTTTAAAATATTATTGATTGTTATCCGATAATGGTGTTTTTCCCGATGTCGCGGATTTGTAATCCGTGCCTTCATTCTATCCCATAAAGATAACTTCAATATCCAATGCACTATCTAAATCTGGATAATTTCTGGCTGAACTAAAATAGTAACTTTATGCTTCGTTCGTATCAATGTAAATATACTATGTTTAATAAAACAAGCTGCCTGAAAAGGCAGCTTGTTTGTGTTAATCACGAGTCAGGACCCATGCTAGAAGGGATATATTATTTTTTATTATTAAAAATAATTTTGCCAAAAAAAGCCAGAAGCAGGAATGGAATCTAAGATAGATTTGCTTTGTGAATTGTTATCAATTTTCTGTTTTAGTTCAGACTCTTTTATATTATTAATAGGAAGGTTAATATATAATCTATTATTATGAATATTATTATTTAAGTATAGCACTAAAAACTGATTATTAATTTTTTTTTGAGCTATATTATAGGGTAAATTTCCTATTCCGCATACAGATTCATATTTTTTACCATTAACATTAAAAGTATATATATAATTATAACCACTACCTTTTCCATATCCTTTAATACTTTCGACTGTTCCAATAGCATATTGCCCTTTTTCCTTATAATTTATTTTATATTCTTGTTTAAATAAATAATCATATGAAAATATGCACGCTAAAAAGATAGCTAACATTATTACTATATATTTTTTTAAAAAATTAATCATCTATTTTGTTTTTCTGATATGGTTCATTTAGATCTCTTATTAATTTTTGCACATAGTATGCATTATAGCAAATATACTCAGGCTGTTTATTAGGTGTTTTAGGTTAATCATGAGCCAGAGGCTCGTGTTATCATTAATTACCAATATAGTTTAAAATCTTTTTTCTTTATAAACCATGATTGTGCAAAATAATCATCTTGATATAGATCATAATGGTTGGTATAAAAAAGATATATAATAGTTCTCTTTTGGACTAAGTTAAGGTCATTGTTTTTAAATATTAAGGAATGAGATTTAGATTTATATGTAAAATTATTCACTAAATAATTAACGCCCTTTTGTCTATAAGATTCTAAAATGATTTTATCCAATTTAATTAATGATTTATTTAAATCTAATTTTTTGAAATAATTAATAGGCATTTCATCTCTTAAATTTAAAAATTTGAATAAAAAATCATTTTTATTAATTTTATTTTTATAAAATTTTTCGAATATTTTATCGAGTTCCTCAATACTTAAATATCCTATAATATTTGCAGTATCAGTTTTTAAAAAAACATATTCTCGAACTTGTATAGTTTGTAATTTTCCATTATTGATATCAATATTTTTTGATAAACTTTTATAATTGTATAATAAATAAGAGTTTTCCTTATTACAGGAAAGAAGATTAAGTATCAATAAAAAAAGGAAGGTTAAATTTTTCATAATCTAAGGATTTATATTATTAGGAGGTTTGTTTAATCTTTTCTCATCAATTTTGCCACCATAATATTTCCTTAAAGGAATTTCGTTGGATTTCCCCCCTCCTCTGGTGCGAGCGTTTCGCTCGTATCAATGTAAATATACTATATTTAAAAAACAAGCTGCCTGATAAGGCAGCTTATTAAGATATTTTTGATTAGTTCAGAGCCGGAGGCTCGTGCTATTGGGGATGAATTACTTCTACCATAATGCTATCCAAAAGATAATAGTTTTATGCAATTCACTTATTGCAATCCCTTTAGACATACCATTTTGTTTATTTAGTGGCATATATGTATCTTTCTTTAAATCAAGATTTTTAAATTTTTGAATATCATTATTGTAATCTATTATGTAATAATCATAAGAAAGGTCATATAGTATCTTATTATTAAGATCTAAAAAATTTGGTATAGGATATTTAGACTCTTTATTTATAGTAATAATGTTATTAGTAAATTCACTAAATCCATCTATGACTTTCTCATTTTTATTAATTATGTAAATTTCATTTCTATTAACCTTTTTTGGTTTAACACGATTTTTTGTAAAATTCTTTTTTAAAGAATCTATAACTCCTATCTTAACGTTATTTTCTAATAAATATAGATGAATATTATTGTTTTTAATATCTTCATTATAAGCAATAATTACATTGTTTCCTATTTTATTAGGAAAATGAGAAGTTAAACTAGTAAGAAAATTTTCTTTATGTTGTTTTAGAATTTCAGTGTTTTTGCTATTAAAATCATTTTTAACGCATGAAATTGTAATAATAAATATAAATAATTGTATAAAACTGTTTAATTTCATTACTTTAAAATATTACTTAAAAAGTCAACAATATCTTTTATAATTGCAGCTCCTGTTTTTAATTTGTCACTAGTTCTAAGATTTTTTAATTCAGCTGTATCATTATTTGACTGACCTTTAGGTTTTGTCAATGTATAAGTTATATTTCTAACTGAACTCCATTTGTCTGAATAAGTTATATCTTTTTTATTTAATTCTTCTTTTTTGACGTATGTATATTGACTTTTGCCAATTTGCTCAATTGAAAAGTCTTTTAATGAAATTCTTTCTTCTCCCATGGGCCCACTACTTTCAATAGCACTTTCCTTAATTTTGACTCTTTCTGCACTTTCATAACCTTGTTTATGCATAAAGTCTTCGGATTGTTCAATTAAAACAGGAGTTTTACTATCAAGTATATTTTTACTTAATCCATATGATACTTTTCCCCCAAACATGTTATCTTTTCCCAATCGTTCAAAGTTATTTATATTCATGCCTGTTTTTCCTAATATTCCAGGTGTTAATTTTGAAACTCCCGATGTCGCAGATTTGTAATCCGTGCCTTCATTCTATCCCATAAAGATAACTTCAATATCCAATGCACTATCTAAATCTGGATAATTTCTGGCTGAACTAAAATAGTAACTTTATATTTTGTTGAAATTTTATGTTTTTTAATTTCATGTAATTATAATAAAAAAGTACTGTTATAAATTCGCACTATCGGGCTATTTATTTATACCCAGGCTCCGTTGAATTGTCTCTAATTATTTTATAATTGTATTTTTCTTTATTCTTAAATAAAAATGATACATCCCCTTTAAATGATTTTGAAAAATTATAATCTGTTTTTGAAGGAGTTATTTTGTAAATAATTCCTTTAATTGCCATAGCTTCGAAGTTATCATTATAGGGCACCGTTAAGATATCACATGGCTTAATGTCTATTCTTGTTTTAAGTATATTATACTTTGCCTGATATGGCTTTGAAACTATAAAATTCTTTTGAGCAAATTTTATACATCCTGTTTTTTCAATATATAATAAAGCTTTATTGATATTTATAGGAGATGCCACTAAAATTATTAAGCTATCTCTATTTTGAAGAATATAAAAAGAACTATCAATATTTTTGCTTTCATACAACTCAAGAGTAGCTTCGTTAATAAGTTTATTCATATTATTGCTTTCAAAAATTCCTGTGTTCATAATTGCTGATCTAGCAGCACAGCTAAATAAGAGCAATATAGTTCCAAAATAAATTAATGCTTTCAATATCCTAAAGTTTTAAGGTTTAACGATTTAATTGGTCCGATTTTTCTTTCACCCCCAGCATTAATTTCTCTTCCATTCTTTTTTGTAAGCCTTATTCTCCCGCTGGTGCGCGCGTCTCGCTCGTATCAATATAAATATACTATGTTTGATAAGTATTTTTTTAGTCACGAGCCGGAGGCTCGCACTAGCGGGGGTCTTTGTTTATTAATTTATCTCTTAATAGCTGTGTAATCAAAAAAGTAATTATTGCAATTACATATAATGTTCTTTGTTCGGGATATTTTATTGCCCAATAAACAAAAGGGGAACTTATTACAATCCATTCAATAAGTAATTTTATTTTTAAGTTTTTTGGATTAGGAATAATCAATGCAGAATCTAATATTATTAACATTATTATAAAACCTACCCAAAACATTATGCCGTAAAGGCAAACTAACACAAATGCCCCAAATAAAGCTTGAATAAAAGTTGCAGGATAATTTATCCAAGAATTTAAAAAAGTATATAAAAATAATACTACAAATACTCCTAATATATTTATCCAATTAGTTTGTAATGTTTTCATTTCTAATTATTTTTATCTTATTATTTCAAAAGTTATAGTTCCAGGCTCGAGAATAATAATATCTGCTGGTGCGCGCGTTTCGCTCGTATCAATGTAAATATACTATATTTAAAAAACAAGCTGCATGAAAAGGCGGCTTGATAAGTATTTTGTTAGTCACGAGCTAGAGGCTCGCGCTAGCGGGGAAATTTACAAAATAATCATATTATTAAATCAAAGCAAAGGAATAAAATAAAAATATTAGCAAAGGAATACACAGTATAAGATTCCAATAATTTCTTTTATAATTTGTTAAGAATTTAATTGAAAAATATAAAAATATAATTGTGCCTATTATATTTAGTGGAAATGAAATAAAAATATAAATATTCTTAGCTAATCCACTGTAGGTGCTTATTACTTCTAATTTATCTATTAATAGATAAATTAGAAAGTTTATCATAAATATTGCTAAGGAAATATATGCAATATTATTTATTTTTATCTCTTTTTCCATTGTAGTCAATTATAATTATATCTCCCCGCTGGTGCGAGCGTTTCGCTCGTATCAATGTAAATATATTAAAAAACAAAGCTGCCTGAAAAGGCAGCTTGATAACTATTTTTGTATTTGTCACGAGCCAGAGGCTCGCGCTAGCGGGAGGATTTAATATTATAAAACATCAATCCAATCTTTATTCATGTAGTTCTCAACCTCTTTATAGTCTTCAGATATTTTTTTTACAATTTCAAAGTTTTGCTCCCATTTATTAGAGCTTATTAGTCTTTGAAAAATATATAAAATATCATTATTAGAAAACAGTATGAAATATGAAGTTAATTCATCTTCTTTAATGCTTATTATATTAGTGTTTTCTTCTGGAATTTCAATTTTTTTCCAATTATATTGATTTAAAATATCTGCATTATCAGTTACGTTAAAACTAGCTGAATCAAAATAAAGATATTTATTTTCAATAAACTCAACTAGTAATTTCAAATTATATATTTCATTTTTATCATCATAGAAATATATGTTCTTTACTTTAAAATCCTTTATTTGAGATATGATCATTTTATTGATTATTGTAGTGTCCGATAGTTGTTGCGTTTTTTCTTGCATCATTCCAATGTTTTTTTGCTTCTGGGCTATTTTTATTAAGAAGCACATTCATAAATTCCCCCGCTGGTGCGAGCATCTCGCTTGTATCATTTGTGATAACTTCAATATCCAATGCATTATCCAATCTGTTGAACTAAAATGGTAACTTTAAGCTTGTGTTACTATTATCAATGTAAACATATTATAAAACAAGCTGCCAGAAAAGGCTGCTTTGTTATGTATTTTGTTAGTCACGAGCTATAGTTCAGGGTTAATAGATACTTTTGCAGATTGTTTTATTTTCATTATACACATCTGGAAAATATCTTTTTATAGTTTGGTAAATGTTGAATTTTTTTATTGTCTAAAAAATCTATTACCTTATAAACATAAGACGAGTCAAATAATTCAAAAGGATTATAAATAATGATAACTTTTTTTATAGAATTTATCTTATTTACAAATAGAAAGAATTCTAAACTATCTTTGGCGTTATCAACTACACAATCTTTTAATAAGTCATAAATATTTAAATTATTTGAAAGGTTGGTAAATTGACAACATGTAGAGTAAGGACAACTTCCCAAATAAAATATGTCTGTAAAATTGTGTAACTCTTGCTGACCAACACTTTCTTTTAAAAAATTATACCATGTGTCCATTTTATTTAATCTTGATTATTTACCTGCTGGTGTGAGCATCTCGCTCGTATCAATGTAAATATACTATATTAAAAAACAAGCTGCTAAAAGGCAGCTTATTAAGTATTTCATGCTAGTAATGAGCCTGAGGTCCGCACTGGCGACAGGAAATTTATAATATAACTAAACTAGGATTATCATAAAAATGAATTAGTTCACATTTTACTTTATCTCCTATACTGAAATCAATATCTATATCTAATTTATTAAAATCTATTTTTTCAAAATCATCAATATCTATTACTTTTAAATCTTTAGAATCAATATTTGGAATAGATATAATTTCAAAATTACATAAATCAATCATTTTTAATTCTATAGGCGTGAAAACCTTTAAATTGGAAAACTTATTGACTCTTGCATACGCAGTATACAAACAATTTGATTTACTAATATTATTCATTGCGAATTCAATAAATTTATCTAAGATTGTATTTAATTTATTAGGATCCCCTGCTCCTGAGAAAACTTCTCCATTACATTGAATGAAAAACCAATCATCAGGTCCATTATCTATATTTTCATCAATTGTGAATCCACTGAGAACAGTGTCAAATAAATCTATATTTATGTTCCAACCCGGGTTATTAATAGTATGAATATTTATCCCATATTCACTTTCCCAGTCACCATTACACTGGAGTTTGAACCATTCTTGTATTATTCTTATATTTTTCATCTTATAAATCTTGCATTTTTAGGTAGCTCTTCGGGGGTTGGCTTTCTTGTTTCCTCTTTAGTTTGCACATGAGGTGTTGTAACGGACTTTTTAGTCTTTCTATCTACATGTGCTGCGCCTGGAGATCCATCTTTTTTTCCTCCATCAAATCTCTTAGTAGGATTAAAATAACCTTTATTTGTTTTTTCATATGTTTCATACTTATAAATATTTCCATTAACATCTCTATCAAACGATGAATGATCTCCGACAGCTTCTTTATTTGGTTTAAGTTTGTTTGAGCTCCTTACTGTTTTATGGATAATTGCTGCAGCTGCTAGTCCTTCAACTTCTTCTATATTAACATTTCCTCTGGCAACATGTCGTACTGTGGATTCCATTTCTCGATCTCCTTCAAACACTGCGGAAGTACCATCTTTCCCTTCCATGGCATCATTCCATGTAGATGCGACACCATTATATATGGAGCCCAGAGTATTACTTAGAAACGTTCCTGTTTTGTCTATAATATTCCCACTATATTTGTCTCTTTGAGCATATGGTAGTTTAATATTGTGTGCTCCTAATGTTAAAACGGGTTTTCCTCCATATTTATTTTCATTAAGATACCAAGGTAGTCCTTTTTCAAGTCCCTCAAGTTCTACAAAAGCGGTAACTTGGTTTTCGGAGAAGTTATATGGAGATTGATATTCATATTTCTCGCCAAGTTGATCGATATTAAAGAATCTACCTAGCTCTGGTATATAGTTTCTCCACTTAAAACTATACCATCCATTCTCCTGCAATTCTTGTCCTTGATATTTATACTGATAAGCACTATTAGCTAAAGAGTTTGAATTGTATCCCTGATGTTTTAATCCAAACGGGTAATAATTGTTTTCTTCAATGATCTCTGCTCCTCCAGAAGCACCTTTGGTGTAGCTTAACCTTACATTTCCAAGGTGATCTGTATAATTGTAAATATACTTATTTTTGGTAAGATCATAATAACCTTCTGAAGTCGGTATAAATTGTAATACACCATTTTCATACTGGAATCCATCTAAGTAATCCGTTGTTTTACCTCCAAATACCTTTCTGACTTTAGAACCATCTGCGCGGTATATATAATCTGTATTCCCTATGGAAGCTGTAATACTGCTTGGTAGGTTCAGATAATTGTAAGCAATATTCGAGATCCCTTTATCCAGATGATTCACCATATTGCCGTTAATGTCATAAGCAATTGTATTTCCACCTACCGGATAACCTGCTGCATTTCCAGAAGCATCATTCACTCTAATCAGTTTATTACTGTTTCCAGATTGATCGTAGGTATAATTCAGCTGATCTATTAATCCGGCACCCTGACCTGTTCTTTGCAATCCGGTGATATTTCCGTTCAAGTCATAACTCAACTTCTCCGCATAAGAACCACTGACAGCTCCGGCATTATCCCAATAACTGCCTTCTTTTAATCGGTTTACTCCATCATATTGATAGCTATAACGTCTTAATGTTCCGTCACTTTGTGTAGCCCAGTCAGTTTCGGCAATATTGCCATTGTATTTTTTAGAAGTTCCTGCTGGATTAATATACTTCAGTTCAAATCCGAAAAGCTTATTTAGCAAATTCTTTGGATCATTCATTTTGGTTAAAGCACCACGAATATTGTATTCGTTTTTTATCGACTGAATACCATTTCCAATATTTTGGGATTCTAATTGTCCAAGTTCATTGTAGATATTCTCTGTTAAAACTTCCACCGGGCCACCATTTACCTGATGGGTATGCTTTACCAGACGGTTCTGATGGTCGTAAGAAAAATCTTCTTTCATGACCATTTCCCCGGATGAAGCATCCCTTTTATGATAGGTTGTAGTACTGGTGGGTACTCCGGAGAAAGCTAATACCGAACTTGTTCTGGTATAACCGCCAAGATGATTCTGAGATTCTGTGGCTACAGGCCTTGCTTTATCATCATACCAGATATAAGATTTTGTCCATCCATTATCCTCAATATTCTTGACCATAGAAGCTACAGGTAATCCTTTGGTACTTCTTCCGTTCACAGGATTAGAACCCAGAACCGAAGCACCATTAAACACTGCCGGACTTCCCGGTGGATACTCATCATAATAATTAACGGTTAACAAAGTAAAGTTACCAACAGGGTAGGCGGAACTGCTATAATAAATGGTAGTCCCGTTTTGTACAAAACCGGAAGCACTTCTTTCTTCGTTATTAATACCAAAATTAACCATATTGCTTTGTTGAGCATCTCTTCCCGGCTCACTGTCCAGTAATCCTGTATAAGCCACTCTTCCGAATTTATCATACTTGGTGAAGAGCCATTTATTCTGCTGGCGGAGTTTTCCATCCTGAGTTAATACCAGTCTGTCCTGCTTATCATAAACCATATACTCCCAGTCTTTTCCCGGAAGCTTCTTTTCCACCAGTCTGTTTTGGCCGTCATAACGGTACTGATAAGCCAGTTCATTAAGGAGTGTAGCATCAACGCCTTTGTCAATAGCGAGAGGTGGAATAACAAAAGCAAGCTGATTGTACTCATTATACACATAGTAAGTATCCAGATTTTCTGAACCATTTTTTTTACGTACCAGAACCGTTTGTCCCTGTCCGTTTTTAAATTCTATTGTTGAATTTCCATCTTCATCGGTAATGACATTTTTGTACAAACTATTGGCTCCATAGGTACCACTTAAACCCAGAACAGAAACTGTTGCATTATTACTCCAGGAAGTACTGGTGGTATAACGATAGACCTCACCATCAGCATTGGCTTGATATTGATATTGAACTTTTTTACCATCCCAGTCAGAACCCGGAGCAGCCTGAGCGAGAACTCTGTCCAGAGGCGAGTTTTCAAGTGTTTTTTCTCCATAAGCCAATGGATCTGCAGATCCGTCAGCTTTCTTGTAATAACCAGAAGCAGCGGTCTGAACTCCGGACTGGATATTTCCGTTTAGAGAGTTCATTGGAACCGGAAGCCATGACTGTACCTGACGGCCGAAGCTGTCATACGGAATATCGGATACTAAATCCTGACCATTGGGTGTAGACTTAATAGAAAGCTCCTGTTTGGGTCTGCCGAGTCCGTCGAAATAGGAGATACTCTGCTGCTGAGGGGCAGCAGGATCTGAGGAAGAGCGTGGTGCCAGGTAAGTACGCGAGTAGATGTAATTCTCATTCACCGATATTGAAGCTGTCGGATTAGGAGCATAATTATTAGGCGTAGGGTTAGGATTAGACGAAGCTCCCAGAGAAGCCCTGAAGCTGTTGACGGCAGGTGAGGCGGCATTGAATCCTGGCAGGAGCCTGATGCTGTAAGGATCGGTAACAGACTTGTTTTGTTCTGTTACCGGATTGGTGAGAATAATCTGGGCATGGGATGAGAGTGTCCCTGCCATGAGAATTCCCATGGTATAAAAATGTTTGAACTTAAACATAACGATTTGGATTTTAAAGATTAATAATTACTTTTTGCGATTTTTTGTGTTTTTATTTTTCAGCGATTTAGTTGTAAGGATTTAAGTTATATGATTTGTCGGTTATCAGTTATCAGTTATCAACCATCAACCATCAACCATCAACCATCAACCATCAACCATCAACCTATTCAGATAACCTCTAACTTCTTTTGTTGAAGCAAATGTCCTGATTGGTGACGCCAAAACTTGACGTATTAAAAAAGAGTTTTAGCTTTTTTGTGTTTTTTTGAAAGGGTAGTAATATGAACTACCAAAGGTTCAATTGTAAGGCTATAAAGGCTAACTTCTAACCTCTAATTTCTAATTAAAGAGAGGGCAGGTGATGAAAGCACCAACCTGCTTTTTTCTCTCTTAATTTCAATATTTTGTACCTCGTACTTCTAATTTCCGATTTCGTACTTAATTCTTATATCGGTATTGGTATTCTTTCAACAGATTTCCATTCACATCTTTTACGGATTCTAATCTGTTAGCTGAATCATACTTATAGATTTCACGTATTCCTGAAGGCGGGGTAATACTTGTTACTCCAATCAGTGGATTATAAGTATAAGTGGTAATCTGATAACCTGTAAGTGCAGAATTATTCCTTAAGGCATCCAATGCCCCGATTAAAGCCTGTTCCGACTGGTCAGTTCCCTGTGTGTTATCTGCATCCGATGCAGCAATAATAGCTTGTACATAAGCAGAAACCTGGTTGTAGGCAGCACCTTCTATTTTCGCAATAGGTTGTGTTTGACCATAACCCCAGATAACGGTTACAGGTTTTCCTTTTACCGAGTACTGAACAATATTTCCTTTATTGTCATACAGATCATAAGTTAACTCAGTTTGAGCTTTAGCGGCATCCTCCGGATTTTGGAGATCAAAACCTAATACCGAAACAGGTAATGCTAATCCTGCTGTTTTAGCATTGGCATCAGCCTGACTGGTTGGGTACAAAATCTCTGATTTGGAAATTGTTTTTCCCGGATCATTATCATTTTGTTTCTGAGTAACGCTTGTCTGAAGTGGAATCCCAATCATATTTTTATCAATAAGATACTGGTTGCCTTTTTCGTGGGCATATTGGTAAGTGGTTTCGGAGGACGAGCCATCAGAAATTTTGGTTATTGTGTTTTGGATGTTTATCGGATTGTTAATATTAGTGTCAGAATAATTATTGGTAACAACTGTTTCTATAACCTTACCATCTAAAAATTCCTTCGTTATAGTTTTAATGTTTTCTATTTTGGCTGACTCTATAGCGTCTATTTGTAAGTCAGTATCATATGCTTGCTCAATTGGCAAAACATCAAAATTGGTATAAAAAGCAGCCATATATGGTATATTAGAATTAACAGTATAACCGGAAAGACTATTTTTAATTGGACTTAATTTTTCAACATAATCTACTGTTTTAATAACTTCATTTGCAGCATTTAGATAAGTTTCTTTTTTTAATCTTCCTGCCTTCCATCTGTTATAGCCTAGCTGTGGAAGGTCTCCCTCACTAAATTCCATTAAGACACTGCCTTTTTCACTTTTTTCTATAACATAAGGATATGTTGCAACATCTGAGCTTCCGTAGGTATTACTGTTTTGGCTTGAACTTTGAATAGTCAAATATTGTTCGATGAAACCAGGCGGAACATCATAGCTGCCTATAGGAACACCTTGAATATGTCTTCTTGTAAATGTTGAGAAATTAACAGGTTGATTTAGTGTTGTGATTGGATTGAAGTTATTACTTCCGTCATATTTTCCATATAAATAGGTATAAACATTGGATACATTATTTTGATCAATATCTTCTATTTTAGAAATTCGTAAGCCAGAGTAACGAATGGTATAGCCTTCCGGACCTTGGACATACACTGGGTATTCATAATCTAGATAAAAAGAAGCATTACAATTACAATCACCTCCCTTCCATATTGATAGAGATCCGGAATTTGCATTGTTTGGCCATATTACTACCTGAGATTTAGATCCGGAAAGGTTATTATTGCCAAAACTAATAGAGCCAAGACATCGTGTTTGTTCTATAGGTGCTACCTGTCCATCTGGTAAAGATTCGTTTTCACAGGAGTTATTAAAAATAGCCATTACTGTGTCTTTAATCCTAGCTTCTTTATTAATTGCATATATTTTATCATAAAAATCATTGTCTAGTACAAAATCTTTGTGCAAAGTTGCAGGAGTAAGACCTCCGTCAATTCTTGCGACCTCTATTCTTTCTTTACTATAGTATGCAATATTTCTTTCACTATCAAGCTTAGTATAGCGATATGGTTGTTCATAATAAAAATTTTTCTTTGCACCTGTTGGGTACTGTATAGATTTTAGACTTCCAATTTTGGTATATTTAATATTTGGTTCTCTGCTTCTTCTTGGAATTCCATCAATACTAGAAGAAGGGGGAGTGTTACTTCCGCCGGTATATTTTTCAGGTAATCCTGTCGACCCATCGTATAAATTGTTAATATATCCCCAATAATCATCTGTATTAGAATTTCTCCTTGGAAAGCTAAATTCCTCATCATAGGTAAACTTGTATTCATTGTTTTGTAGATTATCATGAATACTCACTAATTTCAATCTATAATCTTCATGTGTTTTGTTCGTGTTTTTAGTTTCAAAATAGTTTTGATTCAGGGCTATGTCTTTTATGATAACGCCGGATTTATTTTTCACCTGTATCTTTCTTAAGGCAAGCCCTTTACCTCCTTCCAAATCTTTTCTGTATACAGTGCCATCTGAAAGAGCCATACCAGGGTCGTCAGAATAGAAAAAATTGATCTCACCATTATCAAATACTATTTTATTAATTAGATTTTCTCTGGATACAGTATAGGATAATTTTTTTTCATATTTAAGAAGTGGAGGTAGATTGTAATAAGATCCGGGAGGATCTGTTGTAAGTTTATGATGGGCAATTTCTACAAAGTTTTGTTCCTTATATATGTTAAGCTTATTATAACTAAACTTTACTAGCTTGTTATTAATCTTAAGGCTATCGATATTGTATAATGTTGGATCCAGTGTTGTTTTATAATCATAAAAGCTTTCGACCAGATTCTTGGTAGACATCCAGTATTCAGCTCCCTGAGGATCTTTAAAATTAAATTTATCCTGGCTTCTGACGATGGATATATCTTCATTAGGAATAGTAAATCCCTTTAGCCCATCATATTTTATGATAGATGAACCTACATTATTATTTTGTAAAATAAATGCACCGGAGATGGTTGGTAAACTATAATTGAAGATATCGGGCTTTGTATCATAGATGCCATTCATAATTGCTTCGAGATCTTCTACTTTTTTATGGGTTTCCTGATCAATCCACGTTGTACGGGTAACTCCACGATATTTGTCATAATCATTAATATTTTTGGAAAGAGGATTAGCCGAGAAATCACTTGCTCCTTTTATTTCATGTTGTATGTTTCCGGGAATATTCAACGACCAGCCTAATCCTACTATACTGGAGACTTCATTTAGTTTTATTCCACCTGTATTATAAGATAAGCTAATGGGGATTGAAACACCATCAACAGTTATAGTGTATATGGGAATATTTATGTTTGCTTTTCCCCTAAAATAATCCATTGGCATTTTTTCAACTTTTGAAAGACTGTATGCTTCTGCGCTGGTAGGGAATGAGATTAATTCCTTTTTTTGTGCGCTTAGTATAGTGGCACACGCAAAAGAAAATAATGTGAAATAGGTTTTCATTGTATTCAATATTTTTTTGTTTTAATTTTTAATTTGAGATTTAGCAACGCCTTTCTAAGGCGATCTGCTTGTGAGATTTTTTAGTGGTTTCATAATATTTTATTTTTAGTGTTTTCCTTTCTCCAACAAAGATCCACACGCGTGGCGACAGAACTTGACGCATTAAAAAAGACTTTCCGTTTTTTTTACTGTAGCATTGAGAAGTTTATTTGTGGAGTAAGGCTTTAACCTGCTCTTCAAGTTTTTGGATTCTTTCCTGTTGTTCTTTGTTCTGTTTATTCTGCTCAATAGAATAAAGTGTCAGCTCCTCGATTTTTTGTAAAAGTTTAATCTGGAAATCCCCAATGTTTACTCCTTCTTTTTGCATTTCAGCAGCTGAGGCAATTTCCGGTAGGTGTTTCTTTTCTTTAATATGTTTTTCTACGTTGGCTAAGTCGGGGAGCTGATACGAATCTTCAAAAACAAAATCTGCTGTTGGAGTAGTGGTAACCTTAATTTCTTTGGCTTCGAGTTTGCCTTGAAGAGAAGCATTTCCATTAGTATTAATTCTTAAATGCTCTTTAAAATTGCCACTTGAAATATTGTTCCTTATATCAGGAGTGTTCCATGAACCTAAAATAATTGGATGGTTAGAGCCTGAAGAAATGACAGGGCCCAATCCTCCCTTTTTAACAAGACCTAATCTTGATTCTCCCTGGGCATCTGCTCCGATATAAGAATTATCAGTATTTGAATATACAGAACCATTAACTTCAAGTTTTTCTGAAGGAGTAGTTGTTCCAATCCCGATATTACCATCGGCAGCAATAGTCATTCTAGATGTTTTGTTGGTAATCAAACTATAAGGATGATTGGTGTGGGTTCCGGCTAAACCTCCGGCAGGAGCAAAAAAGATGTCAGTATTATGAGACCACATTCCGGTTGTAATATCAGAGGTAGTGGTAATTAGCTTAGAATTAGCTGTTCCTTTTACTTCTAGTACTTTATTCCAGCTTTCTGTATTTTCAGGAGTAGTTGTTCCAATCCCTACATTACCATTATTGGTAATGATACCTGCGGGAAAGTTTAATTCGCCTACAGTATTTTTATATGGAATAGTAACCGTTTTAGTACCTGAAAGAGGCTCGTCAGCAATACTCCAGTTGGAAAACCATGATATATCTTCACTCAAACCATGGGCAAAACCTCTTACCGTAAATCGATTGAAATATTTTTTTTCATTGATGAAGATGACAACTTTACCATTCTCATTGGAAAGTTTTACTTCCGGAGTATAGGCACCAAAAGAAGAAATACTATTGTTAATAAATTCATTTTCGTATATGTACCAGTTGAATATTAGCCCAATAGGTTTTCCATCAAAATAATTATAACCTTCAATAATAATGGTAGGCATTCCCTGTTGGTTAATAAACGGGATATTGGTTTTTATTTTTACCCCATGCACCGGAGTATCATTAAAACTGTAATTGATAATAGGGTTGTAATTCTGAGCTTTTATAAGTTCTGAAGAAAGAATGAGTATACATAGAACAATGAGGTATTTAAGTGTTTTCATAGTTTTATTTTTTTAGGGATTTTATTTCATTTTCGAGTTGCAGGATTCTCTTATTCTGCTCAATGGAGTAAAGTGTTAACTCTTCGATTTTCTGCAGAAGCTTGATTTGGAAATTTCCAATGTTTACCCCTTCTTTTTGCATTTCAGCAGCTGAGGCAATCTCCGGCAGGTGTTTCTTTTCTTTAATATGCTTTTCTACATTTTCCAGATCGGGGAGCTGATACGAATCTTCAAAAACAAAATCGGCTGTTGGAGTAGTAGTAACCTTGATTTCTTTGGCTTCGAGCTTGTTGGTAACAGATACATTGTTTGTGAATTCAGCTGTCTTGTTAGCTAAATCAAACTGTACTATATAATCATCATAATTATTTCCAATGTATAATCTGTTAATATCTCCACCATCTCCAACTGCTCCAAATCCTGCGACTCTTTTTTGTAAGCTTTGAGTAATAAATCCATATGATCTTGCCCATAGAGTATTGGCAGTCGTAATGCTTACCCCGTTAGCAGGCCCCCAATAGTCCATAATGATTCCTTCTGCACCATTACCAATGTCTAGCTTGGCTCTTGGGCTGGCATTTCCAATTCCTACATTTCCATTATCATTGAGTTGTAATACAACATCACAGATGCCCCCGCCACAACGGTTTACAGCATCATAACGATGGAAGCTAAGGCCTTTTGTGAAAGTGTTTCCCTTCCATATTGCCCATTCCTTTACCTGTCCGGGTTGTGTGTAGGCATCATCAATGAAACGTAATCCCGTAGGAATATAGCCTCCGTTCCCTCTTATAATAGGAATGTTTTCATTAGCACGAATATCTAATATTGATTCTGGAGTTGATGTTCCAATCCCTATATTTTTGGTTTCCGGATTAGTAGTTGATTGTATTTGCCCTAAAGGTGTTGTTAATTGGGCAAAATATAATGTTGGCAGTGTTAATAATAATATACTTAGCTTTCTCATGATATTTTATTTTGTGTTGGTTGATTGTTGAATATTTTTTTCCAGATTTTTAATCTGTTCTTGCTGCTTTTCTACTAGGTGGAATAATTCTTTGTTTTGTTTATTTTGCTCAATAGAATAAAGTGTCAGCTCTTCAATTTTTTGTAAAAGCTTAATCTGGAAATCACCAATGTTTACACCCTCTTTTTGCATTTCAGCAGCCGAGGCAATCTCCGGTAAGTGCTTCTTTTCCTTAATGTGTTTTTCTACGCTGGCTAGATCGGGGAGTTGATAAGAATCTTCAAAAACAAAATCTGCTGTTGGAGTAGTGGTCACTTTAATTTCTTTGGCTTCGAGTTTGTTGGTAACAGCAACATTGCCATCTGCTGCAATATTTAGTGCTTGTACGGATTTACCGGAAGCATCTACAGTGGTAAATAAAATTTGATTCTCCAGTAGTCTTATATAAGAAGCACCTCTTGTATTATTGAATCTGGAAAAAGGAGTAACACTATTCCAGTGTTTAATATTATTTCCAATCCCTACACCATTGAAGGTAAGACCAGGTTCAGATGCCCATAAGTTTAAATAAGCTGGTGCATCAGTACCATTGCCGGCTGAGTGCAATAGTAACGTTGTATCTCCATGTCCTCCATAAATATTGAGCTTTGCTTGTGGAGAAGAAGTTCCAATCCCCACATTTCCCAGTATATTTTGATCTCCTGAAAATTCATTGCTGCCTTTCGTGGCGAGTTCCTGCCAGTTATTCCAGACACCAGCGTCACCGTTTCTTGTTCTGAAAGAAATACGATTACCTCCATGAGGTGCATAATCAGCATTGATTTGTGCATCATAACGATTTGAAAGACCTCCGAAACTTATTAATGCACCGCTAAATGGAGTGCCGGACGATTCATAGGCAAAAGTATATCCGTTACCAAAATTGTTGACTGATCCAGGATCTTTTATAAATGATGTTTGGGTTAAGCTTTGGGCAGACAGCCCAATAGAAGTAAATAGTGTGAGTAATAAAAATGTGTTTTTCATAATATTTTAATTTTTAAAAGGTTAATAATTGTTTCATTTGTTTTCATCGTGTCTTACAGTGGTTTTGTGATGTAGTGTTTCATAGGCTTTAAGTTTATAAGGTTGACAGGTTTTAAGGTTAAATAGGGAAGATGATGTGCTACTGGCTATCAGTTGTCTGTTGCCAGCAATCAACCATCAACCATCAACCATCAACCATCAACCATGATCAGATAACCGACAAGGCAAATATCCTGGCTCGTGGCGTCAAAACTTGACGCATTATATTTTAGTTTGGATTTTTTTAATGGAATGATAGTTTTTTTACTGTTTTTGGGTGCTGTATAGTCCCCGAGATTTATTTCTTGTAGATTTAATAAACAGTTAAAAAGAGCTACAATGAAAATATATAACTTTGACCAAACGTTAGCCAGCCATGTTATATATTATAATGGTAGTAATGCTTCAGGCACTGATCACGCTTGCATTATTAATGTGTTTAATAAAAAACAGAAAATCTCTGCTCAATATGCTGTTGCTCTATATTCTGGTAGTAGTGCTGGATATGGGATACGAATATTTTATTATTCAGAGGTTCGGGTACGAATGGGTGATGTATGAAATTCCGGGTAGCCTGCGCGTTTTTAAAGGGCTGATTTTTCTTTATGCCACAGCATACCTTATTAACGCCCGCTGGCGGGACAAACTGAAATATCTTATACCGCCCTTGTCTTTGGTTGTGGTGCACCATACAGTAGTGGTATCGGCAAAATTACTCGGTCTTTCGTGGGCAGATGCTGCAATAGCCTCTTACAAAGCCTATTTTATTTACTATACTTATTACTGGATTCTATGTCTTGCTTTGTCTATTTTTCTTTTAATAAAACATCGGAAAACTGTTAGTCATGCTATAGCCAACAACTTCAGATATCTTTTGTGCTATATCCTTGCCAGCATTCTCATTTTATATGCCATCTCTTATTCTTCATCCGACAGAATACAATATCAGAAGGTTTATATCCTAATGTTTCTTATTCAGTTCGGGTGGATATTGTACGTTTATATTTTAACGTACAAGTTCAGGCTGAAAGAAGAACGCGAAATTATTCAGCAATCTTTAGAGTCTAAGGAGACGTACCAGTATAAAGACCTTTCAAAAATAGATTTCGATTCATTACAGAAAGCCATAGAGTATTTTTATAAAGAAACTAACGTTTATCTTGATGAAGAATTTACGCTGAGTCAGCTGGCAGATCATCTCGAAATTAGTAAATCAGATCTTAGTATAACTTTTAATAAGTATCTGAATTCTAACTTTCATGAGTATACCAACAGAAACCGCATTATGCATTTTAAACAGATCCTGACACAGGATCCTTCAGCCAATGTTACCGATCTTGCTTTTCAGTGTGGTTTCAAATCTAAATCCACTTTTTACAAATATTTTAAGAGAGAATTTAACTGCCTTCCTTCAGAGTATCTGCCTAGTTTACAATAATTTAATATTTGTAATTAGCTGATATTCAATAGGTTTATTTTAAGGTTTCTGAATTTTAGTTGTATAAAATTTTAATGAACTAAAACTTTTTTGGGGACAGACATCTTTGTGCAAAATTTTACGAAGATGACACGAAAAAGACTTTTGATAACGAAAGCTGCATTTTTCTTTTTAGGTTCCTTTGCTTTTGCTCAGACCTCCGTCAGCGGAACTGTAACAGATAATGAAGGTAACCTTCCCAATGCTTTGGTATATATAGAAAACAGGCAGGAGCGTATAACCTCTAATATAGATGGTTCCTTTATTCTGAATAATATTCCGGACGGATCTTACAAACTGATTATAGAATATAAAGGCTATGACAATCTTTCCGTTCCTTTTACAATTTCGGGAACCACTCCGGTAAGTTTAGGACTGATTAAGTTAGGCGGTACAAAAGTTAAAGAGAATAATATCCAAGGAGTTGTTGTTACAAGCGTATACAAAGCTTCTCAGGCCAGAGCTATTACCATGAAAAAGAACTCCAATACAATCACAGAAGTTCTTTCTGCAGATGCTATTGGAAAATTGCCGGACCGTAATGCTGCAGATGCTGTACAACGGATGCAGGGTGTATCTATTGAACGGGATATGGGAGAGGGACGTTTTGTTGCTGTAAGAGGAACACCTATACAATGGACAGCTTCTACACTCAATGGAAACAGAATGCCAAGTGCCAGTGGTGACAATGCTAATCGTGGAATACAAATGGATATTTTCCCATCGGAGCTAATTCAGAATGTACGTTTGTCCAAAGCACTTACGCCAGATCTTGATGGTGATGCTATCGGAGGACATGTAGATTTTATTACCAAAACATCACCTAATAAAGAAGTTTTAGCAGTAAGTGCTGCCAGTGGATATGTTAATATGGCTAAATCCCCGACTTATAATGCCTCTGTGGTCTATGGAAATAAGATTACCAATAAACTGAAATTTATTACTTCTGCTGTAATCTGGGAACGCTCCACTGCTATAGACCAAATGCGGAATATCTTCAATTACGGACTTGCTGATAAAACCGCTTCTTATTCTGTTAATCAGTTACAACTTCGGGATTATCTGGCCAACAGAAGAACACTAGGTTTTAATATGGGAATGGACTATGAGATCAACAGCCGGAATAAATTGTATGTAAGAGGCTTGTATAGCCAGTATAAAGACGGGCAGTCTGTACGGGAAACTTATTTCAATTTTGATAATAAAAATGTAACACTTCAGGCCAGACATGCAGATTACCTTACGGATCTGTATTCTATGGAATTAGGCGGGAGTCATCAGGCTGGTCAGCGTATGGAAATTACCTGGTCGTTATCAAAAGCACGCTCAGAGTTCAGGTTCGACTCGCCGAAGAATCTCGAGAAATCGGAGCGGGGATATCCTATTGTTAATTTTATTCAGCCAATGACGTACGGAAATCTATCTGCAGATGGCAGGAAATATATGGCAATGGATGCTCCGGACGGCATTGGAGATACAGGTGATTATACATTGCCACATCAGCAAAAGCCAATTGCTGCAGATCAGTTGAGGTTAAATCAGGTAATTCTTAGTCAGAATCATAACAGTGAAACAGATTTAAGAGGACAGGCAGATGTAAAGTATAAGGTATCGGATAATTTTGAATTAAAGTTCGGAACAAAATATGCAAATAAAGAAAAAGTAGTAGATGCCAGTGTATTGGTATGGATGCCCAAATCTTCATTAGGAATTCCGGGTAGCCCTGTTACTTATATGAATCAATTGGAGCGCGAAGGATTTCCATACAAAGGAGGTTTTATGAATCCTCTGGGAAATCCGTATAACGCCGTTATTATCGATCAGATTACCAATGGACAAATCGATAGTATGTACGATGCTGCAACACAAAACCGCTTGGGGCTGATGCAGGTGAGCAAAAAAGACAGCAACTCCAATTTGACAAGTTCTTACCGTGGTACAGAAAATGTATGGGGCACTTATATTATGGGAACCTGGAAAATTACTGACAATTTTCAGTTGTTGGGAGGAATTAGAAATGAATATAATGATATTACATTCTGGGGAAAGAAAGTCGTTGCAGATAAAGCGGAGGATATAAAAGATAGTAAAACTTATAATGTAGTCCTTCCGATGGTCAATGTAAAATGGAATCTTAGCAAAGATCGCATTCTCCGGGCAGCTTATACCCGTTCGTTTGCAAGACCGGACTTCAATGATCTTAATCCGGGAACTATTATTAATGATATCACCAATACAGTCAATCAGGGAAACACCAAACTGGAGCCTACATTTTCAAACAATTTTGATTTGATGTTTGAAAACTACTTTGGCAAACTGGATCTTGTTACAGCAGGTGTTTTTTATAAAGATATTACCAATCTTATTTACAAAGATCAGTCTATTGTGGATATCGGCGGGAGACCATATACATTTACTTCTCCCAAAAACCTGGAAGGAGCCAGTCTTTTTGGATTTGAAGCAGGAATATCCAAACGCTTTGAAGGCCTTCCCGGATTTTTAAAGAACCTCGGCTTTGAAGGAAATTATACCTATATCACATCCAAAATGAAGATGCCTGTATATGAAAACGGAAAACAGACGGGCACTGTGACAGCCACTATTCCTAATCAGGCAAAGCATATATTCAATGCAATATTATTTTACGAAACCAGCAAATTCATGCTTCGCCTCGCGGGAAATTATAAAGGAAACTACGTGAGCGAAGTAAGAGCTGCAGCTGGCCCGGATCATTACCAATATTTTGATAAAAACTTTACTGTAGATGCTTCTGCCTCGTACAGCATTAATAAAAATATTCGCCTGTTTGTAGAGCTTAATAATATCTTCAACGAACCCAACCGCTATTATATGGGAGTAAAGAGCCGTGTTGAAAACATCTCTTACTCAGGAATCAGAGGACAGATGGGGATCAATTTCAATTTTTAGTCAGAAACAATTTTATTTATATGAAAAAGTATATATATACCGCTGCATTTTGTATGGCAGCGCTAATGCAGGCACAGGACAAATGCCAAAACCTTAAGATTAATCAGATACAGGTTGTCGGGACGCATAATTCGTATGCGCAACCAGCAGATCCTAAAGTATTGGATATGGCATCACCAATTATTAGTGGACTGATGCAGAAGTTTGGCAGCAGTATGTCTGAAGAACAAAAAGCGAAGTTCAAAGAATACCATCCATATGATTTCAATATAAAAGAAGGACTTAATTATAACCATCCGGATTTTACAGAGCAGCTGAATGCTAATCTGCGAGGTTTGGAGCTTGATGTATACTATGATCCGGATGGTGGCAGATTCAGTACTCCGGCTACTTATCAGATATTAAAAGAAAAAGGCATTACTAATTTGGCGCCTCATAATACAAAAGGATTGGATCAGCCAGGATTCAAAGTTTTGCATATGGCTGATATCGACTTCAGATCACATTATCCGACCCTGAAAGATGCACTTGTAGCACTGCGCAGCTGGTCCGATGCTCATTCCGGGCATACACCTGTTTTTATTATGGTAGAAGCCAAGGATTCAGGATTCCCAATTTTTCCTAACAGTACCAAGGTTTTGCCTTTCGATAAGAAAGCCTATGACGATCTGGATAAAGAAATCCTGCAGTATCTGGGCAAAGAGAAGATTATTACCCCTGCAAGTGTTCAGGGTAAATATGCAAGCCTGAAAGAAGCTGTAACCCACAACAACTGGCCAAAACTAAGTGACAGCAAGGGTAAGTTTATTTTTATGTTGTTGCCCGGAAGTGCAGGGACACTTTCGTCTAAGAATAATCCATACCTGATAAACGGAACTCTTCAGAATCGCATTATGTTCCTGAATAGTGAACCGGATGATGATTTTGCGGCTTTCATACTGCTGGATAATGCTATTGTAAGACAAAAAGAAATTCAGGAAATGGTTAAAAAAGGTTTTATGGTAAGAACAAGATCTGATATAGAAACCTATGAAGCCAAAATGAATGATTTTACACGTTCCAAAGCTGCTTTTAGCAGCGGTGCACAGGTTATATCTACCGATTTTTTCCATCCAGGAAATACATATGGAACCTCCTATTTTGTACAGCCGCCAAAAGGAGCAGGGTATATTAACAATCCGATTAATTCTTCATGCAGATAGATTATTGATTCAGATTTCCCAAACCAGCAGCTTTATATAGCTGCTGGTTTTATAATATGGATCTATGTGACTTTGGGTAATGCTATGCTAATGTTAAGCCTGTATGAAGAAATAATTAAATATGTAGTGGTAAACTATTGCAGATCAGTATTCTAATTATTTTTGCGGCAAAGTTTTTTGAAAAAACTTATACACCAATCACAATTAATATTATAATATGAATTATCTCAATCGCAAACCTTATTGGTTTTTGTTATTACTAACTGTTCTGTTTTTTGTTTCCTGCAGACAGGAACAAACTTTGCTCAGGGATCATGATGCTGAAGCTAAAAACACTCAGAAATTCAATGAATTTTCCCGACTTGGAGGAAGTCAGATTAAAGTACTCAGCTATAATACCTTTTTATTAAGAGATATTGCAGTCGCCTCTACAACTCAATGGTCACAGAATGCAAGAGCCGAAAAACTCGGTGATGCTGACTTTATTAAAAACTATGATGTCCTGCTATTGCAGGAGTGTTTTGACAATACAGCCTGTACAAGTCTGCGTAAAAAGCTGTCAAACAGCTACCCTTATCTTACACCGGTTTTAGGACAGACTAAACAAGGATGGAATAATACGCTTGGTGACTGGCGCGAGATTATATCCGGCGGATTTGAAAACGGAGGGGTTATGATTGCCAGCAAATACCCTATTGAATATTTGGATCAGTATATCTTCCCTAAAGGATGTGACGCTGATGGATTGGCGCTGAAAGGTTTTGTATATGTCCGTATACTGAAAGATAATAAGCCTGTACATTTTATTGCGACCCACCTGCAGTCTACACAGCCGGGATGTAAAGGAAGCGAAGTACAAATCCGGGAAAATCAGCTAAAAGCCATAAAAACCTATGTGGATAATCTAAAAATTCCAAAGGATGAGATGTTAATCTATGGTGGGGATTTTAATATTATCAAGGATACATCTGAATACCCGAAAATGTTGAGCCTGTTGAATGTCTCTGCGCCAGTTTATAAAGGACTTCCATCTACCTGGGATACAAAGACCAATACTATGGCAGCTTACCATTATCCATATCCGGCGAATAAGCAGGAATATCTCGATTATATTTTTGTATCTAATGATCATTTACTTCCGCCTGTATGGCAAAATGTTGTTTTTGATCCTGTAAGCTCTAATCTTATGAGTTATACCAATCTTACTCAGGACAAATACTACTGGACAGATTATTCCGATCACTATCCGGTGGAAGGAAATATTTATTCGGATGAGGTAACTCCTAAAAGCAGCCTAAAGTTCAGGAAGTATGATAAGGTATCGCTAAAGTCTGTGAAAACCGGTAAATATATCTCAACAAACTTATCAAAAACAGATGATTGGTTAAAGGTTTCGGCAACTGTACCGGATGAGAATACCTGGTTTAATCTGGTGAATACTGATGGTGGTAATTATTTTGATCTGAAGGCAGGAAAAGTACGCGTAGAAACCAGTGAGCGTATTAATAATTTCTGGTATTGGGAACTTCTGAACGGCGGTGCCTATTACTATTTTCCAAAGTTTGGGAAATCGCTTAAAAATCTGGAACTGGTACTGATTAAAAAGAAAAACGGAAATACTTCAGCTAGTATTGAAGACGGCGATATTGTGGCTTTCAGAGATTATACATCAGCAGGAAATGCTTATTATCTTCAGGCATATAATAAAAGTGGAACAGACTGGCTTTACCTGAATGGTACTTCTGCGGGAAATTCAGAGCAATTTGAAATTAAGTTCAATAACACTAATCCGGTTAGCTGGTAAGGCACTCGAAACAGTGTGAGAAATAAGAAATCAGCCAGCAATCTCCAGAGGTTGCTGGTTTTATTATAGGGTAGTTTATTCTCTTATAAATACAAGGTAAGCACTAGCTCGTTCTTTTGTAATTTTATGATTCACTGCTCTTAGTAATGAATTTTGCATAACCATCTTTTTATCATTAAATGTGCGTACGTAATAAGATGTATTCAGAGAATCAAGAGTTATAAATTTATATGTTCCGATAGTCATATGTGTCCAGGCTATACTTTGGCCTTTAGCATTGAAAATGCCAAGTTCATTAATAACAATATTTTCATTGATGCTGATTCTCTTTTCTGTATTCTTTGTGTCATTCATAAAATGGATATGTGAAAATTTCCATTTACCAAAGACTTTTTGCTGATTTTCCTTTCCTAGCCTCCTTCCTGTATGGAAGCCTACATATTGTATTTTTTTAATTTTTGAGGTATTCGTTGTTATTTCTTTTCTTTTACATTGAATTATTAATATCAGTAACAGAAATGAGAATATAATCCTGGTTTTGTTGCTGTATTGCATTAACAATGATATTTTCATTGGAGGTTATTATTTTTTATTGGTGATTAAAATGAGTAGTCTAGTTGGAGTTACTTATATTTTCAGGAATATTCCCCAATTATTCAAGGAAATTCCAGGTGTTTGATTTTAATGATCCATTAAACCACTTTTTTTATATTCTTTTATAGATTCTACAGTATAATCTCCATTTCCCGCCTCACAGCAACAGCATGAACAAATGATATATTCTGGCATAGTATGTTTCCAAAATCTACAAGAATAATTATTGAAACCATAAACTTTACAGATATAATCTTTCATAATTGTTTTACTAATACAACTTTGTATTATTTTTTTGTCTTTTATTGTCGTAGTAAATTTACTTGATTAGTGGAAAGTATTATAAAATTTTATTTAAAATATTGTCGTCCTATGTAATAGACTTACGTTGAGTAATAAATAGTTGTATTTAAACTTAGATTAAGTTTATAATTCAAGTATGAATATATATATTATCAATAATAGAAATTAATATTTCATTAATGATACATAGTTGCGTTAATGATGATGTTAATTACTTTTGCAATAACAAAACAATTAAATAAAGAAAAGCATGAAAACAGATATAGTATTCGACGTTATTATCATCGGCGGTAGTTATGCAGGATTATCATCTGCGATGAGCCTGGGGCGCTCTCTGCGAAATGTATTAATAATAGATGGCGGAAAGCCTTGCAACCGCCAGACACCACATTCACATAACTTTCTGACGCATGATGGTAAAACTCCCCAGGAAATATCTCAGATGGCGAAAGAGCAGGTAAAACAATATCCGACTGTACAGTTTTATGAAGGCGAAGTTGTGAAAGGAAAAAAAACAGATGCCGGATTTATCATAACGACTAATACCGGAGAAGAGTTCAGCAGCCGAAAGCTTATTCTAGCAGCAGGAATAAAAGATATAATACCGGATATAAAAGGATTTTCCGAATCATGGGGTATTTCTGTAATCCATTGTCCTTATTGTCACGGATACGAATACCGTAATGAAAAAACAGGAATTATAGCCAACAGTGACAGGGCTGTTCACATGGCTTCTCTAATCAATAACCTGACGAAAGACCTTACAATATTAACATCTGGCCTTGCAGATTTTGATACGGAACAAAGAGCGAAATTGGAAAGACATAACATCCCTGTGATAGAGAAGAAGATTACAGAAATTGAACATCAGAACGGTCATGTTGATAATATTGTTTTTGAGGACGGAGCAAAAATGAACTTTAAAGCCGTATATGCTGCTATACCATTTATACAGAATTCTGATATCGCTGAGCAACTGGGATGTGAATTAACCGAACAGGGATATATTCAGGTCGACAGTATGCAAAAAACAAACATCCCCGGAGTATTTGCCTGTGGAGATAGTACTTCGATGATGCGCTCTGTAGCTCTTGCTGTTGGTTCCGGCAATTTAGCCGGAGCGATGTTAAATATGGAATTAGTGAGTGAGATATTTGCATAGTTTACTGAAAAAAGAACCAACTCAGTTTATTGAATCACAAAAGAAACAAAAGGGAGAGTATAGTTTTAGATCTGTCACTTTTAATGTATAAGAAATCAAAAAAAAGCTGCCTTTTAAGGCAGCTTTGTAATATGTTTTCTGATCAATCAAAATTACTTGTACTTCTCTGGTATGTTTCTTAATTGTTCAGAAAAATCCCAATTATTTGGCTTTAGTGATAGATTAAACCATAGCTCTTTTTTCTCAAACCAGATTGCTCTATGTTCCTTTGCTGATCCTATAGTATAATCTTCATTTCCGGCTTCACAACCACAGCATGGACAAATTATATAAGAAGGTAAATCATTCTCCCAATATTTATCAGGATAATTATTAAAACCACAGATTCTGCAGATATAATCTTTCATAAATTTTGGTTTCTTTAATAAGCATCAGATTTATCATTATAGTCCTTCATTTTTTTTATTAGATTTTCATACGAAACAATTTTTTCTGTTTCGATTATTTCACCTGTATCACAGTCTTCCAAAATGAGATTGTATTGATTAATGTTATTATAATTAAAAGTAGAAATGTAAAATAAAACGTTCTCAAATTTAAGTCCTATAGCAGTAATATCTGCGTCCCAAAAATCAACAATAGTATAATTGATGTTATTTTCATTTCTCAATTTTTTTATCAGTGTATTTACTGCTGAATTTTTATTTTCCATTTTTTAATAAGAAATAGTTATTATTTAGTGTTTGTCGATATGATTATGTATTATTTGATTATAATATACCCATTGTCCATCATTAAAAGACAGCATATCGTTTAAGTTATTTATATGTTCCTCAATAGTTGAAAATATGCCGGAATTTTTATTAAAAGAATCCTTAAATTGTTTTTTCATTTTCAGTGTAGTAAAACCGCAAATAGCAATTTCTAAATCACGGGAGCAGGCAATTGCCCAATCGTTAGAATCAGAAAACCAAACAACATCATTTGATACAACACCCGCATAATTTCCAGTATTTTCTCCTGGATCTTCATAAAGATTATCATAAAGATCTTCGTATGTCTGATTTGTATTTATATCAAATGTGCTGTACTTTCCGAATCGTTTATAATAATACTCTTCCTGTGAAGGGGATAAGGTATAAAAGTATATCACAGATTCATTGATATCTTTTAAAAAATGCTTTATTCCATCAAAAAATATTTCTTCATATATATAATCAAAGTCAAAAGCCATAAAGTATTTAAAATCTTCCCTGAAAATGTTATCCTCAATTTTATTTTCAGGAAAAAATAGCTCAGATACTCTTTTTTTGTACATGCTAAATTTTTTGCTATCTGTTAACAGCGCCATTGATAATTGTTTTTTATTAGTTTAGTAATATATTTTTTGGAAGAATATATTTGTATTAGAAAAAAGTACTATTCTGTTTTAAAATACATTTGATAAACTTTCTTTTCTATTAAGGGATCAGATAAATCCCAGTACCACCATTTATTTATATTGTTTTTCTCGGACTCAAATCTTCTTCTATATGCTATTTTGAAAAGCTCTAAAAGTAATCTGAAACTTTTTAGTTTTTCATTATCAGGAAGTTTAGATATTCTTGTTAAATTATTGAGGTCTATACCTTTTTTTAAAAGAACACAAGGGGTATAGGTTGGTCTCAGACTGCTGCTTTCTATAGCTTCTTCAATATCCTGATGTTGAGGTTTTGATTGGCTAATAAGAAATAATAAATAGTCAAAAAAAACTTTTTGCTCATCTTTATTAGCCTCCAGAAAATTACTGACTAATACCTCAGGTAATATAATACCCTGACCATATTTGTTAAATAGTATTTCATATTCTAATATCATTTTTTCTGTTTTGTATGACTCATAAATATGATTTAAATATAGATCTTTTAATCAAAAAAAGCTGCCTTTTAAGGCAGCTTTGTAATATATATTCCGTTTACTTATCAGTTAGTATCTGCGTAAGATATGAGTACGGTCTGTCATTATATTATCGGATTTTCTTTTAAATTCGAAATAAAGGCTTCTTGTGGGCACATTTTGCCTGTAGCTATTTCTGTTAATTCCGGGAACATTAAATACATCTGTCATGTCATAATTTACAATCTCAAAAATATATTCGGATGAAGTATTTTTAATAACATTGATAAAAGATTTATTTCCGTTAATCAGTGAGCCATAGCTGAATCTGGTACCATCTGCCGTCACTACAAAGTCATGATCGGAAAAATTATATTTAATAGTACCATTGGCATTCCATTCACCTTTTATCCATCCCGGCGGATTGAAAGAAACCGGAGTATCCCTGTTTTCGCAGCTGCTTAAGGAAAGTATAATTAATGATAATAGCAGAAATAGTTTTGCGAATTTTGTGTTTATATATAAAAGAGCTGTGTTCATATAATGTGATATTTTATTGTGTATTCTTAGTTGTAGTTCCGATTATTTAGAAAGCAAAGTTTTAGAATATTCCAGTTCCGGATCTTTTTGCTCCTTCATGGCATTCAGGAAATAGTCTGTTTTCAATGTGTAATCGGGAATTACGCCTGTACATTTGGTAATATTATCACCCTCGCTGCTGTTAAAGAAAATCTCTGTTCTCGGAATTGAAAGTGTACTTTTTGTATTAGGCAGTTTATAAGTAAGAAACCACGCTGCAGTTGTAAAGTTACTGCAAGATCCCGTTTCTTTTCCTACTATATTTCCTCTTTTCTCACTTTTAAAGAGAGAGGCGAAATAAGTTGCAGCAGAAAATGTCCGGTTATTAATCATTAAAATTACTTTTCCATCAAAGAATAAACCATCACGCGGATAACTTTTAATATAAGTATCGTCTAATCTCGTATTCCCGAAATAGTAGTCACCTTTATCGGACTTGTCAAATCTTTGGTGCATAAAGTTGTTTTCATTACGGATATCACTATCAGAAAAATATCGATCCGTCTGTGGATCTATCAGATAATCCGTGTAATTGATGTCCACTACTTTTGTACCGTATTTATAGGAATTGTTGAACAGCTTATCTTTAGAAAGGAAAGAGTAAAGTAAAGGGACATTACTGATGGAACCACCGGAATTATCCCGAATGTCAAGTATCAGATTTTTAGTCTTCAGGTTTTTCATATCCTGAAAATACTTCTTCAGCCTTTCGTAGAAGTAGCTTTCGTTGAACGAAAATGACTTTACGGCCAGATAATAAGTATCCGGATTTAGTTGATAGCCGTAGATACCACTTCCGGAAGTTACATCGATAGGCAGTATTGCATGCCTGGATTCGTAGTTGAATTCAGGATAGCTAATCCCTTTCAGCTCAATAGTCTTCTGTTCACCGGAAGGTGTCTCATATTTTATCTGATAGCTCTTTGCATTAGTATAGGAAATAGTGGATGACATATCCAGATCTTCAACTCTTATGCTGCCATCTGCTTGTTTTGATGTCTGCTTGAAGATATCACCGATTTTTTTATTATTGACTTCCAGTATGCGGCTTCCGGCTTCTACACCGTATTTGTTATTGCTGTTGATATACGTATTGCCGTTTTGAACATAGGTTGCCAAAGGAAAAAAGGAAGTTTTGCTTACATAATCCTCCATATAATTAGATTCCATGCCCATTGAGCTATGTCCGTCACCCAGTACTTTCGTTGGTGTATTCAGATGAAAATTGATATAAGTAGGATTTTTCTCTACTTCTTTTCTTAGAGAATCTAACTTTTTATCCAATACTTCCTTGCTGTGAAACCGGTAAGGATTAGGGTGCTGCTTTTTAATAATATCCACTGCAATATCGAAATCTTTAAGATAAGCATCCTTGCTTATTTCCGATATAGAGTACTGCGAAAAACCTACTATACTGATCAACAACATAGGTAAAATAAGTACTTTCTTCGTCATAAATTATATTTAGTATTAATATTATATCTCAAAAAAATAAAATTGCCCTTCCGACGTCAAAGACACGTAAAAGGATATTTCAGGGTGATAACAGAATAGAATTTAGCTGTGTTTTTATCAGAATCCCGTGAGAATCGGGGCAAATCTATAAAAATTATAGGCGGTTTTAGAATGACTTTTTTCATATTAACAAAAAATTATGAACAGGTGTTTTAATATTTAATACTGTATTACAGTATGTTATGAGGTCTGTTTAATTTTTCACATTAATAAATTTTAACACTAATTAGATTAAATAAAAATAAATAAGCGGTTTCCTTTACGGATAGAGGACTAAGGTTTAATTTTGTTATTTATAATAATTATAAATAATGAAGTCATATCAGCGTATTTTTATCTTTTTTATGATGGTAGTGTCGACTTCCCTTATCAGAGCACAAGATTCAGGTTTTTGGATTCAGGGAGTTGTACAGGATCATACAAAACGAGGATTAAACGGAGTAAACATTTTTGTTGAAAACACAAAGATTAAAACACAAACCGATCAAAATGGGAATTTCAGAATTAGTTATAAGAAAGGAGAAGCTACATTGGCCTTCAGTCTGGATGGTTACAAAAAATCCAGAAAGAAAGTTAATTTCAATAGTGAAGCTTCTGCTGTAACGATACAGCTGGCCGACGATCAATCGGTTGTAAAAGAAGTTACAGTACATGGTAAAGGAAAAGTAAAAGCACTGCAGGACGGTGCTTTCACTGTTAATGCTATAGACATTGCCAAGCTAGCTAATACTACGGCAGATCTTAATCAGGTACTGAACAGAACAACAGGAATTAAAGTTCGTCAGCAGGGTGGAGTAGGTTCCGATTACAATTTTTCTATTAACGGTATGTCCGGTAAAGCCGTAAAATTCTTTATAGACGGAGTTCCTTTGGAAATGTTGGGGAAAGGTGTAGATCTTAGTACGCTGCCTGTGAATATGGCAGATAGAGTAGAAATTTATAAAGGTGTGGTTCCCGTTCATCTTAGTACAGATGCTATGGGGGGAGCTGTAAATATTATAAGTCCTTCTGCCAGTAAAAACTATCTGGATGCCGGGATCAGTGTCGGATCTTTTAATACACAGCGTATTAATCTGAACGGACAGATCAAAGATGATAAAACCGGGATTATCCTGCGTATCAATAGTTTTTATAACCATTCCGATAACAACTATACCATGAAGGATATGAAGATATGGAATGCAGGAAGAAACGAATATGAATTGAGAAATGTAAAACGTTTTAACGACCGTTATCAGTCTGTTTTTGGGATGGCAGAAGCCGGAGTAGAAAATAAAAAATGGGCGGATTATTTTTTTGTAGGAATGTCACAGTCTGTTTTCGACAAACAGGTACAGACAGGATCCAATCAGGAAGTTGTTTATGGTGGTGTTAAGCAGAACGGGCAGGCTCACAATTATTTTATGAAATATAAAAAAGCCAATCTTTTTAACGACCGGTTAGATCTTAATGTTTATGCAGGTTTTTCCAAAAGTGTCCAGAAAGCTACTGATACTCTTATGCGTAAATACAGTTGGGATGGTACATTCGAACCTTCAGCTTCGAGTGAGAAAGGAGGCAAAAGTATCATGATGCAGTATGAAGACCGTGTTTACTCACAGTTGGGCACTACTTACAGGCTGGCAGATCATCATAAGCTTATTTTCAATTACGTTCTCGATTATATTAAGAATACTACATTTAATTCTCTCGACGAAAAGAAAGAGGATGTTCCTCCGGCTAAGATGACAAAGCAGATTTTCTCTATGGCCTATCAGCAGGATTTCTTCAACAAGCATTGGACCAATGTTTTCTTTGGTAAATATTACCGCGTGGGACTTCAGAAAATGGTTTTTGATCCGGCTACCAGAACCGATAATCCTGTGAAAGACAATTTCAGCAGCTGGGGTTATGGTTTTGCGACAACTGTAAAAATTGTAAAGGGATTGGGTGCAAAGGGATCTTTTGAACGTTCTTATCGTCTGGTAGAGCCGCAAGAGATTTTCGGAGACGGTGTTGCTGTAACCAGCAATATGAATCTGAAACCTGAGACCAGTAATAATGTAAATGTTGGTCTGTATTACAGCCATCAGTGGGGAGCACATGCTTTCAGAGTAGAAGGTGCCGGATATATACGCGATACAAAAGATTTTATCTATACCGTTCCAAACCTTTTTAACAGTACCTTCAAATACGAAAACCTTTCTAATATTTTTACTAAAGGACTGGAAGGTGAACTAAGCTACCAATACAAAAGGTTGCTGAATATATTGATGAATATTAGCTATAACAAAGCTTATGATAATACAAAGTTTGCCAATAACAATGAAGAGGTAATCTCTGCAACTTATAAAAAAGACGTGCCGAACCAGCCATGGTTATTTGGTAATGTAAATATAAGTTTGGGCAAAGACGACTGGTTACAGAAAGACAGCAGGGTAGAGCTTTATTATGGATTACAGATGACTGAATGGTTCTACAAGAACTGGCAGTCCTATGGTAATCCGCGCAATATTCCGGTTATTCCGCGCCAAACGCTTCATAATATAGGCATCAGCTATTCCATGAAAAACGGGAGATACAACCTGGCATTCGATGTTACCAACATTGGTGATGCAATGGCCTATGACAATTTTAAGCTCCAGAAACAGGGACGTGCTTTCTATGTAAAATTCAGATACCTTCTTAAGTAAATAAACATGATACAATATTTCAGAAACAGCATATTTTTAATACTTGCATCTTTAATCATTATCAGTTGTGAGCGCGAACCCGGTTCCGGAAGTACAGGAAGTGTTGAAAAAGACTATAAATATTTCCTGCTTTCAGCTTTGGGAAGCTGGCCAAATACCGTGCATTATATGACGGCTACCAATGATGTTACAAAAGGCGAAATGGATATTACCAAGGAGGGGGACGAAATCAATTCTAAAGGAACCTACTCTTATATTGTGAAGAATGGGTTTATATACAATTACAAAACAGATCAGGGAGTATTTAAAAAGTTTAAATTCACTCAGGACAGGCTTACCACTATAAAAGAAGTTCCATATACCTATATCAGTGATATTTCCGGTTATACCTGGATCGATGCAGATACTTTATTATTGACTGGTGAAACAGGCGATGGCAAGCATATACGTTACACTATTTTTAGAGCATCCGATCTTAGTATTATACGTCAGGGAGAAATTGAAGGATTTCAGCCATTCCCGAATGGATACAATTTCTTTACACTGGGTGCTGTTACCTATATAGATGGACAAATCTATTTGCAGTATAGCTTCCGTGATGGTAAATGGTTAACCCCACAATATTATAACCTTGCAGTAATAGACTACAAAACCTTTAAAGTAAAGAATTCTGTAAGTGATAACCGTAGTGTTGGGGTATCTAATGGATCTCCGTATTTCAAAACCTCATTTACAAAAGATAATGAAGCTTTTTATTATACCTGTTTTCCGCGTACGGGAGCCGGAACAGGCAAAATCTCTCTTCTAAGAGCACTTAAAGGCGCAACTGCACCAGATGCAGGCTATGAGATTAATCTTACGGAACTTGTTGGTGGGAAATCTTTGGAAACTGCAATAGATTATATTGGTAATAACAAAATAGTAATTCTTTACCGTGATCCGGCATTGGGTAATAGCTACAATGGCCGCTATGCTATTGTAGATATTGAGACCAGACAATTAATTCGTGTATTGGATGAATTACCGGGTGATGAACCTTATGAACAGGGATTTTTTGTTCAGGATAAAAAGTTGTATATCGCTGTAAATGCCAGCAAAGGTGGTAATTATGTATGGATTTATGATCCGCAGACAGACAAGATTACCAAAGGTATGAAGCTTCCGGATCGTATCTCCGGATTTGCCCGATTCGATAAGTTCTATGACTAATCGAATATAGAAGCTTATAAAAACGGATATAGAATATAATCTATATAATTAGAATTTTCTCTCATTTTTAAAAACTGTTCTCAATAATTTTGAGAGCAGTTTTTTATTTCTACGAGAACAGTAAACTCTTCGATAATTCGTTATCAGGCCCATTACTGGCTAAGCTCAGAGTGACAAGTATGGTTTGGTTAATCATTGAATTAAAAATGACCGAAAGAATTCTTCCGGTCATTTACAGCTGTCAGATAGCTTTTTATGATTTGGTATTTTAAAGCTTGTAATTGAAGGATAGCGTTATCACACGGCTGTCCAGATTATATTTCTGCCGGATAACAGAACTGAAATTATCTCCTGTTACACGGTAATTGTTGGTCTTTAGTAAATCCGTTACCGCCAGTTTTAGCGTTGCTTTATCCTTTAGAAGTGTCTTGGAGACACCCAGTGTCAGATCGAAATAAGCATCCCGGATATATAAGCCTATATTCGATTTCGAAAAATACTGAGCATTAGCTTCAGCCTTTAAGCCTTTAACAATTGTAAAGCTGTTTTGTGCATTCAATGTAAAAGCCAGCTGAGAACTATTGATCGTTGTGTTCTGATAATTGCCTTTATACTCATTGTTGAATACATTCAGCATGGAGGTAAGCGACCACCAGTTATAAAGCTTTGTTGTAGCTGTTATATTTGTGCCATATACATAAGATTTGTTGAGGTTTTCCTGGGTTTTTACCAGGATTCCTGTGTCTTGCTGGTAGTTATACACTTCCGTCATTACATCGTTTGTTACACTAAAGTAGGCCGATGCTATAATGTATTTACCCCAGGTATAACCTAGCTCTGTGGCATGTGTAAACTCCGGGTTCAGGTTTGGATTTCCCTGCCAGTAATTGAAAGGGTCATCGTAAAACCGGAATGGATTCAGATCAAAATGGCTAGGCCTGTTGATTCTTTTACTATAAGAAGCATAAAACTCGTGTTTATCACTAAGCTGATATCTTACCGATGCACTAGGGAAAAGATTGGTATAATCCCTCTTGCGGCGTTCCTGCGATGTCTTCTGGTTGATATCTGTATGGGTTGTTTCCATTCTTAGTCCTGCCTGAAATGTCCATTTCGTCAAACTTAATTTATAATCAGCATAAAGCGCATGGATTTGTTCCTTATAAGCATATTCATTGCTTGCTTTATCATCATTTATCCAGTCCTGTCCCTGTTGTATAAAATACTGAGACGGATTATTGTTAGATTTAATGGTAGATTTCAGCCCGGTTTCCAGATTGTGCATTTCGCTGAATGGAAGACTGAAGTCTGCTTTGGCATTAAAAACTTTTAGTCGTGAAGCGATATTCCCCATTCTATTGCTGAATGGCTCTGTTCCCTGGTTGACCAGTACATCCGAAATCTGATTTTGCCGGGAAGTAAAACGCGAGGTTTCGTATTCCAAATCTACATCTACTTTGTAATTTTTATCGTTAAAGATGTGTGTACCTTTTAGGTTGTATGTATAATCATACCAGTTTTCTTTGCTTTTATTATTAGAGAGTATGTGGGCAAACAGATTGTCCACAGGCTGAAATATTCTGTTTTCACCTCTGGAAAAGTCTTCATACCTTCCTATTTTAGCATCAAATAAGGCGCCGATAGTAGTCTTATCGCTAAAAGCATAATCCATACCGAACTTAAAGTTGTTAGAGGTTAAAGGTTCGTTGGTTACTGAACTTTGGTTCGTTTTTCTGGTAACTGTCTGTGGATTTTTTTCAACAAAAAAAACCTGATTAAAATTCTTCCGTTCTTCTTCCCCGCGGAAAGTATAGCTGTAATCCCCATGCAGGGATAGCTTTTTGTGAGTATAATTCAGACTTAGCCCTGTATTGATTCTGTTTTTACGGCCTCTGCCGCCGTTCAGATAATAGTTGCCACTAAGTCCCTCCAGCGAGCTTTTTTTCATGACGATGTTAATGATGCCTGCATTTCCGGCAGCATCATATTTGGACGATGGGTTGGCAATAATCTCTATATTCTTTACCAGTGTGGAGTTAGTGGAGCGCAGCAGATTGGCAAGTTCTTTTGTTGACAAAGAGCTGAGTTTACCATTTATCATTACGCTTACCCCTTTTTTGCCCCTTAAGGAGAGTTCACCTTCCTGCGAAACTACTACACCAGGTGTTTTTCCTAATAGTTCCAATACCGTAGTTCCGTCGGATAATACACTGTTTTCTACATTAAAAATCATTTTATCAGCTTTCTGCTGAAAAACTGCTTTGCTGCTACCTTTAACTACGACACCGCTAATTTCTGCTGTCTTCTCCGTTTGCAGCGAATCGTTTTGGCTTTCTGTCTGTCCATAGGCATTCAGGCTTGCCATTAAAGGTAACCATATATAGTGCTTCTTCATAATAGTGAATTTAGGTTGTTGGTTTCTTTTTATTTCTCCGGCCCCACCAGATTATAAATCCTGTTATTGGTAGTGAGGCGCAGAAAAGACTCATGATAAATGCCAGAATTTTTCCGGGAAAGCCGAAGAAAGCACCGACGTGCAGATCATAAGTAGCATCGGTAGCTCTCTGAGCCATTAACTTATCCTTGTGTGGACGGTTGAACAGAAGTTTTCCTGAATGTTCATCAAAAATCATCAAAGAGGATTCTCCGTAAGTGAATTCTTTTTCCTTGATGCGGACACTCAGATTATCGTGTTTGTGATCTGCTTCCGCGTGATCTTCCAGGTCGAGCCCAAACGAGTAGGCTTTTGGATAATGAGTTTTGACCTGCTCTATAATACGGTCTATAGTCGTTATTGTCTCTACAGATTCCGGTGCAGTTGTTTTGTACTGACTGTAATCGGGTGTAGCCGAGGAAAAACCATTCAGTAAGACATATAACCACATCTGGGTAACCCTGAAGGAATACATAATACCGGTAATAGCTACAATAACAGCGAGAAAAGACGCATAGAAACCAAGAATGTTGTGTACGTCGTAGTTCTTGCGTCGCCAGCCTTTTACTTTCTCCCAGCGGAACCAAAGGCGTTGTTTGCGCATTTTTTTATTCTTCGGCCACCACAAGATAATCCCTGTAATCAGCATTATCACAAATATAATTGTAGAAGTACCTACAATAGTACCACCGATTTTATTGCTCAACAGCAAGGAACGATGTAATTCCATGCAAAAATAGAAAGGATTCTTCTTTATATCATATACCGCCAGTACCTTGCCGGTATATTGGTTTACATAAACGTTTTTATAAATAAGAATGTTGTTGAAGTAGTTCCAGCCATCGGGGTTCCCTTTAATCAAACCAAATTCGTAGGAACGGGCAGGATCTATAGGAATGGTAACCTCTTCTGCTTTTACGATTTCGTTTTTCAGTTGAGAGTTAACGATATCCTTTAAATCGTGTATTGGGATTGGTTTCTTGTGCTGAATATCTTTCTCTCCATGAAAGATGTGTTGCTTTCGCATTACAGCAGTAATGTCTTCATTAAAAACGAAAAATGCTCCGGAAAGAGAAACTACGAGTACTATAATGCCTGTAATGAGACCGAGCCACAAATGGACTTTCAGAACATATTTCTTAAATGTACCTTTAGACTTCTTTTTATCTGTCTGTTGCATTCTTTATTACTATTTAGTCTTATTAAAAATAAATAAATTACAAATATAGCTTTATTTGTAATAATTCTAAACAGTGTGAGAACTTTATTTCACCTTAAAAACCTGATTTTTATTAGGGTTTTAGAGAAATACTAGAGTGTGGAATTATATAAGTAATAAAAAAGGACGCTATTGCATCCTTTTCTAAAACTCAGTACATTCAGGTAAATATTCCATTTCTGTAGTTTTTTGGCAAACCCCAAAGCAACATGCATAGTTCCCACCAGGTCTACAGTCATTGGATGTGTTGCATTGTCCCCTTTCACCACTTCCCTTGATAACTTTTAAATCTTTTTTGGATAACTTTTTCATAATAAATTATTTATTTGGTTAAAGTGTAAATATAATATTTATTCACTTAAAAGTGACTTAGTTGTTAAAATATTTATGTTTTTAAAAAACAGAGAAGTTTGATGTAGAAGGTAAACATAAAAACAGCTGATAAAAATACCAGCTGCTTGTTTTAATTACTTCATTCTGCAACCTGCTGCATAACATGGTTCGGTATCCAAAGGACTGCATTGCATTTCCCAAAGCTCTATTTGTCTTGGCTTTGTACAAAATGGAAGAGCTTCATTAGGACCGACACCACCTACAACAGATTTAAGTTCGTTTCTGGAAATCTTCTTTAAATTTTTCATAATACTATATTTATTTGGTGTAGGGCAAATATAATGTATTTTATTCACTTAAAAGTGATTTATATTGAATGTATTCTTAATCTATGCTTTAGCAACAATCAATAGAGCAGATTTGAATACTATAATTTTAAAAGGATTTTGTGCTTATAACATAAATAAAAACCCTCAATAATGAGGGCTAATGTTATGGTCTTGTTACAGGAATACAGTGACAAATGCAGTCATATTGTTCATATTCTTCAGCACAGACACCTATAGATTCACAAACCATGAGGTAGCCAGGTTTACAATACGGAGGTTTATAACCACCGACTCCGCCTAATACAGACTTTAATTCGTCTCTGGAAATTTTCTTTAAATTTTTCATAAGATTAATATTTATTTGGTTGGTCTGTAAATATAAAAAACAATTCTATATATAGTGACTTAACATAATAAAATAACTGAAAAAAATAAAAATTTTTAGCATTTAATTTTATCCAGATCATCGACAGCCTTTTGCATATCGTCTATGCTTGTATAGTTATCAAAGCACAAACCATAACTAACCCCGCAAGAAGCTGTATGATTATACCACATACTGCACGCTGCACTCCCTTTTACATTTTTAAGATCATTTCTTGAAAGTTGTTGTAATTTTTTCATAATAAAATTCTTTTTGATTTAACTTTCAAATTATAGATATATTTATCAACCTGCAAATAAATAAGCTAAGATTCTTTGATAAATGAAAAAGCTATCTCTTCATATCGGGTCTGTGGATATGGAGCTAGAGGAATTGAAAAAATGAAAAATAGATTTACATTTTAAAATTTCGTACATAGTACACAAACATTATAAGTTGTACTTGTAACACATAAAGCGCTCCAAATTAATTGAAGAGCTTTATTTTGTTTTTGAAAAAATTAAAATGATTCTTTATCTATTAAATTTATTAAGATTTATTATTAACAACAGCGATAGCTATCCCGTCATGTTCTTTAGAACCAATAGTCTGTAGTATGGTAGCAGTAACATCTTTATTATTGCTTAATAGTTTATTCAATCTCTGTACACCTTGCACTTTTTCATCTTTGCTCTCATTGTCAAGAACCTGTCCCTCTCTGATTACATTATCAAGAATAATAATGGTGCCAGGTCTCGATAATTGTAATGCATAGTTAAAGTATTCTGTATAAGGAGGTTTATCAGCATCAATAAAAATCATATCGAATTTTTCATCCTCTTCTTTTATTATTTGAGGTAAGATATCTAATGCTCTACCAACCCTTAGATCTACTTTATCTGAAAGATTTGCATTATCTATATTTTGTTGAGCTACTTTTCCGTGAGATGGATCAACTTCTATTGTAATAACTTTACCATCTACAGGTAAAGCACGTGCAATCCAGATCGTACTATAACCGCCCAAAGTCCCTAATTCCAGAACTTTTTTTGCATTGCAGGCCATCATCATTACCTGCAAAAATTTTCCCTGATTGGCAGAAACACTATGCTGAGGAAGTCCTGCTGCATCCAGAGATTTAATTGTGTCCTTTAATGGTTGGTCTTCAGGTGCAAGTAAACCACTAATGTAATTGTCGATTTCTAAGAAAAGATCTGTTTTCATTTTTATAAAATTTAGAGTAAATACTGAAATATATTTTATTTGAGAGTTTAAGAGAATAGCTAAATTTTAAATGGCCCAATGCAAAAAACTCTTACGTGTAACTCTGTTTTAATTGAAATATTATTTGTAAACAAAATACTTAATATTTCTAGAAGATTGATGATTACTATAATATTTAAGCCATATACAAAAGTATAACTATTAAACTTAGAATAAAATGCATTTTATTAGCATTAATGTTAAATTTGTAATGTTTTTTACATTTCTAAGGATTCAAATTCTTTACAGGTGTACAATTTTTAATTAAAGTAGTTTGTTCCGGTTCTTAACTTTAGATAATGCTTACAATTTATACCAAATAGATCCTGTATCTAAATCCAAAGGTCTATTCATTATTGATAATACAGATGAATCCAAAAAAGATCTTACAATTATAAACACCAGTTTGACGGAATATTGCTGGGCTAAATGTTAAATGGCTCTATGAAAGTGCGCATTCATTTTTAATGATACAAGTTTATTTTGCAGATACTTTGGAACTCATTCCAATACAGCTAATTAGATGGTTTTTGCCCTGTTGATGATAAATGTTTTTCTGTTAATAAAATACGCAGCTATAAGATTTGGAACCCAGCTTAACCATGCTACTACCAGATAGGAGAGTGCTGAATCTTTTGTTATAATGGTTAATAGTGGAAGCCATAATCTGAGTGTAACGGCAGCAAAAGTACAGGCATAGCTATAGGTCATCAGTTGCTGGTGTTGTATAATATTTCCTTTTCTGATCTGTGATAAAGCCATAACTGTTGTACTAAACCAGATGAGTCCCAGTAAGATAAATCCGGTTCCGGATATAATACCGCCATTGGCATAAAATCCCATATAAATTCCGGCAACAGAGCTTATAATAACCGATATTACATATAGTTTTCCGATATTCCTGTGTAGTTTTATATGTTTGTCCCTGAACTTTTTACCAAACTGCCGCCATCCGATAAAAAGCGATAATCCCCCAAAGATAATGTGGCTGTAGAATGACAGCTGCCAGATAATATTGTGAAGAACTTCCGGAGTTTTAGACCCCAGAAAAGTATGTTTGTGATCTACAAAAGCATACATAAACGGATAGATTCCGATAAGAAGAGCAAAAATACTGACGATAACAAATAAGAATTTCCTCATAGCAGGCTATTTAATTTTTTTGTAAAAATGAGGATTATAAAGGTTCCAAGTGTTCCGAAATGAAAGGTGGAACGTATTTTATGAATATTGGTTCTCTGGTACTTATCACATATTTGTGTCTTTTGGTACCCTTATAATTATTCTCTATTCATATTCTGATTTTTTATAAACTCTCTTGGTGAGCAATCCATATATTTCTTAAAATTCCGATTAAAAGAAGTTTTGGAATTGAACCCGCTCTCAAAAGCTAAAGAAAGAATCGTGAACTTTTGATTTTCTGGTAATACCACAATTCTTTTAAATTCTTCAATCCGATGTTGGTTTATATAGTCGTAGAAATTTTTGTTTTCAACAGAATTGATTGTTTGTGAGAGTATGTTCGGATGAACATCCAATAAAACTGCCACTTGATTCAAATTGAGTTCCGGATCTTTATACAACTTTTCATACTCCATCTGATATGTTAACTTTTTATAGGTGTCCTGTATTGCATTTTCTCCCACAAAGTTTTTCTGATATTTTACAGCAATAATGTCATCGTTCTGTTCGGTTTGTTTTTCTTCAGGGGCATCAGATTGTTTGGGCGTAAATTCTAAAATACCAACACGACTGATTCCAAAGTAGGCAGCTACAAGGATAAATAAACTAACCAATGTAAAGATTAGAGTTTCATTCTTTATAATTACTGCGATCCAAATTAGCGCAATACCTGTGATAAGGTAATAAGACCAGTTCAGATTAATTTTTTCAGTATTGGAATACAGGTCGGAGATTTGACTTTTATATTGACGGACTGCCTTAATACTGAGTATAACATACAAAATACCGGATAGAATAATGATTACCATGATGATTTTTCGGAAGAATCTGTAGGCGGTACTACCATATTCATATACATGGATCTTCTCCTGAGGGGGCAACATGAAAAAATTTATAAGGTAAATATAGGTTAGAATGGTAGGTGCAAAATGCAACAGCCATTTGTATTTATTAGGTTGCCGGCCTGTAAGGCATAAAATATATAAATACAACATTGGACCATGTATTAGTGGTATAGGAATATCTATTCCAAGAAGATGTGGGAAATTGGAAAATTGATCGGAATAGAATAAGATAAAAAAAACAAGATGTATTGCTATAATAAAGAACCATACTGCCAACAAGTAATCCGCAGTCTGTTTTTTAGCTTTTCCAAGAATAAGAAAAGCAGAAAAACAAGTAATGAAAACACTTGAGAGATAAAATATTACAGGAATTGACAAAAAACGAATATCGAGATCCGGCATAGAAATATTAAACTTAAAATCAGAGCTTTAATTTATTCATTTTTTCCGGTTATGAGTTGAAAAGTTTTGTATTTTTAGTCCTTCTCTGTAATTGTATAAATATAATTATAACCCATAAAATGAATAGTAATAACGAAAGAGTATACAAAATGTCCTTTGCCGGTGTATATCCGCATTACATTCAGAAAGCTGAAAAGAAAGGGAGAACAAAAGCTGAGGTAGATGAGATTATATTCTGGCTTACAGGTTATGATGCAAAAAGCTTACAGCAGCATATAGATCAGAAAACCAACTTCGAAGATTTTTTCGGCCATGCACCACAGATTAATCCGGATGTATCAAAAATTACGGGGGTTATTTGCGGGTACAGGGTAGAGGAAATTGAAGATCCATTGATGCAGAAAGTACGCTATCTGGATAAATTGATAGATGAACTGGCGAAAGGAAAGAGTATGGAGAAGATTCTGAGAAAATAGCTATGGCCACAAATTGCATGAAACAAAGAATTATGAAAATAGCTGTCTAATAAGAAATGAAAAAAATTATATTGAAATTCTGGCTGATTAATCTTCTGATCAGTATTCTGTTATTTATTCTTTACAGAATTACTGTAATGGAAACCAAACAAGCAGGTGAAACCTGGTTAGATACAATCTTATACATGATGGATATATTGCTAAGCCTTGGTTTCTCAATGATCTATCTGGTGGTAATGGTTTTCAGTTCTTTGACTTTTTTCCTAAATCTGGTAGAGAAAATCAGGAATAATTATTTTTTGTCTTTTTTGACATTTTCAGGAATACCAATCTTTTGCGTTATCTATTTAATGGTTAGCATTCCGATAGATCTTTATCAATACAAAGAGAGCTTTCTAATACGCTTATTGGGTTTTTCAATAATTTATCTGTTATGCACAATCGTAGAATTTTTAATATTCAGAAAAAAAATAAAAAGCCTAGAATCCTCACTATCAATAAAAATTTAAGATATTTGGAAGTAAAGTAAAAACAATCAGCGAATAATACCTAAACAGATATAACAAACATGAAAAAAATGACAACCGGAGTTGCGATTGCAGCAATGTCTTTATTTATACTTTCCTGCAACAAGAAGAAAGCAGAGGATAGCAATGCAACACAGGATAGTATAAAAACAGAAGAAAAAAATACTTCACAAGCAATGTCTTCGACATTTAATATTGATGCCGTTCCTGTATCGGATAAAAATATTGGCGACTTTCCATTTTTCAATATGCCCGAAGGACTTGTTTCACAGAATAAACCTATAGAAAAGAAATATGATAAAGTATTTTTCCCAATAGGTGGTGTAATGACTCCGTTTGAAGGAAAAGTCTGGAAAGCAAATGTTGTTGTTAAAGAGGGAGGCGGCGAGCAATGGGCGCTGCCATATTTCGAGAAAAGCTTCGACGAAGCTATTACAGCTGTAGGTGGTGTTAAAATATTTGATGGCCAAATTACCAACGAAGAATACGAAAAGTATAGCAAACAAGCAACAAATCTTGGTGAAGATGGTGATGTAGGATATGCCGGGGAAAATATTAAAGTCTATGTGATCAGACGTAAAGATCAGGGCAATATCTTTATTCAGCTAACAGGCAACAGTGCCAGTGGGAAAATTAATATTCTACAGGAAGAAGGTTTTAAACAAACTATTACTTTGGTAAAATCTGATGAGATAAAGAAGCAGCTTGATGAAAAAGGAAAAGCGGTACTTCATATTAATTTTGATACCGATAAGGCTACTCTTAAACCTGACGGATCCGATGCGGTAAAAGAAATTGTAAAAGTTCTGAACACTGATAAGACATTAAAAATTGCCATTAATGGTTATACGGATAACTCTGGTAATGCTGATCACAATCTGAAACTTTCTGATGCAAGAGCTCAGTCTGTGAAAGGAGAGATTGCCAAGGCAGGCATTGCTGAGGATCGTTTATCAGCAAAAGGTTTTGGACAGCAAAGTCCAATAGCAGATAATAATACTGAGGAAGGAAAAGCCCAAAACAGAAGGGTGGAACTTATAAAGAAATAGAAAGAATACCATCCAGTTTAAAGCTGAATTTTTAAACCAACAAACCATGTAATCAAAAGAATTACATGGTTTGTTGTTAGATAATTAGTATAAAAAAACAATCATCATAAATCAGTTTACAGGTATAGATATAGCATTACTTTTTTAATATTTTTGTATTATACTGCTCAATAATCAAATAATCTATGATAGAAGCACTCCATCTCAATATATCGCGAAATATAGCAAGCTCTGAGGCTGATATAGCTAAGTTTTGTAATCTTTTTACTTCAAAATCGATTAAGAAGAAAGATTTCTTATTGAGGGAGGATGAAGTATGTAAATTTGAAGCTTTTGTAACAAAAGGTCTTTTTAAGATATACCATATTGATATTAAAGGAGCTGAGCAGATTTTATATTTCGGAATGGAAGACTGGTGGCTTACCGATATCGACAGCTTTACCAATCAAACGCCTTCCCGGCTTTTTATAGAAGCAATTGAAGATAGCGAGGTACTTTTAATCTCGAAAACGGATAAAGATTTTGCTTATGAAAATTACCCCTGGGTAGAGAAGCTTTTCCGTATTATGACACAAAAAACACATACCACTTTACAACGCAGGATGATAGATAACCTAAGTAAAACAGCCGATCAGCGTTATCTGGATTTTATTGAAAAATACCCTTCACTTAATCAAAGACTCACAAATTTACAGATTGCGGCCTATCTTGGAATTAGTCACGAGTTTTTGAGTAAGATAAGAAGAAAGACGGTGATCCGTAAATAAAATTGTGATTGGTTTTTAACCATTAATAAAACCCAGTAACGAAAGCATTTCTCTTGTTACTAAGTTTCCGTTAACTGGTATCATAATATACGGTTACGCATTTCTTTTTAGATACCCCTCCTGATTTTACCATTTTCATTTATTGAACTTGTTCAATGTTTTAGAGAACACAGATGCTGAACTTTGCATTGTAAATAAAATATAAAGCATCTACGGACCCATAAATTATTGACACTTTATTCTTTCTTAGTACAGTAGCTTTACTATACAGACTGTAGAGTTTATAAAGATAACGGCGATTAATTTATTGAACTAGTTCAAAGGCGGCAAGTTATTAAAAATCATAATTTTACAATGATGAAATCAGTATTTAAAACAACATTATTCACAATTTTAACATTATTCACTATGTCAGGTAAAGCACAAAATTTTAAAACAATTCAGGCCGGTAAATTTAATCTGGATGTATTCAATGCTTCAGAAAATAGCTTTGGTGTTGCATCTGTAATTGTATCAGGCAAAACAGACGCAGTATTAATAGATGCACAATTCACATTAGCAGATGCGGAAACAGTTGCGCAAAAAATTAAAACATCAGGTAAAAACCTTAAAGCGATATATATATCACATAATGACCCTGATTTTTATTTCGGTCTGGAAGTTTTCAAAAGACATTTTCCCGGAGTAACCGCTTATGCAACTCCTAAGGTAGTAGAAGCAATAGCGCAGACGGCACAGAAAAAGCTGGATGTATGGGGCGGACAGCTGGGGGTAGCAGTGACCAGTAATGTAGTATTGCCACAGGTATTAAAAGGAAACAGCATTGAGCTGGAAGGTGAAAAACTGGAAATTACAGGTTTAGAAGACTTCCCGACCAGAACATTTGTATATATTCCATCTGCAAAAGCAGTTGTTGGCGGTATCAATGTATTCGGAAACTCTTTCAACCTTTGGATGGCAGATGCGCAAACACCGGAAGCCCGTTCTAACTGGATTAAAGTGCTGGATAAGATTATTGCATTGAAACCGTCAATAGTAATCCCTGCACACGGAAAATTGACAGATCCAACAGATTTAACATCTGTGAAGCACACCAAAGATTATATTCTTTTCTATGAAGAAGCGCTAAAAACCAACAGTACTTCAGAAGCATTAATCAAGACGATCAAAGCAAAGTATCCTGCGCTTACTTTTGAAACTGCCCTTCAGATTGGTGCAAAAGTGAACACCGGCGAAATGAAATGGTAACGGGATCATATGAAATCAATAATCTACAGCCTGATAGTTATATTTCTGTTATCAGGCTGTAATTCAAAAAATAATACAGCTATGACCAATTTAGAAATTGTAAAAAGCACTTACGAAGGAAAAACTTCGGAAGAAAACGGAAGAGCATTAGCCGCTCATGTTGCAGAAAATGTACAATGGACTGAAGCAAAAGGCTTCCCGTATGCAGGAACATATACAGGTCTGGAGGAAATTACAAAAAATGTTTTCAGCCGTCTTGGGAGCGAATGGATTGATTACAAATTCACACCGGAAGATTATGTGGCCAGTGATAACAAAGTAGTGGCTTTCGGAACTTATACAGGAATAAATAAAGTGACTAACAAAGCTTTTGTGGCAAGAGTAGCACACATTTGGCATCTGGAGCATGGTAAAATTGTTAAGTTTGAACAGTTTGTAGACAGCAAAACTGTAACGGATGCAATGCAATAAATAAACTGAGTTTCCTGATAATTTGTTTTGTCAGTTATAGGAGCCAGAATACAATTTAAAAATACAAAATGATGAAACTAATATATATAATGGATCCACTTTGTGGATGGTGTTATGGTAACTCAGACAATGTACTGGAATTGTTTGAAAAGTATAAAAACGAAATAAAATTTGAGATTCTTCCCGGCGGAATGTGGGTTGGTGAAAACGTACGAGGACAATCGCCACAAATGGTCAGTTTCTTTCTGCGTCACGATGCAGCAGTTGAAGAACACACCGGAATAGAGTTTGGTAACGCCTACAGAGAGTTGTTGAAACAGGAAATAGTATTGGACAGCGAAATCCCTTCAAGAGCTATTGTGACCATACAGAATATAGCTCCTGAATTAACAGTTCCTTTTATGGTAGCAGTACAAAAAGCAAGGTATTATTTTGGAAAAGATTTGAATCTGGATGAAACTTATCTTTCTGTTGCAGAAGATTTAGGGATCGATGAGCAAACATTTCTTGATTACTTTCACTCTGATAAAGCCAGACGGGAAACCCAAAATACCTTTCAGAAAGCTGTACAATTTGCACAATCTTTCCCTACTATGCTGGTAGAAAATAATGGTAAGTATAAAGTTATCGAACAAGGTTATGCCTCTCTTTCTGATCTTCAACAACGTATTGAAGCATTAAAAAACTAAGCACCTCACTAATAGATTTATTTCAGCATAAGACATTCGGTGTTGCTAATGCTGAAGAAACGTATAAAAGAGACCATATCCCAAAATAGGTCTCTTTTATTTTTTGATCCAGATCATAGTTTTAGCTGTCAGAGCTGTCTAATTTCGCGGCATAATTATTTGTGTATGGCAGAACTTGAAAAAATTATCTGGATTTCTATTATTCTTATTGTTATTATTTCGGTAAAAGACAGGCTGAAACTGGCATTGCCTATTTTATTGGTAGTGGCAGGATTGTTATTAAGTCTTACCCAACTGATACCATCTATAGATATGAGTCCGGAGATGATTTTTTATGTCGTACTTCCACCTATTTTATTCGATGCTGCATGGAATACCTCTATTCCGGATTTCAAAAAAGAGTTGCCAAAAATATCTTTGCTGGCAGTAGGACTGGTATTTATTACCACTACAGTTATTGCTGTTGTTGCCCATAGTATTATTCCCGGATTTACCTGGCCGCTGGCTTTTATATTAGGTGCCATTATATCGCCGCCAGATGCAGTAGCAGCAACCAGTATAACAAGAGATTTGCTGCTTCCTAAAAAACTAATAACCATACTGGAAGGAGAAAGCCTTCTGAATGATGCTTCCGCGCTAATAGCTTATAAATGTGCTGTTACGGCAGTGCTTAGCGGGGTGTTTTCTTTTTGGAATGCAGGTGTACAGTTTGTCAGCATTAGCCTCGGAGGGATTATTATAGGGCTGTCAATCGGTTTTATTTTTCTTAAGATACACCGTTTTCTGAATGGTAACAGCAATACTGAAACTTTTGCCATTGTTCTGTTACCGTTTGCCACTTATAGTTTGGCAGAACATCTGGATTCTTCGGGAGTTCTGGCTGTAGTAGCTCTTGGAATGTTTCTTTCATGGAATTCATTTTCCCTGTTTAGTTCTGTAAGCCGGATTCAGATGGGGCATTTCTGGGATGTTATTATTTTTATCCTCAACGGTTTGGTATTCCTTATCCTCGGAATGCAGCTGCCACAGATTGTTGCAGATATACCACATTCGGAGCTTCCTGTTCTTATTCTTTATGGTTTGTTGATGTTTGGCATTTTGATATTGATCCGGTTGTTGATAACCTTTACTTTTCCCGTGTTTTCCGGAAAGAAAAACGGCTATAAAGATGTTTTGCTGCCACGCTTTCGCAAGGAATATATTATTCTGTCCTGGTCGGGAATGCGTGGGGTAGTGTCACTGGCCGCTGCTTTGGCTTTACCCCTGTATACTAATAATGGTGTACTTATAGAACAACGGAGTACTATATTATTTGTATCATTTGTTGTTATTATTTTTACCCTGCTTATACAGGGACTTACATTACCTAAACTGATAAAGTTGATTAAACCCGCTTCGGAAGAAAAGCAGTATGAAAAGGAACTGAATATCCTTTTAATTGAAAAATCACTTTCCTGTCTACAGACCATGCATCCTCAGGATGAAATGTCACAAGATATTATTGCTACAATGGTTGAAAAGCTAAAAAAGGAAGAATTAGAACTCTTCGGAAACAATGCTGAAAATACAGATGTTATGGCAAAGAAAGAATGGCGGGAAACCTATTTCAGAATAGAATTGGAACTCATAGATTTTCAGCGTAAGGAGCTTGTGAAATGCTATCGTAAAGGAGAATATGAGCTAGAAGAAATACGGAAAAAAGAACAGGAACTGGATTTCTGGACAACGACGGTTTATCATGAGGTAGAATCTCTGAAGGTGTAGTATCAATAGATCCATTGTAATCTAAAATAGAAAAATACAGATGCTGTTCGTTTTTTGACTCAGATCAATGTTTATCTGTTTCGATGTGGTGATCTTTGCTGGCGTAATAATTATGACAGAACTTATATCAAATAAAAACTTACTTAAATGATGGAGCAGAAAATAACTAAAAAGATACGGTCTGTATTTACAGTAAAACATAAAGAATATATTACACCACATCTTATCCGTGTCGTATTTAATATGGATGATGAACAGTCAGAATTGCTGGCCGGTGTAAGACCTGGATCCAATAATAAGATATTTATTCCGGTGGGTAATGATGGACGGGAAACAATAGTAAGAACCTATACCAACCGTAAAATAGATTTGGAGAAAAATGAGCTTAGCGTTGACTTTGTAGCACATGGTGATAATGGTCCTGCATCTGCATGGGCATTGAAGGCAAAAGCCGGAGATCATCTGGGAATCGGAATGAAAGAAAGTTTAAGGCCACTGGTTCCGGAGTCAGATTGTTATTTGCTGGCAGGAGATGCAACGGCTTTACCTGTTATTAGCGTTATCCTGGAGCAGCTTCCTGCAGAAGCAAAAGCAAAGGTTTTTCTGGAAGTCCCCACAAAAGAAGATGAGCTGATGTTGTGTTCTGCAGCCAGTGTAGAAACGGAATGGTTATATAACCAGGCTCCTGAGGAGGGAAGTGATCTGGCAAAACAGGTAAGGGCATTTGAATTTCCGGATGATGATCTGAAAAAGTATGTGTATATCGCTGCAGAATATGCAACAGTAAAAGATTTGCGCAGCTATTACAGAACAGATAAGGGCTGGAATCCCCGTGAAATGTATGCTTGTTCTTATTGGAAGGCAGGAGTTTCAGAAGATGAAGCATCTGAAGATTTGAAGAACTGAAACTAATTAATAACAGAATATTTACAGAACCCGCCTAAAGGGTTTCTGTAGGTATTTATCATTAAAATTAGCTTTTATCTGTTTCAAAAAAAATGCATCAGATAACTTAGTATATATAATTTTTGAAAATCTATTAAAGTTGGTCCCTGTCAGAGTGTATAATTCCGGCAGGGATTTTTAAATTCATAAAAACAGGAAACTTACAGAGTGCAGCAATGTCTTTCTAATTTTATTACATTTGTCTGCTGACCTTATTTAGGATAATTACATGAACGAATTACTCATATCATATATCAAAAGTAAAATATCGGTAACAGAGGAAGAGCTGGATACTATTCTCACTTACTTTAAATGTATTAAGCTTAAAAAAAATGAATTATTGCTTGCTGAAGGGCAGGTTAGTCAGCGTTCTTTTTTCGTAACCAAAGGCTGTCTGCGAATTTTCTTTATCAATGAAGAAGGACAGGAAGCTACACGTTACTTTGCTTTTGAAAATCAGTTTGCCAGTGCATTAGTAAGTTTTATTACAGCTGAAAAATCTAAAGAGTTTATACAGGCGGTAGAGCCTACTGAAGTTTTCTACATCAGCCATAAAGATTTCTACCATCTATTGGAGATTATTCCGCAGTGGGAGAAATTTTACAGAATTTATCTTGAAATTGCATATATAACTAATACCAGACGTCTGATGTCATTCCTCATACAGGATGCATTGGAAAAATACCGCCAGCTGCTGGCAGAAAATCCAATTGTTGTACGCAGGCTTTCCAATAAAATGGTGGCGTCCTATCTTAATATTTCTCAGGAAACTCTTAGCCGCTTAAAATCTAAGTTATAAACCTCCTTTTTTGACACAGGTCAAAGTTTTTAATCTTGTGATAGCGGAATTTTGCAACATGATTTTAAACAAAACCTATGAACATGAAATCTATAATCATCGCACTCGATGAGAGTATTTATTCTCCAATGATCGCCCGGCATGGATTTGAATTGGCTACATCCTTTAACAGTAGAATGACAATACTTTTGATCCGAAATAATGAGGCTGTTGTAAATGCATCACTGGCTAATGCTTCCATAGAGAATAACAGCTCCGGAGCGCAGCTGATAGAGAAAGTCCAGGAGCTTAATAAAATTTTTAATACTGTAGAATGTCATGTAATAATACCGGAAGGTGATCCTTCGGAGGAAATAATCCGGTTTGTTACCAAAAATACCGCCGACTTACTTATTGTTGGTACTCACGGAAGAACGGGACTGGATCACTGGATAAATGGCAGTGTAGCCGAGCAGGTGATCCGACATACTACTATACCAGTACTGGTAATGCCTTACAACCATCAGGCACACTAAATCCTCATAACATAATTGCTTAGTAATAAAAAAATAAACGGGCTAAAAGCCTGCCTGGCGGAGCTATGCTCTGTAATGAACGAAAAATATAAGAAATGAAAACATTAAAAATTCCTTTGAAAGCCCTAAAGGCATCGCTGTTAATGTGTGCCGGAGGAAGTATGATGATGGTAAGTGTACAGGCTCAGTCGAATATTCTTACACTTAATCAGACTATAGAAATGGCGCTTTCTAACAGTAATACACTAAAGCTAAAGCGTTCTGCAATAGATCTTGCGATTAATAAATACAATCAGGCAAAGGATATGTCACTACCAACAGGAAGTATAAGTGGTAGTTTCTCTCATGCAGAAATTCCGGCAAATCATATCAGATTAGGATCTCTGGATTGGACATTGCCGGACAGAGCAGAATCATATAACGGGAATATTGTACTAAGTGAAACTGTGTTCAACGGCTTTAAGCTAAAATATGCAAGAGCTTCTACATTGTTGTTAACAGAGATGGCCAGAACCAATGTGTCTCTTAGTGAAGATGAGGTGATTTATACAGCGGTACAAATGTATTTTGATTTGTATAAAGTAACCCAGAGCCAGAAAATTGTACAGCAGAATATGGCAGCCATAGAAAAGCTGATTCAGCAGGCAGATCAGTTTTACCGCCATGGTGTTGTTACTAAAAACGATGTGTTGCGCTTCAGATTACAGAAATCGGCAATAGAAATCACAGCATCGGATCTGGAAGCCAACCGAAAGATTATATGTTATAATATAGCAGTATTACTCGGATTGCCGGAGGAAACAGATTTAAAATCGGGACAGGTATTGTTAAAAGAAGATGCCCCGGCTCCGCTGAACCAATATGTGAATATGGCTTTTTCGGAAAGGAAAGAGCTGAAGCAAAATGATATGCAATATAAAGTGGAAGAGTTTTCCTTTAAAACGATACAGGCAGATGAACTTCCGAAATTGTCATTAAATGCCGGATTAAAATATCTTCATGCCGGTTTCACATTTATTCCTGCCAACGGAAATTTTATAGCTCCGATTTCAGCGGGGGCTACATTATCCTGGGATTTTTCCTCGCTGTGGATGAATAAAAACAAACGCTCTGAAATAAAAATCCGCCAGCAGCAAACATCGATTGAAAAGAATATCTGGACAGATAAGATTCGTACAGAGGTGAATCAGGCTTATCAGTTATATCAGCGTGCCTTAAATAAAGTAGCATTACTGCATTCTGCCATAGACGAGGCAACGGAAAATGATCGTATGCAGGAAGACCGCTATAAAAATAATGTTACAACAGTTACCGATCGTATAGATGCAGATGCTAAACTTTATCAGGCTCTTACTGATCTGGAAATTGCCCGTGCCGACGCTTCTGTTGCCTGGTACAACTTATTAAAAGTGTCGGGTAAAATATCAACAATTAATCAATAATACTATAAGAAAACAATACTTATGAATATCGAAACAACTCAGACAAAACAGAAAAAATATACAGTACCGGCAATTCTGTTGGTCGTAATTATAGCCGGTAGTATTTTCGGAATAAAACAATATACCTACTACCAGAGTCATGAAGATACCGATGATGCTCAGGTGGATGGTGACCTTAGTGCTGTGGTGGCACGTGTAGGAGGCTATATCAATACTATAAACTTTGAAGATAATCAGCGTGTGACTAAAGGACAGACTTTGGTAACACTGGAAGATCAGGAGTACCGTATTAAATTGGAACAAGCTTTGGCAGCACAAAAGACCGCAGGGTCTAAGATTGGTGTGTCCGAAACTCAGGTATCTGCTACTCATGCTGCATCATTGGGATATAAAGCAAGAATAGAAGAAGCTAAAGCCAGACTATGGCAGGTCAATCAGGATTACGATCGTTATGCAGCACTTGCCAGAAGTGGCTCTGTTCCGCAGCAGACTTTTGATAAGGCTAAGGCAGAACGTGATATTGCTAAAGCAGCTTATATATCTGCTGAAGAGCAATATAAAACGGCAGTAGCACAGATTGGAAATACGCGTTCGGAGCTTAATGTAACGCATACAGCAACAAACCAGCAGCAAACAGATGTAGATTATGCGAAGCTACTGCTATCCTATACGAATATTAAAGCACCTGTTTCCGGGATTGTAACCAAGCGTCGTGTACAAATGGGACAGTTGCTGCAGGTAGGGCAAACGCTGTTTGCGGTTGTAGATGAAAATAACCTCTATGTAACAGCCAACTTCAAAGAAACGCAGATGCAGCATATCCGTCCGGGACAGAAAGCTAAGATTATAGTGGACGCTTATCCGGATGAACCTATAGATGGTGTTGTACACAACTATGCCGGAACTACCAGTGCCAAGATGTCTTTGCTGCCACCGGATAATGCTACAGGGAACTTTGTAAAAGTAGTGCAGCGTATTCCTGTAAAGATTAAAATTAATGCCTCTGCAGAACTTCTTAAAAAGATACGTCCGGGAATGAATGTAGAGGTAAGCGTTGTAACCAAATAATCAGGAAATAATGGCTGAGAAAGGATTTAGAAAATGGATTATAACCTTTACCATGGTATTGTCCTGTATGCTGGAATTTTTGGATACAACTATTGTAAATGTTGCTATACCTCATATTCAAGGGAATATGGGCGCTATATTGGAAGATGTAGCATGGGTATCTACAGGATATGCTGTAGCCAATGTTATTATTTTGCCGATGTCCGGATGGCTGGGAAGCCGCTTTGGGCGTAAGAATTATTTTCTGTTTTCTATTATTTTATTTACAATAGCATCTATGTTGTGCGGTAATTCGCATACATTGACAGAGCTGGTTGTATTCAGAATATTACAGGGGCTTGCAGGAGGCGGGCTAATATCCAATGCACAGGCAATATTACTCGAGACCTGGCCACCGGAGGAAAGAGGAACAGCTACTGCGATATTTGGTTTCGGAGCAGTAGTAGGTCCTACAGTAGCACCTGCACTGGGAGGTTATCTTACGGATCATTTATCGTGGCCATGGGTATTCTATATTAATTTACCATTGGGTATTCTGGCGGCAATACTTACTTATCAGTATGTAAGATCTACACCTAAAGAGAATACAGGCAAACCTGTCGATTGGTGGGGGATTTTGCTCCTTACTGTTGCGGTGGGAAGCTTGCAGACAGTTCTGGAAAAAGGTGAAGAGAAAGACTGGTTTGCAACCAAGTATATTATAGTGCTTACAGTTACTGCAGTCATTGGTATACTCCTGTTTATCTGGCGGGAAACCACAACGGATCATCCAGTTGTAAACCTTAAATTATTCAGGTACAGAAGCTTTTCGGCGGGAATGGTTACTTCTTTTCTTTTCGGGATAGGCTTGTATGGTTCTGTATTTGTTTTTCCTCAGTTTTGCCAGAGCCTTTTGGGATTCTCGGCAGAGCAAACGGGGTTTCTTTTGCTGCCGGGTCAGATATTCACCATAGCCTTAATGCCAACAGTAGGGAAATTATTGAAAAAAGGAGTTCCACCACAGCTCTTTGTTATTGCAGGATTTATATGCTTCTTTATTTTTCCGATGATTATGAGTAAAGCAACATTGTCTTCTGGAAATACGGACTTCTATTTTCCACTTTACTTCAGAGGAATAGGTATTGGATTGTTGTTTGTACCACTTATTACATTGGCTATTAAAGATCTGAAAGGACCTGAGATAGGGCAGGGTGCAGGATTATATAATATGATGCGTCAGTTAGGCGGTTCTTTTGGGATTGCAGGATTAGCAACAGCAATACATATCGGAAAAGGAAAACACCGGAATTATCTACTGGAAAACGTAAATGAATATGGCTCTGCTTACTGGGAAAGAATACAGGATTATATCGTTGGTTTTATGGGGAAAGGTTTCTCTCATTCTGATGCTTCGGAAATGGCATTGCGGGCTGTGGAGGGAACGATTAATAAACAGTCGATGCTGATGGGGTTTACAGATGCCTACCAGTATCTGGGAATCGCTATGCTGTGCTGTATTCCGTTTGTGTTATTACAGGGCTTTAAGAAGACAAAAACAGAAATCCCTGCAGATGCCCATTAATATTATAATAGAAATACATCATACTTAATTATAACCACAACAGTCGCTATAGTTTAATAAAAATAGTATGTCCTTATTTTCCTTTTTGTGTAACGATTGTTAAGCTAAAGTGAGTTAAAACATTTTTGTTTTCTGTTGTGGTTTATTAATCGAAAACGAAAGAGGCAGATGATGGAAACAAAATATAATTCTAAAAATATGTAAAATGAAATCAGAATTAAGAAATATAAACCGGGGCGAAATTGTATATCATAAAAAGATAACAACAACCTCGTGGCATCTTAAAATAAGAACAATTTTCCCAATGGAACTGGATATAGATAAGAATCCCGGATATATAATTCCTGTAATGATTGGTTATAATAACCAAGGTATTCCTGTATTAAGAAGGTTTATGCTGTGGAGTTATGATGCGATGCGTAATATAGCAGATATCACAATTCATCCCAGTCCGGATAAAGAATTGTATAACTGGTTGGGAGATCTGCAAAACGGAAAGATTATTAAATGGATGAACCCCGAGGAAATGGTACTACAGGAATCAAATGCAGAGTGTTATTACCTTATTGGCAATGCCGATGCGCAATCTTTTTTCTACCAGTTCAACAGGAACCTTCCTTTTTCCAGTATGGTTAATAGTTTTGTTTACAGCAGGCATACGGGAGAGTTTTTTCCGGATGTGGATGGAAGTTATCCACTCAACTATCATATTGTATATCCCTATAGCCCGGAAAGGGTATTGGATCTTTTCAGAAGTGATTTTATAAAAACAAGCAAAGATTTTAAGGTAATACTGGCTGGCAATGATGAGGTGAATAAACTTTTTACAAATTTCTTCAAAAAAGAATGGGAAACCAGAGAAGATCAGGTAAGGATTGTCAATTTTAACAATCCATATTAAAGTTTGATAATTAAACTTTAATGTCGGTTGAAAAACAGTCAGATTTTCTAAAAATTAATCTGCCATTTTATCCTTTGTTTCTAATGAATGGATTTAAAAGTGAAAAAAAACATGACATTTGTTAATATGTCTAAAAAAAATCATAAAATATTTTATTTGGCAAGGCTTTTGTGTATAGTAAGTAAAGTATTTTTTCATATAAAATATTTTGTGATTTGGTGTTGGCCCCGATTAATTTCGGGGCTTTTTTTTATGTCTGTTTCACAAACATTTTTAATAATTACAATAACTTATGATGTATTACATAAGCCAAGGCTTCGTTGATATTATTCACTTCCAATTTGTCGAATAATTTTCGACGGTGGAATTTGACTGTATCGACCGAAATAAAGATTTTTTCAGCTATTTCATTAATGCTGAGACCTTGATTATAAAAACGTAATATTTCAGTTTCCCGTTCTGTGAGATTTGTCTTTTTACGTTCCGACCATTTATTGGTCATAAGATCCATTTCCCATAACAAGTCGGAATTTAGTTTTCCTATAGTTACATTTCCCGACGAAGTATTTGTAGAAAGGGAGACAACACACATGGATTTCCAAATCTTTCCTTCTTCTGTCAGAAAGACTGGTGTCAGTTTATGGTTGATTAAAATAAATTTTCCGCTTGCATTCTGTATATGAAAATCATAGGATATAACATATTGTTTCCTTTCTTCCAGTGGTATTTTTTCATAGAATTCAAACCCCGAATTGTTAATGTTAATCAGCATTTGCAAATCTTCAGCAGGTACAAACTTTTGATAAAAGTCATAACCCATAGATAATACCTGTTCTGGTGTTAAACCAGCAAGAAATAAAGGATTGTCCGAAACAAACTCGAAAGCTTTGGATTGATAATCTATAATGTAAATACTCTGGTAGGTAATCCGTGAAAAAGCTTTTACAATTTCTATATAATCAGAGGTTTGTAATAGATCTTTGTAAGAGAGGTTATCTATTCTGTTTTTAGTAGAAAATAAAGGGTTAAAATCCATTGCTAATGTCTGATTTTCGAATTTGTATAAAACTACACAAAAGTGTAGTATTTATCAAAACAAACCGCAATATTTTTGGGCGAAATAATAAGTAATAAACATGAAGAAACGAATTTTAATAAATCTGTTTATAATTGCAGTTGTGGTTTCTGCTATTGCCGGAATCAAAACTGTAAATATGGGAAGTTATAAAAATGTTGGGCAAACCTGTTTTACCATCAATAAATATGGGGCTGTAGGGTTTGAAAACAGTCTTGAATTATTTGAAAAAATTATCCGTCAGTATATTGTTCGTTGGATAGAATGCTAAAAGCTGGAATAAAAATGAAAAAGACTATTTTAATCTTTGGGATTTTTATTTACGCAAACTTGTCTGCGCAAAAAGTGAAAGTTTTAAATTTTGCGACTTTTCACATGGTGTATACACCAGATAAACATAAAGTGAAATTTGATCAAAATGATGAAAAGAGTAAATCCGAAACTTATGAAATAGCCAAAACGCTGGCGCAGTTCAAGCCTACAATAATTTGTGTGGAAATAGTTCCTGAAAGAAATGAGGAATTGAATAATGACTATTCTAATTTCTTAAAGGACAAAACATACAAAACTAAGATAGGTGGAGAAGTAGCTCTGATTGCTTATGAAGTTGGCAAAATGTCAGGAGTGAAAAAGATTTATGGTATCGATGAGCAGGCTACAGCGCCATACAATTATAATATTGGAAATGAATTGGAAAACCCGGTAGACAGCCTGACTTCAAAGAATTACACCAATAGTGTTTATAAAGAATTTGCTGAAATTGGAAAGTTATCTACACTGGATAAACTGAAGACTTTTAATTCTAAAGAAGCTCTGGAGAAGTTTATTAATATCAATGCGGATATTCTAACCTATATCAGTACTAAAGGAAACTTTGAGCGAGCTGATGAAGCGAGTAAGTTTTACAGAAGAAACCTGAGGATTTTTTCAAATTTGAATCAGATTCCGGCTACTAAAGATGATAGAATTTTTATCATTATGGGGGCTACTCATACAGCTTTCCTTAATGAATTCATGAAGCGCAGTCCAAAATATGAACTTGTGAATGCAGCAGATTATTTGAAATAGAGTTTTTATAATTATTTCTGGCTAAAATTGAAATAAGACATATTTCCCGGCACGAGTTGCCGGGATTTTTTTAATAAATACTTTATGGTTTTTCTGTAATAATGATAAAAAGTAAAAAATAAGAAAATAATTTATGTTAAATTGCTAATTGAAAAAAATATTTACATTCGTAAATATCAATCAATTAAAAAATATCAAAATGAAAAAACTTTTATTTATTGTAGTTATTGGAGCTGCCGGATTAGTAAGTGCTAAAGGTTCAGTTGTGGATAACTCGAAAGTTAGCAGTGCAGAAAAGTATAGTGCAACTAAAAATGTGAATATTTCTATAGAATACTATGGAGGTATTATATGTACTTTTCTTGTTTCTGTTACAGACCCTAGTACTGGAGAAACTAAGCAATGGAGAGAAACTTATTCAGTAAACACTAAAGAAGAATGTGCGAATAAGCATAGTGAACGTAAGGCTCAACTTCAAGCAGAGGCTGACGCAAATGATAGTGTAGATTAATAGACTATGTAATCTATTTTTAATTTAAAGTAGCTGTTTATCAGCTACTTTTATTATATTCAAACTAATATGAAAAAAATAATCATACTTATTCACTGTATTATTGTAAGTTATATACAAGCTCAAGATATACATGTACAATATAATCACGTGGTTTCAAAAACAGTTTCATTTAATGAAGATTTATATGTAAAAGGAAATTCTGTTTATAGTATAAAGGATTCTATAATGCATAAAACAGCAAATATTTCCTCGGAAGAAGATGAATTTAGCTTTGTTCTAAAAACAAAAATTTATAAAAAGAAAATAATTAAGGACTTAACAAATAACAATATAAAAATATTAGAACATCTTGGCAAAACAGAATATTTAATTGATGATTCTTTGCCAGCAATTAATTGGAGTATAGATTATAATATTTCTAAAAAAATAGATAAATATTTGTGTTATAAAGCGACAGCTATATTTAGAGGGAGTAATATAGTAGCCTATTTCACAAAAGAAATACCATATCCTACAGGACCTTATAAATTTGGAGGATTACCGGGGCTTATACTTGAAGTTTATGAAGAAGGCAGAAAGATAAATTCATGGACAGTAATTTCCATTAATAACCATGCAGAAATACCTGCTATTATTATTCCAAAAAATATTCAAGAAGTATCATTGCAAAAATTTTTAGAATTAAAAAAAGAAAAGGATAATGCTTTCTTTAAAAAATTAATGGCTCCTGCTGAGGGTCAGGCAAAAATAGAAATGATTAAACAACCAAGAAATGGGATTGAAAAAAAATATGAATGGGAAAATTAGAATAGAACTAAATAAAAGTACTATTATTATCTGTTTATTGCTTCCTTTTTTAATGTTTTCTCAAGCCAATCAATTTATTTATGAATATACATTCAAAATGGATTCCCTTAATAAATCAAAAGTTGATAAGGAACTTATGTTTTTAGATGTTAATAAAGATAAATCTGAATTTTACAGTTATAAAAAATTTGCTCGTGATTCTGTGTGGACAGTTAGCAGAAGTAAGCTAGGTAGTGGTAAAACTATAGACTTTACTAATTATAGTTCAAAAGTTGATTTTTCGGTTGCCAAGGATTATAAACAGAATAAGACGGTATTATATTATTTGATCGGCTCTGACGCTTATGCAATGGATGATTTTAATTCTATTTCATGGAAAATTAAATCCGAAACATTTACTATACTAGATTTTAAAGTTCAGTTAGCAGAAGTATCTTTGGGAGGTAGAAAATGGAAAGCGTGGTTTTGTCCAGACATTCCAATACAAGACGGACCTTATAGATTTAAAGGATTACCCGGACTTATTTTGAAGGTAGAAGACGTTAATAAAGACCACTCTTTTATATTGGTCGGAACTAAATCGATTACTGAGAATAAAATTTATACTCCTTTCAAAGATAAAAAAACATATACTATTAGCCATAAATCATTGAAGAATGTTTGGAAGGATTATGTAAAGAATCCTGTCAAAGACATGCAGCTTCCACCATCCAGTTTTTCTAATGTGAAAATTTCAATGAGTATAACAGATGAAAATGGTAAAACTTATAGTGGGAGCGAACTTATTAGACAGATAGAGAAAGAAGCCCAAGAAAGATTAAAAAGAACCAATAACTTCATAGAGCTTGATTTATTTAAATAATCAAAAATTATTATATGAATTTGATATTCACACTACACTTATTAATCTCGCTTTTTTCTTTTTAATACTTCTATATAAATAAAACTCCCTGAAATATTTATTTCAGGGAGTTTTGGGTGGCCCCACTTGGGCTCGAACCAAGGACTTGCTGATTATGAGTCAGCTACTCTAACCAACTGAGTTATAGGGCCTAAAACTCGGGGCTTAAAAGCCTTTGTTTTTTATTGGTGTGCAAATTTAATAAAAATTTAGAAAACACCAAACTTTTAGCGCTTTTCTTGGCATAATTCTATCAGTACTCCGTTGGTGGATTTAGGGTGTAGGAATACAACAATCTTATTATCAGCACCATCCTTTGGTTCTTCGGAAATAAATTCAAAACCTTCTTTTTTTAATCTTTCTATTTCAGCATAGATATTATCGACTCCAAAGGCGATATGATGGACACCTTCACCTTTTTTTTCTATAAATTTTGAGATAGGACTATCTTCACGTGTGCTCTCCAGTAATTCGATTTTGCTCTCGCCAATCTGGTAAAAGCTTGTTTTTACTCCTTCACGTTCCACTTCCTCCATTTTATAAGCTTCTTTACCTATAAGTTTAGCGAAAAGAGAGTCTGAAGTTTCCAGACTTTTCACAGCGATACCGAGATGTTCTATTTTATCCAGCATAAATTTTTGTTGTTTTGCTATAATTGTTGCTACAAGGGAGTCGGGCTTATTCATAAATAAGAAACACTCCAATTAAAACAAAAGTAGTAAATTTGCAGCATTATGGAGAGTAACAGACAAAGGAAAGTAGCACAACTTATACAGGAAGACTTAGCAGAACTTTTTCGCCAACAGGCTGCCAATGCAGGGCAAAACCTGTTAATTACTGTTTCCGGTGTACGGGTAACAGCAGATTTGGGAGTAGCTAAAGTGTACCTTAGTATTTTTCCGCCGGAGCTGAGAAAGAATATTATGAAAGAGATTGAAGAAAATAAAGCTGTTTACCGCAACTTTATGGGACAAAAGATGGGGAAGCAGGTTCGTATTATTCCTCAGCTGAGTTTCTTTCTGGATACTTCGCTGGATGATGCAGAACGCATAGAAAAAGAATTAAAAGGCGAAGGCGATAATCCTGTTTTATAAGAGTTGAAATCTACTCCGTTTTATATAGCACAACGTTACCTGATTTCTAAGAAAGGAAGTCAGGCTGTAAGTTTTATTACAAGCTTGTCTGCATTTGCTATGATGGTAGCAGTGGCAGCAATGTTTATTATTGTTTCTGTTTTTTCAGGGCTTATTGAGCTTAATAAGAAAATGATTTCGGATATTCATGCCGATCTTACATTGTCTCCGGAAAAAGGGAAAGTAATTCCGAATATTACTAAAGTTACCGGGATTTTATCGAAAGAGCAGGAGATCGCACACTTTTCTAAAGTAATAGAAGAAAAAGCTTACATTAACTACAAAGGAAACGGAGAAATTGTTTACCTGAGGGGAGTAGACTCCGCTTATACAAAGGTAAATCCTATAGATTCGACGGTATTTTATGGGAAATACCCATCTTTTAAATATTCCAACGAAGTTATAATGGAAACTCAGTTGAACAACAGACTGGAGATTCCTGTAGCATCGGAGGATGATTATGCCCAGATTCTGATGCCTCGCCCGGGTGTAGGACTTATTAGTAAAGAAGCAGATATCTTCAACAAAAAGAATTTTTTTACAACAGGTGTATTTACCAATAGCCAAATGGCAAGTTATATTGTCGCTCCTTTGGAACTGTCTGCTGAATTGCTTGGAATGCCTAAAAATACGGCTTATTCAGTTGTTATAAAGCTTAAAGATCCTGCAAAGGCCAATGAGGTAAGAAATCGCCTGATGGAAAAGCTGGGAGCTGGCTTGGAAATGAAAACCAAAGCAGAAGAAAATGCTGCTTTCTGGAAGATGATCAACACCGAAAAACTAATGATCTATCTGATTTTTGGGTTGGTGATTTTTATTACAACTTTCAACCTTGCAGGGGCCATTATCATTATTCAGCTGGATAAAAAAGAGCAGGCAAAATCCCTTATTTCAATGGGGATGTCTATGGCAAAGCTTAGAAGAGTTTACTTTAATACCGGAATACTCATCGTAGTATTCGGGGTATCAGTAGGATTAGTTGTAGGGTCTCTTATCTGTTATTTGCAGCAACATTTTGGTTTCTTTAAGGCAACAGCGGCACTGCCTTTCCCTGTAAAGATTGAATGGCAGAATTACCTTATTGTAGCTGCTACAGCGCTTTTATTCGGAATAATTATTTCATGGATATTCTCCAGAGGGAGCAAGCGCCAGCTAAGAAGCTAAAACATCCTTTTATTATCCCTAAGTTTTAAGAATTTTAAAACTGATTATAATCAACTGTTAACTTTAAAAATAGTGTTTCGTTATTCCCTGTGTTTTCCCTAACTTTGATGTATGGAAAAACCTGTGAAACTAGGATTAATCGGTAAAAATATTTCTTATTCATTCTCCAAGCAACATTTTGAACAGAAATTCAAAAAGCTTATGCTTCCTACTCATACTTACGATTTATTCGATCTGCAGCAGATTGATGAGGTTGCTAAGTTGTTAGAAGACGCAGATGTGAGAGGTTTTAATGTTACCATTCCTTATAAAGAACAGGTTATATCTTTTCTGGACGAATTAAGCGATGAGGCTAGGCAGATAGGTGCTGTAAATACCGTAAAGGTTCTTGCTGATGGTAGAAGAAAAGGTTTCAATACAGATGCATTTGGTTTTGAGAAGACTTTGCTTGCCCATAAAAAGGATTATCATACTTCGGCACTTATTTTGGGAGACGGAGGAGCTGCAAAAGCTGTAAAATATGTGTTGGATAAGCATAATATTGCTCATAAAACGGTTTCCAGAAAATCGGAACTGAATTTTGATAATCTTACCTCCGAAATTGTAAAGGAGCATACATTAATCATTCAGACTACTCCGGTTGGTACTTTTCCAAATGTTGAAAATTGCCTTGTGTTCCCGTTCGAAGGACTTTCAGATAAACATCTTATTATTGATTTAATCTACAATCCCAATTATACCAAATTCATAAAAAATGCTGCTGAAACAGGAGCAAAAACAGTAAATGGCTATTATATGCTTGAACAACAGGCAGAAAAAGCATGGGAAATTTGGAATTTAGACTAAAAATACAATAAATTTATAGCAATTAAAGGTAATGGAAACATTACGTATTTTTAAAAAAGACTTGTTATGGCTTCAATAGACAACAATCAGAATGAAGAATTAAAGGCGAATCAATCAACTGAACATCCTGAACAGGCAGGTCCGGTTGCAGAGCATCATGAGCATACTGCAGACCACGACGAAGAAACTGATCATGATTTTCATGCTGAAGATTACACGCATTTGTCTATGGAAGACATAGCTAAGGAAGCCGAAAATATTGTAAACTCTGCAAATGCAGGTGCACAGACTAAAAAATTCGGGGAACTTCGCGATGCTTTCAATACCGCTTGGGAGGAAGAGTTAAAAGATAAAAAAGAAGCTTATATAGCGGATGGAGGTGATCCTGATAATTTTGAATATCAATCTCCGCTAAGATCTAAATTCAACGCGCTTTCCAATATTTTTAAAGAAAAACAGGACAGCTATCACAAAGAAGTAGAGAAGGAACATGCAGAAAACCTGTTACAGAGACGCTCTATTATTGAAAAGCTTAAAAATCTGTATACCAATACTGAAGCGGGAACCAATCTTTTTAAAGCGATAAGAGAAGTTAAAGATGAATGGCAAAAAGCCGGTCAGGTTGCAAAATCTGAATTTAAAACACTCAGCAATGACTATTTCCACCATCTGAATCAGTTTTATCAGATGCTGGACTTAAATAAAGAATACCGTGAGCAGGAATATGCTCATAATCTGGAGAAAAGACAGCATATTATTGCACGTGCTAAAGAGCTTAAAGATGAGCCTGTAGTACAAAAAGCGTTGAACGAGCTTCAGTATCTTCATAAATTATGGAAAGAAGAAGCAGAACCTGTAGCTGAGGAATTCAGAGACAGTACCTGGGACGAATTTAAAGAAATTTCCAATGTTATCCACCAGAGAAAAGCAGAGTTATTTGCACAGATCGAAGCCGATCAGAAAATTAATCTGGAGAAGAAGAATGAAATTATAGAAAAACTTAAAAAACTTTCCGCTCCTGAAAAAGAACCTGCACATTCTTACTGGCAGTCAGCTATTAAAAAAGTGGAGGAATTAAGAAATGAATTTATTTCATTGGGAAGTGTTCCGAAAAAGCTTTCTAATCAGAACTGGACAGATTTTAAAGAAACACTTCGTGCATTTAATGCTTCAAAAAACAATTTCTATAAAGGACTGAAAAAGAATCAGCAGGAGAATCTTGAAAGAAAGTTACAGTTGATTCAGACTGCGAAAGACAATCAGGATTCCGAAGATTGGGATACTGCAGTACCTTTATTTAAAAAGCTTCAGGAAGAATGGAAGGCTGTTGGCCATGTACCAAGAAGTCAGTCTAACAGAGTATGGGACGAGTTCCGTGATGCATGTAATCATTTCTTCGCCAAATTCCGTGAGAAAGGAGATGGAGCAACAGATGATTGGAGAGCTAATTATAAAAAGAAAAAAGCACTTCTGGATGAGCTTAAGGATATCGAGGAAGGAGAAAATAGTGCTGAAGTAATCAACAGAATCAAAAACGAATGGAATGCCATTGGTAAAGTTCCACGTGATAAAATCAGCATCAATACGGAATTTAATAAAGCGCTCAGAAGTAAGATGAGGCTGAACAGAATGAAAGATTATGAGCTTTCTGATGGTAACCTTTCCGAAACTCAGCTTACAGATAAAGCTCGTAAGATTAAGAATCAGATTTCAGATCTGGAATCTGAAGTATCCAAACTGGAAAATAACCTGGCCTTCTTTAGTAATCCGACAAGAGAAAATCCTCTGTTAAAAGCTACTTATGATAGCCTTGATGCTAAAAAAGAAGAACTGGAAGGACTTCGCTCCAAATTACATCAAATTATTACAGAGCATGATCACCCAAAAGCAGATACCTCTGAGGAAAAAGAGGAGAAGCCGACAGAAGAGTAAGATCATTAAAAATATAACTGTCCAACATTGATGTTTCTGTCAATGTTGGATTTTTTATTAGATATGGAAGAACATCACATTTACATGCAGCGTGCACTGCAGCTGGCAAAAAAAGCTTTAGGGAATACCTATCCCAATCCGTTGGTAGGTAGTGTTATTGTATCCAATGGTAAGATAATAGGAGAAGGGTGGCATCATAAAGCAGGAGAGCCTCATGCAGAAATCAACGCAATTAATTATGTAAAGGACAAAGAGCAGCTGAAAGACAGTACAATATATGTAACGTTAGAGCCTTGTGCACATCACGGGAAAACACCTCCTTGTGCTGTAAAGATTGTAGAATTGGGAATTCCCAGAGTTGTTATAGGATCTATGGATCCGCACGACAAAGTAAATGGAAAGGGAAAAGCAATTCTTGAAGCTGCTGGAACAGAAGTAATAACCGGGATTTTGGAAGCTGAGTGTGATGAGTTAAATAAGCGTTTTTTTACTTACCATCGTAAGCAGCGTCCCTATATTATTCTGAAATGGGCTGAATCTGCAGATGGATTTATGGATAAGGATTTTCAACCGTATGCCATTAGCAATGCACTTTCTCAGCAGAAAAATCACCAGCTTCGAGCAGATGAACAGGCCATTCTGGTAGGTACAAAAACAGTATTGAATGATAACCCCGGGCTTACAGTAAGAGAGGTAAGCGGGAACAATCCGGTGCGTATTATTTTAGACAGAGAACTGAAAGTACCTGTTGACTATAAAGTATTCAATGATGAAGCTGTAACCTTTATCATAAATGAAAAAAAAGAAAAAGCAGAAGGTAATGTCCATTGGTTGAAAGCTGATTTTGGAGAAAACTTCTTGCCCGATCTTATGCAAGTTTTATATAAACATCAGATACAATCTGTTATTATAGAAGGTGGTGCATATACCCTGAATCAATTTATAGAGCATGATATCTGGGATGAAGCCTGGGTATTCAAGGCAGAAAATCTGTTTCTGAATAATGGTACAAAAGCACCGGAACTTCAGTATGAAGCTCAAACTATTGAACAACTAAGAGATAATCAGTTAAAGATTTACAGAAATAAATAATATTGGAATCCAACTACAGTTATAATACGATCGCCAAACCAATTTTAGATATTACCCTGAAAGAAAAAGGGAGTAAATTCATTTCTTATGCTTACCCGGTACTGGATGAGGATGATGTGAAAAAACGACTGGAAGAAGTCAAAGCTCTGCATCCTAAAGCGACACATCACTGTTATGCATTCCGACTGGGACTGAAAGGTGAGAATTACCGTGCAAATGACGACGGAGAACCTTCCGGAAGTGCTGGGTTGCCAATCTATAATCAATTATTGGGACACGATGTAACCAATATACTATTAGTTGTGGTGCGTTACTATGGTGGTACCAAGCTTGGTGTTGGCGGACTGGTGAAAATCTACAAAGAATCAGCCAAAGAACTACTTAGCTTTGCAGAAATGATAACCAAAGAACTCGAAAAGGTATTAACCCTGGAATTTGACTTCAGCCACCAGAATCAGATATTTACTGTTCTGAATAAATACAATGCGAAAGTACTGGAATTTGACTCTGGTGCTTATGGTAAAATAAAAGCTTTGGTAAAACTAAAAGACGAAGACGAAATTCAAGAGGCTTTGTCCGGTATTTTGAGAAATAGATAACCTAAACCTTGTTTTTAGAATAGATACTCATTTTTAGCTATTATCTATACTGTTCAGTTTGAGTCTTTCTGCGAATTTATTGACTTATCTTACTCTCCCTAAATATCCTTCTCCAGTTAAAATATCCTGAAACAGCCACACTGAATAGAATAACGCTCAATATAGCATACAGGTAAAGCGATTTGTGGACCATCAAAGGAATTGAGATCAGGTTGCTGACGTTCAGTAATATCCAGTTTTCAATTTTACGTTTAGCCATCAGCCACATACCAGCCCATGCAAAAGCACTTACACTGGCATCCCATATTGGTACGTCCGAATTTGTAAAGTGGGTAAGAGCGAAATAAAAAATACCGAAACTAAAAACAACAATGCCTGCAGTTTTTAGCTTATCTGTATTATCTGTATAAGAAATAGGAGCTTCGTGCTTTGCTTTTCCATACTTCCAGTAAAGCCAGCCATAGATACTCATAACCAGATAATAAAGGTTGAGTGTGAACTCGGCATAGAGTTTAGCATTGAACATTACGATTAGTGTAAGGATAATACTGACCACTCCAAAGAGATAATTTATCGGATTATTTTGTCGGGATAATACGACCTGAAAAATTGAAAGAATAACACCCAGCCATTCTACCCATGTTGTTTGTTGAATAATTTCCTGCATCATTGTAATAAATCATTTTGATGAGGAGATGACAGATCCCTACGCCGGCATTATCCGGATCAGGTGCGGAAAAACTTCCTGGGTATCATCTCAGCCACTAAGGCACCCCATTGACAGGTGCAAAGATAAAGGTTTTTCGGCTAACAGTTGCTGGTTGACAGTTAATAGTTATCGGTTGTCAGTGCCTGATCTCTAATTAGAAGGTTTTAAGAACTTATTGTTACAATATTAGGTAGTGTTAAAGACTAAAAGACCAAATGTCTATTATCTTATTTCTTGCATCTTGTATCTTGTTACCTCTTGATATTAACTTCATACTTTATATCTCATATCTTTTCCTTATTTTTGCAACTTACCAAAGAATAGATTTAATTATGTTCAATAGTTTACAGGACAAACTAGATAAAGCTTTACAAAATATCCAGGGACGCGGTAAGATTACCGAGATTAACGTTGCCGAAACCGTTAAAGAAATTCGTCGTGCATTAGTAGATGCCGATGTTAACTTTAAGGTAGCAAAAGATCTTACAAAAAGAGTTCAGGATAAAGCTTTAGGACAAAATGTTTTAACATCCATTACACCGGGACAATTGATGACAAAAATTGTTCATGATGAATTAGTGGATTTAATGGGAGGAACCAATGAAGGACTTAATCTTTCCGAAAAACCAACAATTATACTAATTGCAGGTTTACAAGGTTCTGGTAAAACGACATTCTCCGGGAAATTAGCAAACTTTCTGAAGAAGAAAAAGAGCAAAAACCCTTTATTGGTAGCATGTGACGTTTATCGTCCTGCTGCGATCGATCAGCTAAAAGTATTAGGTGGTCAGACAGGAGTTCCTGTATATACTGAAGAAGGCAACCTTAATCCGGTTCAGATTTCTCAGAATGCAATAGAATTTGCAAAGCAAAACAAGCACGATGTTATCATTATAGATACCGCAGGGCGTTTGGCTATCGACGAAGAGATGATGAACGAAATTCGTAATGTTCACCAGTCTGTAAAACCTACAGAAACTCTTTTCGTAGTTGACTCTATGACGGGTCAGGATGCTGTGAATACAGCAAAAGCCTTCAACGATGTCCTTAATTATAACGGTGTAGTTCTTACCAAATTAGATGGTGATACCCGTGGTGGTGCAGCATTAACGATCCGTTCGGTAGTAGAAAAACCAATTAAGTTCATTTCTACTGGTGAGAAAATGGATGCTCTGGATATTTTCTATCCGGAAAGGATGGCAGACAGAATCCTGGGGATGGGGGATGTTGTTTCCTTAGTAGAAAGGGCTCAGGAGCAGTTTGATGAAGAGGAAGCTAAAAAGCTACACAAGAAGATTGCTAAGAACGAATTTGGTTTCGACGATTTTTTAAAGCAAATTCAGCAAATTAAAAAAATGGGTAACATGAAAGACCTTTTAGGAATGTTACCGGGAGTTGGAAAAGCTATAAAAGATGTGGATATCAATGATGATGCCTTCAAGCACATCGAAGCGATTATCCAGTCTATGACTCCGGAAGAAAGAAGAAGACCAAGCACTATTAATATGTCCAGAAAACAGCGTATTGCTAAAGGAGCAGGACGCAAACTTGAGGATGTGAACGCTTTAATGAAGCAGTTCGAACAAATGGGTAAAATGATGAAGATGATGCAGGGACCTCAAGGAAAACAGTTAATGGCTATGATGGGCAAAGGTATGCCGGGAATGGGTGGCGGAATGCCTGGATTTGGTAAATAAAACAGCAAATAATTAATTATTAAATAATAAACACAAGTATTAAAATTATGGAAGAGACAACACAACAAAACTACAATCAACAAGTACCTTATAAGTCTGAAAAGAAAGTTGCAGCAGGCGTTTTAGGTATTTTAATTGGAAGCTTGGGAATACATAAATTCTATTTAGGATATACTAAAGCAGGAATTATTCAACTTATAGCTACATTTGTTACATGTGGTATTGCAAGTGTGATTGGTCTTGTAGAAGGTATTATCTATTTGACTAAATCTGATGAGGAGTTCGACAGAACTTACGTTCAAGGTAAAAAAGAGTGGTTCTAATTTAACCTTACCACTTAAAAATAAAAATAGCCTGAGGAAAACCTCAGGCTATTTTGTTTTCAGTATTTCTTCAATTTGTTGTAATTCATTTTGGGAAAAATCCAGATTGTTAATGCTTTCCAGATTTTGCTGTAGTTGCTCAACCGAACTAGCTCCAACAAGTACAGATGTTACTCTGTTATCTTTCAATAGCCATGCAATAGCCATTTGTGCCAGTGTCTGTTCTCTTTCCTGTGCCAGATTATTCAGAGCTGTAATTTGTTGTAATCTTTCTTCGGTAATATCATTCTTCTGCAGAAAGCCATGACTTTTTGCTGCACGAGAGTTTTCCGGAATACCTTTTAAATAACGATCTGTTAATAATCCCTGAGCCAGAGGAGAAAAAGCAATACACCCAATACCATTATCTTCCAATACATCGAGTAGACCTTCCTCTGTCCACCGCACAAACATAGAGTATTTAGGCTGATGTATAAGACATGGTGTACCTAATTCTCTTAATATATTAGCTGCTTGCTGCGTTTGTTCAGCGCTATAATTAGAAATTCCGGCATATAAAGCTCTTCCGCTGCGAACTGCAAAATCCAATGCCTGCATAGTTTCTTCTATTGGCGTTTCAGGATCCGGACGGTGAGAATAGAATACATCTACGTAATCCAGATTCATACGTTTCAGGCTCTGATCCAGACTGGATATAAGATATTTTCTGGAGCCCCAGTCACCATAAGGACCATCCCACATAGTATAACCAGCTTTAGTAGAAATGAACAGCTGATCTCTGAGAAAGCCATTAAAATTTCTGCTAACGATTTTCCCGAAGTTTTCTTCGGCAGATCCGGGTACGGGACCATAATTGTTTGCCAGGTCAAAATGAGTGATTCCTTTATCAAAAGCCGTCTTGATAATAGCCTCAGCTGTAGAGAAGACATCTACAGATCCGAAGTTATGCCATAATCCCAATGATATTGCGGGCAGTAATACACCACTTCTGCCACATCTGTTATATTTCATCGTTATTTTTTATCAAAGTTATGTTTTTTAGTCTACATTCTACAAGGCTATGGACAATCATTTTGGTAAGTGAGGGCATCGTTTTTCTTATGACATTCTCAAATTATTTTTCACTTTTTAAATTAAAAATTTATATTTGCACTCTAAAATTATCAAGAACCCCAAAATTTGGGTAGCAACCTGCAACAATAAGCAAGGTGCTAAAATCGATAAGCCGTTTCCGGAAAAAATGTTGAAATCATCCCTATTTTCTGAAAGTGTGCTGATCAAAATAATTAAAAAATTAGATTGAATGACGACACAAAAGAGCACATCTTTACGATCACTAATCCCGTTTCTTATCTTTATTCTGGTGTTTCTGGGAGCCGGAATTTATTACAATGATTTTTATGCATTGCCATCGCCTATAGCTATTGTTGTAGGAATAATATCAGCCTTCATTATAATTAAAGGAACAATTAAAGAAAAAACATCCACCTTTCTGGAGGGCTGTGGAGATCGGAATATTCTTACCATGTGTATTATTTATATACTGGCAGGAGCTTTCGCTACTGTATCCAAATCAATAGGAAGTGTAGATGCTATTGTAAATATTGGAATCAATAACCTTTCACCACAATATTATCCGGCAGGTATTTTCTTTGTTGCTTCATTTTTGTCAATAGCTTCCGGAACATCAGTCGGGACAATTGTAGCATTGGGTCCAATTGCTGTCGGACTTTCCAATGCAGGTGGCTGTGATATCAATGTTGTAGGAGCAGCATTATTAGGAGGAGCCATGTTTGGGGACAATTTATCTATTATTTCGGATACTACTATTGCTGCCACTCAGATTTTAGGTTGTGATATGCGGGACAAATTCCGGAATAATATAGGCTTTGCTCTTCCAGCAGCTATTATAGCATTCTTTATTTATATTTACGTAGGAGCAGGAACTAACGAAGTTGCACATAATACTACTCCTGTAAGTTTGTCCTCTGCTGTACTTGTTATTCCTTACCTCGCTGTCATTGTACTGGCATTTTTCGGACTGGATGTATTTTTGGTACTGATTATAGGTATTGTACTGAGCGGTATTTTTGGTTTCATTTACCATGATTTTAGTTTTCTGGATTTTGGTAAGAAGATATATGAAGGTTTTACCAGTATGACTGAGATATTCCTACTTTCCTTACTTACAGGAGGACTGGCAGCTATGGTTGAAAAAGCCGGAGGAATAGATAATCTTTTAAGACTGATACGAAGCAAAATAAACGGGCCAAAATCTGCATTGTTAGGAATAGGAACCTTTGTAGGTGTTACAGATGCTGCAACAGCAAATAACACCATTTCTATTGTTATTACCGGTAAAGTGTCCAAAAAGATTACTGAAGAATATAAAATCAGACCAAGAGTAACAGCCTCTATTTTAGATACATTTTCATGTTTTGTACAGGGAATTATTCCTTATGGTGCACAGATACTTATTCTTACAGGTTATAGCAAGAATACAATCAGCTATCCGGAATTACTGAAGAACAGTTTCTATCTTTTCTTACTCCTCATAGCAGTGTTTATTTATATTTATGTCGGAAATATCAAGGAAGACAAAGCAGGCACGGATAATTTAAATATTGCAAAAAATTAACATTGATTCATACCAACGGAATATTTTTTTTCTTAACTTTAAGATGTTGAAAATAAGAAAGTGAAATTATTCATCGACATAATTGTATTTGAGAATATAAATTTTGAAAAAAATTAAGGTTTGCACGTCGGCAAACCTTTTTTATTTTGTTGAACCAAAAAAAATGAGATGTTTTGATCTGGAAGTGCAGCCTGTATAGGTTGCACTTTTCTTTGGTAATTTGCTAACTTGTGACTTCTTAAAATTTCTGGCCAATGTCTGTTTACGAATTAGATAAAACTTTCGAAAAGATCAACTTTAAAGAAACTCCTTTGCCAAAAGGTGATTATGAATTTTGCACCTTTAGTAACTGTGATTTTTCCGAAACAGATTTATTTTCGGTTTCGCTTGCAGAGTGTCAGTTTGTGAATTGTAATTTTAGCCTTACAAAATTTGGAAGGACTAGCTTCAAGGATGTAAAGTTTAATGACTGCAAACTTATGGGACTGCATTTCGAAAACTGTAATCCTTTTGGTTTATCTTTTCGTTTTGAGGATTGTCAGATTTTACATTCTTCCTTTTATCAGCAAAATATTGCCAAAACGCTGTTCAAAAACTGCAGAATTATAGAGACTGATTTTACTGAGACCAATCTTTCCTATGTTGTTTTTGATAATAGTGATCTGTCTGGGTCTGTATTTTCAGGAAGTATATTAGAGCGGACAGATTTCCGAACAGCAAAATACTTTTCTGTTGATTTGTCAAAAAATAAAGTTAAAAAGGCAAAGTTTTCAGCACACAACCTTGTCGGCTTATTGGATAACTACGATCTGGAAATTGATTCTTGAGAAAGCTTTGCTTATCTTTGTTACAAACAGATTATTTATGGAACATCAATTTTTCAGAAAACTGGATGAAGGACAAATAGAAGATATGGTAACGATGATGCGTGAGTTTTATGCAATCGATCAATACCCTTTCAACGAAGATCTTACCAGATCTAACTTCCACCAGTTTGTACAAAATCCGGATTTGGGAAGTGCTTTTGTTATGTACAACGAAGGAAATGAGGTGATTGGATATGTAATTCTGACTTATATATTCAGTTTTGAGTTCGGAGGAAGAATAGCTTTTCTGGATGAACTTTTCCTGAACGAGAAAGCAAGAGGTAAAGGCTATGGAAAACTGGCTGTAGATTTTGTAAAAGATTTTGCCAAAGATCAGGGTTTAAAAGTAGTCATGCTGGAAATTGAAAGGCATAACAAAAATGCATTGTTACTATACCTGAATAAAGGATTCAAAGAGCATTACCGTAATCTGATGATTTATTCACCACAAAATTAATGCTTGTATATTTTATACAATAGATTGTCTAAATCCCTGTTAAAGGGATTTTTTTATGACGTATGATTTAAATTTGCAGTATGGAAAATAGCATACAAAAAGGATTATCCCGATTACAGATTCTGATTATGGCCATTACTGCTGGTGTTAGTGTCGCCAGCTTGTATTATGTACAGCCTATTCTGGATGAGGTATCCAAATCTTTACATAAATCTGAAAATGAGGTTGGACTTCTTCCGGCTTTAGCTCAGGCAGGCTATGGTCTGGGGCTTTTTTTTATTACACCTTATGGAGATAAGATGAACCGGAAAAAATTAATCCTGTTAATGCTTTTTGTACTGGTTCTGGCACTATTTGGAATGGCTCTGATCCATAATCTTTATGGGATTTATGTGATGAGTCTGATTATAGGCGCAATGGGTGCAGCTGCTCAGGTTGTAATGCCTATGGCAGCAACATTGGCAACAGAAAATAAAGGTAAAATAGTGGGAATGGTCTTCACAGGACTACTATCCGGAATTCTTCTTGCGAGAGTGGTAAGTGGTTATAGTGCCAGATTATGGGGATGGCAGTCTATCTATATGATTTCAGCTTTTGTCATAATGATCATGATGGTTTTAGTGTATTTTACCCTGCCCAATGTAGGAACGCAATTTAGCGGAACCTACGGAGAGTTACTGAAAAGTACCATTGCACAGTACAAGCGTTTCCCGAAGCTAAGAAGATTATCCATAATAGGAGCATTGGTATTTGGTGTTTTTTGCTCATTCTGGACTACAATTACATTTCACCTTACCGGAGAACCATTTTTTCTGAAAAGTGATAAAATAGGTCTATTAGGCATTGTAGCATTGGGAGGTGCTTTGGTTGCTCCGGTTGTTGGAAGAATGGCAGACAAAGGAAGTCCTGCCCGCGGAATTCTGTATAGTATTCTGGTTGTAGTAACTTCAGTAATCCTGATGATGGTATTTCCGTCGAATATATGGATGATTGTATTTTCTGTATTTATAATGGATGTTGGTGTACAGGCCATGCAGATTACCAATATTGCGACAATATATACACTGGATGAATCAGCCAATAGTCGGATTAATACGGTTTATATGACGTGTTATTTTATAGGAGGTGCTTTAGGAACCGTTTTAGGTGTAAATTGCTGGCATTATGGTGGCTGGAATTTTGTGTTGATCCAGTTTATGGTTTTACTTGTGGCAGCAGTTTGTATAGCTATTGTTAACATTAACCCAGAAAAATATAAGTTGAGATAAAAAAATATATATAACTTTGTCAGGGTCATGAAGAAAACCATTCTCATATTATTAGCATTTTTCTACTCCGCGGTATCCTCCGGTGCAGTAGTGAAAATGCATTACTGTGTAGAGGAAGTTATGACGTGTGGTATGAATCATACGCCACCGGTTTCTTCACCCGACGAATGTAAAGTTGTAAAAACTCCGGATTGTTGTAAAACAAAACTGGAACTTGTAAAAACCGATGTAGCTAAAAATGCAGAATTGCTACAGTTACAACTGGCTTCATCATTTGCATTACTGCCTGAGGTTTCTTTTATTAGTCAGAATGTATTATTTTCTGAAGAAGAGAAAGGACAGGATTATCTAAGCAATGCCCCGCCAGAGCTGCGGCAACTTCCGATTTTTATACTGAACTGTAATTTTAGATTATAGAATTTGATTAAAAACAGCTGTTTCTTAATGGAGCAGTATCCAATAATGCTATGCAGACATAGCCATTTTTTAATTCAAATTTTATAAAAATCTAAATTCAACAGACATGAAAAAATTATTTTTAAGCCTTATATTTTCGGCTGCTTCTATTACCGCTTTTGCTCAAAAGTCAAACACTCAGATTGAAAAACTTTACCATAATTATATTGCTATAAAAAATGCCTTAACTCAGGATGATACAGCAAAAGCTTCTGCTGCTGCAAAAGTATTCTTACAATCGGCATCTGCAGTTGATTTTAAAGTTTTATCAGAAGATAATGTCAATAAACTGAGAAAAGATGCAGGTGCAATTATAGAAGCCAAAAATCTTTCAACACAAAGAAATTACTTCTTCAACCTATCCGATAATATGGCTGCAATAGCCAATCATTTCAAGGTTTCCTCAACTCCTGTTTATGTGCAGTATTGTCCTATGGCAAAAGGGCAGTGGCTGAGTGATGAAAAGGAAATTAAAAATCCTTATTATGGTAACTCTATGCTTACTTGTGGTTCAGTAAAGTCTGAAATTAAAAAGTAAACAAATGAGGAAATTATTGTTGATATTGTTTGTGTCAGGCTTTAGCTTTTCACAGGCACAGCATCAGCACGAAGGAAATTCCGGGCAAAAATCCAACTTACAACAAAGTGTTACAGTACAGAAATATACCTGTCCTATGCACCCCGAAGTGGTAAGTGATAAACCCGGAAAATGCCCTAAATGCGGAATGGAGCTGGTGCCTGTAAAAGAGGAAAAGAAGATACAGGAAGATATGGATCTGAAAAGGAATCCTAAGAATGGGCTTGTGAGTTTTGAAGGTAAGATTGTACGATATGATCTCTATGTAAGTGATTCCATGGTGAATTATACCGGAAAACATGGTCATGCTTTTGCTATTAATGGTCAGCTTCCTGCTCCTACACTCTATTTTACTGAAGGAGATACTGCAGAGATACATGTGCATAACAGACTGAAAAAAGAAAATACAGCACTTCACTGGCATGGCGTAATGCTGGAAAATAAAGAAGATGGTATTCCTTTTCTTACTCAGAAGCCTATAAAACCAGGTGAAACCTACGTTTACAAGTTTAAAATTTCACAAAACGGAACTTATTGGTATCATTCACATCAAGGATTACAGGAACAAATGGGAATGTATGGTATGCTGGTTTTCCTGAAAAGAGGCGAAACCGAAGCAGATCGAAAAGTTCAGGCAGATATTCCTGTCATGCTAAGCGAATGGACAGACGAACATCCGCATCAGGTAATGCGCAGGCTGCAGATGGGGGTAGCTGACTGGTATGCTATAAAAAAGAAATCAGTGCAGAGTTACTCAGAGGCTATTGTTTCCGGAAATTTCTTTACCAAGCTGAAAAATGAATGGAAGCGAATGGAGGCTATGGATATCAGCGATGTTTATTATGATAAATTTTTACTGAACGGACAGCCCTCGGCTTCTTATAAAAATCTGAAGGCGGGTGATAAGGTAAGACTAAGAATAGCGAACGGTGGGGCTTCTTCTTATTTCTGGCTGACATATGGAGGCGGAAAAATGACGGTGGTAGGAAATGATGGTAACGATGTGGAACCCGTAGAGGTTGATAAACTGATTATCGGAATTTCTGAAACTTACGATGTAGAGGTAACAATTCCGGAAAATAAAAGTTTTGAATTTCGGGCAACATCTGAAGACAGAACCGGACATTCATCATTATGGCTGGGTGAAGGAGAAAAAGTTGAAGCTCCGGAGCTAAAAAGACTGATGCTTTTTGAAGGTATGAAAAGCATGAACAACATGATGAAGATGAATGGGGATATGAAGCCGATGAACATGAAAATGGGATTACAAAAAATGGATGCTAATTCCGTTATGTATCCAGAAGTACCTGAAGAAGATAGAAAAGCTACAATGCAGCATCTGAAAGATATGATGAATCCTCCAAAAAAGGTTAAACCTAAAAAAGAAGATCATTCAGGTCATGATATGCCGCTGAAACTTTCAGATTCCAAAGCAGATGAACATGCCGGACATGATATGGGGACTAAAAATGAAGATGCTCCGTTACAGCTTTCAGATTCTAAAGCAGACGAACATGCTGGTCATAATATGGGCGATATGCCAAAAGAAAAGCCTGTTATCCTGAATTATGATATGCTGGCATCTACGGAAATGACATCATTACCTGCAGATGCTCCGGTAAAAGAGCTGAAATTTACACTGGAGGGGAACATGCGCAGGTATGTATGGTCGCTGGATAATAAAACAGTTGTAGAAACTGATAAAATTAAAATAAAACGCGGTGAGATTGTTCGTATTACTCTATATAACAACTCCATGATGCGCCATCCGATGCACCTTCACGGACATGATTTCAGGGTGATCAACAGCAAAGGAGCTTATTCTCCGTTGAAAAATGTACTGGATCTTATGCCTATGGAAACTGTAACGATAGAATTTCCAGCCAATCAGGACGGAGACTGGTTTTTCCACTGCCATATATTGTATCACATGATGGCCGGGATGGGAAGGATTTTCAATTATGAAGACTCAAAGCCTAATCCCAATCTGACTAATCCTAAGAAAGACTGGAAAGACTTTTTGAAAGATAATCATATGTGGGCTCATACAGCTACTGTAGCATTAGAGTCCAGAAGCACACATGCTGCACTTAGAGTAGGTGATGCACGTTATGAGCTGCAAGGAGAGCTGCATACAGGTTATACGAAAACAGATGGTATGGAAGCTGAAGTAAGATTTGGACGTTATTTAGGTAAGTTTCAGTGGTTATATCCGTATGTTGGATTCCAGACCAGAAGCAGAGACAGAGAATCAGGAGATGCGAGAAGAACCATGTTCGATCAATTGGCAAAACACAATAATCGGCATGTTTTCATGGCTGGTTTCCAATATATCCTGCCGTGGCTGGTAACAGCAGATGCCAGTGTGGATCAGAATGGTAAGGTTAGATTAGTACTACAACGTGAAGATATTCCAATAACGCCGAGAATAAGAGGTAACTTTATGGTAAATACTGACAGTGAATACCGATTGGGACTTAGTTATATTCTTCAGAAATGGCTGCAGGTATCTTCACATTATGATAGTGATATGGGATGGAGTGCAGGTTTAACTTTTGTTTACTAACTATAATTCATCAGGGTTTAAAATAACTGAGAATAAAATATAAATAACCGGTAACTGTTTGATATTTCAAAATAGTTATCGGTTTTTCTGTAATAATTATTTATCTTCGGGAAAAATTATTGTTTATGAAGAAAATTGTATTGACTGTAGGGTCGGCACTTGTTCTTTTTTCATGTGCTGTTCAGAACCCTCAGAAAGTATATGAAAGTTCCCTGAAAAGTATTTCGGCTGAGAACCTGAAACGAGACTTGTATATTATTGCAAGTGATGAAATGCAGGGAAGAGACACTGGATCTCCGGGGCAGAAGAAAGCCGGTGAATACATGATAAACCAATACAAAAAGAACGGGATAGGACATCCGCCTACCATGAGCTCTTATTATCAGAAAGTTCCTTCAGAATACATGAGCAAAAGAAAGAAGATCAACGATTCTGAAAATATTCTTGCTTACATTGAAGGATCAGAAAAACCAAACGAAATTATTGTGGTTTCTGCACACTATGACCATGTAGGAATGAATAATGGCCAGATTTATAACGGGGCTGATGATGACGGATCCGGAACTGTAGGTGTTATGGCAATTGCCGAAGCATTTCACAAGGCTAAAAAAGCAGGACACGGACCAAAGCGTTCTATTTTATTCCTTCATGTAACCGGAGAAGAAAAAGGGCTTTTTGGATCAAGTTATTATTCAGATAATCCAATTTTCCCATTGGCAAATACTGTGGCAGATCTGAATATCGATATGATAGGAAGAGTGGACCCGTTACATAAAGATAATCCGAACTTTGTATATGTAGTAGGTTCAGAAATGTTAAGTTCTCAGTTGAAAGAAGCTGTAGAGAAAGCTAATAAAGCAACGCACAACTTATATCTGGATTATAAATACGATGATCCGAAAGATCCGGACAGAATCTATTATCGTTCAGACCACTATAACTTTGCAAAACACAATATTCCGATTGCCTTCTTCTTCGATGGTATTCACGAAGATTATCACAAGCCTACTGATACGCCGGATAAAATAGATTATCCGTTGTTGATGAAAAGAACTCAGTTAGTATTCGCTATAGCATGGGATCTGGCAAACAGACCAGACAGAATTGTTGTAGACAAAAAATAATGTTAATATAAAAACATCTGTTTTTATGAAGTTGCCGGAGAATTTATTTCTCCGGTTTTTTTATATAGATTTCCAAAGTTGGCAAAAAAGAAAAAATACGGATATATCTGATTTACAGCTCTGATATTATAAAAAAATTAAGAACGTTAATGTGGAAATGTTAGTAAGTAATAAGGTTTCATTTTATGTAAAATTCTTATTTTTAGGTAATTATAAAATATAGCCTTATGGAAATAGTGTTAGTAAATAATAACGTTTCCGGTATCGGAGATAATTTCAGTGATGCAAAGTTTTATTTCGAAAATATCCGAAAGGAACTTTATCAGAAACTATCCGATTACTATGGAAAAGTGAGTCTATGTTTGATGCCAAACTTCAAGTTTAGCGTCAATATTGAGAGATGTGACAATATTGAGGAGGTAAAGAAGATTATTCACGATATGCCGAAGAATCTTCAGGAATGGATTTTTAAAAAATAGAAATAGAATTGAATGACCAATTAAGGCTTCCGTAAGGAAGCTTTTTTAGTTTATATTCTGCTAAATCTGGTGGGAATATTTTGGATCAGAGTCAAAAATGGGAAACTGGACAGAAGGCTCAGCTAATACGAAGATGAAATCCTTTTGACTTTTTGATAAAAGTCTGTGATAAGTTTGACATAAAAATACTTTAGTTACTTGAGATTACAAATCTAAATTCATAAAGATGATCACTTAAGATGAATATTTTGCTTAATGTAAAGCCGTGTCATGCTGAGCCTGTCGAAGCATTTAAAAAATCTAAAGTGCCCTTAGCTGAACTATTGTGGATAAAAGCCTTTAGCTAAAGTGTTATAAATTAATCCGAAGTTTTGATTTTTCATATAAATGATTTTCAATTCTCCGATTAAGATAGCGTTCCTCCGGAACGCCCTGGTTATTCATAATTATAATCTATAGAGATAAAGTTCCTGACGGAGCTTCTCATTCATTATGATGAAACTCTATTTTCAGTATAAAATTTCATGATATGAGAAATCAGAAAGATTGAAAAGATACTCCGGAGGAGTCTAATCTGTGTAAAAAAAACAAATGTATGAGAAAGCAGGTATTCCGGAGGAATACTATCTGTGAACAGGGATATTATTTCTATCCCCGGATTTATATTTTATCCTTTAAAACCCGAATATTGGATTTCTGTGTCGATTTTAGGTGAATATACTGACTAAAAATCAGGCAGAAAATGATATTGTATCAGGGTAAAATAAATTATTTACTGCATAGATATAAAATATCAATAATGCCCTTACAGACGGTGATTCAGCTTTTAGCTTACTTTAAAATATCAATAATTTCCGGCTCCGGTCTGAAATATTTACAAATGATAGACAAAATTTTCTATATTTAGAACAGGAACAAATTCTTTTGTTTCTAATATCAACCGAAATTGGTTACACTTAGACGTGTATTAAAAGGGAATCGTGTGAAAATCACGAACTGTCGCGCAACTGTAAGTAACAATACATAAGGTTATTATCAACAATAAGTTCACTGTTCATTCAACAGAATGGGAAGAACGATGATAACTGTTACAAGTCAGGAGACCTGCCTCTTTTCGAATTGACGATGCTTTCGCGGTCTGAAGCTTATAGTCAGGTATGATACGTATTTTGTTTTTTGATAATAATAAAAAAGAAGCCTATTCTGGTATTACCCAACGTTATTATCATTTCACAGGAATGATATACACAGAGTCATCTTATCTTCTGTAGTATATCCCGTATTCTGATCCTCTTAGTATTCCTCCGTAAAAGTTTTAGAAAGCTTACAAAGAATGTGATTCTGGTTTTTAACCGGACTTTACTGACTTTGAAATTCTGATGCCCCAAAAGATAAAAAGCAAAAGGCTTGACAGATAGAAAAACATGAAATTAACAATAGTATTGAAATGAGTAAAAATGCGAGTTTAGGATCTCCCGGTTTACGGTTCCGGGAAGCTATGCAAAAAGAAAACCCTCTTCAGATCGTAGGAGCCATTAATGCTAACCATGCATTATTGGCCCAACAGGCGGGATTTAATGCAATATATCTTTCAGGAGGTGGTGTTGCAGCAGGCTCACTAGGGGTTCCGGATCTGGGTATTACGACATTGGATGACGTACTTACAGACATTCAGCGTATTACAAATGTATGCGATCTGCCTTTATTAGTAGATGTTGATACCGGTTTCGGCCCTTCCGCCTTTAATATTGCCCGTACAGTGAGTTCACTGATTAAAGCCGGGGCAGCTGCTTTACACATTGAAGACCAGGTTGGTGCGAAACGTTGTGGCCACCGTCCAGGAAAAGAACTGGTAAGTAAAGAGGAAATGTCGGACAGGCTGAAAGCAGCAACAGATGCCCGCACAGACGACAATTTTGTGATCGGTGCCCGTACAGATGCTTTCGCTAATGAAGGACTGGAAAAAACATTGGAACGCGCGGTAGCTTATAAAGAGGCGGGAGCCGACTTTATTTTTGCAGAAGCTGTTCCGGATCTTAGTGTTTATCAAAAATTCGTAGATGCTACAGGTATTCCTGTTTTGGCAAATATTACCGAATTCGGGATGATTAAAATGTATACTGTGGACGAGCTGAAAGCAGCTGGAGTGGGACTGGTATTATATCCATTGTCTGCCTTCCGTGCTGCGAACAAAGCGGCCCTCAATGTATATGAACATATCCGCAAAGATGGTACTCAAGCCAATGTACTGGATACAATGCAGACGAGAGAAGAACTGTACGCAAGTATTGGCTACTACGATTATGAACAAAAATTAGATAACCTGTTTAAAACAAACCAAGATGTCAAGTAACGAAGGAACCTTTAAACCTAAAAAAAGTGTGGCTCTTTCGGGAGTAACGGCAGGAAATACAGCGCTTTGCAGCGTTGGTAAAAGTGGAAATGATTTACACTACAGAGGCTATAATATTCTTGATCTGGCCGTGAAAGCCCAGTTTGAGGAAGTTGCCTACCTGCTTATATATGGCCAGCTGCCTACAGAGGCACAATTGAAAAATTATAAATCCAAACTAAAGTCACTGAGGGGACTGCCTAACTCTGTGAGAAATATTCTGAAAAGTATTCCGGCAGCTGCACACCCAATGGATGTTATGAGATCTATGGTGTCAGCTATTGGAAGTATACAGCCGGAGAAAGACGACCATAATGTAGCAGGAGCAAGAGATATAGCAGATAAATTATTAGCGTCCTTTAGTTCAGGATTGCTGTATTGGTATCATTACAGTCACAACGGGAAAGAAATAGAAGTGAATACTGATGATGATACAATTGGTGGTCATTTTCTGCATTTATTACATGGTAAGGAACCTTCTGAATCCTGGGTGAAAGCTATGCAGATTTCACTTAACCTGTATGCCGAACACGAATTCAATGCTTCTACTTTCACAAGCCGGGTTATTGCCGGAACAGGATCGGATTTTTATTCAGCAATTACAGGTGCAATTGGCGCATTAAGAGGCCCAAAACACGGCGGTGCCAATGAAGTTGCTTTTGAAATACAAAGCCGCTATAATTCTCCGGACGAAGCCGAAGCGGATATCCGCCAACGAATCGCCAATAAAGAAGTGATTATAGGTTTTGGACATCCGGTTTATACAATATCAGATCCAAGAAATGTAGTTATTAAAGAAGTTGCCAGAGAGCTATCTGAAGAATCAGGTGATATGCTGCTATTTAATATTGCAGAAAGACTAGAAACAGTAATGTGGGAAGAAAAGAAAATGTTCCCTAATCTGGATTGGTTCTCAGCAGTGTCTTATCATCAGATGGGCGTGCCAACACTTATGTTTACACCATTATTTGTTATTTCCAGAGTAACTGGCTGGAGTGCACATATCATCGAACAAAGACAGGATGGAAAAATCATCAGACCAAGTGCCAATTACATTGGGCCGGAGAATAAAGAATTTGTCCCTATTACAGACAGAAAATAGATTCCAAAATAACACCTAAATAATAAATAACATTCAACTTTAAATTACAATGAGCAATCATATATCTAACGAAAGACCGCAACCAGATCATGTTTTAACAGCTATTGCGGATTATGTACTGAATTACGAAATAAAGAATGATCTAGCCTGGAAAACTGCACACTATTGTCTATTGGATACAATAGGATGTGGTCTGGAGGCATTAACATATCCGGCATGTACCAAATTGCTGGGACCAATTGTAAAAGGAACCATTGTACCCAATGGTGCTAAAGTACCGGGAACACAATTTCAGCTGGATCCGGTTCAGGCAGCTTTTAATATAGGCGCTATTATTCGCTGGCTGGATTTCAACGATACCTGGCTGGCCGCTGAATGGGGACATCCTTCAGATAATCTGGGCGGAATTTTGGCAACAGCTGACTGGCTGTCCAGAACGAGTATAGCAGAAGGTAAAAAGCCTTTGAAAATGAAACAGGTATTGGAAGCTATGATTATGGCACATGAGATTCAGGGTGTAATAGCTCTGGAGAATTCATTTAATAAAGTCGGACTGGATCATGTGTTGTTAGTAAAATTGGCGTCTACGGCTGTTGTCGGAAAGCTGATTGGCCTTACCAGAGACGAACTGATTAATGCTGTTTCACTTGCATTTGTAGATGGACAATCCCTAAGAACATATCGCCATGCGCCTAATACTGGTAGTCGCAAATCCTGGGCGGCCGGAGATGCTACTTCCAGAGCAGTGCGGCTGGCACTAATTGCCAAAACAGGAGAAATGGGTTATCCTTCTGTTCTGACTGCAAAAACATGGGGCTTTTATGATGTTTCCTTCAAAGGAAATGAGTTTAAGTTCCAGAGAGATTATGGCTCTTATGTTATGGAAAATGTTTTATTCAAAATTTCTTTCCCTGCTGAATTCCATTCTCAGACAGCTGTAGAAGCTGCTATGACATTACATAAAAAGCTGAATGAATTAGGAAAAACAACTGCAGATATCCGCAAGATTACAATCCGTACCCATGAAGCAGCTATCCGTATTATCGATAAAAAAGGACCTCTGAATAATCCGGCAGACCGTGATCATTGTCTTCAGTATATGATTGCTGTACCTCTTATTTTCGGAAGGCTTACTGCTGCAGATTATGAAGACAACATAGCTTCTGATGAAAGAATAGATGTATTACGCGACAAAATGGAATGTGTAGAAGATGTTCAGTTTACTACAGATTATCACGACCCTGAAAAACGTTCCATTGCCAATGCGCTTACTGTAGAGCTAAATGACGGAACAGTACTGGAAGAAATAGTTGTTGAATATCCTATCGGACATAAACGCAGAAGAGAAGAAGGTATTCCGGAGCTGATTAAAAAATATAAAGTTAATCTGGCCCGTATTTTCCCTGAAAAGCAACAGCGGATTTTACTGGAGAATTCTCTGGATTATAATACACTGGTAAACCTTGACGTAAATGAATTCGTTGATTTGCTAGTGATTTAAACAATACTGAACGGAAGGTTAAGGAGCCATTGCGGCAGCCTTAGCTTTCCTTTTATATCATCTACACCAATCCTTTTTATAATGTCAGAAAAAATCAAAATATTAATAAACGGTGCTTTTACAGAAAGTAAAGCTACCGAATACTTACCTGTAGAAAACCCGGCAACACAGGAAACTATTGCTGATGTTCCGCTAACCTTGTTGTCTGAGATAGACGAAGCTATTGAAGCAGCATCTGCAGCTTTTAAAATATGGAAGGAGGTTGCCACTCCCGAACGTGCAAGGCTTTTTTTAAAATACCAGCAACTACTGAAAGAACACCAGAAGGAACTTGCAGAAATACTTTCCAAAGAAAACGGGAAGACCCTTGCCGACGCTATGGGAGATGTATGGCGCGGTATAGAGGTGGTGGAGCATGCTTGCAATATTCCTACACTGATGATGGGAGAGACTGTGGAAAATGTAGCCAGAGCAGTAGATACCTATAGTTATGTACAGCCATTGGGTGTATGTGCGGGTATTACACCATTCAATTTTCCGGCAATGATCCCTTTATGGATGTTTCCTATGGCTATTGCCTGTGGTAATACTTTTATCCTGAAGCCATCGGAACAGACACCAATGACTTCTGTGAGAATGGCGGAGTTATTCTATAAAGCAGGTTTTCCAAAAGGTGTACTGAATGTTGTTCATGGCGCTAAAGATCAGGTGAATCATCTGCTGAATCATCCGGATATAAGAGCTATTTCTTTTGTCGGATCAGTTCCCGTTGCAGAGCATGTTTACAGAACGGGAACACATAACCTGAAGCGGGTACAAGCTTTTGGCGGAGCTAAAAACCATATGGTTGTAATGCCTGATGCCAACAAAGAGCAGGTCATTAATAATCTGGTTGGGGCTTCGTGTGGAGCAGCAGGACAACGTTGTATGGCAATTAGTGTTGCTGTTCTGGTAGGAGAAACGCAGAACTGGATAGATGATATCAAAAAAGCACTAAGCAATATTAAACCTGGTGTATGGTCCGATGAATCTGCGGCTTATGGCCCGTTGATCAATAAACAATCTAAAGAAAAGGTTCTGAGACTTATCCGGAGTGCATATGATCAGGGAGCAGAAGTATTGCTGGATGGCAGCACCTGTACTGTAGAAGGCTATGAAAACGGATATTTTGTAGGGCCAACATTATTCAGTAATGTTTCAACGGATATGGATATTTACAAAGAAGAAATTTTCGGACCCGCATTATTGTTGCTGAAAGCTGATACACTGGATGAGGCGATAAAGATTATCAATGCTAATCCTTATGGTAACGGAACTTCTATTTTCACCAATTCAGGGGCAGCAGCACGAAAGTTTCAGCATGAAATAGAAGTAGGTCAAATCGGGATTAACCTTCCGATACCGGTTCCTTTGCCATTCTTTTCTTTTACAGGCTGGCGCAAATCGTTTTTCGGAGATCTGCATTCCTATGGAAAGCAAGGAGTGCGTTTTTACACAGAGACCAAGACTATTACTGCACGCTGGTTCGAAGAGGATGTACCGGGAGGTAACGTAAATATGACTATAGCTTTAAAATAATGAACTGAATATAATATTCAGTATTTAATTTTCAACCGAATAAGATATGCAGTTTAACTTAAACGAAAACCAGTATGCCTTTCAGGAGGCGGCAAGGAGTTTTGCCCAAAAAGAGTTAGCGCCGTATGCTTCGGAATGGGATGCTAAAAAAATATTTCCCAGAGAGGCTATTTTAAAAGCCGGAGAGTTGGGGTTTTGTGGCATTTATACAAGCGAGGAAAGTGGTGGTTTAGGTCTTTCGAGGCTGGATGCTGTTATTATATTTGAAGAACTGGCAGCAGCATGCCCGTCTACCACTGCCTATATTACCATTCATAATATGGTTTCGTGGATGATTGATAAATACGGAAAAGATGAGATCCGGAAAGAATTGTGTCCAAAATTATCAACAGGAGATCTCCTGGGATCATATTGTCTTACAGAGCCCGGATCCGGATCGGATGCTGCAAGCTTGAAAACAACGGCTGTAAAGAAAGGTGATAAATATCTGATAACTGGTACAAAAGCATTTATTTCCGGTGCCGGAGAAAGTGATGTACTTATTGTAATGGCGCGTACAGGAGATGCTTCTTCAAAAGGAATCAGTGCTTTTGTTGTTTCTGCCAAAAGCCCGGGAATAAGCTTTGGCGAAAATGAAAAAAAACTGGGATGGAATACTCAGCCAACAAGGTTTGTATTTCTGGATCAGGTAGAAGTAGATGAAAGTTATCTTTTGGGAACATTGGGTGAAGGCTTTAAAATTGCTCTGAAAGGACTGGACGGCGGGCGCATCAATATTGGAACATGTTCTGTAGGGGCTGCTCAGGGAGCCATTAATCAGGCACAACGCTATATGCACGAGAGGCAACAGTTCGGGAAATCTTTAGCACAGTTTCAATCATTACAATTTAAGATTGCCGACATGGTAACAGAATTGGTAGCAGCCCGGCAGATGATTCACCTGGCAGCGTTTAAGCTGGATTCTAATGACCCAAATGCTACAACATACTGTGCAATGGCCAAAAGACTGGCTACCGATATGTGTTTTAATATTTGTAACGAAGCTTTACAGATATTAGGCGGATATGGCTGTACGCAGGATTTTCCTGTGGAAAGATTAATGCGCGATGCAAGAGTGCATCAGGTTGTAGAGGGAACAAATGAAATTATGAAACTGGTAATCTCCCGAAAAATACTGGAGGAGGGAGCTACGCTCCAGATCAGATAAAGCTTAACTTTATATTCACTTCATTTTCACTTAAAAATATGGATTTAATACTTACAGAAATAAAAAATAAAGTCGGGTTTATTACACTTAATTCAGAAAAGACCCTTAACTCTCTTTCACTTCCGATGATAGAACAGCTCGGTGCTGTCCTAAAAGAATGGGCGGAGTCCGATGAGATTGCCTGTATCTTTTTACAGGGAGCAGGTGAGAAAGCTTTCTGTGCCGGAGGCGATGTGAGAAAACTTCATGATGCGATTGTTGAACAAAGGGCGATTGATCCAAAGAAAGTTCCACAGGAATGTCTTGATTTTTTCTCTAAAGAATATAAAGTAGATTATGCTATTCATACGTACCCTAAACCTGTAATTGTTTGGGGAAGCGGTATTGTAATGGGAGGTGGAATAGGCCTGATGGTTGGTGCTTCTCACCGTATTGTTACGGAGAAAAGCAAACTGGCTATGCCTGAAATTACAATAGGTTTGTATCCGGACGTCGGCGGAACCTGGTTTTTAAACAGAATGCCTTCTGCTTATGGATTGTATTCCGGTTTAACGGGAGCCAGACTGGATGGGGCAGATTGTAGATTTCTGGGGTTGGCAGATTATTATATTGAGTCTGCCTCAAAAGAAGATCTTGTAAAAGCTCTGGAGCAGGCGGATTGGAGTGGTGGACGCTATAAAGCAGTTTCTGAGGTGCTGGAAAAGTTTTCAGCACGTACCAGAATGCCAGAATCTAAAGCCGCTGCCCGTGAGTTGTTCATCCGGAAGTTTGAAGGAGTAAACACCTTAAAAGAGTTTGCTGATATTCTAACAACACAGCAGGGAGAAGATGAATGGGTAAATACAGGGGTCAAAACCTTTAAGTCAGGATCCCCGAGTTCGGCTGGTATTATTTTCAGACAACTGAAGCAGGGAGCTAAGCTAAGTTTGGAGGATGTATTTCGCTCAGAGCTCAACCTATCATGTCAATGCTGTATACATCCTGATTTTGCGGAAGGTGTGCGTGCTTTACTGGTAGATAAAGATCAGTCTCCAAAATGGATCCCGGCAACACAGGATGAGGTTACCGAAGAATGGGTAGATAGTTATTTTTCTCCTGTCTGGAACGAAGAAAAACATCCTTTAAAGAATCTAAGTATAAATTAATTAATCATCATGAAAAAAATTGCATTTATAGGATTAGGAAATATGGGTGGCCCTATGGCTGCAAACCTGATAAAAAAAGGCTATGAGGTTAAAGGTTTTGATCTTTCGGCAGATGCCTTGAATCATTTGAAGGATGTGGGAGGCCACGTAGCTGATTCTTCTTTAGAAGCCATTGCAGGCGCAGATGTCGTTATTACAATGCTGCCTTCCGGAAAACATGTTTCTGATTTGTATTCTGATGAATTTATAACTCATCTGAAATCAGATGCACTTTTGATAGACAGCAGTACAATTGATGCTGTTACTGCCAGAGCTGTTGCAGATAAGGTGCAGCTAAAAGGCTGTAGTATGATAGATGCACCTGTTTCCGGAGGAACAAGCGGGGCACAAGCCGGAACATTAACTTTTATTGTTGGAGGAACACAGTATGATTTTGAAAAAGCTAAGCCTATATTAGAATGTATGGGGAAGAATATTTTCCATGCCGGAGAATCCGGAGCGGGACAGGTTGCTAAAATGTGTAATAATATGCTTCTGGCAGTTCATATGATTGGTACTTCGGAAGCTATTAACCTGGGAGTAAGACAAGGACTGGACCCTAGAGTGTTGAGTGAGATTATGAAGAAGAGTTCAGGTGGGAACTGGTCTTTGGAAGTCTACAATCCTTATCCGGGAGTAATGGAAAATGCACCTGCATCAAAAGATTATGTAGGTGGTTTTGCTGTAGATCTTATGGCAAAAGATCTTGGCCTGGCATCGGCAGCAGGGTTGGAAACGAAAACAGCTACGCCGCTGGGAAGCACAGCACTAAACTTGTACCGAATGTGGAGCGATGCAGGTAACGGAAAGATAGATTTCTCCAGTATTATTCAGTTTCTCAACAAACAATAACAACTATGGATTTCGAAACATTAATTTATACACAGGACGGCTATACCGGAATATTAACAATAAATCGTCCACAGGCTTTGAATGCTCTAAATGTAGATGTTCTAAGAGAGCTGAATATATTTACAGATTATATTAAAACAAAGAAGGATGTCCGTGCTCTTATTATCACCGGAGCAGGTGATAAAGCTTTTGTAGCCGGAGCGGATATAAAAGCAATGCAGGGAATGACTCCGGAAGAAGCAGAGAGATTTTCAGTTACTGCCCAGGCGGTATTCGATGCTATTGAAGCATTGCCATTTGCTGTTATAGCTGCAGTAAACGGCTTTGCTTTAGGAGGAGGTTGTGAACTTGCATTGGCCTGTGATGTTATTCTGGCAAGTGAAAAAGCTCGATTTGGTCTGCCGGAAGTTACATTGGGGCTTTTACCCTGCTTTGGCGGGACACAGCGCTTGCCCAGAGCAATAGGATTGTATAAAGCAAAAGAAATGGTTTTTTCGGGTGAGTTTTATACGGCTGAAAGCTGCAGAGAATTTGGTTTTGTCAATCGTGTAATTGCTCCGGAGGATCTACTGGATGAAGCCTGTAAGCTGGCTGCAACTATTGCTGCCAGAGGCCCTGTTGCAGTAGCAAAAGCCAAACAATCACTCAACACTGGAATTGAAATACATCTTGATGAAGGATTAAAACAAGAAGCTTATCTGTTTGGAGAACTCTTCAATACGGAGGATCATAATGAAGGTATAGGAGCTTTTATAGAAAAACGTAGTCCTGATTTTAAAGGAAAATAAAGATTATATAATATATGAGTTTGATAAGAGAGAAGTTGCTACTGCCGGAAGGAGGTAAGAAATTGTTATTGCATTCTTGTTGTGCACCATGTTCAGGAGAGGTGATGGAAGCAATAATATCTTCAGGTATAGAGTTTACAATATTCTTTTACAATCCAAATATCCATCCCAAAAAGGAATATGACTTGCGGAAAGAAGAAAATATACGTTTTGCAGAAAAGTATAATATTCCTTTTATAGATGCTGATTATGATGTGGATAATTGGTTTTCCCGGGCCAAAGGAATGGAATGGGAACCTGAAAAAGGAGTACGCTGTACAATGTGTTTTGATATGCGTTTTGAACGTACGGCATTATACGCTTATGAAAATGGATTTGACATAATATCCAGTTCTTTAGGAATCTCCAGATGGAAGAATATGGAACAGATTAATGATTGTGGTCTACGGGCGGCAGGGCATTATGAAGGTATTACTTACTGGACCTATAACTGGAGAAAAAAAGGTGGTTCGGCAAGAATGTTGGAAATTAGTAAGCAGGAACAATTTTATATGCAGGAATATTGTGGCTGCGCTTATTCTTTACGGGATACCAACAAATGGAGAATGGAAAATGGACGGGAGAAGATAAAACTAGGTGAAAAATATTATGGTATCCATGAAGGGGATGCCTAAAAGGAGAAAAATACTACTCTGAAAAATACAAATAATTACAATAAAAAAGCCGTATCAAAAATTTTGATACGGCTTTTTATATTCTTTAATAGTGACTAAGCTTCTTCTAAGAATTTTGAGCTACGAATTTTTTGTAATTCTCTTCGTTTTTAAAATAGGCTACTTCACCATTATCACCAACCATCACGATATAAGCATTTGCCTTATCTATTTTTTCTCCACTGAATGGATCTGTAGCTTCTCTTACACTTTTGTCTTTCGGAATACGTTCCACACACATTTCGCAACAGCCATAATAGGTTTTTCTGTCATGGGGTACTTCTATTTGCTTCTTTCCCATATAAGCATCATTCACCATACATACGGTTTCATTTGGTACTTTATCTCCCTTAGCATATTTACCATCGGACGAAGTTGCCGTCATCTGGTCTGACATTGTCTGAGTGTTATTCTTAGGTTTATCAGTGTTGCATGCATATAGTATAACAGAACTGAAAATAATAAGAGATGTATTTCTGAGCATTGCTTTCATTGCTAATCTAATTTAATAAGAATTATCTTCAAAATTAAGTTTAATGCTTCAGTATATTTTATCAAATTCTGGTAAAAGTTTATATGAAAGTAAAAATAAATATGTACTAATGTTTCTTTATTTTTTTTACTGCTTTTATTATTGGAAATTATTCATAACTAGTTGTAATAAAACTATTTATTTATCAATATATTGATTTATTATTATTTTACATATAAAAGTAATTTTATATCACTTGGAATATTCAATAGATTAATTTTATTTATTTTGACTGTTTTCCGTTAATTATATCTGTTTAGTTGTTTGTTAATAGATGTTAAACTTATTTTTTTCTTTTAACCCCTTTTCCAAAAGTTTATCTAAGCTTAAAGAAAACTTAAAGAAAACTAATAGTAAATTAATAAACCCTAAATAGCATGTCTATACAAAAAAATATCTTTCAGACATTTAAAACTAAGAAGCTTCCTCTGCTTACGCGATTTCATATTTGGAAGATTAAAAGACTAAACCCTGATTACTCATATCATTTGTATGATGATGATGATATTGATAAATTTTTGCAGGAAGAATTTCCACCACGGTATTTTGAAGCTTATAAACGTTTAACAATCGGTGCTGCGAAAGCAGATTTTTTTCGCTATGCTATTCTCTATAAAAAAGGAGGCGTATATCTTGATGTAGATAGTAGTGTATCGAGGCCTTTTAAAGCGCTTATAAGACCTGATGATGTTGCTGTACTAAGCAGAGAGCGTCATCCTCAGTTTTTTGTACAGTGGGCACTGGTCTATGAAAAAGGACATCCTTTTCTGGCAAAAGTATTAGAACATATTGTTGATAATATTGAGAACCACAGATATCCAAATGACATTCATAAAACAACAGGACCTACGGCTTATACAAAAGGTATAGAAGCAAGTCTAAAAGAAAATCCGGAGACCCCGTACAGAGTTTTTGACGGAATAGAATTTAGAGGATATTTAAAATTTAAATACAAACTAGGAAAGTTTTTTCTGTATTCAAGCAGAGCTGAACATTGGAAACAAAAGCAGCTTACAATGGATATTATAGATCCGCGAATGGTGAATATTTAAATATAATATTCAATTAACTTACAAACCGTAGAATAAGATTAGCTTTGCGTAAATCATCAAAACAATTTTATGAAAGCAAAGTTTTTATTCATTGCTACTTTAGCAATTTTCACATTTTTTACGGGATGTAGTAACGATGACAGCAGGGCAGATTTAAATGCTTCAACTGTAGCATTAAGTGCAGAAGCCAAAGCTCAGATTGCAGCAGCTTCTGATATTTATCAGCTTACTAATGAGAATGTTGTTGTAGACTATGTAAAAAATAACAAAAAATTACCTAACTATTATGTTACCAAAAGCGTAGCTCAGAAAGCAGGCTGGGTAGCTTCAAAAGGAAATCTATGTACTGTATTGCCGGGGAAAGCCATTGGTGGAGATGTCTTCGGGAACAGAGAAGGGCTTTTGCCAAAAAAGACGGGCAGAACCTACTATGAAGCAGATCTTAATTACAACTGTGGAAACAGAAATGCGGATAGGCTGATTATGAGTAATGATGGGCTTGTTTATATAACAAAGGACCATTATCAGACTTTTACACAGAAGTAAATAACAACTTTAATAAAACAAGAACCTTTACCATTTCGGTGAAGGTTTTTTATTTCTGTATCAATGGACGGAAATTTATATAAGCTAAATTATGCTTAGCTTGCAGTATGAAGTTAGTTTCGGGGATTTATATTTTTTACTGTTCGGTAACTAAAGATGTATTTATAGACGCATCGGTTATTGTCCGGCAAAAAATAAAACACCATATCCGTATGCTAAAAGCGGGAGCTCATTCTAATAAAGAACTCCAGGATTTGTATAATACCTATGGAGCGGCAACTATACATTTTGAAATTGTTGACCGCAGTGAGGAGCAGTTTCATGCTGAAAAGCTAAAAGAAATTCAGGAGGAATTAAAGGCAAAAAAGCTTTAGACTTACAAAACTAAATTCTTATACAGAATATAATGAAAAAACATCTTTACCCTGAATTCAGGATAAAGATGTTTTTTTATTTATAAACTTACTATATGTTGGCTTAAAACTGATATCCTAAACCAAGAAGAAGCATACTAGGTCTGTTGTCATAGTTTATAGCTTTACCGCTTGTTTTATTGATGAATTTACGTTCATCTCTGGAAAACGAACCTTCATATCGGGCATTTACAATGATCTTGGAGATTTTCACATTTGCCCCGAATTGATAGCCTACAGATAATTTCCCGGATCCGTCGACTTCAAAATTTCCCGACTCTTTATTGTTTGACAGGTTAGTAGATAATACCGGTCCGGCGAAAACACTTACAGGTCCAATAACGTCAATACCTGCCAGTATCGGAATATCTATTCTTTGGCTCTTTGCCGAAATTTCAAAAATATCTCTGTTATCATAGTCTACATAAGTAACCTTACTTTTAAAGTTTGTATAGTAGATCTCAGGCATTAAAAATATCGGAGTAGCAGGCAGCTTGAATCTTGTTGAAAGTCCAATATTAAAACCGGCTACATCTTTTGGATTGGTAAAGGCATTTTTTGCTGTAGTACCGATAGCATTCCAGTTGGAAGATGAGGTGTTGAACAAGGCATTAACTCTTACTCCGATGCTAACCTGAGCCTGAGCTGCCATTCCGAAACATATCATTAACGGGATAAATATTTTTCTCATAATTATAATTGATTTATTACTTTAAATACGAAGTTTTATTTTCAACAACGGAGAATCTTTTGAATAGATTATTAAAAATTAAATCTATTTTTTAGAACATAAATTTTTCAGTAAAATTTACAGTTGATTCTGAATTGAAAATCAGGGCGTAAGTATGCAAATATTGTTCCTAAATAGCCTGAAATAGGCTATTTATTCCTGGATTTTGAAAATAATTATAAATTACAGAGATATGAATTTTATATTTTTTGAAAAATAGAATAATATTTTGCAGTATATCTGTATCTCAATGAAATATGAAAAGTGTGACCGGAATTTCATGAAGATTATATTTTACTTTGTATATCACAATACATAATAACAAATAGTATGGATGCGGTTATGGATTATAAAATAGAATCAGGATACGAAAATATGGATATTAATGCTGTTCATAATTTTTTGAGTAATAAGAGCTACTGGGCAAGTGGTATTTCTTTAGAAGCTGTAAAAAAATCCTTAAAATATTCTTACTGTTCAGGTGTCTTTCATGGTGATATTCAGGTTGGCTTTGGAAGGCTCATTACAGATTATACTACATTTGCTTATCTGGCGGACGTTTATATACTGGAAAACCATAGAGGTAGAGGGCTTGCTAAAAAGCTTATGGAACACATGATGAATTTAGAATGGACCGATAATTTAAGAAGAATTTTACTGGCAACTTTGGATGCTCATGACCTGTATCGGCAATTTGGATTTAATTCCCCTGTAAAACCTGAATCATTTATGGAAATAAACAGACCGGGAATATACAAGGGGTAAAATCTCTTTGTGTGATTAGATTGCACAATGTATATTGAGATTTACTGAATAGCATTGGAATAGATTTTTTGTGAAAAGAATCCCGGATGTCTAATCCGGGATCTTTTTTTAGGGTTTCGGGGTAGTGAAATATTAATATAAAATATGAATTATATTATTGATTTGCATAGCCAGTATTTTGTTGAATTGTTGGGTTTCCTTGTAATTCATCTCTCGGTATTGGTAATGTAAATCTATAATCATCAATTGATAATGTTATAGGTAAGGTTTTAGACATATCATCAACAATGCTTCGGTCAATAGATACTCCTGCTGTTTTTCCAAGTCTCCGTAAATCAATATAACGGTGTCCTTCGAAGGCTAGCTCCACCCGTCTCTCTTTTAATATGTCTTGCCAAGCCTGGGTTGAATTCGAATAAGTAGGTAGAGTAGTTGGACCTTGATAATTTCTGGCATCACGGATAGCTTTTAAATTTATAGCTACACCTGGGAAGTCATTATTAGAAGCAGCGCATTCTGCAAGTATTAGATACATTTCGGAGAGTCTGATTACCTTGATGTCATTTTTAAGTTGTAAAGCACCGGTATATTTGCCTGGGTATTTTTTAATGACTAATCCGTCAGAAGTCTTATAATCTACACTGGTTAAATAATTTGGGTCAATTTTTGAGGAAACATCCAAGTAGGCATATCGTCTGATATCCCCGGGAGAATTAGCAAGAATGTTGTATAGGTTTCTGCCCATATCCCAAATTACTGAACCTGTATAAGTTGATGTATTTGTTGTGTATAATGTTGCAATGTTCTCACTGGAACCAGTCAAAGGTCTGCTAAATCCAAAAATAACTTCACCTCTCGCTCCATCTTGTAGCATTTTGACATACGGGTTTGAAGAGCCATATGCGTTTAATGAAGTCCACCATGCTGTAGAGCCCGCTGTTCCTGCAGGGGCAGGTGTTGCAGGTGTTAGTGTTAAGCCAGATTGTGATATTACTTTTTGTGCGTAAATCTTAGCATTTGTATAATCACCTTTATAAGTGTAATATCTTGCTCTTATTGCATTAATAGCATTAATTGTAAAGTATAGGTAGTTTGATGCATTTTGATTTATGTTTTGTTCAGCAAAATTTAGATCATCTTCAATAGCTTTATATACTTCACTATTATTACTTCTCTGTGGTTTGTCATTTAAGGTAGGTATACCATTTACAATAATTACCCCTAAAGCATTCGGATCTTTCATGTTTGGTGAAAAATAAGAGAATAGGTCAAGATATGCTAAGGCTCTGGCTGCTCTGGCTTCTCCTAAAATTGAGTTGTATTTGCCAACTTCTGTTGTTGCTGGAGTGATTTTTTTTGCTCCTTCAAGTAAACGATTTACTCTGTTTATTACAAGATAATCATTTTGCCATATGGATGAAGCAAAAGCATTAGACGTTTCAATGTAGAATTGATGTGTGCCAGCGCTTGATATGTTGGAATTAGAAGGGCCTATCCCTACTTCGTCTGTGAATTGTGACGTGAATGAGATTTGATTGCTGTTATTTAAAGAGTTATATACACTCCCTTGTAAAAACATATCCATATCGTTTATAGTTGTCATTCCATTATCGATATTTAATTCTCCTTCCTGTATAATGTCTATAGCATCTCGACATGATGTATTTATAATTAATAAACTTGTAAGTAACCCTATATTTATTATTATGCGTTTCATAATTATTCTGATTTAAAATTCAATGTTAGTACCAATTGTAAAAGTTCTTGGATTTGGGTAAATGCTAAGTGCAGACGCTGTAATTCCTTCTGGATCCCAACCTCTCCATTTGCTCCATACGGCAAGATTTTCCCCTTGTATAAATACTTTTAAAGATTTAACAAATCCGTCTTTCAGCATTCCTCTAGGGATTGAATAGCCTATTTGTAGATTTCTGAACTTAATAAAAGAAGAATCATAAAGTAATCTGTCGGATAATGAACCGTAGTCGAGCGTATTAAGTGCTGGCATATCTGTATTGCGATTGTCCGGAGTCCAGGCTCTTAAAAGATCACTGGAGACATTATGGCCTGCGGCTGCGTAACTTGGTAGTGTCATCCAAGAAAGCATATTGTCATATTTCCAAATGCCTGCCTGAAAAGTAAAAGTAGCATCTAGAAAAAAGCCCTTATATTCTGCACTTAATCCAAATCCTCCCTGGTATTTAGGAAGTATACTTTTGCCTGTTAATCTTCTGTCGTTTTCTGTAGGAGTTTCTGTAATATTGCCATTGATATCTAAATATTGCATTTTTCCATTTTCCGGGTTAACACCTAGATAAGGAACCATGTTCCATTCATATATGGTTCTTCCAACCATTCTAACACGGCTTCCGGTAGTAACAGGAGATACAATACTTAGTAATCTGTTCTTATTATAGCTTCCATTAGCCCAAACTGATAATGAAACATCTTTTTTTCTTATGACATTATATCTTAATAATAATTCAAATCCTGAATTTTTCATACCTCCTTCATTTCCATTATAGGTATAAAAGCCATTTACAGCGGATGCTCTTCTACTTAGGTACATCTTGTCTGTCTTTTTCTCGTAGTAGTCGAAATTACCTTCTAATTTATTTTTAAATAATGCGAAATCCAATCCCACGTTAAATTGACTTAGTTCCTCCCACATTAAGGTTGGATTACCTATTGTATAATTGTATCCTGGGACATTATTGTACCCCGTGTTTGATACAACTAAATCTCTTGCAAGAGCTGGAGAGGCCAGTAGAGCATTGCTTCCTGCTGCTGGAGATACAATATTTTGATTTCCCATGGTTCCATAAGAAGCTCTAAGTTTCAATAATTGGATGTCCATGTCTTTCATAAAGGACTCCTTATTAATGTTCCACCTTCCGGCAACTGACCAAAAGGTGCCCCATTTATTATCTCCGACGAATCTATAAGAGCCATCTCTTCTTAATACTCCACTAAATCCATATTTGTCAGCATAATCATAATCTAATGTTCCAAAATATGAGAGTGTTCCTGCTGTAATTTTATTAGCGGATACGGATGGTACGTATCTTAATTGGTCGCCTGTAATATTGCTCACTGCAATATAGCCTCTTCCATTTCCTGGTTGCCATACTTTAGGATCAAGTCCATTTTGTGTACGTGAAGAATAATTGTAGTGATCCTTTAAGTAGTCTAAGTATAAACCAAAATTGAATGTATGTTTTTCGCCTAGTTGCAATTTGTAATTTGTGCTTGTTACTGAGTTGAATCCTAAGTCAAACCCGTTGGTAATGGATTCACTCCCTCCATATGGATTTGGAGTTATGGTTGTTGCCGAGGAAACAGATGTGATAACCCCACCGATAAACGACCAGGGAGCGGAGTAGCTTAAACCATTGGTTTGTTTAAAGTCTATTCCGGATTTATTTGTTACGGTCCAATTATCTGTTAGTTTTAATGTTCCAGTAATGCTTGCAAATATATTTAAGTCATTAATTCTGTTGCCTATGTTATTTTGGTTTAATGTATTTTCTAAAACATAAATATTGTTACCATTAGCATAATTTCTTCCTATTGCATTGTAAAGATCATATCCGTTGACGAACTGACCAGGCTTTAATGTAGGGTTTCCCATTGTGGCACCTAATAATGGGTTTTGTAAGGTTTGGTTATCAAGATTAGAATTGTCTTCCTGAGATAACTGTCTTCTTTTGGAATATGATATGCCTATATTGCTGGAAAAAGTGAATCTCTCATTTTTTGTTTTTCCATTGATATTGTTTCTCAATGAGAATCTTTGAAATTGAGTGCCTGGAACCATTCCGCCTTGTTCAAAATAACCTAATGAGGTATAGGAGTTTACGGTTTCTGATCCAAAGGTTGCAGAAATATTATGACTTTGGGTCATGGATGGTTTAAAGAAAACTTTTTCCCATTCTGTTGTAGGGGTGCTGGCTATTTGTTCATCAGTAAGTTTTAGAGCTGAGGCTATTCCCAGTCTTTTCTGGATGGTTAAAAGCTCAGGTGATGTTGACATGTTATATTTGTTATTTAACCCAAAGCTAACACCTGTGTTTCCTGAATAAGAAAGGGCAAAAGAAGATCTGAATTTTCCGGTTTTTGTTGTAACCATTAAAACACCATTAGCGCCTCTGTTACCATAAATGGAAGTAGCAGCAGCATCTTTTAGTACTGAAACAGATGCTATATCCTCAGCATTAATGTTTCGAAATTGATTTGCATTGGATATAATTCCGTCGATAACAATTAGAGGATCAGTACTTGCATTAATAGATGAAACGCCTCGGATTACCATGTCAATCTTTCCGGAACCGGGAGATCCTGAATTGGAATTAATCGATAAACCGGGAGCAGCCCCCTGTAATGAGTTTAGAAAAGATGCGTTTGGCCTGTTGGCTAATGTTTCTGATGTAACCATTGTGGTTGCTGATACATCTTTTGTTTTAGTGGACTTTCTATTGTAGCCCAGTACTACTACTTCATCAATGTCTTTTGTTTTAGTCGTGTCCGACTTCTTTTTTTGTGCTTGCACTCCGATTCCTAAGAAAAAGATTGTGCTGGCACTTAGAATGTAAAGTTTTTTCATATTAACAACATTTTAACTAATTGCAAATATGTTAATAATTTATTAAATTGAAAATAATAATTGATAATAATTTAGTGTAATATATGATATCTTAATAAGTATTGATTTGTATTTATGTATATATTGTTTTTGGTTTATTATTTATATTTTACTTAATTAAAATTTTTATCAAAAAAATATAATGTAATTAAAATTAAAAACATTAAATATTGATTTAAAAATTGTTTTGATTTGATTTTATTTATAGGATTTTAAATGTAAATTATTGATTATTATTTAATTATATATATTGTATTTATGTTTAGCTAATAGTTAGAGGATTGTGTTGTCGTTTTATTTTTTTTATTAAATTAATTTGTTTAAGTATGTTGGGTTAAATTTTGTTTTTTTTAATAAAATATTTATATTTTATATTTTAAATACTTAATTTGTTTTAATTGGTATTTATTTTTTCATTTTTATTGATGATAAGTAAATTATTTAATATGTAATCATTGTGTCTTCTATGGTTTGTTTATTGTAATATATTAACTTATATGTCTGTATTTAATGTATAAAATTACTTATTTAAATATAAATCTGTATTTTTATTAATTTTAATATTTTATTTATGTTGAAATATTAAAATGTAAGTTTTATATAAGTTTTTTTCTTGATAGAAGATATATTATCTGTTTTTTATAAAGTATTTGAAAGGTAAAATGTTGCTGTAGATAATTTTAAGTTTCTACAATCTAGTTATAATAAATTTTAAATATAATGTGAATGTATTATAGATTGTTATGTTAAATTTAGGATTGATAATTATCTGAGAATTTTTCTATATTTCTATATAAATACCATAGAGGTAAAATATTTTTCATTGTATTTATGGAAAGTGGATAGGGGTGAGTTTCACTATATAAGAATCTAAAACAATAATTTCCATAGCGGCTTTCTTTTAAAAAGATGCCGGGATTCCTGTAAGTATTCATCCATAATACGGGGCTTTCTTAAGATTAAGTTTGTAATAGTATCGCTTTCCGGTTCCGGAACTTTAATCGCCAGGTCATCGAGCTCTACGATATGAGAGGCCAGCCATTCCGGTAGCTTTGCTTTCTTTGTTAGCTGACTGAACAGCTCTTCCTGTGTAATATCTATATATTCTATTTTGCGGCCGGTTACATAAGAAAGCTTTTCTGCCATTTCTATATTTGTAATGGCTTGTGGACCTGCCAGAATAACAGAATGCTGTTTTACTTCCTCTGTTGTTAGTAGATAATTTATGGCTACAGCTGCTACATCACGGCAGTCAATGTAATTTCTTTTGGCATTACCTGAAGCTCCGTAAATCTTACCGAAATTCTGAATAGTAAATGTGTTCCGCTCCCAGTTTTGCATAAATGAATGAGGTCTCAGACAGCAGAATTCATTTATATTTTTTATAAGATAATTATCTATTGTATTATGCCACTCACTGACTTTTACAACGGCTGAAGGCTGAATTACAGGCGCAGAAAGTTTAATAATTCTTTTTACACCGCTTTGTCTGGCAGCATTGATTATATTAATTTCATATTCAACCTGATCCGGAGATGTAGCTGTGAGCAGAAATAGAGCATCAGCCCCGGAGCATGCTTCTTTAAGTTGTTTTATAGAATTAAGACTGGCGCTTACATAGGTTATATTTGACAGTGATGAGCTTATAGGTACAGGATAAGGGCGTTCAGGATTCCTAAGAACTCCCCGTATAATACAGTCATGGTATTTTAGTTGCTGCATTACTTCTCTTCCGACGGTACCTGTACAGCCAAAAACAACGATAACTGGTTTAATTTTTTTCATATCTATAATCTTTTATTTGTTGGCGAACTGTTATTATCGCTGCACCCAGAAAAGCTGAGAAAGTGATATTGAATCGTTCTGACGGGAGATTGGTGACGAAGGTAAAAGCTAATCCCAAAGCCATCATTAATAGTATGATTAATAAAGATCTTATCGATTTATTTCGTACTAAAATTCGTTTTGAACTTAGCTGCCTAAGTATGATACAGCTTAATATTGTTGATATCAAAGATGATAAACCTATCGTGCTGTAGCTTGCAGTCATCAGTTCTGTTTTCTGAAGAAAGTAGCCAGATAAAAAAGACATCAGAGCAGGAAATATATAAGAAGGCAAGGCTGTGGCAATCATGGATTGCATACTGAAATCTGAGGAAGTATGGTTTTTCTCTTTCATGATATTCATGTTACTTTTCCGTTGATTAATTATTTCTTCCCAATACGATAGGTGAGTGTTACTTTTCCGTAAGCCATATTAGAAACTGAAAAATTGTTTACGGTTTTCTGATTTATGTCAAATAACTCATAGCTGTTAAAAAGTCCTGCACCTCCCTGTACCTGTAACCATATTCCGCCTGCAATACGCTGGTTTAGCTGTAGTCCACCATGAATGGTAGAGAACTGAGCATAGTCGGCCTCTTTGCCATTGTAGCCACGAAAGCTTTTCAGTTTAAACCTTGCCCAGTCTATTGAACCGGCGAGACCAATCTGGGTATTCTGACTTATATTATAGAGCACATTTAGTCTTGGCCAGTAAAACTGAGCCAGCCATTTATTGTTTGTGCTCTTGTAGTCAATTGATATTCCGGGAGTAATTAAAGTTTCTCCGAAAGAATGAAGAGCATGAACGCCAACGCCTATTTCGAAATTTGATTCGGGACCAAATTTCTTTGATACACCGAGAATTCCGTCGAGAACCAGATTGTCAAAAGATACGGACTTTTCTCCCGCAAGTGCAGGCATAGCGATTGCCAGAACAGACCATTTTTCTGAGATCGGATGTCGGATAATTATTGTGGGTTTTATTTCCTGAATTCTTTTCAGTCGGTTAGGATCCTCTATACTATTATTGTCATAATTAAAATCCATTAGTCGGTAATTCAGATTCCCGAAAATACTGGTCTTTCCAATTTTAACGTGAGGGATTGGTATCCATGCATCATAGGTATTCAATCGGAATTTATTTTCCGGATCTGGACTTTCAGTTGGTAAGTCTTTGAATGTTGCTTTGCTATGGCTAGTGACAGATATTCCGCCAATATCCTGAATAATCTGAGCATGAATTTTACCCGAAAAGAAAAAGGTGAAAAGAACGGCTAAACAAAAATATAACCACTTAGGTGTTGCACTTTGTTTGCCATAAAGAGGAGCTTTATAATCTCCATTTTTAAGAATTAATAATGTTTTCATTTTCTCTGTATTTAATGATACAAAGATGGACTGAAAACAAAGGCGGCTTTAAAACTAAACCACGCTTTACCCGGACAAATCTTGCATAAAAGATGTTCGGTATTCTGACGGTGTTACTCCGGTTATTTTTTTAAAGAGGCGTCCAAAATAGCTTGGGTCACCATAATTAAGTTCAAAAGCAATTTCTGAAATACTTTTGGTAAGATCCTGCAAAAGCAACTGGCTTTGCAGGATATTTACTTTATTGATCCATTCTTTTGGCCTCTCGCCAATAGTTTCTTTTATACACCGGTGAAGGTAATTTTCAGAAACAGATAAAGCATCGGCATAAAAAAGAACCGATTTATGTTCCAAATAATTTTTATAAACCAGTTCTTTGAAACTAAAGGTGATCTCGGCACTTCGGTTCATATTTTTATTAAGCTCTTTAGCTGAGGTAAAGATTTTCTGGAGACCTGCCTGGAAAAGAGAATAGCAGATACCGAGATTTGGATCTGGTTGATAAATCTCGGTAGTTAATAATTCGAATAAAGAGTTGAGCCATATACTGCTTTCCTTCGGCAGATGAATAACCACATTCGCAGAGAAAAGTTTAATCAATTCTTGTTTGGACAAGAGTTGGTTTAGTGTCTGATCCTCGAATAAGATCATGTGTCCGGCAGCATCAGGACTTACCTCTACCAGCGAAGTCACGTTTCCCTGCCGTACAAATAAGATTTCATCCTCCTTTATGGGAACCAGATTAGCGTCCACCTGCTGTTTTGCATTTCCTTTGGTAATATGCACGATGAAATTGAATTCGGGTCTGTGCAATGGCGTGGGAACTTTAATGAAACCCGATGTTTTGGCTATATCATGTACCTGAATAGGGGTTTTTAAAATTGCAAAGTCAGAGGATATCTCCGGCATATACTGCCCTCTGAAATCTGTAGGAGTTATTCTCTTTATTTTAGCCATAGCACAAAGTTAATCGCATATCACATATAATGCTATAAATGTTTTATGAAAAAATGCTAAGATCTTTTTATTAAATTTCATTGGTTATTGATTCTTTTTAAAAAGTCCCGCCATTAAATTTGAGCCAACTGAACCTTCTGCTAATTGCAGGTAATTGCGCTTACTTTGATCTTTTTCAATTTTTATAGTTCCGGTGGTTTGTACATTTTTCATTTCCAGAAAATCTGTTGCAGTTGCATCACTATCGCTTAATGGGCCGCTTCCATATCCTGCCAGCTTGTTGTAGTCAGTAAAAATACAATCAGAAGCTTTATATCGGTTTTTGCTTCCTTTCTCCCGGATCCATATTGTACTGGTACTTGCTATGATATTATTATGGAAATCAAAATCGTCTCCACTGGTACCTTGTGTAGTCCAAACGCCACAAAAATAACCACCATATACCAACGAATAACGCATAGCGCTGCGGCTACCGGTTCCGCCATTATTTTTCCAGAAAACAACCGGAATTTTACAGTTAAAGAAAACGCAATGATCGATTACCAGACCGTAGCCATTGGCTATAACCCCTACATGCAGTGGTAGTACATCAGTATTCCCGGCAAACAAGCATTGTGTCACGAGCAGATCATCCAGGTTTTTTCCTTCCCGCCAGATAGGATAAGAACGACGTAGGTTTGCACCATCTATATAAGAGTAATCCGGACTGCCGGTAAAGCGTAAGCCTTCAATGGTAACATGACTCACTTCTGGTTGTATACCCTTCGCTTCTTCTCCGCCAATACCTGGTTCAAGTGGTATAGCAGTTACTACAACCGGCATTTTTTGAGGAGTCCAATCGGAATCGTCAGGCATAATATCCGCACGAATGACAAGGCGGTTTGTCTGGGTATATTTGTCATTGTTGAATACAACGGTTTGAGTTAATAAGTGTATTCCTTCTGAAAGAAAGATTGTAGTTGCTTCGAGCTTTTTGTTTAAGTTTACACGTTTTGAAGCCTCCATAATGGTTTTTAGCGGTTGTGACTTCGTCCCGGAATTACCGTCATTACCAGTCTTGGGATTAACATATAATTGTTCTGCGTGTACTAAGGCTATGCTCATTACAAATAATAGAAAACTAAATGCGTATTTTTTCATATTCCATTTTTTTGTAAAATTAGGAACAGTCTTAACTTATAAAAAGGTCATTTTACCTTTAAAAAGGTCATTTATATTTTCTTTCGGTATTGTTGTGGGGTAATACCTGTGAATTTTTTGAAGAAACGATTAAAGTTAGACGGATCTGAAAAACCAAATTCATAGGCAATTTCTTTTGCTGATTTGTTTTGATAAAGCTGTTTCTTTATTTCTGAAATCAGCTTGTAATGGATCATTTGTTGAGTGGATAATCCACTAAATTGTCTGCAGATTTTATTAAGAAATCCTGTACTGATATTGAGCATTTTTGAATAGGCATCAACACTTCGGTCATCTACGAATTTCTTCTCCAGTAAAGACCGGAATCTGTAAAAATCTGAATGAATATAGGTGTCTCTCTGAACATTGTGAATACAGGCGTAATATCGATTGAGAATTACAAGTAATTGATATAAAAGCGATCTGATCAAATGATTGCTGTCATTCTGAAGCTGTCCGAATTCCTGCTCTATTCCATGTACCAGTTCCAGACATTTTTCAAATGATTCATCCGGTATCCGGATTGCGGTGGGATGTGAATATTGATGAAAGTATTGAAACCGATACAGAAATAATTCGTCCGAGAAAAAAAGATGAAGAAAGTCTTTGTCAAAGAATAGAGTATAACCCTTAACCTTTTCTTCAATTTCCCAGCAACGTACTTGTCCGGGACTTGTAAAGATAATAGTTTGCGGAGCTATCAGTACCTTATTTTCGTCCAATGTAAAAGTTCCGCTTCCTTCTTCGATAAAAATTACTTCGTAAAAACTAAGTTGGTGCAACGTATTATCTAAAACATAATTATTCAAGGTCTCAATGCGTCCGATATCCAACAGCAGCTCCTGACCATACTTGCATGGAAGAAAATGATAAGTTTTAATTTTTGTCACTGAAGCCATTTCTGTTTACTATTTCTTTTCGCTCTTAAAGATGAGTTAAAAATACAAATTTCTGTTACTTATTATCATTGAAGAATTGGTGAATTAGAATTATAAATCCAAGGGCATTTTTAGCATATATTAGTTTTCTGAAATTGATTACAGTTATGATATATGGCACAAAGTCAATAGTCTATATCATACAATGGAATATTTAATCTATAAAAAAACTACCTGATCTTTTGTAATTAAACTTTGATATATTTTAAAATTTGAAAATATGTAGCAAAAATTCTTCATAAATGTAGTATTATGTGTAATTTTATTCCTTTGTTCCTGAAATATATTTATTGAGTGTAAAAGCATCGAGAAGATAAAATAAAGGTACTACTGCGAAGCTGAATTCCTGCTTGAAACTAGTTTTAGACAGGCTGCTTTAGAATAAAGAAAAAACTATTGCAATATGTAAAACAACGAAGAGTATTGTAATTTTGGCTTCTGCATAAATTAATAAAAAGATAAAATGTATGAATTATAAACTTGAACTTAATGCACAAGGATCAGGTTCTAGTCTTGTTTTTAACAATATTATGTTTGATTCGTTCAAAGTTAATATTGTTGAAAGACATATTGGGTCAATGCGTTCTGAATTGAAATTTCACCATGTGTTATTTAAAGTAAGAACATTGGATGATGCTATTATTAAAACTAAAAATGGCAATAATCGAATTATGATAAAAGGAGAGGAATTGGTTACATATGAAAGACTAGTGAAAGCGTTGGGTTCATATGAATATAGAAACAAGCTGATTAACAGGAAAGCCGTGGATGAAGATTATGTTCACTTTATTTTGAGCTTGGTTATTTCCAACTATACACTCAACTAATACTTTACGGATAAATTTTCATATTCAATTAATTTTATTGGGAATGTGATACTTCGGGTATCGCTCTCTTATGTTTTTTTAAGTTCTTAATTTGAGGACTTAAGATTTTTTGTTTTTTAATATCAGTTTAGGGTACTTAGTTCATGGTGGAATATGCATGGAGATAATCATCACGGGGTATTGATAGATTTGTCTATATTCCAGAAAAGGGAATAGTTGGCGGCTCTTATAATTTTTATTTTAGAAGCCAATACTGTGGAAAAGTAACCACTATAATAGTATTTAAGATGTAATACTCAATAAGGTCTGATTAGAATTTTATTTTAAATATTTGAATACATTTTCAATTTTATATTTTGGGCTTCTTTTCAAAAAATCCATAAAGAATGCTGTATGCGTTCCCCCCATCAAGATGAATATCTTATCATTTTTATTTATTGGAATTTGATTTAGATTTGAAAACATAACTAAATTTCTATGGTAAAATTTACCAGCTTCATCAGCACCTTCGGCATTTCCTTTACTTGAAATATAAGTTAATAAATCGGCATTCATATTAATTAAACTCTCCAAATATTGGGGATGATTGTTTAATCTGAATAAATCATAAAATGGTATTCCTTTTTCTGGATTTTTATTTTCGTTTTCATCGCTCAATTTCCAGTACTTATTTATAGTTGTTTTATCTATACTGTTTTTTACACTTATATTATAATTATAACTTTCTTTAAAATCAATTCCATATATTTTTTTAGCACCACTTAATCGTCCTACTTCATATGCTAAAAGCTCACGTTCATCAGGGTTTTTAAATTTTTTATTTGGGTTTTGAAGATAGTCTAAATATGAAGATTGTCGTATACTGTCATATTTAGGCAAACTTTCTATAACAATTATTGTTGGCTTAAATTCTGCTAATAATTTTGCAAGTTTTTTTATTTCAAGCTGATTTTTTTTGTCATTTTCATCAAACTCTGTAGAGTTTGCATCAGAAGTCTCTCCCATATGAAAAGTAGCTACATTCAAAACAGGTATTACATCATCAAATTTTGTTTTGTAAATATTTGTTTTCTCATATGATTCCTTTTGAGCATACAAATTCAGATTCAGTAAAATAAATAAAATAAAAATTAGTCTCATATTTAGACTTTAGTTTGATTATAAGTTTATGGAGAAAGGTTTTTCCTTTATTATATTCTTTTTAAGAATGTATACTAATATATAAATTATTATCAAAAAGGTTCTGAAAATATAACACTAATATGTGAAAAAGTATATTGAGTACCCACTATAATACTATTTAAAGGTATACACTCATGGGGTATGATTATAATGGGTATATTTTGATATTAAATTTTATTATATATTTATCATATCAAAAGCATAAATATGAAAAAAATATTTAAATTCTCTGTAGTATTAGGGTTTTCGTTATTCTCACACGCTCTATTCGCTCAAACAAGTAGTGATGGAAAGACTGATGATCGTTTCAAATTTAAAAGTAAAAATATAATAACTAGTAAAATTTTACAAGTAACCAGATTTACTAACGATGTGTCACTGGATAGTCCATTTATAAGTTTTAATGGAGCTGATCAGGTGATTTATGATGTGAAAGATCAAAAAATCGAAATTCTAAACAGTAAAAACTTTAAGGTCAAAAAAGTATCTTCAGTAAGTAAGAACCTAAATAATAAAGAAAATTTAATAACATACTATATTAAGGAAGATAAACTTGTTATGTAATACATAATAAAAGCAATAATCCTATGAAAAAGTATATTTTACTGTTTATTTGCCTTGTATCTACTGTGTTTATTAGTTGCCATTCATCAAAAAACAATGATTTAGATAGTATTCTCCAGACAGTTTCCAAAGATGTACTTCCTGAACCGTTTTATTATAGCAGTTTCTTCAGTAAAAACCATATTTTCAAAGAGAAAAACTATTTTACAAAGGACGAGTTATTAAAAAGTGAAAAAGATAATTTCTGGTTTCTATACAGCATCTCTTATAAAGATAATGAAGCTGATGTAGACATATTAAGAGTTAAAAACGGATCTTTTAATAAATATAAGCTGACAAAACATAACGGAATTTGGCAAATTACAAATAAAGAAGAATCTCAGACAAAAGTAGGTGAAAACGAAGGTACTTTATTATATATTGACATTAGAAACAAGCTCGGCAAACCATTAACTAGTGATTAATACAGTTTAGTTGCTGGGGAGGTAAGGTAAGATAATATTAACACTTAAAAATTTTTAAATTATTATAGTATCAATAAATATTTAAAGTTTACTGATTTAACTTGCCTTCTTACCCAGATTCTTCCTATGACTTTCTAACAGTTCTTTTATGTAATGCGGTGTGTTAGAGGCTTAAAATCGCTCCCATAAAAACAATACTGACTGAAACTGTACTGTTGTTATGCTCTCCAAATCGATTTTAAATATGATTTAGGGCAGCTACTAAAGGTATTTTGCCTTTTTAAGGGTATAAATACTAAATATCGGACCTGCAATAGGAATTAGAATTGAAATAATAAACAGCATAAGTTTATTGCTCTCATTCTTTTCTCGTAAAATAAGCCAACAAGAATATAAAAACAATACCAGTCCTAGTATTAAAAATACAGGTAATATCCCCAGATAAATAAGTTCTTTATTTGAAAACTCCATAATAATACTTGCTAATTTCTGAAAGTTAATACTTTTTTCATTTGTAATTCCAACCCTTATTAAAATTATTACATCTATAGTATTAAACTGCCATCAGTAGGTTTTTACTAATCATGAAAAGAATATAATACTAATTTTATATCAATTTATGGTAAACCATAATGTAAATATGAATTTTCATTATATATTTAACCCATTAAAAAACATAAAATCACAAAAAGTATGAGAAAAAAAATACTCTTTGCTCCATTATGGGGAATCTTTGCTTTATCCTTATTATCATCTTGTCGTACTGAAGATGGCGCTATTACCCAAAAACAAATAGAAGACAAGCGTTTTGCAGTTTTTGTTCCTAAGTCTGGAAAATCAGTGAATTATGCTGACGGTTTCGCATTCCTCATGAAGAGGTATGATAATGTAAATGGTACAAATATTTCAGGAATTAACAATACCACAAAAGCTAACCTTAATGCTAGTGTCAATCCTTTATTTCAAAATACTGGTAGTTATGTAGAGTTTAAAGTTCGATCCTATATTATGAAGGAAGAGAATGGTGAGAAATGGATGATATTCCCAAGAGTGGAAAATAATCAGGTTATCGGCTTGATTATGTGTACTCTTAAAGAAAAAGAAACATTTATTGCCTTCGATGAGATTAAAAGTGACAGTGATTACTACAAACAACTCCTTCCTTTGTTTCAAGAAGCTTTTAATAGATATAACAGGAGAAAAGGTTCTTTAGCTTTAAATGCTAGTATTAAACCTATGGCAATAGGGGGTGGAGGAGAAACCGAAAATCCTGTAGAAGGTTGTGGAGATGATGTTCAACAATGTGGGAGTATTGAAGAAGTAGTTGTTCCAGGAAAACCTAACAAACCTAAAGACCCTCCATCAAAACCAGTAGGAGCATCGTCTTGTGATAGCTTAAGTCAATGCCCTCCTCCTACAGATGAAGGTGGAGGAGGTGGCGGCGGAGGTGGGTATTTTCCAAATCTGCCCCCACAAAAAATAGATTATGAACAACTAAAAGACTTTCCATGTGCTTATGCATTAGCTCAACAATTGACTAATGAAAAAATTGGAGGTGATCTGGCAAGACTTTTAAAAGAAACTTTTGGTGCAAACGAAAGGGTGAACATAAATTTTATTTCATCTAATAGTGAATTTCTAGGGAAAACGACTTCAGGAGGATTTAGATTCATAGGAGATGCAAATAATTTTAATGGTAACGTTTATCTAAATAAAGAAACTCTATCTAATGCAACTCAGAATTTCCTTCTTGCAACATTATATCATGAAGTAGTTCATGGGTATTTGTATTATGAACTTAACCGATTGGGAGAATCTCAATTCAATATAAAATATCCTGAAATGGAAAGTTATGATGTTAAACTTGGAGATGGAACGACAATTAAAAAATTTTTGTTTATCGGTCCTGATCAAAATCATAATAGGATGGGTCCGTTTATAAGTGGAATTGAACAAGCTGTTCTTAACTTTGATCCATCTTATCCTGCAAACAGAGCGGAAGCTTTGGCTATGGGAGGGTTAATAGCACCTAACTCTTTACCTCCTGGATATAATAGTATAGATTCACACGAGGCAGAAGGATCTACCGCAGCTATGGGAAAAAAATGTTCAAAATAAAATTTACCTTATGAAAAGATTTATCCGTAACATTTCTATTATTTTACTGTTATTTATTACACAGCTTTTGTATTCTCAAAAAAAAGATCAAAATATAATTTCTTTAGATAGCCTAATAAATTTATATAAAGGAGAAATACTAAAAGTAAATGCATTTAATCTGAATACAAAAGACTTATATGGAATTGATAAAAATGTGGAACTATATAATGTATTTATAGACAGTGAGTCTTTGTTTTTAATATCAGTTCTTCCAGATTTAAAGAGTAAGGAAAACTGGACAGCTGTAGGCGTTAATAATATTAAAGACAAAATTCTCACACGTTCTCAAACTAAGAATTTTATAAATAAGATAAAAAACAATAATACTTCAGATAAAAAGACAATGTCATACAGTCTACTTATCAATAAAGATGGTAAATATTATACTTCAAAAAATACTCTTGTAGAATTTTTTTATATAAATAATTTTCCTTCTCCATTCATTCCTTCTTATGGAACGATAAACATTAATCAACCACTAGTTACAATGAAAGATATGGAGACTATATATAGGAAAATCAAGCCAGATAAAGGTTTTCCTCCCTCCATAAAAAGTACTGATGTATCTTTTCCGTTTATGATTTATGCAAGAAATTATATGTCTAAAATATATGAGATTAAGAGAGATAAAGCATATCAATTTTGGACTTTTGATAATTGGAGAACGGCTGATTTTATGGCTTATTACAGAGGAATTGATAGGTTTGTATACATTCCAGAAAAGGGTATTATAGGAGGTTCATTTGATTTTTATTTTTCATTTAATGCTTCGAATGATCTATTTAAAAAAATAGAAAACAATATCATTAATGAAAAAGTAATGATTGCTGAAGAGTTAAAGTAACAGTATAAAGGCTTGGATTTAGAATCTGAGCCTTTTTTTATAACGAACGACTATTAATTAGCATTATGAAAAAGCTTATTTTATTCCTATTAACGTTATGTTTTTATATGATTTCTGCTCAAAAATATATTTTGTTAGACAGTTTGGAAACTAAACCTAAAGAATATACACTAAAGACAAAAGAGTTATATGGTATAGATAAGAAAATTACTATATATAATGTTTTTAGTAGTAGCAATATGATAGTATTATTTACGGTACTCCCCCAATATGAAGCCAAAATATATAAGATGGAAAATACCGATTATGAAAAGTTGGCAAATATTATAGGCACAACAAAAATAGAAAAACAAAAAAAAGAAGATGTCAATTGGGAGAAAGTAGATTATGATAAGATTAAAGATAAAATTAGAAAAATATGGAATATTGAAAGTGACATGATGTCTGAATGGGGGTGGAATATTACACCAGAGAAAAAGACATTTGAATATCGAGTAGTAAAAAAAATAGGAGAAGATTATTATGCAGCAAAGAATTGTTTGACTGAGGTTTTTAGCATTGAAAGTCCTAAATATCCAATAATTACACCATATGGAACGATCAATATTACAGAACCTAAAGTTACCATTAAAGAAATGTTGGAAGTTTTTAAAAAACAATATCCAAAAGATGTATTTCCGTTAGATATTTGGGAAAAGAGCCAACCAAGAGGAGGCGATGGAGTATATACTGTTCGGAATTATATTTCCAGAGAATATAAAATAAAAAATGATAATGCTTACCAATTCTGGACATTGGATTCTTGGTGGAGCATGCATGGAGATAATTATCATAGAGGAATTGACAGATTTGTATATATGCCAGGAAAAGGAATTGTTGGTGGCTCTTATGATTTTTATTTTAGAGATCCTAGAGGCTTTAGGATAGCTGATACAGTATTATGGCAAAATATCATCAATGAAAAAGTAATGATTGCTGAAGAGTTAAAATAAATATATAAAGGCTTGGATTTAGAATCTGAGCCTTTTTTTGCTTATTTTGTAGCCCCGAGCAGAATCGAACTGCTATCTAAAGTTTAGGAAACTTCTATTTTATCCATTAAACTACGGGGCCAGAAGAATTATTTAGGAAACCTGTCTTTTACAAGGTTGAGTTCAATGCCGTGTTCCAAATAGGCTTTTAAGCCGGCAAGTACTAAGGTAAAACCTTCAGTGGAATCGCGGACAGCAGAGAGAACTGTATCCTCGTCACCTGTAAAATTACTGTTAATTACAGAAACAAAAGTGTTGTTTCCATGTTCAGAGAAGGTCCACACAACCGGAGTTTTTTCTTCATAATTGCCCCATAATATCGATATTTTCTGATTGGGCTGAAGCTCTGTTACTTCTATATCTACATCAACGTTGTACATTTCCCATGTCCATGTAATATTTTTATTTTCATCAAGTCTTCCGGAACTTTTGGTAAACCAGAATTTAGTAGTGATTTCAGGATTTATAAAAGCTTCGTAAACTTCTGCAATAGGTTTTCTAATTAGCATTTCTGCTTTTGCATAGCGGTTATTATTTTCCATTGTTGTCATTTTTGTAAACCTAAATTTAAAACATAATTTTCAATCACTTTCATAAAAAATAACAACACAGGCTAAAAGCCTGTGCTGTCTAAAATAAAGTAAAAGTAAAATGTTTAAAATTGATTAAGGAATAAGCTTTGCCTCTTCTACACGGAAAGTTTCCGTAGCCTGAAAAGACTGTCCGAAGCGATCTGTAGCCCGGATGTTGATTTTATGCTGACCTTTTTCCAGTTTTTTAGGAAACTCTGCATTCCATAAGTGTGTAGAGAATTCCGGATTAGAGGGTCTTCTTCCTTCCAGTAACTGCGGATTGATATCCCATTTCAGAACTTCTGTTACATATTTAGGATCGTAATCCTTTAGATAGTGCATTGGCTTCCAGTCGCCATTATCGATCTGATATTCGACCTTGTCATTTGGAGCTCCCATAAAGAAGTTAGCAACAATCTGTGCCGATGTTTTCACTGGATATGGAATAACCTTCGGTGCGAATATGGAAATTTGATAATCGTTAGGTTTTCCGGCTACCTTATATTTAATCTTATAATCGGTATTATTGAAATGGATAAAAGCATATCCTCTTGGAGTTCCGTCGCGCATAGTAGAAGCTGGTACACCTAATTCGTCTGCTGTTCCGGAATACCAGTCGCCGGCTGTAGTTCCGGCATTGAATTCATATAATTTATTTTCCTGATTCCATCCTTGTTCTTTCCCATAAGTCAGTTGCTGCTGAATATGGGTATGGGCAGACATTAAAAATGATTTTTTAAAAGGTTTTAATAGGCTGAATAGTTTTTCACGGTCAGCATTTTGGAAATTTTCTTCATCATAAATCATTGGGATATGGAAAGAAACAACCACCAGTTTGTTTTTATCAACCAGTTTTAGATCGTTTTCTATAAAGCTTAACTGATCCGGGCGAAGTCCGCCCCAATATCCTTTCCCGTCACGAGGGTCGGGGTAGAGAATATCGTCCAGTATAATAAAGTGAACATTTCCGTAGTTGAAAGCATAATTGCTGGGACCAAAATTTTTTTTGAATGTTGCATCAGACTGCTCATCTGTTGTAGCATCGTAGTTCATATCGTGATTTCCCATCACGTTGTACCATGGAAGCCCGATCTCCTTTACAACATCAGCATAATGCGGCTGAAGACTAAGGTCATCTCCAACAAGGTCACCAAGGCTGATTCCAAATACATAATCCTCTTTCAGGTTTTTAACCTCCTGTACAATTCCTCTTTTGAAATACTCGATCTGTTTTTGAGTATAAGGCTGCGGATCTCCGAATACGATGATATTGAAATCTTTTCTGTCTTCTGATTTTACCAATGGGAAATTGATTATTTCCGGAAGATTTCCTGTAGGGCCTATTCCCTTATATTTGAATTGTGCCGGAGCTCCTTTCGGGTTGTGGTGGTAATAAAATTTTGGTGTATTATTCCCATTTAACGGGGTACGGTAGCCGGATGGTTTAATGACAAAGAAGATGTTCTCTTCTCCTGCAGGCAGCTGATAGGCACCTTTATTGTCTGTTAATACAACCTGAATACCATTGGATACCGCAATATTGGAAATTCCGGTTTCGTTACCGTCTTTAATTCCGTTGTTGTTTTTATCTTCAAAAACATAACCCTTTGCCGTACTTTGTGCAGATAGCATTCCGCATAATAAAACAGCTGATAATAACTGAACTTTCATCTTATTTACGATTTATAGTTTTATTTATTCCACCACACTTTGATGTTGATATCATCACCGCCCATCTGTTGTACTGCCTTCTGATAATTCTCAGAGTTTAATACTCTGGATTGAGTAGTGTACATATACCGTTGAGGTAATTTACCCTCATTCTGCAGTCCGCCGTTATTTGGAAGCTTAGGCAGGCCTGTTCTGCGCTGTTCAAACCATTGCTGGTGATCTACAAAGAAAAGAGCAACATATTTTTGCAGCATAATCTGTTCGAAGCTGTTGTTAAAAGCAACTTTAGGATTGCTGAAATAGTTGGCCGGCATTTCGCTTCCCCATTGTTCCAGGTTAGCTTTTACACCTGTTTCATAATAAGATTTTGTATTTCCGGTGATAATGCCTTTATAAGAAAGTTCAGCCATAATAAACTGTACCTCGGAGTAGGTCATCATAAACAGCCGCATCGGTGCTTTGGCTAAATTCTGACTCAGCTGGGAAGGCTGGTAATCGAAATAAGTACCCAAAGGATAACCTGCAGGGGCACCTTTGTAACCAATATCCTTATTTTTAAGATCTTTTGCTTTTGTCAGGATAACAGGAATTCTGGGATCGTTGTTGTCCAGTAAAGTATTGACAAAAAACTCGCCGGCGGCTCTTGCGGTTGTAAAATCCTGTGGACGGGCAATAGGTGGGAGGAATGGTGCTATACCGGAAATGTCAAGAGCAGCATTATCTGCATTGGAAGTGAAAACAGGATAATTAACCGGATCATTTACAATTTTTCTGATTCTTTCATGAACATTAATTTCTCCGTTTTTAGCAGAAATTCTGGTTAATAATCGAAGAGAAAGGCTATTGGCAAATTTTTTCCATTTCATAATGCCATCTACCGAAGCCTCTCCTTTGTACAGAATATCCGATTCGGCAAGCTTCTTTTTTATATCCAGTAGACTGTTGGCTTGATTCAACTGATCGAGCAAATTGATATAAATATCTTTTTGTCTGTCGAATGCAGGCTGCTTTACGCCTGTGTCTAATTGAGAAGCCTGTGTCATTGGAATATCCCCAAAACTGTCTGTAAGATTAGCATAGATCCATGCGTTAAGAATTGTTCCGATTGCCAGATTGTTATTGTCGCCTTCCTGTTTGGCTATGTCCATCATATCCCGTACTTGCTTTAACCATAGATAGGAGGTGTTCCACATGCCTTGTCCGGTTTTATCGGTCATATAATACCGGCTTGTAATGTTTCCTTCATTTGGAAAGTCAATAGAAACCTGCATAAGGTCAAATGTAAAGTCATTGGCTCTGTTATAACCATATGAAGACATGTTATAGAGTACAGGATTTAGTAGACTACCTGAAGTTGGATTTATAATTTTGCTGGTATCAGTATTAATTTGTTCGAAATTTCGGCTGCATGAACCTGCAATCAGAGAAAGACTTAGGGGTATTATGAATTTAAAATAAGATTTCATGAATTAAAAAATTAGAATTTAACATTAAGCTGCATACCAATTGTTCTGGCAGAAGGTAATTGCCCAACTTCTGACCCTGGTGTAATGGTACCATTGTTCAGTGTAGCGGCTTCCGGATCGAATAACGGGAACTTGGTCCACATCCAAAGATTTTTACCATACAAGGCAATTGTAAGTTCTTTTAGTTTTAGCTTTCCAATGCTGGCATCGGGGAAGGTATAAGATACTCTTGCATCTCTAAGCTTGATAAAAGAAGTGTCGAATGAGTTCGTTTCTACATTGGCACGGCGATAGTAGTCTCCGTAATAGTTGGTTAACAGAACCTTTTTAGTATTCGGAGAGAAGCTTCCGTCAGCATTTTGTATAACTCCTTCACCAATTACCATTCCGTCCGGATTTTCTCTTCCCCATAATGTGTGACCTAGTTTTCCTTGTTCACTCATTTTATGATGAGATTGGGAGTAGGCCATTCCTTTGTACTGGCCGTCAAAAGAAAAGCTTATACGGAAATTTTTAATTTTAAATTCATTCTGAAGTCCGGCTCTCCATTCCGGGAATGCATTGCCCACATATTCAATATCTGAAGTTCTGGCAGGTAGTCCTGTTATAGCATCATAAATTACCTGTCCATCTGGAGCACGTTTGAGTTTGTAACCATACATATCTCCAAGTGACCCGCCAATGCGTGCCTGGTAGTATACAACATCACCTACAGAAGCAACCGTATATGGATTGCCCTCAAATTCGGCAGCCAGGCTTGTTACCTTATTCCTGTTAGCAGACCAGTTGGCATTAATGTTCCACGAAAAATTAGGCTTTTTTATTGGAGTAGCATTAAGTGTAATTTCCAGACCTTTATTTTCCACACTTCCGGAATTAATTATACGACTTTTGAAACCGCTTTCGGTAAGGGCAGGAATGTCTACAATTTGGTTTTCGGTAATATTTTTATAGAAGGTAAAGTTGAAGTTAAGCCTATTTTTGAACATAGAGAAGTCCATACCTCCCTCATAATTGGTATTCTTTTCAGGTAAAAGATTCTTGTTGTTGAGAACATTTGGGGCAACTATGGATCCTGGTATGTCTATCATACTGTAATATTTATCCAGTCTGTAGGGTCTGGTTCCATTACCAACTTTAGCTATGGAAAGCCTTAATTTCCAGAAATCGAATGTATTTTTTATACCGAATATATCTGAAAGAATAAAACTGGTGCTCGCTGAAGGGTAGAAGAAAGAGTTGTTTCCTTTTCTTAGTGTACTGGTCCAGTCATTTCTGGCGGTAAGATCCAAATAGATATACTTCCCATAGTTTAGGGAAACTAAACCATAAATACTGTTCTCCTGTCTGTCCTTTGGTGAAGGAATAGTACTATATAATGCTAGTGCATTAGAAAGTGTATATATATTAGGTCTTCTAAGACCTATAGCACTTGTTGATTCATAACGATATTCATTATATCTGATGCTTCCTCCTAATGATGCACTGATTCCTATTTTGCTCTCCTTTTGATCGTTTTTGTAGGTAAAGAGAATATCATTATTGTATTCCTGATTGGTAATATGTTCTTCTCTGTAATAGCCTTGCATATAGTTGGCAGTACTGAAAGGTCTGCGCTGGGTACGGATATCATTTTGCCATTCCAGTCCGGAACGGAACATCACATCGAAACTACGATTGATCTTGTAGTTTAAGGTTATATTGGTATTTAGCTGATTGTTATTAGCACTGTTGAGCATTTCATAAGCAATCATATAGGGATTGTCTATATAAGAACTGAATGGATGAACCTGGTCTACATTTTCTTTTCCTGGTTTCCATATCGGGCGGTACCATGCCAAATCTACATTAGGATTCTGGAAAATCATAAAATAAGAGATAGACTGGTTATTGTATCCGGTTGCAGGAAGATTATCACTCATCATTTTAGAGTACATAACCTTAGTTGTAATTTTTAATTTCTCATTAAGTTGATGGGTTAATGATGTCGAGAAATTAAAACGGTTAAAACCTGTATTGGGCATCATCCAGTTGTTTTTTACATAACCCAATGAAGTTCTGAAACTGGTTTTGTCATTAGAATTTTCCAGTGACAGATTATTGGAATAGGTTTCTCCGGCCTGCCAGAAGCCTTTAATGTTATTTTTGTAAGGTCTCCAAAGCTGACGATCCAGACTTTGGCCTATAATATTAGGATCATATTGATAATAAGATTGGCCATTGAATTTAGGACCGAATGCACTACTGGTACTTCCTGTATTGACCCCGTCTTCAGAAGCACCATATGAATAATAAAATTTTCCGCTTTTATCTTTATTCAGCGTTCCCTGTCCATACTCATATTGGTAGTCTGGCCACTTCAAAACGGTGTCGAAACTCGTATCGGATGAAAAAGAAACTCGTAGTTTTTTGCTGCCTGCACCTGATTTGGTTGTAATCATAATAGCTCCGTTCGCTGCTCTGGAACCATATAGTGCAGCTGCTGAAGCTCCTTTCAATATAGTAACTGAAGCAATGTCGTCGGGGTTAATACTGTTGATGCCATTTCCGTAATCAATTGGAAGATCACCTCCGGCACCGGCACCATATGCAGCTGCTCCGGTTCCTGTTGTGTTATTACCCATGGGTACACCATCGATCACAATAAGAGTAAGGTTGTTGTCCATTTCAAAAGACTTTTCACCCCGTAATGTGATTCTGGCACTTCCTAAGGGGCCGGCTCCTGCGGTCTGAATTTTTAGACCTGCCACTTTTCCTTCCAAAGCATTTGCCCAGTTGTTGTTTTGAGTGTCTTTAAATATTTTTGAATCCTTGTTTTCAGCAGCATATCCTAAAGATTTGTTCATTCTTTTGATACCTAATGCTGTTACAACAACCTCGTCGATAACTTTGGTCTTTACTGTGTCTTTGGTCTTTTGGGAAAAAACAGCCTGTGTAATACATCCCGTAAGAACCAGAGCCAAAAGGCTTTTGACATTCTTATTCATGGTCTCTATTTTTAGCGGCAAAAGTAAGAGGCCTATGTTACGAGATTTTTAAGCTAATTTTAACTTTTAATTCATTAATGTTAATAATAGTTAAAATTATAAAAACTAAATATTTATAACTAAAAAACTATATTAATTTATAAAAAAAACATTCTGTTTTATAAAACAGAATGAATAGGATTAAGTTTGTGTTAATAAATAACACTTGTGTGAATTATTTTCCTGTAACTGTGCTTTCCTGAAAGTTTATTCAGACTGATAAGTAAGCTCTATAACTCCGGATTTAAAAATTCGGGTATCCAGTAATTTTAACCCAATCCGGCTTTTCAAATTTTCGAATAGCGGCTTTCCGTTTCCTAATACAACGGGATGCAGAGATATTTTATAGATATCGATAAGTCCCAGGCTGATAAATGTTTTTATAAGATTAGCTCCTCCGTATAACCATATATCTTTACCATTCTGCTTTTTGATTTCATTAACTTGATCAATGATGTCAGAGGTAATAAAATTTGCATTTTCGTCCGATCTGTCCTGATGAGAGAAGACAAATTTTTGTTTTGAATGTATTTCATTCCACATCTCTTTTTCTGAAATATCAGCATCAGATTCAGGCTGATAAGTACCCCAGGCGTCATAGCTTACTCTGCCGTAAAATATAGTGTCAATACTTTGGAGAAAATTTTCGAAGTCCATGTCATCATCCATAATACACCAATCGGTTTCTCCATTAGGTCCCTCAATAAAACCATCCAGACTGACAGCTAAGTTTAAAACTATTTTTTTCATGTTAATTTTTAAAATTTGACCTTTTATCATAAACTAAGTAAACCACAGCTCGAAAATACTGCCTTGCTGCTGCTTGCGGAAGTTAATGTAACCGTTATGAGCTTCCATAATGCTTTTGGTTAAAGTAAGTCCGATACCCGAGCCGCTGTTTCTTGTGGTGAAGAAAGGCAGAAATATTTTATCCGATATCTGCTCACTGATACCAATACCATTGTCTTCTACCTGAATAACGGTTCTGGTATTCTGCTGGTCGGTGGAAATCTTTATTTTTCCATTATCTGAATCTTCCACAGCATGCAGAGCATTTGTAAGAAGATTGATAAGACTGCGTTCCAGCATTTTTTCATCAGCCAGGATCATATAGTCTTTAATATTGGCTGTAAGTATAATATTTTTATTCTGAAACTCACTTTCCATCAGCCGTAATACTTTTTCTATAACGGGCCTGATGGATATTTTCTGAAGCTTGGGCTTAGGAAGTTCAGCAACCTGTCGGTAGTTGTTTATAAAGTTGAGTAATTGCTCGGATTTATTATTAACAATCTTCAGGCTCTCTTTTATTTCTTCCTGATCATCTCTGGAAATTTCCTCCTGATCGGTAATATATTCCATATTCCTTATCAGGCTGTTGATAGGGGTCAGGGTATTCAGTAATTCATGAGAAATAACCTTCATCAGATTATTCCAGGCCATTTTCTCTTTACGTTCTATAATCTTTTGTACAGATTCCAGAGATATAATGCAAAAATCTTCACGTGGTGTTTCCAGACGTGTCGTCCGTAAGGAATAAGTCTGAAATCCTGACTGGTTAATGGAGACTTCCATGAAATCCTGACTTTCTCTGTAATCAGTATCTTTTATAAGCTTAAAAAACTCCGGGCTCTTTTCTTCATATAAACTCCATCTGTTGTATTTTGGAACCTTCAGAATTTCAATAAACTTTGGATTAGAATAGAATATCTCCCAGTCATTAGTATTCTCTTTGAGTATCATGATGCCTATGTCCAGCTGATTCAGAATGTTTTCGTACAGAACTTTGAACGACAATACATCGGTATTTTTCTCTTTTTCCTGATAGTAAAGATCAACAGCCTTTTGCTTTAACGGATCATTTTGTTTTTTGTCCGGAAACAAAGAAAAATCTTTATGATTGATTGCCTGTAGAATCTGTTCTGTTTCTTTCCCGGATTGCTGGGCATTTCGGATGTTCAGAATAACCATAAAAACAGAAAGGCAAAGGAAAAGTAAGGCCGTAATCCATTTTCCTGATTCATAGCAGTCAAAAGCCAGTATACCGAAAACAAGCCCCAGCAATAAAATAGCTATCTGGATAATATAGAATTTTGTCTTCATCAGATTCCGAATTTTTCCATTCTGCGGTAAAGTGCTGCGCGTGAAAGTCCTAAATCTTCTGCTGCCGAAGATATATTGCCCTGGTGTTTCTTTAGGGCTTTCTTAATCAGGATTTCTTCCATTTCCTCAATATTCAGTACATCAGGTAATCCCTCGGATGCATTCTCCATTGGCTTTGGTAAAGAAAGCTGTAATATTCCGTGATCGGAAAGAATAACACTTCTTTCCATAGCATGCTCCAGTTCACGTATATTTCCCGGCCAGTTATAACTGCATAATTCTTTTATGTCTTCCTCGGAAAGAGATAAGGTTTTATGGTATTTGTATTGGTATTTTGCAAGAAAATATTGTGCAAACAGAGGCATGTCTTCCAGACGTTCCCGTAAAGGCGGGATGGTAATCTCTACAGTATTGATTCTGAAATAAAGGTCTTTTCTGAATAAAAATTCGTTTACTTTCTGCTGAAGGTTTTCATTGGTTGCAAAAATAAAGCGGACATCCATCTGCCGTTCCCGGGTTTCTCCGATACGGGATAGTTTTTTATTCTGAATAAGGGTAAGGAGTTTAGATTGCAGGTGCAGTGGCAGGTTTCCGATTTCGTCCAGAAAAACGGTGCCGCCCTGGGCATTTTCTATTTTTCCTGCAGTATCAGCAATCGCATCTGTGAAAGCTCCTTTTTTATATCCAAAGAGCTCTGCTTCAAAAAGCCCTTCGGGTAAGCTTCCCAGGTCGATATGCACAAAAGGTTCTTTATTGCGCGGAGATTTTCTGTGGATTTGCTCTGCCAAAACATATTTACCAGTACCATTTTCACCAAGCAAAAGTACATTGGCATCGGTAGGTGCAATTTTATCTATGGTATGGAGAATGTTCTGTACAGCCCCCGAGTTACTTTCCAGAATATAATTCTGATCGCTTTGCTGAATATTTTCCCACTGATGCAACTTTCTGTTCTTGCGCGAAACATCTACAGCAAGGTTAACAGAGGCATACAGTTTTTCATTATTCCATGGTTTCAGGATAAAGTCTGAAGCTCCTAGTTTTAAAGCTTCTACAGCAAGTTCTACCTCTCCGTAAGCTGTCATTAATATAATAGGAATATCAGGAGCTACTTCTTTAACCTCATTCATCCAGTATAATCCGTCCTGTCCGTTCTCGAAGCCTTTTCGGAAATTCATATCGAGAAGTATAACATCAAACGCCTCTTCGGTGAGTGCCGGAAGAATTTTCTTTGGATTATTAAGTGTTTTTACATCGGTGAAAAATTTTTTCAGCCACACTTTTGCAGAGAAAAGAATGTCTTCATCGTCGTCAACAATTAATATTTTGGCTGTTTTCTTTCGCATGGGTGTTCAGTTTTGTACACTTAGTGTTCGATTTCGGACACTTTTATTTTGAGTTAAAATCTTTACTGTTTAATTTTCAGACTTTTACCGACGAATTCTTTTTGTGGCATATTTGTCGTGTATATTATTGAAAATCAAATAGCTGTAATGGATACGAAAATAGAGAAAAAAAGATCTAAACTCAAAATTATTCTTTTAGCACTTGCCGGAGTAGTAGTTCTGGGGTTGTTTTTGGGATATTTTTTTCGTCAGAAGAAAACTTTTAATGTAAAAGCAGAAGATTTACAGGTAGAAAAGGTGACCCGTGGGAAGTTTGAAGACATGATGATGATTACAGCACAAACGCAGTCATTGAATTCTTCACTGGTGAATGTAATGGAAGGAGGGGCTGTAAAAGAAATCTTTACGGAAGACGGAAAAATGGTAACAAAAGGAGAGCCTTTAGCCAGAGTGTATAATCCGAATACTGAATTCAATTTTATGAGTCAGGAAACCGGAATTATGCAGCAGATCAGCCAGATGAGAAATACTCTGTTGGAACTGAAAAATCAGGAATTTACACAGGACAAAGAGATTCTTCAGGCACAAAACGATTACAATACAGCACAGCAAAACTATAATCTGCAAAAAAGATTATACGATGCTGAAATAGGTAAGAAAACAGATTATGATATGGCTCGCCAAAATCTGGCTTACCAGCAAAAGAGAAAGCAAATTGTAGAACAGAGCATTGTGAACGAAAAACATTCCCGGGCTTCGCAGATTGCAGCAGTTAATAATTCTATTGCACAAATGGAAAAAAGCCTGGATGTGTTGAGAAATAATAAAAATAACTTCCTCATCATGTCTCCGGCTACAGGACGTTTATCTTCTTTTAGTATTTCTTTGGGTCAAAGTCTTACTACAGGACAAAGCATTGGGAAAGTAGACTTGATGGGCGGCTATAAACTGGTTGCTAAAATAGACGAATACTATATCAACAAACTACATGCAGGGATTAAAGGAACCTTGGAAAGTAATGGGAAAGAATATAATGTTATTGTATCCAAAGTATTGCCAGAAGTAGTACAGGGGCAGTTTTCAGCTGAACTTAATTTTGCTGACAATAATAAACCTGATGATTTGAAAATAGGGATGACTTTCGGAGTGAAGCTTAAACTTTCTGCAGATACACAAAGTCTGATGATTCCTAAAGGAAATTTCTTTAAAGATACCAATGGAAAGTGGATCTTTGTTACCGAAAATGGAAAAGCGGTACGCAAAAATATCAGTCTTGGAAGAGAAAATCCATTGTATTATGAAGTTTTATCTGGACTAAAAGAAGGAGAGCAGGTTATTGTATCGGATTATTCTGATTACAAAAAATACGAAATACTAGATATTAAAAAATAACATGAAAACTCAATTAAACAAATATTTTTTAATTGCGGCTTTTGCCGGAACTCAGGTTTTTGGCCAGCAGAAAATACAGCCTTATGTAGATGAAAGAGTAGAGCTTATGAGTACTTTATTCCGACTAATAGAGGCCAGAGAATATTCTGACAGGAATAATGAATTATATGTTCAGGATATTGAAAAATATTTTGCTCCGGTGAAAGATGACCCGTTTCTGTCGACTCTGAAAAATATAAGAAACGAAAACGGTATAGGCTACGATGCTGTAATGTCGATGGCGGTACACCTGAAAATAAAAGATCAAAAAATTAGTCTGGTAAAGGAAAGGAGTAATACAGTAGAGAAAAGATGGAAAACTGTGGATCTTCCCGTATTTTTGAAAGGGTTAAACGGTTTTTACAAAAACAGCAAGTATCATCAGTTCTTCCAATCTCATGAAGCAGATTATAAGCAGGCAGCTAAAGCATATTCAGATTCTGTTCTAACAAAGTTTAAGCAGGATTGGTATGTGAAGTTTTATGGAAAAGAGCCTAATGAGGATTATAAAATAGTATTAGGCTATGGAAATGGCGGTGGAAATTATGGACCAAGGGTATCGTCTGAAAAGGGAAAGGATACAGTATATGCTATTGTTAGCGGGGGAAAATTTAATGGAAGAACAGTAAACTTTTCCAGTAATTATGCACCTACTTTAATTCACGAATTCAATCATTCTTTTGTAAACTATATTTTAGAGACTAAAGATTATAAAAATCAGTTGCAGGATGCAGGAGAGAAAATCCAGAAAGAAGTTAAAAAACCAATGGCAGATCAGGCTTACAGTTCATGGGAAACTATAATTAACGAGTCAATTGTAAGGGCGGCTGTTCTGGTTTATATGAAGGAAAATCATTTTTCTCAGGCTGAGATTAACAATGAAATGAAAGAGCAAATTTCCAAGAGCTTTATATGGACACCAGAACTGGTAAAGCTTTTAGAGGAATATCAAGCCAACAGAAAACAATACCCTAATCTGGAAGTTTTCTATCCGCGTATTGTTTCTTTTTTCCAAAATACAGGAAAAAACATGGACAAGGTTATGAGTGATTTTACGGCGAAGCAGCCTAAAGTAAAATCATTAAGTCCTGATATTAACGGGAAAAATAATGTAGATACTTCGATAAAAGAGATTATTGTTGAATTTGATCAACCACTTTCAGGCAAAGGATTATCTATACATTGGGGAGAGCTGGGCCGGGATGCTGTACCGATTAGCGCAAGATCAGTTTATATCAATAATAATAGAGGATTAAAAATTCCGGTGGATTTAAAGCCTAATAAAGAATATGAGTTTATTCTGGTGGGCGGGAATTTCGAATCTGTAGAAGGATATCCTTTACAAGACTATACAATAAAATTTAAAACTAAATAAAAAATAATAATATGAAAAAGATTCTTTTACCCTTAGTGATAGCAGGCAGCATTGTAACATCCTGCATTATCGTAAAAGCAAGTGATGATGGTTATACCGGCAGAAACTCTTCATATATAGAACAGGCTGTTGAAAGTACTGTATCGGAAACTAAGACTTTTAATGTACAAAACTTCAGTGGTGTAAAAACATCGCAGGCTATAAAAGTTGAGATCGTAAAATCAGATATTGAAAAACAAGTGGTAACCAGTAATTACATGGAATATGTACGCGTAGAAAACAGAGGAGGAGTTCTGAATGTATATTACGAAATCCCAAGAGGGAATAACGGTCTTAGAAATGCTAATACAACAGTAATTGTATATGCAAAAAATATTAGTGACTTAAGAGCAAGCAGTGCTGGTAAGATTTTAGTAAAAGATCAGTTCAGTACTTCTACGTTAAATATTGATGTTTCCAGCGCCGGAAAAATACAATATGAGAATATTAAAGCAAATCGCCTGAATTTAGGACTTAGTAGCGCGGCTACTTTTACAGGAAGTGCAGAGGTACAGTCTGTAAACGCTGATGTTTCTAGTGCTGCTACCATCAACATCAATGGAAAAGCTGGTGAAGTAAGAGTTGATGCTTCAAGTTCTGCAGACTTTAACGGATCAGACCTTAGAAGTGGTACTGTAAAAGCACAAGCTTCTTCCGCAGGTAAAGTAAAAATAGGGGTAATCGACGAGCTTACAGCAGCTGCATCTTCGGGAGCAAAGATTTATTACAAAAGTCCATCAGGTATCAGACTTAATGTACGTAAAAGCTCCGGAGGAAAAGTAGAAGCATTATAATCAATACCAATCTCAGATTTTAAATTAGAAACACATAACTAATAATCTTAAATATTAATCTTATTATGATAACAATAGAAAAATTATCCAAAGTATACCGAACAGAAGATGTACAGACTACTGCGCTTAATCAGGTAGATCTTAATATTAAAAAAGGTGAATTTCTGGCTATTATGGGACCTTCAGGATGTGGAAAATCTACTTTACTTAATATTTTGGGATTGCTGGATTTTTCTACATCAGGATCTTACAGGTTCAATGATCTGGAAACAACAAGCTTATCTGAAAGAAAAAAATCAGATGTAAGAAAACAAAACATTGGATTCATTTTCCAGAATTTCAATCTGATAGATGAATTAACAGTTTATGAGAATATTGAATTGCCATTGATTTATAACGGAGTTTCTTCTTCCGAAAGAAAAAAGAGGGTAGAAGAGATTATGGAAAAAATTAACATCAGACACCGCGCAAAACATTATCCACAACAACTTTCCGGTGGACAGCAGCAAAGGGTAGCTGTAGCAAGAGCTTTGGTAACAAAGCCTAAACTTATTCTTGCGGATGAACCTACAGGAAATCTGGACAGTACCAACGGAAATGAGGTGATGAATCTTTTGGCTGAACTTCACCGTGAGGGTTCGACTATTGTAATGGTGACCCACTCATCTTATGATGCTAGCTTCTCTTCCCGTATTGTGAATATGAAAGATGGTGAAATCTTTAATGAAGAGCATACGACAAAAAGAACAGATGTTTTCGATAAAGCACAGCCTGGAGATTATGCTGTAACCGGAGAATAGTATTAAGTACGAAATTAGAAACTAGAAGTTAGAAATCAGAAGTTAGAAGTTAGAAAATTCACTATTGACTATTCACCTATTCATCAGGTTCACTCATTGATCCATTCACCAAATTCCCATCAACTAATAAACCATAAGACCATGTTTCGCAATTGGCTGAAAATAGCTTTTATCAATTACAAAAAGAACTGGCTTTCTACAGTAATTAATCTTTTTGGACTAGCCATTGGGCTTAGCAGTTTTATGCTTATACTGATACATTGGCAGGATGAAGAATCTTTTGAAAACTGGAATCCTAAAAAAGATAATATTTATTTTTTTCAGGGGTATTATAAGAAAGATAATGTCTATGGTAATAACACTTCATATCTGGTAGCTAAACGTGCAAAAGACATTATACCAGAAATTGAAGATTATGTATTGATTAATGGTTCGGGTTATGCCGGTGTAGCAACATCAGATAAAAAATCGGCCTATATAGAAGGCGGAATGTCTGTTTCACCATCTTTTTTTAAGCTATTTCCTTTTAAGATTCTGTCTGGGAATGGTGAAAATGCCTTACTGGAAACGAATTCTATAGCGATATCGAATACCGTTAGTCAGAAGCTTTTCGGAACAACAGAAGCTGTGGGAAAAACTTTGACCTATGAAAATAATCCATATGTTGTAACGGCAGTTTTCGAACTCCCGAAAGAAAATACGGAAATCAATCCTGACTTTCTCTTTCTTTCAAAGCAGTATGCCAATTCTGTGAAAGATCCGGGAGACGGATGGGGAAATAATAGCTACGGATGTTTCCTTTTATTAAAAAATGATTCCTCACCCGAAACTGTACGCCAGAAGGTAGTAAAAGATATCTTTGAGTATCGGGCGAAAGTATCTCATGATAAAGGTATGAGTGCAGAAAAATATCTGGAACTCTATGGACCGAATGATGTCGAATTTACCCGATTGGATAAAATAAAGTTACATGCCAAAGCTTCGTGGTTTGGCGGTGGAGACTATAAGCTTATTCTTATTTTATTCAGTTTATCTGTTTTGTTATTGCTCATGTCAGCTATTAATTTTATTAACCTGAAAACCGCTCAGGCATCACAAAGGGCTAAAGAAATAGGAGTAAGGAAAGCGTTGGGGAGTGGTAAATTACAGCTGATAGTTCAGTTCTTGCTGGAAACCTTTATTATTACTTTTGCTGCTTATCTGCTTTCATTGGCACTTACAGAAGCTGTATTGCCCTTTTTTGGTAAGTTTCTGAATAAAGAAATTCATTTCCAAAATGATTTTTATTTATACTCGGCAATTATTGTTATTGCTATTTCTTTAATATCGGGGATTATTCCGGCTTTATACCTGTCAAACTTCAAAGCCATAGATACACTAAAAGGAAATTTTGCACGCAGTAAAAATGGTATTTGGCTCAGAAATTCAATTTTAGGACTACAGTTGGTTATTTCCTCATTCTTCATTATTGGCAGCTTTATTATTGGTGATCAGGTAACTTATATGATGAATAAAGATTTAGGGTTTGATGGTTCTCAGTTATATGCGATCAACTTTAATCAGGATTCTAAAAAGCCCTGGATGAAATATGAGCTTATAAAATCTGAACTGAAAAAAATAGAGGGAGTTAAAAGTGTGACTTTTGGTGAAGCTGTGCCCGGTTTTAATGGACGTAATTCTTCCAATGTAGACTGGCATAATGAATCGGTTGAGGCACAACATTGTTCTTTGGATTTTGGATTTTTAGAAGCTATGAAAATAAAATTGCTGGCAGGAAGATTCTTTTCTCCAAAGCTGTCATCGGATACTATTAACTCTGCCATTGTAAACGAAGCTTTTGTACGAAAATTCGGATGGAAAAACAATGAAGCATTTAAGAATCAGGTTTCCCCGGGATTCGATACTATAAAGTATAATATTGTAGGAATAGTTAAAGACTTTAATGTGTTTAATCCTAGGGCTGAAATTGAGCCTATAATATTTTTTCATTATAAAGATACCGACTGGAAACGCTATAATCTGAATAGAGCTATTTTAGAATTGGATCCGAATAATATGTTAGCTGCTCAGGAAAGAGTAAAAGCATATTGGGAAAAGCATATAGAACCTGGCTACCCGTTTAATGGTGAGTTTATTAATAAAAAGTTTGCAAAAACCTTTGTAAAATACCAAAAGCAACAAACACTTTTTACGATACTAAATACATTGGTTTTAATAGTAGCGCTACTGGGGCTTTTCGCTCTGTCATCTTTAATGATTGAACAAAAACTGAAGGATGTTGCTATTAAAAAAACATTGGGTGCTTCAAGCAGTGTACTCATAAAAGATCTGACCAGAAAATTCCTTTGGATAACGCTAATAGCAGTTCTAGTCAGTATTCCGGTAAGCTATTACTTTATGAATGAATGGCTGAAAGACTTTGCTTATCGTATAGAAATGCCATGGTGGCCATATCTTCTGAGCTTGGTGATTCTCCTGATATTGACCTTCTTTGTCGTGAGTATAAAAGCATACCGTGCCACCAAAGTAGAGCTTGTAAAGTATCTGAAATACGAATGATGCTAACAGAGAATTTAGATTTTAGAAACTAGACATTAGAGGTTAGGAAATTAACCATTTACAATTAATCATTAACAATTAACCATTAGCTAATTATGTTACGCAACTGGATTAAAATAGCATTTAGCAATTACAAAAGAAACCTGCTTTCTACAGTAATCAATCTCTTTGGATTGACTATAGGTCTTACCGGGTTTATGCTTATTCTGATGCACTGGCAGGATGAGAGATCCTACGAAGCCTGGAACCCCCGGAAAGAAAATGTTTATTTTCTTGAAAACGGGATGGGGAAAAACTTTGGAATATGGAGTTCTTCTACTCAGGGACAGATGCGCTATGGGAAAGAAAAAGTAAATGGAATTGAAGATTACCTCTTGATAAATCCTTTTCAAAATGCTGAGCGCGTTAGTTTTGGTTCTAAAATTTCCAATCCTGTAAAGTATACAACATCAGATAATTTTTTCAGGTTCTTTCCTTTTAAAAAGTTAGCTGGATCCTATAAAGATATTTTTAAAAACACAAATGTAGCAGCCATCTCCACTGAAACAGCTCAACAACTTTTTGGTAATAATTATCAGGATGCAATTGGCAAAACCATAGTATCTGACCAAAGTAAATACGTGATTTCTGCGGTATATGAACTGCCAAAAGAAAATTCAGTTTTTAAGCCTGGGCTACTTGTAAGAGATGGTTTCCTTAACGGAAATGAAGACAACTGGGGCGATTATAATTACGTTGGCTTTTTTATGACAAAGCCCAATATGGACATTACGAAAGTAAATGAAGATCTTAATAAAATAGTTTGTCAGTACAAAGTTACCAGAGATATGAAGATCATGAAGAAGACACTTCAGGAGTATGAAGCTGCCATTGGTGGTAAAGCTGAGCTTTTTATCACAAGGCTGGACAAAATGAAACTGGAGGCTAAAGGCGGAGGTCTGGAAAAAGCGGATAAAAAGAATATTTATACTTTGCTGGGACTTTCTATTGTCATTGTATTGTTATCTGCTATTAATTTTATTAATCTAAAGACAGCGCAAGCTTCACAACGGGCAAAAGAAGTAGGAGTACGCCGTGTAATGGGCGGAACAACCTGGCAATTAACAGGTCAGTTTTTACTCGAGACATTACTCATATGTATGTTTGCTTATTTGTTGGCAACGGCTCTTGCTGAAATATTATTACCAGCTTATAATAAGTTTTTGGGTAAAGAAATTACATTATCTAATGCGAGTGTTTTTGTTTACTCATTTGGTATGCTTCTTATTACAACAGTAATTTCCGGACTTATTCCAGCTGTTTATCTGGCTAATTTCAAACCTATTAATACACTTAAAGGTAATTTTTCCCGCAGTAAGCATGGTATCTGGCTTAGAAACGGAATCCTGACAATACAGCTTGTAATTTCATCCTTTTTTATTATTTCAACATTAGTTATTTATACTCAGGTTAATTATATGCTGAATAAAGATCTTGGGTTTAGTGGTGAGCAGGTCATTAATATCGATTTTCAAAAACAAGTTGACAAGCCTTATCAAAAATATGAGTTGCTCAGACAGCAGCTTCCTAAAATAAAAGGAGTAGAGGGTGTTACTTACACCAAGCAACGTATGGGAATGGGAAGTGCCGGAAATTCTAATGTTAATTCTCTAGATAAAAGTATTTTGGCAAATCATGGATCGATAGATCTTAACTTTTTCAAGTTCTTCAAAATCAAAATACTGGAAGGTCGGGATTTTGATCCAAAATTATCTTCAGACACGTTAACCTCTACAATTGTGAATCAGGCTTTTATCAAGGAGATGGGCTGGACACCGAAAGAGGCTATAGGAAAAGAGGTGCGCCCGGGATTTGATAGTATAAAATATAAAATTGTAGGTGTAGCACAAGATTATAATCAGGAAAGTGTAGCCAGCAAAATAGCGCCTGTTGTTTACTTCAACTATGGACGCAACTGGAATAAAAGTAATATTAATAATATAATGGTAAAGCTTTCCGGTAATGATATGCCTGAAACGATTAGTAATATTCAGGATTACTGGCAGAAAGAGGTAGAACCAGGATATGCATTTCGATATCAGTTCCTGAATAAACAATTCGCTAAAACATATGATAGTTATAAAAAACAAAGATTACTATTCAGTATCCTCAATGCTATGGTACTTGTTGTAGCATTATTAGGTTTGTTTGCATTATCAAGTCTTATGATCGAACAGAAATTAAAAGACGTAGCTATCAAAAAGACATTAGGGGCATCGGATAGTGTACTGATAAAGGATCTGACAAAACGATTTCTATGGATTGCTGCACTGGCGGTATTCTTAAGTATTCCGTTGAGTTATTACTTTATGAATGAATGGTTGAAGGAATTTGCCTATCGTATAGAAATGCCTTGGTGGCCATATGTTCTGAGTCTGGTAATTCTTTTGTTACTGACTTTCCTTGTGGTAAGTATTAAAGCATATCGCGCCACTAAAGTAGAACTGGTGAAATACCTGAAATACGAATAACGAAGTTAGAAGTTAGAAATTAGATTTTAGAAACTAGACATTAGAGGTTAGGAAATTAACCATTTATCATTAAGCATTAACTGATTATGTTACGCAACTGGATTAAAATAGCATTTACGAACTATAAACGAAACTGGACCTCCACAATGATTAATCTTTTGGGGTTGACTATAGGCTTTACTGTTTTTATTCTGGTATTTCTGAACTGGCAGGACGAGAAAAGCTATGAAAGCTGGGTACCTGGCAGAGAGAATATTTATCTGGTAGAAAATAATAACGCCATTTTTGGGAATATGGCAGTATCAAGCTATCCAGAGTTGTATATTTCCAAAGAAAAGTTCAGTGAGATAGAAGATTATACTATAGCCGGGTTATGGCAGAGTAATGATAAACTTATTTATAAAGACAGGTCTGCTTATGTCAAAGAAGCCAATGCGATAGATTCTTATTTTGAATTTTTCCCTCATGAAGCAATAGCAGGAAGTTTTAAAAATGCTGTTAGTGATGAAAGTAAAATTGCTCTTTCCGAAAAAACAGCAAAAATGCTTTTTGGTGCGGGATATAAAAACTGTATAGGAAAAATAGTAAAAAAGGACAGTGATGACAAATCATATGTAGTAACAGCTGTATACAAATATACAGATAAGAATAGTGTATTTAAATCCGATTATATTATTAGAACGCGAGGACTTAATAATTCAACAAACTGGACTAACTACAGCTATATTGGATTCTTTAAGGTAAAACCAGGGACAGATATTAAAAACTTGGAAAGAAAGCTTACAGATCAGATGACTGTAGAGGAGAAAAAGAATTCTGAGAAATATGGAGAAGAATATAATGAGAAAGACAAAACAATAGTTTCTCTTGTTCCTTTAAATAATATGAAGCTGGATGCTAAAAGTGAAGGAATTGAAAAAGGAGATAAAAAAACAATTTTGATTTTATTAGGTCTGTCAGTTCTGATTCTAACGTTATCTGGTATTAATCTGATTAATCTGAAGACAGCCCAGGCTTCACAAAGAGCAAAAGAGATAGGAGTAAGAAAGGCCATAGGCGGATCCAGGTTCGAAGTTATCCTTCAGTTTTTGTTCGAAAATGCAATCATTTGTATTTTAGCTTATTTATTGTCTTTTGTTGTAATAGAATTTTTACTTCCTTCCTACAACAAGTTTTTAGGAAAAGAAATGAGCATGGCGAATACCAATGTTTTTGTATATTCAACTCTATTACTTATTCTGTTTATATTTTTATCAGGTATTATACCAGCTCTGTATTTGTCGAATTTCAAACCGATTAATACACTAAAGGGAAATTTCTCGAGAAGTAAACACGGTGTATGGCTAAGAAATTCGATTCTTACATTACAACTGATTATCTCTTCATTCTTTATTATCTGTTCTTTTATTATTCACCATCAGGTTCAATATATGCTGAATAAGGATCTGGGATTTAACGGAAATCAGGTGGTACAGATAGACTTTAAGAAGACCGATTACAGAGATGATTATAATTATAAAAAATACCTGAGATTAAAGTCGGAAATATCAAAAATTTCCGGAGTTCAGGATATTACCGGATCTGTCCTTTCGTTAGGTGGTGGTGTAAGAAATTCTTCATCTGTAAAAAATGCTCTGGACACTACCAAGACTATTAATAATGTAGGAAACGGTGGAGTCGATTATAACTATTTTCAGTTTTACAAAATAAAACTTGCATCCGGAAGAAATCTGGATATTCATAAAGCTTCAGATACAATCTCCGGAGTTGTGGCTAACGAAACATTTGTCAAAATAATGGGATGGAACAATCAGCAAGCATTGGGAAAAGAAATTTATCCAGGCTGGGATGGCAAGAAAAGGTATAAAATATTGGGTGTAGTAAAGGATTTCTATGTCACGGGAGTAGACAAACCGATCACTCCAATATTATTTTATAATTACGACAGAACTTATATTAAAAATAGTTTAACAAGTCTTCAGATCAAGCTGTCAGGAAATGATATTAACGGAACCCTAAAACGTATTGAAGAATTTTGGAATACAAAAGCAGAACCCGGATATCCATTTGAATATACTTTTATAGACAAGGCTTTTGCCAGGACATATGCTAAATATGAAAAACAGAAACTTTTGTTTTCTATTCTTAATTCAGTGGTTTTGGTTGTGGCACTTTTAGGGCTATTCGCATTATCCAGTTTAATGATTGATCAGAAGCTGAAAGATGTAGCGATTAAAAAAACACTAGGTGCATCAGACAGCGTCCTGATAAGAGATCTTACTAAAAAATACTTATGGCTTGCAGCACTAGCGGTACTCCTAAGTATTCCGTTTAGTTATTACTTTATGAATGAATGGCTGAAAGACTTTGCTTACCGGATTGAGATGCCGTGGTGGCCTTACATTCTGAGTTTGGTAATTCTTCTTCTTCTGACATTCCTGGTGGTAAGTATTAAAGCATACCGGGCAACCAAAGTAGAATTGGTTAAATACCTGAAATATGAATGATGCTAACTGAGAAGTTAGATTTTAGAAATTAGACATTAGAGGTTAGAAAATTAACCATTTACAATTAATCATTAACAATTAACCATTAGCTGATTATGTTAAAGAACTGGATTAAAATAGCATTTAGCAATTATAAAAAGAACTGGCTTACAACACTTATCAACCTTTTAGGTTTATCTGTTGGGCTAACTGTATTTCTGTTGGTTTTTCTGAACTGGCAGGACGAAAAATCCTATGAACAATGGGTGCCGGAAGGTGATAATGTGTATTATGCCGAAAGAGTTTTTAACAATAAAGATTTTAATGCCGTATGCAGTTATCCGTTTTTGGAAGTATCCGCAAAAATGTTCCCGGAAATTCAGGACTTTTCAGTAATCAATTACTGGAAAAATAATAAAGCCCGTCTTTTGACCGATGGTCGTTCCAGTTATAATAGCTCTGCTGAGGTATCAGAAGATTTTTTCAAAGTTCTTCCTTTCCCTTTGGTAGCAGGTAGTTATAATAATCTTTTTGTGGATGAAAACTCAATAGCATTATCTGAAGACGTTGCAAAACAGCTTTTCGGGGATAACTACAAGGAGAGTATTGGAAAGACGGTAACAAAAGATGAAAATGGTAAAAAAGTTGTTGTTCAGGCCATTTATAAACTACCGGCAGAAAATGAGAATACTATTTTCAACCCTGGCTATGTTGTAAGAAATGCGAATATAGATGCTAATAAAAATATTTGGAGTAACAACAGTTTCTTTGGGTTTTTCCGTGTGAAGCCAGGAACAAATATTTCGGAATTGGAGAATAAACTATCCGCAATACAAACGAAACAACAAAATATTGAGCTTAAACAGTCAGGCTGGCCGGAAATGAAAAAGCCCATTGAAATACATCTGGTGAACATAAAAAAAATGAGACTGGATGCAAAAAGCGGTGGGCTTGAAGGAACAGATAAAAAATCAATTTTAATTTTATTGTCTTTGTCGGGACTTATTCTGATCCTTTCTGCCATTAATTTTATTAATCTCAATACAGCTCAGGCATCACAAAGAGCGAAAGAAGTAGGTTTGCGAAAATCTTTTGGAAGCTCCAAAAGACAATTGATTATACAGTTTTTACTGGAGACCTATATTATTTATATCACTGCGTTTTTTATATCGATGATTCTTTTAGAATTTTTACTGCCACTATATGGTAAGTTTCTGAATAAAACAATAAGAATGGAAGATCCCATGATTTATCTGTATACAGTACTGATTATTTTTGGATTTGCATTTATTTCAGGAATTGTACCTGCTGTATATCTTTCAGGTTTTAAACCAATTCAGACGCTGAAAGGGAACTTTAGCAGAAGTAAACATGGTATATGGTTACGCAATTCTATTCTGACGCTCCAAATTATTATTTCTTCATTTTTTATAATTTCTTCCTTCATCATTTATAAACAGGTCGATTACATGATGCAAAAAGACTTAGGCTTTTATGGTGAGCAGGTTTATCAGCTTAATTTTAATAAGATATCATGGGAAAATAATTATAATATGAAGAAGTACCAGTTGTACAGTGAGAAGATAAAACACTTCCCGGGTGTCGTTGATGTTACAGGTTCTGCTCAGACTTTAGGAAACGGAGTTAACAGTACAACAGGAATTAAATATAAAAGGGATTCTACTAAGTCTGTAGATGCTGGTGTTGGTGCTATAGATCTGAATTTCATGAAATTTTATAAAATCAAGTTTCTTTCCGGAAGAGATTTTAATCCAAAGCTAACTGTAGATACAACAAAGGCAATTGTGGTAAATGAAGCCTTTATCAAAAAAATAGGCTGGAATAATCAGGAAGCAATTGGTAAAGAAATGACAAGCAACACTGATAGTAAGGCAAGAAATATGATTATAGTTGGGGTTGTAAAGGATATGAATTTCGATGATGTACAGTATAAAGTTGAGCCAATCATGTTTTTTAATTATGACAGGTACTGGACCAGAAATAATTTAATCAGTTTACAAATCAAGTTAACAGGTGAAAATATCGATGAAAATATAGCCAGAATCAGAAAGTACTGGGAAACAGAGGTTGAACCAGGGTATCCGTTCCGCGGAGAATTTGTCAACAAACAATTTGCCAGAACTTTCGAAAAGTATGAGAAACAGCGGACTTTATTTTCAATTCTCAATGGCATTGTTTTGTTAGTGGCACTTTTAGGATTATTTGCGCTGTCCAGTTTAATGATAGAACAGAAACTGAAAGACGTAGCTATTAAGAAAACACTAGGGGCGTCGGACGGAATACTCATAAAAGATCTGACCAAAAAATTCCTGTGGATAACACTGATCGCAGTTTTAATCAGTATACCGATAAGCTATTATTTTATCAACGAATGGTTGAAAAGCTTTGCTTACCGGATCGAGATGCCATGGTGGCCCTATATTTTAAGCTTAGCTATTCTTTTATTGCTGACAATTCTTGTCGTAAGTATTAAAGCCTACAGAGCAACAAAAGTAGAACTGATAAAGTACCTGAAATACGAATAACGAGGTTAGAAGCTAGAAATTAGATTTTAGAAACTAGAAAATTAACCATTAACAATTAATCATTAACAATTAGCTGATTATGTTACGGAACTGGATTAAAATAGCATTTACGAATTATAAAAAAAACTGGTTAACAACTCTTATTAACCTTATAGGATTATCTATAGGACTCACAATATTTTTGTTAGTATTTCTCAACTGGCAGGATGAAAAATCTTATGAAAAATGGGTTCCGAATGGTGAAAATGTTTATTTGATCGAATTGCAAAACGGAAAAGACAGCTATGTTTCCCAGGTCAACTACCCACTTTTGTACACTTCTCCTAAAGCATTTCCGGAAATAGAAACATCTACGATCGTTAATATATGGATGGACGTAAAAAATAAATTAACTACAGACGGGCATTCTGTTTATACTACTCCTATTTTTGCAAACGAAAATTTCTTTAAAGTATTAGAATTTCCCAAAGTAGCGGGAAGCTATGAAAATATTCTGATAGATAATACATCTATAGCGCTTTCCGAAGATACAGCCAAACAGCTTTTTGGGAAAGATTATCTTCATAGTATCGGGAAAACAGTGGTACTGGATAATGAAGGAAGCAGATATATTGTACATGCTATTTATAAAAATCCTGAGGAATCGGAGAATACAATATTTCGGGGTGGGTTTGTAATCCGCGATTCTTCTGTTAATGATAGTAAGGAGGCCTGGACAAACTACAGTTACTATGGTTTCTTTAAAGTAAAACCCAATACAGATTTAGCTAAACTGGAAGAAAAACTTTCAAAATGGGACGATGATCATGAAAGAATTGAAAATCGAAAAAATGGATGGGCTGATAACGGAGAACGTATCAAAGCTCATTTAACTAATATTAGAAATATGAAGCTCGATGCTAAAGGATGGGGGCTGATGAAGGGAGACAAAAAGTCTATTATCATTCTGATGTCTTTATCGGGTCTTATTTTGGTTCTTTCCGGAATTAATTTTATCAACCTTAATACAGCACAAGCATCACAACGGGCTAAAGAAGTAGGTGTACGTAAGGCTTTGGGAAGTTCCAAAGGAAAATTAATAACTCAGTTTTTACTAGAAACCCTTATTATTTATGTTACAGCATTTGTTATCTCCATGGTCATACTGGAGCTGCTTTTACCAATGTATGGGAAATATCTGGGGAAAGAGATTAAAATACAGGGATTTCAGGTGTATTTATATGCAGTTTTTATTGTACTGGCTTTTACCCTTATTTCCGGTATTATTCCGGCGCTTTATCTTTCCGGATTTAAGCCTATTCAAACGTTGAAAGGAAACTTTGCAGGCAGCAGACATGGTATCTGGTTGCGTAATCTTATTTTGTCATTACAGCTTATTATTTCCTCATTTTTTATTATTTCTTCTTTGATTATCTATAAGCAGGTAAACTATATGATGGATAAAGATCTGGGCTTTAATGGAGATCAGGTATTTCAGATTAATTTTAAAAAGACCAGTTTTAAGAATGGTAATTATAATCAAAGAAAATATGAATTGTATAGAGACCGGATAAAACATTTTCCGGGAGTATTAGATATTACCGGTTCATCACAGAGCATAGGCAATGGCCTTAGAAATTTTACAGGCGCTAAAGATAAAAGAGATTCCACAAAAGTTACATCCGCCGGAATCGGAGCTATAGATTTTAATTACTTCAATTTTTACAAACTAAGATTAGTTGCAGGCAGGGATATTAACCCAAAAATGACTACAGATACGGCGAGGGGGCTTATTGTAAATGAAGCTTTTGTGAAAAGCATGGGCTGGAAACCATCAGAAGCTATTGGTAAAGAAATATCAAGCGGATTGGCTGAAAATAGTTATAATTTGTTGATTATAGGGGTGGTGAAGGATTTTCATTATGGCGGAGTGAAAAATGAAATTTCACCTATTATGTTCTTTAATTATCAAAGGTACTGGACTAAGAACCAAATGAACAATCTGCAAATTAAACTCTCCGGGGACAATATTTCTCAGAATATAGAACGCATCAAAAAATATTGGGAGAAAGAAGTGGAGCCAGGTTACCCTTTTGAAGGTGATTTTGTCAATAAAAATTTTGCTAAGACTTTTGACAAATATAAGAAGCAACGCTTGTTATTTTCCATTCTCAATGCTTTAGTTTTAGTTGTTGCACTTTTAGGATTGTTCGCATTGTCCAGCCTGATCATCGAACAAAAACTAAAAGATGTAGCGATTAAAAAAACTTTAGGAGCATCAGACGGAGTACTTATAAAAGATCTGACAAAGAAATTTCTTTGGATTACAGGAATAGCGGTATTAATAAGTATACCGATAAGCTATTATTTTATGAATGAATGGCTGAAAGATTTTGCCTACAGAATTGAGATGCCATGGTGGCCTTACGTTCTGAGTTTAGTTATTCTTTTACTGTTAACTTTCTTTGTGGTGAGTATTAAAGCTTACAGAGCAACCAAAGTAGAGCTGGTAAAATATCTGAAATACGAATAACGAAGTTAGAAATTAGAAGTTAGAATTACGAAATTAACCATTGACAATTAATCATTAACAATTAGCTGATTATGTTACGCAACTGGATTAAAATAGCATTTAGCAATTATTATAAAAATTGGCTTACTACGCTCATCAATCTTTTAGGATTGTCTATGGGCTTAACAATATTTCTGTTGGTTTTTCTAAACTGGCAAGACGAGAGATCTTATGAGAAATGGGTGCCGAATAAAGAGAATATTTATTTTGTAGAATTACAGACTGCAAAAAATAATTATGTCTCTAATATAAATTACCCGTTATTACGCACTGCTCCGAAAATGTTTCCGGAAATAGAAAATTATTCCGTAGTTGCTAATATAGGAGAGGATGATAAAACTAAACTGATAGCTGATGGGCGTTCTGTTTATACTATACCAATTGCCGCCAGCGAAGACTTTTTTAAAGTAATACAACTTCCTAAAGTAGCAGGCAGTTACAATAATATTTTAGTAGATAGACATTCCGCAGCGCTTTCCGAAGAAACTGCTAAGGCTCTTTTTGGTAAAGACTACCTGAACAGTATCGGAAAGGTTGTAGTGGCAGATAATGATGGCAGTAAATATGTGGTACAGGCCATTTATAAGAACCCTGCTGATGCAGAAAATACAATATTCAGAGGTGGCTTTGTAGTAAGACAATCTAATATTGATAACAACGACAATTGGACAAATTATAGTTTCTATGGATTTTTCAGAGTAAAACCTAATACAGATATTGCTAAGCTTGAAGAAAAATTATCCAAATGGGATGACGACAACGAAAGAGCAGACAGAAGTAAATTTGGGTGGGCAGATGACAGAGATCCAATTAAAGTTCATTTGACTAATGTCCGTGATATGAAACTTGAAGCCAAAGGCTCAGGGATTATGAAAGGAGATCAGAAATCTATTGTAATTCTGATGACTTTAGCAGGGCTTATTTTAATTCTTTCAGGTATTAATTTTATCAACCTCAATACCGCACAGGCTTCACAAAGAGCTAAAGAGGTAGGAGTACGCAAAGCATTGGGAAGCTCGAAAGGAAAGTTAGTTCTGCAGTTTTTATTGGAGGCTTTTATTGTCTATATCACTGCATTTGTTATATCACTGGTTTTACTGGAATTATTACTACCTGTATATGGCAAATTTCTGAAGAAAGAAATCAAGGTAGAAGGAATTCATATTTATCTTTATACTTTCCTCATTGTAGTCACCTTTGCCCTTTTCTCCGGAATTATTCCGGCATTATATCTTTCCAATTTTAGACCTATTCAGACATTGAAAGGAAATTTTGCAAGAAGCAGACATGGTGTCTGGCTTCGCAATGCAATCCTGTCTTTGCAGCTGATTATCTCTTCATTTTTTATTATTTCTTCGTTGATTATATACACTCAGGTGAATTATATGATGAATAAAGACTTAGGTTTTAGTGGAGATCAGGTTTTTCAGATTAATTTCAAGAAAACCAACTTTATAGATGAGAATTACAATCAGAGAAAGTACGAACGCTACAGAGATAAAATAAAACATTTCCCTGGTGTAATAGATATTACCGGATCTTCACATACAATGGGTGGCGGAATTACCAGTTCATCGGGTGCTAAATATAAAAGAGATTCTACAAAAGCGACATCTGCCGGAATTGGGGCTATTGACTTTAATTATTTTAAATTTTATAAAATAAAGTTTATTGCAGGCCGTGAGATGAATCCTAAGATGACGACAGATACCGCACGTGGACTAATTGTAAATGAGTCTTTTGTGAAAAAAATGAACTGGAGTCCTTCAGAGGCTATAGGTAAAGAAATCTCCAGTGGAATGGACGATAAAAGTGACAATATGCTTATTATAGGTGTTGTAAAGAATTTTCATTACGGAAGTGTACAATATGATGTTTTCCCAATGATGTTCTTTAATTATCAGAGGTATTGGTCCAGAAATCAGATGAACAATTTACAGATAAAACTTTCTGGTGATCATATAGCAGAAAATACTGCGCGTATTAAAAAATATTGGGAAACAGAAGTAGAACCAGGGTATCCATTCGAAGGAAATTTTGTGAATAAGAATTTTGCCCGGACTTTTGATAAATTTAAAAAACAACGACTGCTATTTTCAATTCTTAATTCTGTAGTATTAGCTGTAGCACTCCTGGGATTATTTGCATTATCCAGTTTGATGATAGAGCAGAAACTGAAAGATGTTGCTGTTAAAAAAACATTGGGAGCATCTGACAGTACATTGATAAAAGATCTGACAAAGAAATTTCTGTGGATTACTGCAGTGGCAGTGTTTATAAGTATTCCGTTTAGTTATTATTTTATGAACGAATGGCTGAAAGAATTTGTATACCGTATCGAGATGCCTTGGTGGCCTTATATTTTAAGCTTAGTGATCCTCTTATTGCTGACGTTCCTGGTGACAAGTATTAAAGCCTACAGAGCTACTAAAGTAGAACTGGTAAAATACCTGAAATACGAATGATGCTAATTACGAAGTTAGAAGTTAGAAGTTAGAAGTTAGAAGTTAGAAAATTCACTATTCACTCATTGATCATTCATCAACTCATCCATTGACCTATTATTAAACCAACCATCATGTTTAAAAAACTTATTTTCCTTAGCATATCAGCCTTTATGTTTTCTCAGCAAACCGAAGAATGGGATCTGCAAAAAACAGTAGATTATGCTATAAGTAAACATCCTACAGTGCAGCAAAGTATTCTGAAAGTGGACCAGCGTAAGCAGGAAATCACAGCATCCAAAGGAATGCTGTTGCCTTCTGTTTCTGCCAGCACCAGTCAGAATTATAGTTTTGGTTCAACCATTAATCCGGGAACCAATCAGCGTGAAGCATTAAATGTAGGTACAACACAATTCTCGGCAATTGCTAACTGGGAGTTATTCAACTGGAGGAATTTTATGAACATTTCGCTGAGCAAAATGAATAAAGAAAGTTCCGATTACCGCTTGAAAGCTGTACAAAACGATATTGCATTAAATGTTATTCAGTTGTTCTTTCAGTATCAAAACGACAAAGCATGGTTCGGAGTGTTGAAAACTCAGCTGGATGGAGTAGAGGAGCAGATTAAAAGAACAGAAAAAGAAGTGGAAATAGGTAACAGGCCTAAAAGCGATATCTACGATATAAAGGCAAATATGGGAACTTTGCAGGAGCAATGGGTATCTGCCAAAAATCAAAAAGAAATTTCCAAAAACAATCTTCTCAATGCACTAGCCATTACCTCAGATAATATAGATTTTGCACAGAATACATCGGATACATCTTCTGTTCTGGCCTTTTCAGATGAAAATTTTGTAAAAGAAATGCTGGAAAAGAATCCCGCCTATCTGGCTGCTGCAAAAGAGATTCAGGTTTCTGCAGAAAAGATCAGAGTCGAAAGAAGCGGTTATTTACCAACGTTGAACGGGCAGTATTCGTGGTCTACTTTTTATAGTAAAGTACTGGGAGGGAATCAGCCTACAACAGCATTTTCAGATCAGTTTAACCAAAACAAAAATCAGCAGGTATATTTTAATCTAAGTATTCCGGTTTTCAATAAACTACAGGTAAAATCCAATGTGGAAATAGCAAAACTTAATAAAATTAATGCCGATCTGGAAAAAGAAAAAACAGTCAGCAATCTGGTTGCTGCATTGAAATCTATTAAGATTCAGTACCAGAACTCAGAAGAAAAATACAGACTTCTTCAGCAAAATTTTGAAAATCAAAAATTATCTTTTGACAAATCAGAAGAAAAGTACAAAGAAGGTCTAATGGACGCTTATACCTTCTTTGTGGTCCGTAATAACTGGCTTCAGGCGAATTATAACCTGATTAAAAGCCGCTATGATGTCATGCTGCAGGAAGAACTCTGGAAAATTTATAACAGATAAAAGTAGTGTAATATCAATTTAATTAGAAGTACAAGAATAGAAATTAACACCAATTAAACTTAGCTAAAGTAACATATGAAAATAAAATTATTCCTCATTGCAGCTTGCTCACCCGTATTGCTGTTTAGTCAGAAAGTATTCACACAAGATGTAGATAATTTCTGGAAAACCTACGATAAAATCATAAAAACAAAAGACTCCGCACAAAAATTAAGTCTGATTCAGACAATGTACATAGATAAAGGAACACAGGGGTTGCATGATATTATGAAGGCAAGGCGATATTCTGCACAGGAATATATTGATGTTATTGGAAAATACCCGAAGTTTTGGTCTTCCATAAGATCCCGTACTTTGAAGTATAAAAAACAGGCGAAAAATGTTGAGAAAAGTATAACTGCCTTAAAGAGAATCTATCCCGAAGCAAAATCAGCTAACGCTTACTTTACAGTAGGTCTGTTAAGAACAAATGGTACCGTAATGAACGGAAATCTTTTGATAGGTACCGAAAGTGCTTTTGCAGATAAAGATGTAGATATTTCTGAAATGGATAAAAGCTATCCGCAACTAAAAGCCTATTTTGCAACAAATCCTATTGATTCTTTTCCATTCCTGGCCGCTCACGAATATATTCATACACAGCAAAAATCTACTATTGGGAATAACTTATTAACCCAGGTAGTGATGGAAGGAGTAGCTGAATTTATAGCTTCATTATCAATGAATCAGAAATCTCCAACCCCGGCTATTGACTATGGTTATGCCCATGAAACAGAGATTAAAGATGTTTTTGTAAAAGAAATGTTTTCACCATATACATGGAATAATTGGATATGGAATGCAACTAACAACCGTTTTAAAATGGCAGATTTGGGATACTTTGTGGGGTATGCGCTTGTAAAAAAATACTATGATAAACAAGCCGATAAAAAGTCTGCAGTTAAAAAAATGATTGAACTAGATTATAATAATCAAGCGGCTTTATGGGCATTTGTTGAAGAGTCTGGATATTTTGAAAAACCTGTTTCTTATTATAAGGACGAGTATGAGAAGAATAGACCTGTGGTTGTTGGTATCACCGAATTTGAGAACGGCAGCAAAAATGTAAATCCGAATATTAAAACACTTTCTGTAACTTTTTCTCAGGAAATGAATCCTTTTAGAGATGGTATCGACTATGGACCTTTAGGTAAAGAATCTTTTGTGAAAAAGAAGAAATTTTTAAAGTTTATAAATAATAATAAAACAGTTGTGTATGAGATAGAAGTTTTACCAAATACACACCATCAGATGTTATTTGACGGAGGTTTCAGATCTAAAGATGGAAATCCTGCCCAGAATTATCTTATTGACTTTACAACAACGAAATAATTTTTTAATCTTGTTAGTGTTATTACCTAGATAATTATTGATCTTGACAAGGTTTTTCAGTTTATAAAAAGTGATAAATTAAAATTTCAAAATAACTTTTTTGGCTTATCCTGATTCATTTTTTCTACGAAAAGAATGAAAAACAAACCACGATTTAACAGATTATTTGTGCATTTTGTCATGTCTCACTACATTTGTATTCAGTAAATAATATTGAAAATTAAGAACTATGATCATACAACCACGTGTTAGAGGGTTTATCTGCCTTACTGCACACCCTGAAGGAGCTTTACAGAATGTTAAAAGTCAGATTGATTATGTAAAATCTAAAGGTGAGATTAAAAACGGGCCTAAGAAAGTATTGGTAATTGGTGCTTCTACAGGTTTCGGTTTGTCTTCCAGAATTTCAGCAGCTTTTGGTTCTGGTGCAGCAACTATTGGTGTTTTCTTTGAAAAAGCACCATCAGAAGGTAAACTGGCTACTGCCGGATGGTATAATTCTGCAGCTTTCGAGAAAGAAGCAAATGCGGCAGGACTATATGCAAAAAGTATCAATGGCGATGCTTTCTCCGATGAGGTAAAGCAGCAGACAATTGATCTTATTAAAAAAGATTTAGGTCAGATCGATTTAGTTGTTTACAGTTTAGCTTCCCCAAGACGTACGCACCCTAAAACAGGTGTGGCTTATGCTTCAGTACTAAAGCCAATCGGAGAACCTTTTACCAACAAAACTGTAGATTTCCATACAGGTGTTGTTTCAGATATCAGTATCCAGCCAGTAGACAAGGACGAAGATATTCAGAATACTATTGCTGTAATGGGAGGTGAAGACTGGAAATTCTGGATCGAAGATCTTAAGAATGCAGGTGTTCTGGCTGATGGAGTTAAGACTGTTGCTTATTCTTATATTGGCCCTGAATTAACTTTCCCTATCTATAGAAACGGAACTATTGGACAGGCTAAAAATGATCTGGAAGGATCTGTAACAGCGATCAATGACATGCTGAAAGACCTTAACGGTATTTCCTATGTGTCTGTTAACAAAGCTTTGGTTACACAATCCAGCTCAGCAATTCCTGTAGTGCCACTTTATATTTCCCTACTTTACAAAGTGATGAAAGAAAAAGGTATTCATGAAGGTACAATTGAGCAGATGCAGAGACTTTTTGCAGACAGATTGTATACAGATAACGGTGAAGTTTTACTAGATGATAAAGGCAGAATCCGTATCGACGACTGGGAAATGCGTGAAGATGTACAAAAAGAAGTTGCGGCTCTTTGGGAAACTATTTCTACAGAAAACTTAGGAGAAATTAGTGATATCGAAGGTTATCGTAAAGAGTTCTTCCAGTTATTTGGATTTAATGTTCCGGGTATTGATTACGAAAAAGATACCAACGAAGTGGTAAACATCCCGAGTATAGAAGGATAATACATAAAAATAATACGAAAAGCGGTTCCATTGGGACCGCTTTTTTTGTTGGCTGAAATTTATCATCAAATATTATTTTTATTAATTCTAAATAAAAGTGTAATATTGTAAAATCATATAAATGAACAAAGAGTTCGGTATGAAGATTAAAATTTGATAGGAACAAAATTAAATCTGTATGAAAAAAGCAATATTAATGGCATCCGTAGTGCTTGCCCTGTATTCTTGTAAGAAAGAAACCGATAAGCTTAGCAGTGGAGCAACTGAACAGACCTCGGAAAACCCGAAATCTGCAAATAAAATAGTAACCCTAAGCGGCGGAATTACGGAGATAGTAAGTGCGTTAGGACATGAAAGTGAAATCGTGGGAACAGACGTTACCAGTACATATCCTGAGACTCTGAAAACAACAACTAAAGATTTGGGACATGTAAGATCTATGACTATAGAGCCGATTATGGCATTAAGTCCAACATTGATCTTAGCTTCCGATAAAGATCTAAATCCGGAATTATTGAGTAAGATAAAATCTTCAGGAATCAAGGCTGAACTTTTGACTCAGGAATTTTCTGTAGAAGGGACTAAAAAGTTAATAGAACAAGTTGCAAAGGCTATAGGAAATACAGACTATCAGAAGCTTAATGACAAAATCGATGCAGATATGAAGCAGGTACAGTCATTGGCAAAAAAGCCTAAAGTATTATTCATTTATGCAAGAGGGAACAACCTGATGGTGGCAGGTAAGAACACTCCAATGGAAAAGCTGATTACACTGGCTGGTGGTGAAAATGCAATCAATGAGTTTGACGATTTTAAACCTCTTACACCAGAAGCGGTTGTAAAAGCTAATCCGGATATTTTGTTCTTATTCAAGAGCGGATTAATGGGAGCGGGAGGAAATGAAGCCGTATTAAAAATGCCGGGAGTTGCACAAACCAATGCCGGAAAAAACAAAAAAGTTATTTCTATGGATGGTGGTTTGGCATCGAGCTTTGGTCCAAGACTGGGGGAAGCAGTGGTTGAATTAAACAAGCTATTGATTGAAAACACAAAGTAAATTATATTTTTATCTTGTATCAGGCGGGCTTTTACTAATAGTTCTTGCAGTAATTGCCCTTTATGTTGGGGTTTATGATTTTGGAGGACACTCACCATTTACAGTATTATGGAAAGTAATCATGCAGGATCCGCAGCTGGCAGTTAGCGACAAATACATTTTATGGGATGTCAGGCTTTCACGGATTGTAATGGCCATATTAGTAGGTAGTATGCTGGCAGTATCGGGGACAGCATTGCAGGGACTTTTCAAAAATCCTCTGGCAACAGGAGATTTAATAGGACTAACATCCGGAGCTACACTGATGGCAGCAATAGCAATAGTATTAGGAAGTAGTTTCAGAGCTTATCTTCCGGAAGCAGTGCAGTTTTCATTGGTAGGTTTGTCTGCATTTGTCGGAGCTTTACTCTCCATGCTGTTGGTATACAGGATATCTACAAGCGGCGGGAAAACCAATGTTGTAATGATGCTCCTTACTGGTGTTGCTATTACGGCTATAGGCTTCTCCATTACAGGTTTCCTTATTTATATATCAAAGGATGATCAGTTAAGAGACCTTACTTTCTGGAATTTAGGAAGCTTGGCTGCAGCAACCTGGACCAAGAATCTGGTTTTGCTGTTTGTTTTGTTAATTTCTTATTTTATACTGATGCCTAAAGGAAAAGCATTGAATGCTATGATGCTGGGAGAAAAAGATGCTCAGCATTTGGGGATTAATGTAGAAAAGCTAAAAAAGCAGATTGTAGTAATTACAGCACTTATGGTAGGTACCTGTGTTGCTTTTTCAGGAGCCATAGGATTTGTAGGACTCATTGTACCATATATCCTCAGGCTGCTGTTTAAATCCAATTACTACTTTATATTGCCATTGTCAGCGGTATTCGGAGCGGTATTGTTATTGGTAGCCGATACATTCAGCAGAAGTATAGTAGCACCTTCGGAGCTGCCAATCGGAATTCTGACGGCGCTAATGGGAGGACCTATTTTTATTGCAATTTTAATGAAACATAAAAAGTCTTTATAATGATAAAAGCGCATCATATCAGTTATCTGCATAAGAAATTCCATATTCTGGACGGCGTAGATGTGTCAGTAGAATATGGAGAATTTTTAGCTATTGTCGGACCCAACGGAGCCGGAAAATCAAGCCTTCTGAGTGTTCTGGCCAATGAAGTGAAGCAAGATAAAAAACAGCAGATTTTATTTAAAGGCAAACTTATTTCTGATTGGGGAATCCAGGAAATATCAAAACATAAAGCCAAGTTTTCCCAGCATAACAGTAACGATATTCCTTTGCAGGTAAAAGATGTTGTAATGATGGGACGCTACCCGTATTTCGATGGTCAGCCTAAAAAAGAAGACTGGGAAGCGATGAGCAAAATGCTGCTGGAAACAGATATTGTTCATCTTAAAGACAGAGACTACAATACCCTGTCGGGTGGAGAAAAACAAAGAGTACATCTTTCCCGGGTAATGGCACAACTTGAAAATGAAGTAGCCCACAAGCTTTTATTTCTGGATGAGCCTCTGAATAATCTGGACATAAAATATCAGTACCGTGCATTGGAAAGCATTAAGAATTTTACCAAACGAGCCAATTCAGCTATTGTAGTATTACACGATCTGAATCTTGCGGCTCAGTTTGCGGATAAAATCTTACTGATGAAAAACGGAAGAGTAGCTGCCTGTGGTAAACCTAATGAGGTTTTCACAAAGGAAAGAATAAGTGATACTTATAATTTTCCGTGTAGTATATGTAAAAACCCGATAAATGACACACCAATGATTATTTTTGGATAACTATGAATACAGAAGATCTGAAATTACTGGCCAAAAATCTGGCCAATCCTGAAGGCGAGAAAGGGATAGAAATAGCTGAAATGATGGATACAACCAATATTTCTATGACTATGGAAAGTATTGCAGCTTTAGAGCTCGATGATTCTGATAGAATATTAGAGATAGGACATGGTAATGCCGGACATCTGAAACAGTTACTAAAATTAGCTGATGATCTTAACTATACGGGATTAGATATCTCCGAAACGATGAGGGATCAAGCTTTACGGAAAAATATAAAATTTGAAAACCAATCGCAGTTTTTTGTTTATGACGGACAAAATATACCTTTTGTTGAACAGAGTTTTGATAAAATTTTCACAGTAAATACTTTGTATTTCTGGAAAGAACCACAAGCTTTCCTAGAAGAAATTTACAGGGTACTGAGAAACAACGGAACATTTGTTCTTACTTTCGGGCATAAAGATTTTATGAGCAATTTGCCATTTACCCAATATGGCTTTCAGCTTTATCATACTGAAGATGTTGAAAAGCTTATTGCTAAAAGTCAATTTGTACAGGTAAAACTGTTGCAGAAAGAAGAATGGATACCCGGTAAAACAGGAGATGGTCCTGTTAAAAGAAACTATACAATATTAACCTTAAAAAAATAATATAATGAATACATTAGTCGGAGATTTAAAAGAAAAGTGGACCCAACTGAAAGCAGAAACACCACATCTTAGAATCAGAAATGCAGCAGAACAATTAGGGGTTAGCGAAGCCGATTTACTGGTAACCAATATAGGTGAAGGTGTTACGGTTCTGAATCCTGATTTTGCAGGAATTTTAACCGATGTTGAACAGCTGGGAAAAGTAATGGCTTTAACCAGAAACGATGAATGTGTACACGAAAGAAAAGGAACTTATCTGAATGGCGATTTCAGCAGTCCGCATGCACAATTATTTGTTGGTGAAGATATTGACCTTAGAATATTCCTGAACTCATGGAAGCATGCTTTTGCAGTAGTAGAAGGAGATAAGAAAAGTTTACAATTCTTTGGTAAAGACGGACTGGCACTTCACAAAATATATTTAACAAAAGACAGCAATGCAGATGCTTTCGATACTATTACAGACAAGTATAAAGCAGATGTACAGAATCAGGAGTTTGTATTTGAAGCATTAGCGCCAAAAGCAGCTGAAAAACCGGATACTGATATCGATGTGGAAGCTTTCCGTAAAGAATGGTCTGAGCTGAAAGATACTCATGATTTCTTTGCGATGACAAGAAAATATGGTGTGACAAGAACACAGGCATTACGTCTGGCTTCAGATGAATTTGTAACGAAGATTGATCCTAAAAAAGTCGTAACCTTACTGGAAACTGCATCTGAAAGAAAATTGCCGATAATGGTGTTTGTAGGAAATCGCGGGATTATCCAGATCCATACAGGAGAAGTAAACAAAGTATTGTGGTACAATACCTGGATCAATGTAATGGATCCTGACTTCAATCTTCATCTGGATACCGAAAAAATTGCCGAAGCATGGGTGGTGAAGAAACCTACGGAGGACGGTTTGGTACATGCAGTGGAGGTATTCAATAAAGATGGTGAATTCATTGCACAGTTCTTCGGAAAAAGAAAACCGGGAATCCCTGAATTACAAGAGTGGAAAGACCTTGTAGCTGAACTAGAAAAATAAAATATCTAAGCTAAATTTAAATGTTGAGGCCGTTGAGAATCATTGCATTTCAAAGCGGCCTTTTTTATTGTAAATTGGTATTTAAATTATACTTTTATTTAAGAGATGAGAAAATTACTTTTTGCCTTTGCGATGCTCTGTATCAGTGGAATAAAAGCACAGCAATTCGATGCTTATAAGTTTTATAATAAAAAAGGAAAAGCTGTAAAGGCTGAGAAAATTGTCAAACAGCTATCCGATTACGATGTGGTATTGTTTGGCGAATTACATAACAATTCCATCGTTCACTGGTTACAGTTGAAGTTTACAGAAGCTTTGTATCAGCAGAAAAATAACCAGCTGATTTTGGGGGCTGAGATGTTTGAAAGAGATAACCAGCCACAGCTGGATCGTTATTTGTCTGGTAAATTGGACCCTAAGAGTATGAAAGACTCTGTCCGTTTGTGGAATAACTATATTACAGATTACAAACCGCTTTTAGACTTTGCAAAAGCTAAAAACCTGAAATTTATAGCCGGCAATATTCCGAGAAAGTACGCTTCTCAGGTAGCGAAACAAGGACTGGAATCATTGAATACGTTGGATGCTAAGGAGAAAACTTATATGGCAGCTTTGCCTGTAAAGGTAACATTGGATACACCAGGGTATAAGGAAATGAAAACCATGATGGGAGACCATGCTGATGATCTGAAAGTCATGAATTTTATTTCTGCTCAGGCTGTAAAAGATGCTACAATGGCCGAGTCAATTATTAAGAATTTAGAACCCGGAAAAACTTTTATTCACTACAATGGAAATTATCACAGCAAAGAGTATGGAGGCATTTACTGGTATCTGAAACAAAGAAATCCTAATCTAAAGATTGCTGTGATTTCTGTTTTTGAATCAGAAACTCCAAAATTGTCTGTACCTGAAAAAGATTATATCCCCACAGATTTTAACCTGATTGTTCCCGCAGATATGACGAAGACCTATTAGGAGTTACTCACCTTTATAGCTCATAGAATAAATAAAACAAAAAAACTCATAGGCTATACGGCCTGTGAGTTTTTTACTTCTAATGCCTCGTAGGTCTCCCATATCTATGAGGTTTGTTATATCCTTATATATAATCAGTGTCACTCTGAGCGAAGTCGAAGAGCCATTATAGATATTATACTCCTGTTTATATTTAAAACATACAGGAGGCACGGGTGTGACGCCCGCGACAACTTTAGTTTTTTATTTTAATAACTTTTCAGTTTTTGTTAAAAAAAATCCAATAGCTTCCTCAGCATCTATATTCATTCTGTCAGCTAAAATAATCAACCACCAGATACATTCGCCTAATTTATGTTCGAGTTCTGTGTCTGTATTCTTTGCAATCCAGCGCTTTTGTTGAGACATAGTGTGACGTCCGACTAAACCGGCATCTGTCAAAAATGCTAATGCATCTTCCTCAATAGTCCATTCACTACCATGATTTTGTCTTTCCAATTGATGGTAACTTTCCCGTATTTTTTTCGAACGTTCAATAATTTCCTTAAAGTTAATATTTGCCATTTTATAATTTTTTTATGATAGAACTTTCATAAAATTATATAAATAATATGAAGCATAATAATTTTTATTATTCTAACCTTATCCGGACGTTATACTACTGAATAAGCTGTGCGTCTACACTTTTAACAGAGCTTAGAATAGTATTGATATCATCCACAGTAATCGAATTAATTAATGATTTATAATTCTCCAAATCTTCAATATTAAGCTGATCTATACAGCTTTGAACAATTTCCTTTTCTTTTGAATAAGGATCATTTATTTTTTCGGTCATAGAAATCAGAAAAGCTTTCTTGCTATTCTCTAATGCATGAGCGTCAGCAGAATCTTTCATGAGGTTTAAGAACAGATTTTTCAGAAACGGGATATCTTCTTTTTCGCTTCGGAATTTTACGATAAAAGAAACTGAAGGAACAGGGTAAGTTTTGTACTCACAACTGACAGATGGTGAATAAACCTTCCCATACTTATTTCTTGCTGTTTCAAAAAAACGGGCTTGCAATAATTCCTTTGCAAGTTGTATGGCATATATGTTTTTTGCAGAGGGAATAACTGGTGATTTGGTAATCAATGTAACGTCTTTTCTTGTCTGGTTTTCAGGTGCGAAATCTTTATTCAAAATAGCAGGGGAGCTGTCTGACTGCCATTGCAGTATCTGATGATCGGGTTTATAAGCTCCAAAATATTTTGTGACTAAATCCTTTGTCTGGTGTATATTAAAGTTTCCCGAGATCAGAACGGCTCGGTTGTTAGTATTCCGGAATACCTGATCATAAAATGCAAATAGCTTCTTAATATCGAGTTTTTTTAGTTCCTGCTTTGTAAGGTTTTTATTTTCAGTGTTTCTGTAGTTGCCCAGAAACAATTCTTCTGCCTGCTGAAACCTGGCATATTCATTTTCTGAAACCTGTTCTTCCTTATCATCTTCCAGGAGTTTTTGTTTAATATCATCTTTGAAATCTTCAATAGGCAATACATAATTGTATACTGAATGGTACAATAATTTGAATGCCAATTCCATATTCTCATCCGGAGCAGTTATCCGGATTTCATTAGAATAACTGCCAATATAAGAAGAATATGAGATGCTATTCTGAGACAAAATATCAGAAAGAATATTGTATTTGTAAGATTTAATCCCAATCTGATTAGCATAATAATTCAGATCCTTGTAGAATGGATATTTGTGATCCGAAAGCTGCGAAAATCCGCCTCTTCCATAGTATATAATCGTATTTTTCTCTGCTTTGCTGTCAGGTGCCAGTATAACATCAATTCCGTTGGAAAGTTTTATTAGAGAGACATTCAGCTGATTTAATTGTTTTTCACTAATGACTCCGGCAAAAAGTTTTTTTGGAGATTCTATTTTATAATGGATTAGGGGAGCTTCTTTTAAAACCTCTTCTTTTGCAGTTTCCTGATATTGTATTTTCAAGCCGGATTTTATTCCTGTCTGAAAGCTTTCGGTTAGTTCCTGTTCTGTGATTTTAGATAAACCTGAAGGTGTCTGAATCAGATTGAAATGTGGCTCTTCAGATAATAAAGAAGAATATGACCTTATCGCTTCTTCTTTTAGTTCATTCAGAATTTTTTGCACGAGAAATCCGCTTTCGGAGGGAAGGACATACTTGTGCCTGCCTATTATATCTTCGTAATATACAGCAATATCTTTGGCACTGGTTGGCACTGGAGTAAAAGTATTTTTAATTACTTTTTGCTTTATGGTGTCGAACAACTCCTGCTGAATTTCTGTTTTTTTTACTTGCTCAGAGAGAGCTCCGAGCTGCTCATAGGTTTTATGCAAGCTCGCTTTGTCCTTTGCCCGAATTTCAAAACCTGAATGGAAAATATTCCCGAGGAACCAATCATCAAAAAATGTTATGTTCTGTAATCCGGTATGCGCTATATTCTGACGTATTAGTTCTGTATAAAGTTTCTGAATCAGCGTATTTTTTAGATCTTCTGTTTTTTTTTGCGTAACTGCTATCCAGTCGATACTCAACGTTTTTTGTTTTCCCTGCTGTATGGAAAATACATTTTGTTTCGGTATCAAAGAAGCATAATCTATTGCGGGATTATTTACAGATTGATGATGTGAAAGAGTAGTGTCTTTAAATAGGCTTATGATCTTTTTTTCTGTGGCGGATGTATTTATATCACCTACAATTACAATATGAGCATTGCCTGTTGTATACCACTTTCTGAAATAACTTTCCAATGATGCTTTGTTTATCTTTCGGATATCAGCTTCTGTACCGCCCGGAAGTTTGTTTCTGAAAACGCTGTTTCCTATTTTTTCATGGTAGAAAGGACCCTCATTTCCTCTGTCCCGAAGCTCTTGAATAATTACATTTTTTTCTTTCTCTATATCATCTTTGCTGACATTGCTGAACAAATCTGAGAAAATATTTTTTCTGAATATCTCCAGACACATTCCAATATTTTCGGTTGTATTGGGCACTGAAATTTTATAAATTGTAGATTCATAATGGGTAGAAGCATTAAAGTCTCTTTCCAGTTTTACGCCCAGTTTTTCCAGATTTCCGAACAGGGATTTCTTGAATACCAGATGTTCCAGAAAATGGGCACCACCTGCCTGCTCCGGAGTTTCCATAAGACTTCCTGCGCTTATAATTAATCTGATCTCTGCACGGGAATTGTCATTTACCGGATGAATAATATAATGAAGTCCGCTTTCATTAATTTTCTTGTCTATAACCGGGAAGTTATCCGGAAGTATAGTCTGGGCTTCTGATGTGATAAAACCCAATAAACTCGTTACTAATAAAATCTGCTTCATTGTACTATATTTTTTCCTTTGTAGATAACATTGGTCAGCATATAATCATCTGAGTTATAAAAGTCCATAGGAAATGAAAAATGCAAAGTATTATCCTTTTTGTTGATTACCGCTTTTGCAGGTTTCCAGTTGCCTCTTTCATTATCATCCTTGTCTATGGTTCTGTAATTCATATAATAATAGGGATTTATTGTGCCATCAATGTCTTCCAAACCTATATCCTGAAGGCTGATATCTTGTTTAATTCTTTTATGGAGTGAAGTCCATAACGTGAAGCTATAGTTGAAATTCACTGCCAAAATCTCAGTATCGGACTGAAATTCATTAAGTCTTTGGGATACAAACTGAATTTTATCGGAATTAAAATCTAATGTTATATTGTCCAGAGAGACAATAAAGTCATACTTCTCCATATTTTCCATCATGGAATAATAAGATAATCCATTTTCCTTAATGTCTTTTAGCATATGAAAGTTCGGAGCACCATTAGGGTCGATATAGTAGGCATTTTCAATAGTCATTTTCCGGTATAACTTCTGTAAAAGGTTCTGTATTCCCATTGCATTTCTTTGCATTTTTAACAATGGTTTATCCTCGGTTGCATTGTCACTAAGAGCAATAATGGTTTTTCCTATAATCTTTTCCTGAAAACCTTCTGTAAAAGGTTCAATACTTCCTCCAGCAGGAAAAGAAGCATTACCTTCTACTTCCACAACACCAATAAAAGGATAAAGATTGAGTCCCTTTTTTCTGTAGATCTCAAGGAGCTCTTTCTGTCGTTTGGTGAGTACGGGAATATCAATTCCTTTTCTGTATTCAAAAGCAGTATTTTCAACTGTTATCTGACTGTCGGAAGTTATTCCTGATAACTGAATAGTTTTGCTTTCATCAAGAGGCAAAAGATTAGAAGGCTTTATAAGTATAGTAGCTGTTTTCTCTCCTGCGGACAATATCACTTTTGGATGGTCCAGCTTCATTGTATTCTCAGCATTCTGAAGATTCAGGTCAATTGTAAGTTCCTTTTCCAGAGCTTTTACCAGCATTAATTTTACCACGATATAATCATTGGACTGGTCTTCAATCTGTGATTTATTCAGAGAGAAAGTTACCTTGTTTTCTCCTCTGTAAGTATTTCTTTCGTCATCCGGCATACAGGAGCTAACACTAAAGGTCAGTATAAAGAGCAGGATTAGCTTGGTATATAAATTTATAGTACAGTATTTCATTGTAGTGTCCATTATTCCCAGCCTTTGTTCTGGGTTACTTTATTATTTTTTGTTTCGTTGAACGGAATAGGTAAAGTCCAGCGGTAATCGGATTTTGAAACCATTGAATACTGCTTCTCATCATCGGTGTTATATCTTTTAATGTCAGTATTCCATCTTTTCAGATCAAAGAAATTTTCAGGTTCTCCCAGAAACTCTTTTTGTTTTTCATACCGGAATCTTTCAAAAAACTGTTCGTAGGACAATGTGGTATCTATAGCACCAGCATTTCTGCTTTTAAGAAAATCATTCAAAAGCCTACTGGCCTGTGGAAGCTGGTTGTTTTTTAAATAAGCTTCTATTAAAAGGAAATAAACAGCGCTAAATCTATATTGCACTATATCCTTGTTTTTACTATCACGAATATTCAATCTGTATTTTCCAATAAAGGTTCCGGGAATTTCAGAGATGCTGATATCAGAAATTTTGCTGCGTACATCGTTTTCTTCAAAAGTAAACCTGGAATGAAGTCTTACGTAATCTCCTTTTTCGTAGCTATAGTTAAGGTTTTTATAGGGTTGTTGATTATAGCTGAAATACATTATGACTTCAGGAGAAGAGGATGTTGAGTTCCAGATCTGCTGATAAGAAGCCTGATTAGACATTGTAAGTGATGCTCCACTTTGTGTAATTAGCTCAGTGGCCTGATTGATAGCATTCTGATAAGATCCTTCTAATAAAGCGGTCTTGGCTTTCAGTAACTTAACGGCGTAATAACCGAAATATTCCTTCTTACCGGCACTACCTTCATCTTTTGGAAGGAGAGATAAAGCAGTATCACACAGCTTATTGATTTCGGCCAATGTTTCTTTATAACCAGAACGCTCTTTGTCTTCGTATACTGTTTTATCTTTTAGAACAGCTCCTGGTATATTAATATTTGAATAACGATCGCTGAAAAGTAATAGCAATTCATAATATATCGAGGCTTTTAGCCCCAATGCTCTGCCTTTTAATTTTTTGGCCTCATCAGAATTTTTATCAGAAATATTATTATCCAGAGCTGCCAGAACTGTGTTGATCTCGAACATAGATTTGTAATATTGCTGCCATAGGTTTTCTGCGTTGTTTTTAATGACCAGCCTGTCCCAATAATACATTTTTTCCACAGGTTCCTGTTTGCCTTGGGAAATATACCAGGTAGGAACAAAATCTTCGGTATACAAGCTGAGAAAAGTTTTATCTTTTGGGAAATCTGAATAAGCTGTGTTCAGAACTTCTTTAGCACGGCTGACAGTGTTTATAACATTTTCCCCTGAAATGGAATCTTCAGAAGTATAATCCAGACTACAGGCATTGAACAAAACTAATAATGATGTTATACAGGTTATTTTTTTCATATTGAATTAAAAAGACACGTTTAAACTAAGAGTGAAGACAGGTTGCTTGATATCATTGATTGTATTTCTGTTTTTTACAAAATACCAGGTACAGATATTTTCTGCCTGAAGGCTAAGGCTAAATGATCGTAGAGTTTTCGACAGCTCACGTATTACGTTGGTATCCACAGTATAGGTAAGCTGGATATTGTTGAGTGAAATAAAATCGGATCTGTATACACTGTCTGTTGTGGCAAAGAGCTTTTCCATTTCAGCAGCTCCCGAAGGTCTGTTAGCCGATGGGTAAATCTTTCCTTCATCGCCCTCATTGAACCACATTTGCTCCAACTGACCTTTAAAGGCATTGTAACGGATATCACTTCTGTCTCTTACAAATGAGGTTGAGTATTGTTTTACGCCCTTTAAGGCATAATAAAGATCAAAAGCCAAAGACAGATTTTTATAAGTTATAACATTGGAAAACATTCCGTTGTACGGAGGCGTACTGTATCCCAGATTAATGAAGTCTGCACGGGTAAGCAGACCTTTATCTCTGTATGTCAATTCTCTTCCATCCTTTGCTTTATATCTGTAAGTGCCATCCAGAGGATATATACCCAAAGACTGCAGTCCGTAGATCATTCCTAACGGCTGGCCTACTTCATAGGAAGGGATCAATGCTTCTCCATTCTGATAAATTTTATCGGTTCCGTAAAGTTGTTTTACTTTATTAAAGTTGGCGGAAAATGTAAAGGCACTGTTCCACTGAAAATTGGAACCACGTATAATATCTCCGGAGAGCATCACTTCAATTCCTTTGTTTTCAAGTACACCAATGTTTTTCTTATAACTTGTAAAGCCATTGCTTGGTGCAATTTCTACATCCAGTAAAGCTTGTTTATTCAGTATTTTATAGAAGTTAGTGGTTAGTGTAAATCTTTTTAAGATACCAATATCAAGACCAGCATTGTATGAGTGAGATTGTTGTGGATTCAGATTTCTGTTTGATAGCTGTTGTGAAGGTAATAATCTTCCGGAACCATAAAAAAGATTATTGTATTTGTAAGTCGGTACAATATCTCCTATTGTAATGCCAGCCATACTGGCGGTAATTCCCATAGAAGCCCGAAGTTTCAGATCGGATATAAACTTTGAATTTTTCAGAAATTCATACTCTTTGAGTCGCCATCCAAATCCGGCAGACCAGGCAGTATTCCATCTTTTATCAGAGGGAAGGAGGGAGGATCCGTCTCTTTTGTAGCTGGCATACAGATCGTAGATATTCCGGTAAGAATATCCGAATGCAGCACCAAAGCCTAATTGTATGTTTTTGGTATTGCCACCGAAAGCTGTTGTTTTTCGATTGCCTTCCAAAGATTGGTTAATAACAGGAACAGAAGCCATACCTGAAGGTATTCCGTAACCATTAATACCTACTACTTTTCTTCTGTTGAGTACATAATCTATATTCGCTCCCAGAGTTATGTCATGGTCCCCAAATTTCTTGGCATAAGTAGCTCTTATGTTGGATGAGTAAATAAATTCAGTAGCCTTTTCTTCAGTCAGGCTTCCTTTTTCATCTTCACTATATTGCCGTTCAGAAGCTGCTTCGGGCGGAATAACTGTTTTATTTTCGTTGGTTACATAGTCTGCCCCTGTAACACCAGAAATCGTAAGATCATTCAGGAGCTTCCAGTTAAAAATTAGGGAACTGCTTACCCTGTTAGAGGTTTCACGGCGCATATACTGATTCATGAGATCACTGAATGCATAATCAGGATACGAGATCAGATCTTTTTTTTTGCCATTTTTTTCTGATAATCTGGTTTCATAAGGATTTAAAGCATAGGCAAGAGCTGAAGGATCTTCTTTGGTTCCGTTCTGAGTGTTTGTTTTAGAAATTCCGGCTGAGGTGTTCAGGGATATACTCAATTTGGGTGTGACAATATAATCTATGTTTGCCCTTGCAGTAATATTATTGATGTCATTTCCAGGTAATTTACCACCACGGTTACCATAGTTTAATGAGTAGTAATAAGCATTTTTATCAGTACCACCTCTTACACTGAGGTTATAGGAACTAAACTGATTGGGTCTTATCAGTTCCTTGAACCAGTCGGTATTAATTGCTTTTAAAGAATCCAGATTTCTCTTGCCATTCTGGATCAGAGCATCCAGATTAGGTGAATGGGCATAACTCTCTCTTATATATTCTTCAGAATTGATGTATCCTGGCATCAATGGTGCTTTCAGCCGTCTTTCCAATTCCAGTTTTTCAGCCGAGTTCATCATTTCAACACCTCTGGGGCCTCTTGTCGTAATTCCCTGTTTGATATTGAGACTTAGAATGGGTTTACCTTTATATCCTTTTTTGGACGTAATTTCTATAACACCATTGGCCGCTTTTATACCATATAAAGCAGACGCAGCAGCATCTTTTAGAACTTTAATGGTTGAGAAATCCATTGGATTTAGTGTCAGAAATGTATCGGAAGAGATAATCATCCCGTCCAGTACAAATAATGGCTCGTTTGCTCTTGCCTGACCAGAGAATGACTGTGTTCCGCGGATCTCGATTTTGGGTCTGGTCCCCAGTATACCATTGTATTCTATATAAAGACCAGGGACAATACCCTGTAACATTCGCATAAGATCCATTTCCGAACGGCCTTCAAATTTTTTCATATCGATAGTGGTAATAGAGCCCGCTATTTTCCGGATATCGATGTCGTTGATGTTTTTACTTTTTACCAAGGTAACTTCCTGGATATCTTTTGCATCACTTGTTTTCTTATTAGGTTTTACAATAGTATCCCTATATAGGCGAGGAACAGATAAGGCATGCACAGTATAAGTATTTTGTACACTGGTATGAAATAAATGTTTTTTTAGTTTATTTTGCGCTTCCGAGATTCTCTCATCGGTTGTTTTGTTAGAGGTCTGTATTGTTTTCAGATCATCATAACTTGCATGTACAATAGAAAAAGAAAAAAGGAATAGTACAGGAGTATACTTTCGTATCATTTTATTTTTATTTATTCTAATTAAGAATTATGCAAATGTAAAAATAATATGTGATCATAAAGTATGACAGTTCTCATACCAGTCGGGGATTACCGCTATATGCCAGAAAATGAAAAATAATCTGTTACTGTCTGGTTCTCATATGGAATGGGTTTGCAATAGCGTTAAGACAATACTAAGTCTGATGTATTAAGGGAATAAACTGATGGTTGTGAATACCTGTAAGTATAAAGGAAACTCAAATATTTTTAACTAAAGAAGGGCGGTGTATAAATAAAAAAATCCCCTGATAATCGAAATTACAGGGGACCTTAAAAATATAAGTTTTTTACTTTTTTAGAGAAGAGGAGTACTTACAGCCTCGCATCTACAATATCTCTGTCCAGTTTTGCTTTTATGTCGAATACAACCGATGTTTCTTTTCTTAAGCTATTTAAATCTAGTGTCAGAAACTCATCGTGTGATACTGCTAAAACAATGGTATCATACTTTTTGTTGTAGTCTATATTCTCAAGCATATTGATTTTATACTTCTGTTTCACTTCATCTCGGTCTGCCCATGGATCGTACATATCTACATGCAGACCATATTCTTCCAACTCTTTGTATACGTCTACTACTTTGGTATTTCGGACATCCGGGCAGTTTTCTTTGAAAGTAATTCCCAGAATCAGAACATTAGCATTGCTTATAGAAATCTCCTTTTTTATCATCAATTTTACAACTTTTGAAGCAATAAATTCAGCCATAGAGTTGTTAACTCTTCTTCCACTAAGGATAACCTGAGGGTGATAACCTAGCTGAGAAGCTTTGTGTGCCAGATAATATGGGTCTACAGAGATACAGTGCCCACCAACCAGGCCTGGTTTATATTTTAAGAAGTTGAACTTTGTACCTGCAGCTTCAAGTACATCATTGGTATCAATTCCAACTCTGTCGAATATCAAAGCCAGCTCATTGACAAAAGAAATATTGATATCTCTTTGTGCATTTTCAATAGCTTTAGAGGCTTCGGCAACTTTTATATTTGCAGCTTTGTGAGTTCCTGCCTTTATAATTTTTTTATAGAGTGTATCTACTATTTCAGCGATCTCAGGAGTGGAGCCTGATGTTACTTTCTTTATAGTTGTAAGTGTATTTACTTTATCTCCCGGATTAATTCTTTCAGGTGAGTAACCTACAAAGAAATCTTCATTGTATTTTAATCCTGAGATATTTTCCAGAACAGGTACACAGTCTTCCTCTGTACAACCAGGATATACTGTAGATTCATAGATTACGATGTCTCCTTTCTTTAAAATCTCTGCCAGCATTTTGGTTGCACTTAGCAATGGTCCTAAATCCGGAGCATTAAATTTATCAATAGGTGTTGGAACGGTTACTATATAGATATTTGCATCCTTAATAGTGTCCAGTGAAGCGGAAGCAATATAGCCTTTAGAAAAATCAGAATTTTGAGCCTCATTAATCACTTTGGAAAGCAATGTAAGGTCTGCTTCCAGTGTGTGATCTTTTCCGGAATTAAGCTCTTTTACCCTGTCTGTATTAATGTCGAATCCGTATACTGGAAAATGTTTTGCAAATTCCAGTGCTAGTGGTAATCCTACATATCCTTGTCCTATAACAGCTATTCGGTGATTGTTCATATTTATAATCTTCTTTTATTTTTTTAGGTTGTATAACCATATAGATTACTTACATTATTTAATAATAAGCTAAAGTTTTAGGATCTACTAATGGTTTACAATTATGAGTAATTTGAATGTTAAGAATGCTAAACTATTTTTTAGCCATTTAATAAATTTCTTTCAATATTATAACGCTCATATCCACTGCTTAGTATATTTTATTATTCATTTTGTTAGAAATAAGAGAATACTCTGTGCATATTTTTGAAACTTTATTTGTCCATGTACATCAGCTAATGTCCATGTAAATTTATCATTAAAAAGGCTATCATGCTGTATTTTAGCGTTTAGCATATAATGACCTAATGAACAAAAATACAAAAAATATCCTATTAATATTCTTCCTATTCTCATGTATTCATATCATACATGAAGCTGAATATTGTAGAAAATAACCTTTTATTATAAAGCGTTAATAATCAAATACTATTCATGAATAATAGATTTTGAATTCTAAAAAAAATAATTTGATAGATAAAATGGCACAATGTTTTCATTTGAGTAGTAATAAATAACGAAAAATAACGTTATCATACTGTATGGATTCTGATCATACTTTTGGTTTCCTTCATGATAATACTGATCAATTAATACATGATATAAAACTATTCTCTTCTGTTTTGTTAAAAGTTTAAACCTTATTATTCTGTTTCAGAATAGGGCTTTTTCAACAAAATAAGAGTGCGCAGGTTCTTTTGGGAAACCTTGCTTCCAATTTCAAAAGTTGAAATAATAAATTATTGGATACTGATATTCCGTTTAATCAAAAGAAACAAGGAATATCAGTAGGGAATTTTTTTATAGAATGTATGAAAGAAACACAAACACTACACGTTAAGAAGAATGTTGTATCAAAATCAGCATTAATTCGCCAGAAAGGAGATTTTGTACCCGTCAAAAAGGGGAGGTTTGGAACTATAGAGTATGGTATCCTTGCAGTGACGTTTATATTGTTGTTCAGTTCAATATATGCCGTATATTTATTACAACCAGAGTTCGAACACCTGCACTGGGAACAAATGAACAGTTCCATCGGGGTTGTAGTCATAGGAACAGGCTTATTTCTTTTAAGTATTGCTGTATGCTTTTTGGTTTATTTGTTGGTTTTATATCTACGATACAAACCTGTTACCTCAGTATCGGACGATCAGCTGCCTACCTGTACAATTATTGTTCCTGCTTATAACGAAGGAAAGCTCGTATATGAGACACTTCATAGCTTAGCGAGCAGTGATTATCCGGAGGAAAAGGTACAGATTATTGCTGTGGACGATGGCAGTAAAGATGATACCTGGGCATGGATTAAGAAAGCCAAAGAAGAACTGGGTGACAGAGTAATGGCTTATCAGCAGCCCCGAAATATGGGGAAAAGACATGCCTTACACCGTGGATTTCAGTTGGGTACCGGGGAAATATTTATTACCGTAGATAGTGATTCTATTGTAAAAAAAGATACACTCCGTAATATGACAAGCCCGTTTGTGGTAAACAAAAAATGTGGTGGAGTAGCAGGTAATGTACGTGTATTGAATAATGAGAAGGAACTGATCCCAAGAATGCTTAATGTAAACTTTGTATTCAGTTTTGAATTTGTACGTTCTGCACAAAGTATGCTTGGATCGGTAATGTGTACGCCCGGAGCTTTGGCAGCATATCGCAGAGAGCAGGTAATGAACTGCCTGGATGAATGGGTGAACCAGACATTTATGGGACGTCCGTCTGATATAGGAGAGGACAGAGCTATGACGAATATGATCCTGAAACAAGGTTATCATATCTTATTCCAGAGAAATGCATATGTATATACGAATATTCCTAAACGATATAAAAACTTGTATAAGATGTTTATCCGTTGGGAACGTAGTAATGTGCGTGAAAATATAATGATGAGCAAGTTTGCTTTTGGTGATTTCCGTGAAGGGCCAAAAGTAGGAACCAGAATATTATTGTGCATGCAATGGCTAAAACTGGTTATGTCTTATCCACTAATGTTATTAATGCTATGGTTTATCATTAATCATACCATGTTATTCATTAGCTCAACATTGTTAGGAATACTGATTTTCTCCAGTGTACAGGCTTTCTTCTTTGCGAAGAGAAATAAAAATACACCCGAGGCATTTTGGGCATATACCTATAGTATTTTCTACGCCTTTACGCTATTCTGGATCACACCATACGCTATTGCCACAGCAAGTAAAAGTGGCTGGCTGACCCGTGAACTGGCAGTGAAGGAATCATAAGCTAATAAATATTTTAAAATAGAACTCCCCTGTAATGAAAATTACAGGGGAGTTTTTGCTTCTATCTTTATCTCAAAGCATCTTTATGCACTAATAACTTTAAAAGCATTCTGTAATCTGTTTTATATTTAATGAATAAATCGTCGCTTCGAGTGAAATTCTGAAAGAATTTTGTATCGGGAAGTTAAGTTATATATTTGTTTTAAAATCACCAATAACCACCAGAAAACAAATATTTAACCATGAAGAATACTGTACGTTGTGCTTTAATCATTCTTTTTACTATTTCATTTTCCAATGCCAGAGCTCAGAAGCAGCCTAATATTATTGTTGTATTGACAGATGATATGGGATATGCAGACATTGGTGCTTATGGAAATCCTGTTATTAAAACGCCATTTTTAGACCGGATGTCAAGAAATGGGTTAATGGCCACTAATTATGTTGTCAGCAGTCCCACTTGTACCCCTTCCAGGGCCTCTTTGCTTACTGGCCGTTATTCGTCCCGTTATGATTTACCATGGCCTATAGCGCCGGGATCTAAGCAAGGGTTACCAGATGATGAAGTAACAATTGCAGAAATGTTGAAATCAAACGGTTATAATACCGGGATGGTTGGAAAGTGGCATTTGGGAGATCAGAAAGCTGAGAATAAGCCAAACGGACAAGGATTTGACTTCTATTACGGAATATTATACAGTCACGATTATAAGGCTCCCTATGTAAATACGGACATTCCGATTAGAATGTTCAGAAATATCAAAGTTGAGATTGAGAAACCTGCAGATTCTCTTCTTACCCGTTTGTATACCAAAGAATCAATTAATTATATAAGACAGCAGAAAAAAGATAAACCGTTTTTCTTGTATCTGGCGCACAATATGCCGCATTTACCTGTGTATTATGCTGCACAGTCTTCTGCCTTGAAAAATAAAAAAGGCGGGGCACTTGGTGCTGTAATTACTGAAATGGATGAAGGCCTGGCTGCGATATGGAAAGTATTGGAAGAAAAAGGTATGGCAGATAATACGATTTTTGTGTTTTCCAGTGACAACGGACCTTGGACGAATTTTCCTGAAAGAATGGAAGGGGATGGTGTAACTATCGCTTCTCATGTAGGAAGTGCAGGAGTTTTCAGAGGTTCTAAAGCCTGGTCGTATGAGGGTGGAGCCCGCGTTCCGTTTATTGTATATTGGAAAAATAAGATTAAACCCGGGACCGTTTTAACGAGCGCGATAAGCAATCTGGATTTATTACCGACGATTGCCAAGTGGACCAACAGTCCCTTACCAACGAATAGAGAACTGGACGGACAGGATATCAGTCAGCTTTTAGAAAGTAAAGTAAAAGAATCTGCTTACAGCCATCGTCCAATATTTATTGTAAATGGAAGTACAAAGCCTGAGGCGGTAAAATATGGCAACTGGAAGTACAGAGAAGTTCCGGATCTTAAGCATCCCCGAACGGGAGCTATAGTACCAGCCACTACAGAACTTTTTAATCTGGATGAAGATCCAAAAGAAAGTGTAAACCTAATCACCAAATATCCCGAAAAAGTAAAAGAAATGAAACAGATATTTGACAGTTTTAAGGCGGTTGGGAAATAAAGAAAATAAATAAGACTCTTACAAAATGTGTAAGAGTCTTTTTTTAATGTTACTTCTCTATTTTAATAAGTTTTCCTGTTACCTTATTAAAAGTCAGTGTAGTATTAGGCCCTCCATAAAAAAGAGTGAGAGTAATGGTACTATCTGTATCTTTTTGCAGGATGAGGTCTTTTGAGTTTCGGATACTTACCTCCAGATTTCTGTCCCGCAATTCGGAATCAGTGCACTGAATAATTTGTTTTTCGAACAATCCTTTTTTCTCTACAATTTGTAACAGAGGCGGTACCATTACACTGTAGGATACAATCTGTGCCCGGTAGTTTTCATTTAAATCTTTATTCATCCATAATCCGGCTGGTGTTGATGAAAAGATAAAAGCATAAAAGAACAATCCCATAGGCAGCATGCTTAGTATGAAGGCAAGGATTATAGCGCCTAAAAATAATTTGGCTAATAGCTTTTTCCAGTAAACAATTATGACGAAAATACTTCCGAAGAACCATAACCAGAAAAGAATAATATCTGCATAATAACCCCGTAGGCTAATCTTATAAAGAAAGTAAACAGCAATATCTGCTACTAATAGCAAAGAAAGTGTAAAGTATATTTTTAACAGATATTTCTTCATGTAACTGGTGATTTAGATTGTATGCAATATAGTAATACTGGCGGATAAGTTAATCTGTCTATATAATTCTGTTACTGTATTATTAAGAGCCAATTATAACCACTAAACGCTTTCCACCATCAATATTCATATCCCATGCTTTTTCGATCTCATTAATCATAACACTTACAGTATCACATTTTAATTTGCCATCAGCTGCCAGCTGAAACATTTCGGGAAGTATTTCATGAATTAGTAATTTCATTTCGTCTGGTGTCCAGCTTCCTAAACCTGAACCTGAGATCTGTATATCGGTACTGCGCAGAATAGAGGATGATAGCGTCATATTATCATCTATCATACCGCCAACAGTTACATAGCGTGTTCTATGAGAAAAACCTCCATTCCCTTTTATTGCAGATAAAATTAATTCAGCACTATGTCCCCATAAATAATCAATTACAACGTCGAATGGACTTTGTTGATGCAAAACTTTTATTTGTGAGATGATGGCATCATCGTCCTGTTTAAGTACAATAATATCATCAGCACCCAAGGCTAATAATTCTTTTAGTGTTTCCTCATTCCGGCCAGTGACAACAACTTTCTTTGCGCCATAATGTTTTGCTATTTGTACCGCAATTTTTCCGGTAACACCTGTGGCACCATTTATTAAAACGGTTTCATTTTTTTGTAAGCTGGCTCTGAAGCGTAAAGCCATTGCCGATCCCATTACAGCATTAGGAAGAGCTGCGGCTGTTTCGTCACTGATTCCGTCGGGTAATTTTACTATTTTATCTTTTTCAATAATTGCTTTTTCTGCAATCATTCCGCTTGCACCAATTCCATATATGCGTGTTCCGTCTTCAAGTATTCCTACACCGTCTCCGCCTACTACTTTTGCAATAAAGGTTTCATTTTGTACAGAATAGTGCTTCCCACTTGCGCGCATTTTGTCGAGATTCTTAACTGCCGATGCCTTTACGTGAATCAATACCTCGTTTTCATTTTGTACTACAGGCTCTGCAAAGTCTTCTACATATGCAGGGCGTGCTCCTTTTGATAATACAACTGCTGCTTTCATGTTTTAAAATTTATAGAACAAAATTAGAATAGGATCTTTTTGCAGGCGATAACATTTGTTACTAAATACGGGCTATTCTTTATTTTTAAGTAGCTTATTTTTTATACGGCTTAAATGTACTGTTGTAATACCCAGATAAGAAGCAATGTAATGCTGTGGGACACGTTGTATAATTTCGGGTCTTTCTCTTATCAGGTCAAGATAACGCTGTTGTGGTGTATATTTTATAGATGAAATAAAATATTTCATATAGTCAAATGTCCGGTCGAATATTTTATCGATAAATAGATCTCTCAAATACGGAATTTCTTTAATTTCCTCCAGCATACTGTTTAAATCATCCTTGTGTATCCACCATAGCGTACTTGGTTCTATTGTTTCCAGGGTGGTAGGACTTGGGATATTTTTTCTAAAGCTCTCAATAGATGCTACGACATTTTCTTCAAAAAAGAATTGTGAAGTAATATCTTTTCCATCATGATTGAAGCATACTCTGATACAGCCTTTTTCGATGAAGAAAAGTTTCTTTGAAACCTCACCCTCGTTTAGAAGTATGGTTTTAGCAGGGACTTTCACCTTATTAAAATAATTAAGATACCTGTTCCACTTTTCGTCGTCTAACCGAAATTTATCTCTGAATTGATCGAACATTCTTTTTCTGCTTTTTGTAGACCAAATGCAATATAGCAATAATGATAAATATCCCTAAAATCCAGCATCCTGTTAATTGAAAAAATACCAGCGTAAATTCTGCACTGTCACCTATACAATCTACTTTATAACCCCATATTGTAGTTGCTTCTTCACCTTCATAGGCATTTTTGCAGGCATAGTACTCCGGAAGAACCAATAAAAAGTCAAAAGCCAATAATACTAGCCCTACTATAAAAAGAATGTTCCGGAGAATTTTAACGGTTTTCATTGGCGTACGATTCTGTTTGCATATTTATTTTTCAGAAAGAGAACAAGCTTTTTGCAGGTGATAAACATAATCAGTCCCAAAATCCAGCCCGAAGCTATTCCCGAAATCAGACCTGCAATAATTGTAGTATCTGTCTGCCACCAGTTTTTTATTGTATTTATAAATAAAAATAAGATAACAGAGGCAATTGTACTGCCCAGTATGGAAACAGATATAAAAAAGGTTTTAAAACCTTTACTTAGAGATTTTTGTTGCAGCCCTACCAATACAGAAGTAGAGATAATACCGGCACTAATTAAGAAAATTACAATAAGAATGAAGAGTAGCCCCAATACAATACCAATTACTCCCAGAATAAAAAACACTAAAGCTCCCATTACGAGCATGACAGCTAAAAAGTCGTCGTCATTTCTAAAAGAATCAATCAGATAAAAATCTGTTGTCAGATAATGGATAAGTACTGTTAGAAGGTTAATCATAGATTCAGTATAGTATATTTTCTATGTACTATTGGACACTGTATTTTTTGCGCAATATATAATCGAAAGGAATCTGCATAGAAAGGTCTTTTGCTTCCCATCTGGCACCTTCGGAAGATTGATAAAAATCGTAAGAATTCTTAAGGAAGTTTTCTCCATCCGGAGCTTCCTGCCAGTCTTTTTTGTCGCGGTTGTATAGCAGAATCATGCAGCTTACACAATTGAAGTTGCCTTCAGTATTGGGATTTACATAACATTTGCCCACCTTTATATTGAGCTTTTGGTTTATAATAACATCCGTTAACCGATCTCTCGTAAACCTGATTAACGCAGACTGGGCATCCTCGTCATCTGGCTTATTTTTTGCGACAACCAGATTTTCGAATTTAGCCTTTTTTATCTTTTCTATTTCTTGTGCTTTTACAGCAGGTGTTGCAAAATTACTATCTACAGGATAGATATCATCTTCTCCCTGTGCGGTCTGTACCGCTTCGGTTACATAGTTGGCAGGAACGGGGTTTTCGGCCAATAATTTTTGGTTTCTTTCGTAATTCTCCCAGTCGGCTTTAGAATAGGTTGCGTACTGCTGAATTTTGTACAGGAGGCTTTCGTTAGGGGAAACATTTATAAAGTTGGCTGCCACCAGGAATATTCCGAACAGAATAATCACAGAAACAATGATTTTTAGCGTTTTTTTCATAAAGGCTACTTGTCGTATAATATTGAATTTTGTTTATTCGGCGGATTTAGCTTTCTCTGCACCAGTTTCGGACAAAGGTTTTTTACTTATTAGTTTTCCGGATTTGTCGTAGGCAGATAGCCATAATTCTCCGTTAAGACTGGTTATTACTTCTTTTTTCTGAATTTGTCCATTTTCATAATAGTCTTTTACTTCGTTTCCTTGTTTGTCTTTATAAGAACTGGTACCCAGCTTTCCTTTGTAGTAATAATCGTCGTAGCGGACATTATTCTTTGTATACTGTTTGTTTTCCGGGGTTCCATCTTCGTTATAACTTTCGAAAAGATTTACTCCGGTGACTTCCTTTTTATTTCCGTTGGGATAAAAAGAGGTATAACTTACAGTAATATCGTTTTCAATGCCAGTTAATGTGCCATTTTCAGAATATTGTTTTGAAATACCACGCCCGAAATATTTGTTTTTATCTAAAGATACCCAGCCTTCATATTTCAGAGCTTTATTAGGATGATAGCCTTTGAAATATGCTTTTTCTTTATCTCTGCGGGCATCGAGTGCTAAGTCGGAACCGTTATACATATTGTAAGCAGTAATATGTGAGTTTTCAATAGTAAAATTAAATTTCACTTGTTCTTCAATTTCAGTTACAGTACCATTGATCAGACCTTTTTTGATGCTGATATTAGCCTTTTGTTTGCTGTTGTCAATGCTGTAATTTCCATCCGTTAGAGTTACTATCTTCTTATCAGAATCTTTTAAGGTCACTGTATTTATAAATACATTTCCGGTATCTCCGGAAGTTGGAAGATCTATTTTGATGTCTTCCAGCTTCTGCTGGGCAAAAGCAACATGGGCCGTCAGTATACATAAGGTGAATAATCCTGTTTTCATTTGTTTATTTATTTGTCTGTTTTAGTGATAAATATAACTATTAATAATTTCATAGATAATAAAGGTTGAATGTAACTGAAAAAGCAGATGAATTAAAAGCTTCTACTGACATGCTTTTATTGCTTTTTCTACCAGTTTTTGTTTTCTGTCATCCCAACGATAACAATGCTGGTTAAGTAAAACCATATTATCTTTTACAACTTTATATTCGGCTGTTGTTACGATAGTTCCTGCACAGCACTGATTCCTTTCATATATTCTTTTTTTCTTCTGGTCGAACTCTAAAGAAACTCCGCTAAAACCACTTTCATAATATTGTTGTGTGGCTTTGTTGTACAGGTAGTAGATCCGTGAGGTATTGGGACCTGCATAGCTGGCTTCGAATATAGAAAAGTCTTCGGTACCATCGAAGTTATAATCCTCGATATTGATATTATCCAGTCCTAAAAATGAGCATTCCACATCAATTTTTTGTAGTAGTTTATCAGTTCGTTTCTCATATACTTTTACAGCAGTAATTGTGGGGTAATATCCGTCCTTTTCTTTTGAAAGGACAACTTTAAAGTATTTATCCTTTGTAGATTCGGGTTGTAATAATTCTCTGTCCGCCCACTGTATATTTTCGCCATTTTCAACAGCGTATTTTTTAGTTAACGTAATTTTTAACTCATTTTTTGTTTTCAAGTTTTTCCATACACCTGTTATCGTATTTTTATCAGTTGTAAAATTTTCAAATGTCAGTACGGCCTTTGTCAGTTTCCCTTCTTTTTCGTTGAAAATGAGTCTTCCGTTTTTAATAATACCATTATTTAGCCGGATAGGTTCATCGTAATTGGTGTAGGCATAAACAGCATCTGCCGTGCCTGAATCTGAATCTATTACCATTTCGACAGGAGATTCACCAATAAATCCGGTATACACGGTTTGTGCAGTTAACCTGCCTGTGATAATAAAGAAAGAAACTAAAAGTATTATTTTATCCATGTTACCTGTGTTTTTTTGTCAGGGGTTCGAATGTAAAATCCTGAGTATATCCGGAGCCATGCTTACCAATTAGCTGATTGTTTTTAAGAAACAATATGTTCCCGGAAATAAAAGGCTGATTTTCGTAATTAAGTTTCTCCACTTTAATTTGATTTCCTGATATCCATTTCCATTTAGAAAATACAGATTTTCTTTGTGTTTTGTTGCATTTGTACCTTAGTGAGACAATTTCAACAATATCTTTTTTGAAATAAAGCTCCATTTCATCAGAATATCCTGCACATGGATCAGGCGGAACGGTTTCTACACATAAACTTGTAATAAAACCGGTGAATGACTTTCCTTCCATGTTGATTTTGGACTGAGCTGTAAATAGCATTGTACCAAGGATTATAGCTATAATTATAAATGTTTTTTGTTTCATGTGATAATTTTGTGTTTGTGGCTGAACATTTCTGTACTATATTTTATGGATGCAGGAATTGTTATTTATTCTTCTACAGGATCGAAATTGGAGAAGAACACAGCACCATCATTGGACTTATAGGCTTGTTTCTTCAGTAAAATCTCCTGCTTGTTTTTGATTCTGTAGCTATAAATACTATCATTAGAAAATTCGACTTTACCAAAACCTTCCAGCCTGTTTTGTTTAATATGCAGGAAGTATGTGGCATTTCCACCGTAAAACATATAAGAGGTAATGCAATTTCTTTTGGCGTTATAATGCAGATTCGGATACTCCTGTGAATTAATAATTTCGACAAGCTTTTGTGTTTTTGGATTAAAAATCAACAGTTTTTCAATCTCATTAGCGCCTCTTGCTGCCTGGGCATAGAATATTTTTAAATCATTATAGCCATCATTATTCAGGTCTTCATCTGTAGTTACAAACAGCGGAAGATCTGCTTGCTTTTTAAAGCTTCCGTTTTGGATTTTGGACCATTTGTTTCCGGATTTCCGAAACAGCTCAAAGTTTACAACTGATTTGGTTTTATCATTCCTTTGGGTAATATTTATTTTGTATTTACCAGGTTTTATTACAGTCTTTGAATCAGAAAAGAATTCAGTATTCTGGCCAAAACTAAAACCGGAAATGAAAAGTAATATGCTAACAATTTTACCCATAAATATTTTAGTTGCTGGTTTTATACATGATACTGGCAATATCCTCTTGTAGCATTGCCGCTTGCTTGTCTATATTATACATGGTGTGTTTATAGTTTCCATTTCTGGTATTGATGTTCAGTCGATAAAAAAATCCGTTGCGGCTGCGTATCTTTTCTATTTCGTAGTTTACGATATTACTGCCTTTTATTGAGGTTACTTTTCCCATATTAAAAATATGTAGGGTATTTTTCTGAAAAATAAAAGGAACAGTATATTTACTCAGGGGTAACTGTATGTCATTGTATTCTTTTAGTTTCGAGATATCACCCTCATCGAGAGAATTTAATATAGAAATATAGCTGTTAATAAATCTGTTGATTATAAATAATGCAGCTGCTAAAAAGAGGCTGAATATTCCGGCCATTACTAAAGCATATTTTCCGGCATCTGAAATTCTTTCGTTATATCGGGACTCGCCTAATAGGTCTTTGCCTATATTCACGGTTTCTATATAAGCGCATACATAGAACACCAATGGCAGAACTGCAAAGATTACAGAAACCATAGAGATAAGAATTTTCTTCCTTTGGCGGAGTTTTTTTATAAAACTGAGAATGTATTGCCGACTCATTATTCTAAAGTAGCTATTTTAAATTTATAAGATTCTTTATCATAGACAGTAGATAAAGAAATATCATCACGGGTTATAATTATTACATTTAGCCTCGGTGAAGCGATCTGTACAGATTTTTACTTTAATACCCATCTATCAATTTAGCTTTGTCATTTTCCGAAACCCTTCTTTTTCAATTTTCACAAGAAGTGGCGTAAATATTTGCGGAGCGAAAATAATGTCCTTTTTTTCTTTGTTTACAAACCCTTGAGACCTCTTTTCCAGCATAAAACCCAGGCGTTGTAAAGATGTTAACCTTGAAAGTGTGTAATAAATAGCATGTTCACCTTCTTTACCATTATTCTGCCTGTAGGTATCTGTAATTTTAACCTTGTTATTCTGTTCATATCCTTTTATGAAAGATGCATCATCCTGATTACTATCCCATTTTGGATCGCGTGGACAGCATACGGAACCATAGCTATCGGTATAGTAAACTTGTAGCATATCTTTTGGGACTTCAGGTTCGGCATAACTGATTTTTGGGTGCCCGTTACCGGATATATGTGTACTGTCTGTTTTTACTTCTTCACCATTTCGTATAATGTGATAATAGTTGTTTGTAACCAATGGTTCTACTTGTATTCCTTGCTTAGAAGCCTCTTCTGCAATTGTCTGGTAGTATTTCCGGTCCGGAACAATTAATATAAATTCATTAATGGAAGGGTAGAAGCTACTGGGCTTTTTTAATCGCTCAACCGGAATGTCAGCATTTAAGAAAAAGACATAGGTTGAATCTGGTTTTTCCTGTATTGGAATATCTATCAGATAGTTTTCTCCAAGTTTTACCATATGCTCATCTTCTATCATAATAACATGCTTATAAGTCTTTGCCAACCATTTGGGTGGTGATACAGCGGCAGATTGTACAGGTATCTGTTTGCAGCTTGAGAAAGCAAGCAGAATAAAAGTGTACAGGAAAAAGGCTTTTATTTTCATCGTGTTTGTTTAGATAGTAATTTCAATCTTTTACATAGGGTAAAAATAATAATTGTATGTGAAGGAAATATAGTAAATCACTTTTTTTTGATATATAATCTGACTGATAAAAATAGCGATTGTTAAACTTATTTATAAATATATTTAATCTGTAAGTTGTTGTGCTGGTTATCTTTAAAATATTTACTTATAACAAGTTTTGATGTTCTTGTATTGGTATCGAAGATTTCAATTCCTTTTTGGGTGGCATATATAAAATGAGTCTTGTCGATAGATTCTATATTGGATAATGGCTTATTCTTAATTTTAACTTCAGTAAAGTTTTTACCATTAGCATCCATATAAAAAATTGTGTTTTCTGTATTACCGATAATTTTATCTTTAACAGTCGACCAGTTTATAATATCTGCCTTTATTACTTGTTTCCACTTTGTTTTACCATTATCAGTGTCAATAGCAAAAATGCAAGATTCAGTACGAATGCCGTCCCTCAGGACAGTATATAGAATATCATCTTCTAAAAAACTCTTGGCATCCCCGGCAAAGCTGTAATGATCGTCTTTAAATATCCATTTAAATACCTTTGGATTTTTAATAAATGTATTATTGGGATCAGAAATATCTGAATTTGGAAGGCTAGCATTTTTATCAAGATTCAGGCAATAAAATTTACCTTTTTCATCACCTATAAAAAGGTTTTTGCCATCGGTCTGCATTTGGTTGTAAATAGGATATTCAAACTGGCTTACATCATGATGCTGAAGAGGCTGGCCTGCGATCTCCACATCACCATCGAACATTCCGTAAGATGTATGAGTACCTATTTGAGTATACATCTCCAGGAATACAGCTGAATTTACAAAATAATTGTCGCGGTATTTTACAGGTGCATATAGATTGAAGACAGTAGGTAAGGGGCTTGCCCATGTTTTTTCACCCGTAGTTCTGTTGAAGTTATATAACCATGCATTCGTAGTCTCTGGCTGTCCTGTGGAAGCTATTATTATATTTTGGCCATCAACAAGTGGTTGAGACATAAATAAAGGCATGATTGATTGTAGTTTTTGATTTTGCTGGTTATCATTGCCACCCAAATCTATTGGTAAATCTTCGCTGCCATCGACTTGTTGCTTCCAGATTATTTTGCCTGTATTAACATCAAAATTAATCAGCTTTCCACTTTCAAAAGGCATGAAAATATTTTGCCCATCCAGTGTAAAAAGATTTCTGTTACCAGTGGAATCTATAGGACTGTTATATTGCCATGCTATTTTATTTTCATCAAGATCAAAATTATAAATAGAGCCCTGTGTTGCGACAAGCAGCGTTGAATGTTCCATCTTGGTAAGTTCGGCTGGTGGAGCACTGTTACAGCCCAGGAGGGTTTGAAGGATTATAGGGAATAATAATAGTTTTTTCATGAGTTATCAATTTTCAACCTTTTGTAGCTGGTAAAAATAATAATTGTAAGGAAAGAAAACAGATTAAATCACTTTTTTTTGAAATATAAATAATTGCGTGAAATCTGAAAAACCAGTAATACAGGTGAGAAATATGAGTAAATCTCTTATTATTGGTAGAATTCGATTGTTTTAATATTCTGGCTTTCTAAATATTTTTTTATAAAAAAGCGGTGTTTAAACCCTGTGAGCAGAATGATTTTTTTTCCGGGATTCTCTTTGTAGTATTTGATTACATTTTTTGCGATGCCTTCATTTCTGATGTTTCCTTCAAAATTTGACCAGTTATTGAAGTATTCTTTGAAAGTAATAGTGTCTTTTTTGTTTTTGCTGCTCAGTAACCTGAATTTGGTGAATTCATTATGATTATTCACAATGTCTCTTGTCCGGTTATACTGATATTTCATCAGACTGTCAACAATGGCGTCAGACTGTTTTGAATTAACTGTTTTCAAATCCTGTTTAGCAATACTTTCCACAGCGTTCCAATAACTATTGAGTTTCGACAAATTCTTTTTTTCCTGATCGGAAAGCTTTATTTCTCCTTTTTTATCTAACTCTTCGAGTTTATTAAAAACAAAACCTGCTTCTGAATAAATTCCCAATTCTTTTCTGTAATTGTTTCTGCCTTCTAATTCAGCAGGCTTAATTTGCACACCAGGGTTTTCCTTCTGGTATTTCAAAGTCGCCTGAAATTCATTATTGTTGATACCATCGAAGTCAGTTTTTAGCACATTCTCTTTTTCAAAAATATTAGATTCTGCTTCCAATAATATGATATCGGGTTTGAACTTCGATAATATTGTATAGACAGATTCTGTGTTGATATTCTCAGCACCGTAATGTATGGTTCCCAAAATTATAACCCGAGAGTGTTTATTAGGATTAATGGAAGTGCTGCAAGAGATTACAAAAATGGATGATAAGATAAGAGATAAATACTTCATGGTTGTTAATTATCTGGTAAAAATAATAATTGTATCCAAAGGAATAATTATAAATCACATTTTTTTGAAATAATAAGTAATTAAGATTTGAATATAAATTATGAGTTCATATGATGGTGAATATTTCTCTAAGCGTAAATCAAAATCTATTTTGAAGAAAATTACATGTATTAGGCACTTTAAATCACTCGTGAGTGTAAATGAGTGTTAGCCTATTACTGAATTCTCATACGTAATAAATACGTTTGTGTAAATTAATGAGGAATACTTTCAACTAATTATCATAGACGAGGACTAAAAAATGAGAATGAGCAAAAGCCATTTTTCAAGAACTGTAAAAGGTATATATGAGACAATTTCATTTTGGGGGATTGATCATAATGCCAGTGAAATTGAAAAAGATTTTACAATTTTAATTAATCAATATCTTGCCTTATTAACGCTTATTTTCTTTTCACATGGGATTGCTATCTATACTTTTATAGCACTTACTGTGGATAGCCTCTTTTTACTCTCAATATCCTTGCTATTTGCAGGCTCTTATGTTATAAAAGAATACAGAAAGAACAAATATGTTATTCTGATCACTTTCATTTTACTCAACTTTATTATAACTTATTACTCTTCTTTTTGTGGTGTTGAGAGCTGCGTTTTTTTATTTTATTTTCCATTGTTTCTGGCTATTCCTTTTTTTTTAAACTATCCCGAAAATAAAATTGAAATTTTTATCATTTCAGTTATTATATTAGGAAGCTTGTATATATCTGCTGTAAATAATTTTAATCTTGTACCTAAATCCAGTTTAGTCTTAAAATATCATTATCAGAATAAGCTGTTGATTATGAATATTACATTTAGTTTATTGATATTCAGAATCACTTATTATTTTGTTGGAGAAAAAAAGAGAGAAGACTATATGCTGGTTGATTTTAATGTTACTAAAGATCAGTATATTAGAGATCTGCAGGTTAAGATTGAAACTTTAGAAGAACAACACAAAAAAGAAAAATTATCAGAATCAGATATTAGTGAAATGATCAGATTGGCACAGACCAATGATTCGATTTTTATAGAACGCTTTGATCTGTATTTTCCTACTTTCTTTAATAGCATAAGAAATGCATCAAAAGCACCGCTTACTTTGTCGGATTTATATTTATGCGCAATGCTAAAGCTCAATTTTAGCAACAAGCAGATTGCATTATACAGTAATTCTACCGTTAAATCAATCGAAAGCAAAAAGTACAGATTAAGGAAAAAAATCGAAATTCCTGCTGATCAGGATTTCACGATCTGGATGACATCTATATAAAAATTTCCAATTCACATTAAAATTTAATTTTTTAGAAAGAAAAATATTACAGTAATATTTCAGAATATACTTTTATATTTAATTATATATGTATAGTATTTATATTATTACTTTCATTTCCATTTTAATCATTGCCCATAAAAAATATGCAAAACAGAATTATTAATGAAGAAGGAAGTATTCATAGTCTATACATAAATTTAATCAACAAATATTTGTATTTTCTGTTTTGTGTATTTCTTGTTTTTGCCTTATTTATCGGATTTTTTCTAAAGGATGTACCCATATCTTTATTCCTGATTTTTATTTCATTCAGTTTTCTTTTAATTGGCAAGGTTAAGAAGTCAGACTATTCCAAAAAACTTCTAAATACCCTTGTCAGCAGTGTCATTATAGTTCTTACACTTCATATCAGCTTTTTTCATGTTTACAATTATGGAGATGTCGGAGATGAATATTTCTATTTTTCCTTACTTTTTGTAATACCCTTTTTCTTTGATTATAAAACTCAGAAAAATATTGTGTATGTATTGGTATTGGTTATTCTACTAAATTTTATTGTTGTTGAATCTTTTGATCTGAATTTTATTCCGAGAAACAAATTTTTAGCAGGAAATAATTATAAAGTACTGAAAGTCGTAAACATTATATTTTCGGTAACTACATTTTTTTTTCATATTGGCTTTATTGCCGATAAAGATTATAAAATAAAGCTTCTGGTAAAAAATGTAAACTCAAAAAGATTGCAAATTGCAGATTTAGCAGCTACAAATAAAGAACTCAGTAAAAAGATTGTTATTATCCAAGACCTTGTACAAAATAAGGTTAAAGAAATCATTGATCTGGCTGAACAAAAATCACCTCTTTTTCTGGAAAAATTTCAGCTGTTTTTTCCAGATTTTATACCCGCACTTCTTAACATTAATCCAGACCTTGTTTCTTCCGAACTACAAATGTGTGCATTAATAAAACTAGAATTCAGAACAAAAGATATAGCAGTCTGTACCGACTCTACTGTAAAATCTGTAGAGAGCAGAAAATACAGAGTAAAGAAAAAACTCAATATACCAGGAGATGTGAACATAGATTGCTTTTTGAGTAATCTATAATTCTGAAAATTACTCTTATAAATAACTGCAAATTGTTGTTTTATCTAAAGGAAGGAGATGTGGGATGCACGATATAATTTTCCGCAGTCCATTCTTGTCTGTTCATGATGAGATTTTATCACCTTTTTTTCACTCGTGAGTGAATATAAGGGTATGTAAATAATACATAACTGATTAATGAATATAACTTTGTACAGCGATATTATACAGGATATAACATACCTGCCCTAAAATTCAAAAACACAATAAATTTTCCTCTTAAGCTTAGTAATTCTCTGTGCTGTAAAGTATCAGATAATATGCTAACAGATTGCTGAAAAACCTTTAAAGAATATAAATACAATGAGAAAAAATGACAAACAATTGATGAATCAGACTGAAAAAAAATATTATGAACCTCCTGTTCTGGAGGTTCTGTATGTAAAAATGGAGCAGGGGATTGCCAGTTCTTCGGCACAGATTGTTCCTGGTGGTTCTACCAATACACCCACAATTACAGATTGGGATGAGAAAAAAGATGAACAAAACTGGGAATTTTAAAAACACAACAAATACAATTGATTATGAATAATACAACTACATATAGAAGCTGTAGCAGAATATTCTCAACATTGTTCTCGGCTTTACTCTTAACGTTTTCTGTAGCAAGTTGTTCGCCGGATAATAATGAGGGGTCATCTGCTGGAGGCGAAGGAATGAAAATGGTGATAAAAGTAGACGGCGTAATAGGGACAGAGGTTATTCAACCTGTTAGTAAAATGGCAGTAGCATCAGTAAGCAGCACGATGTCCCTTACTGGAGGTACAACAGTAGGAAATACTTCCGGACTAACTACGGCCAGCGGATTTATCGCAGATGCTAAAGCGGAACAAGCACCTATGGACGCGACGGTAGGAAATCAGATCCTGAAATCAGCAGTTGCAAGCACGGGTAACCTGAATAATAATCTTATAGCGGCTACACAGCCGATGCCGGTGGGGTATACTTATCGTATTCTTATTTATGATAAGGCTACAGGATTATTATGGAAAACTGTACAAGCCACTTCCGGAACACCAGTATCTCTGGATGCTGTAAAAGGAGGAACCTACACATGGTATGCATACTCTTATAATAATAACGAAGCAATACCTGAGCCGGCGAATACGGCAAGTCCTTCTATAGATACAGCAATAGACAAAGATTTACTTTACGCTACAGGAGAAGTAGTGGTTGCTAAAACTCCGCAAAATCAACAGGATACTTACAATGTAGCTATTACATTTCAGCACAAAGTGGCACAGGTAAGTGTAAAAGTGGATGCTTCAATATTAGCAGAATATGCAACCATCAATAGTTTTAAGGCAAGCTTTGCACAGAATAATTATCTGAAAAAAGGAACTTTTGATATTAAAGGAGGTAGTATAAGTAATTTACAGGTTATTCCGACAACGGATATTTTTACAGCGCTGTCACCTACAAACGTATGGGAAGCTAATTATTATACTGCAGATCCTGCAGCTTTAACTTCATATAAGGTGAATATAGATGATCTTCAGGTGCATTTTACAGATGCAGCAGCAGCAGTTGCCGACAGAAATCTTGCGACTTACAACGGAGCAGCAAATAAGCCCTCATTTACTTACAATTTTACTTCTCCGGCTTCCGGGCAGCGATTACTGGGAGTTGCCAACTTATGGTATATGCTTACTTCAAAAAGAATTCTGCATATTTCAAATAATACAAGCTATGGTTATGCTTTGGAACAAGGCCGTTCATGGGCTTTCCTAAATGCTAAAGAAAACTTCGGGAACCTGCCTACAAGCTTGGTTAAAATGTCACCATGGACGTCTGGCGGGGGTGCGTGGATTGGAGGAAATGCTACTGATGATAAGACAGAAAACTGGGTGAACTATAGTGCTAGTACTGCCGGAGATAATAATATTATCAATAAAATTAATCCTGCAGACGCATCCAAAAAACCGGATATTATAATTCTTGGATATGATGTTCTTTATATCAGACCGGCTGTAGCAACAGCATTATTGGACTATATTAACAATAATGGAATTGTAATAATGCTGCTTCAGGATAGTGTAGGCACCGAAAACAGAAGTTTCTTTAACAGCTTATTTGGGGTTTCAAATATTACTCTGGATTCCAATGGTAGTGGTGGTGCCATGTATCCTTTGGTAGGAACAAATTCTAATGACAAAATACTGAATGGCCAGGTAGGAGATGCGCGCGGACAATATTGGGGAGAAGATGCCGGTACAACTCTTGGGATTGTAAATGTTCCGTTGAGCCAAGTGACCGTATATTCCTACGGACAAGCCATTAACAGAACGGGTTCTAATTCGGGTATTACCATGTTTAAGCATAATACTAAGAACTTTTTCTATGTAGGAGACGGTGGCTTTGTTTCGAACGGGGATCTTACTTCGGCTACTATATGTCCTTTTAATTATGATGCCACAACTAAAAGACCATTGCCAAAACCATACGGAGATGCGGGAAATGGTTATACTTCCCGAAGTAAAAGTGCTTATAATAGTATTGTGATGGGGAATATTATGGTATGGGCTGCAAGAACTTCTGAGTTTAATGGCTTTAAACCATGGAAATATGCAGCTCCTCCAACTCCGTAAATAATAATCAAAATATCAATTTAAAAAATCATCATTCATTTGTTTGTAAAACTGTTAACTCATTTCCGGCATAGCCGGTAAATAACAATATTATCATCATTCTTTGTCTGTTAACAAGTTTTATCGGGTAATCCTTCTTGGGTTACCCGATTTTTTTGGGTGTATTAGAATTTATCACCCTTTATTATTTCAGTTTCCTGTACGCCCCTGGGGTTATACCCTTATGTTTTTTAAATAGCTTTGAAAGATGGCTTTCATCACTGAATTGTAATTCATAAGCTATTTCGCTCAGGCGGATGCTGCTGTGGCGCAGATAGTTTTCTACGAGTTTTAAACGATAATCCAGTAAATATTCCTGATAAGAAATACCTGTCTGCTGTTTGAAATATTCACCAAAATAGTTTTCGGAAATCCGGAAATGTTCTGCAATAACCGGGATACGAAGCCTTTCTTTATCCTTTATATGCTGCTGTATATAGGTGATAATCTTCATAATGGAAAATGCTTTCCGGTTCTTTTCTATATCAGAAGCTTCGCTTTTAATAATATTACGGGTAATAAGGTTGAGTAAAATGGAGATACTATTTCTGATGATAAGATAGTCCTCCGTTTTGTTTCTGTATTCTCTTGCAATTTGAAGGATAAGGGTCTCTGCAAAAGACTCATCATTTTTATTCCGGAATACACATCCTGCACGTGAGTGATGGTTATTGCTTATGTATTGTAGTTTATACAAATTTTCACAGCTTTCTATACGGTCCGCTTCGAGGCGTATTTTGTCAATAAACTCAACAGGGCACTGTATGACTATTAGTTCTGCATTTGCACTTTTGAAATGATAAGCCTGATGCTGAGGAATTATAATAAGTTTCCCTTTTATAAAATCTATCTGATGCTCCTCGTAAGAGAGTTCTCCTTCACCTTTAACAATATAAACGAGGCTAAGAAAAGCCTGTGTCCGGAACTGAATGGATTCATTAACCAATTTTAATTCTTTTACGGTAATATTTTCTATATGCAGGTTTTTCATATCAGGACACTATATATTCCTCCAAAAGTACAATTTTAACCGTATTAAAAGCGGGTATTTTTGCATTAAAAAAATGAATACTCATTCGAAAAGATGGCAGGCACTAGGTTTTCTGGTAGCAGGAGCTTTTTTGTCACCTTTGGATTATTTTATTGTGAACATGGCCTTGCCAGCAATACAAAAGGCTTTTAATGCTACAGATCAGCAATTACAATTAGTGGTAGCTATCTACGGACTAACTTATGCTGCGTTGGTCGTATGTGGCGGAAGGTTGGGGGATATCTACGGAAGGAAGAAAATATTTACCCTCGGATTGTACATTTTCCTGTTTTCCTCCATAGCATGTGCTTTTTCTCCTGATATTTCTGTGCTCATTGCTGCCAGACTTTTTCAGGGAGTGGGAGCTTCCCTTTTGGCTCCACAGGTGTTGGCATCTGTTCGGGTATTATTTAGCAGTACTGAACAGCCAAAGGCAGTCAGTATTTTTAGTTCTGTATTTGGTCTCGCTTCCGTAGCAGGACAATTGTTGGGTGGTCTTTTGCTCAATTTACACTGGGCTGGATTTTCATGGGAAATGGTATTTTTAGTAAATGTACCTGTTACCATTATCTGCATTGCAGGTATCCATTTCAGTATGGATAATAATAAAGAATCTGAGCATTCGGGTATTGACTATAAAGGAGCTTTGTTATTAATTCTTGCACTATTACTGTTTATTTGCTCGCTTATTTTCGGAAGAGAATACCATTGGGCGTGGTGGATATTTTGTACCATGATAGTAGGGTTAGGACTTTTGGTAATCTTTTTCAGATATGAAGTGAAGAGGTATCAGCAGAATAAATCAGTTCTTATAGATCCTGCTTTATTGCTGGATAAGCGATTTTCATTAAGCCTGCCTGTTATATTTTTCTACAATTTTACAGCAGGGTTATTTATTTGTTATCCTTATTATTTACAACAATTCCTGCATTACTCACCAATGAGCACAGGACTGGCTATTGTTCCTTATGGATTGGCATTTTTTCTAGGACCTTTAATTGCTCAAAGAGTAAAACTTTCTGTCAATACTTTAATTTATATAGGTTTGGGCTTACTTATAATAGGTTTTTCAGCAAGCTCATGGCTGTTTTATTACTGGCAAAAGCCTTCATTAGGAACTGATATCACATTATTTCTGGCAGGGCTTGGACATGGTGTAATTATGCCGGTTATGATGCGCACAGCTATAGCCTTGGTCAGTAAAGACAAAGCAGGACAAGCATCAGCCCTGGTCAGTATCAGTATGCAGGTAGGTGGTGTAACTGGTGGAGCCATTATCGGAACTGTATTTTTTAGTACTATAAATGATTTAGGTTTTCCAAAAGCATTTGCACTGGCTATTTTAATGATCGCCTTATTTCAGATTACCGGACTGTACCTTAATTCCAAACTTCTAAAATTATCAAAAAATTCATCAATACTAAATTCTATAATAAAATGAACAACAAAGAAAAAGTCGTTGCAGAGTTAAGAAAATTCTGCGAAAATATCGAAAAATGGTTCAGAGGAGAAGCAGATCAGGAAACTCTATATCATGAGATTCTTTCAGGATTTTCACCGGATTTCAGAATGATCAATGGCGATGGTGATGCTGTATCGTTTCATATGTTTTCCGATTGGCTGCCGACGGTGTATGGTAAATTTCCATCGCGCAGTGTTACTCTGGAAAATGTAGATATTCAGTATTCCGATAAACACGGTTTGGCAACCTATACCGAAATACAGATTACCGAAGATGTAAATAATCAGAGAAAAGCATCTGCTGTTTTCCTTTTAGAGGAGGATAAAGCATTGTGGCTGCATCTTATTGAAGAGTGGATATGATTCATTCCATGATAAATTGATAAAGCCCTCAAACAAGGGCTTTATCAATTTATCATGTTTAAAGTTTATCGCAAACTATACCAGAACGCCGTGCTTAGATGTTATGCCTTCCGGCAGATCGTCTTTATTTTCACCAATCATCTGGAGCATGTCTATTTCAATGGTTCTGCAAATGGACAGCATTGGAATATCGAACATCAATCCGGCAAAAGGGTTTTCTGAATAGTCACCCACTAGTTCCATTACGATATAAATCCAGCCGATGATAACACAGAATGGAACGCTGAGTAGTATTCCCCAGTTTCCCAGTTTGGCAAACTCATTCACAAGCCCCAATGGTAAAAGCATCATAAAGATAACATTGAAGATAAAGGCGGTACTGGCAAACTGTCTTGGGGAAGGGAATTTTTTAATTCTCTCAGCCTGACCCTGATAATCGTAAAACAGATTCAGACATTCCTGAAGCTGCATTTGGTTGAAATCCGAAATATCCTTACTGTTTTTTAGTTCATTGACTTCTTTAGCCTGTTGTGATATCAGATAAGTAGCAAAGTTTTTATATTCCGACTGTAATGCTACTTCTTCTTCAGAAAGATATTTGTTTAAGAAAATAGGTGTTCTTCCATAATCCGGGAATCCGGCCTTAATAATTCTGTTACGTCTTTGGTCTACATTCACCCCGTGTTTCTCAATACTGATGTGTTCCCATTCGGTAGGAACCAAAAGCTGCTCACGGAAAGTATACAACCATGCAATATGGCGGTAGGCTAATTTTTTTCTTTTTTTCTCCAGTTCCAGATCGCTTTCATCTGCAGTATTAAAGGCATAAAGCATAGAAGTAAAAGAACGGCTGGAATTAACAATGCCTCCCCATATTTTTCTTGCCTCCCATAATCTGTCATAAGCCTGATTATTTTTAAAGCCTACATAGAATGCTTCAGCAGTACCAATAAGTGCTACAGGTACCCACGGAATAACCATCCATTGCCATTTAAAAAAATAAAAAAGTGCAGCTACCAGCGTACACCATATGGTGAGTATAATAACATGGAGCCCCGAGAGGTTAAGGATTTGCTTATAATTAATGTATTTGGTTGTGATCATAAAGATAAATGTGTATCGGGTGCAAACAAAATAAGTACCAAATTAGTGAAAATTTGATGAGATAATACTTGTAAAGTGCACATCCTTCAGGTTGTCAGATTATAATAGTTTACAGATTAAAATTAAAAATTATAATCGTGCATTCCTAAATATATTTTGTTAATGTTTAGGAATGCTTCATTCATTAACAATATTCCAATTGATAAATTAAAAAGATTTTTAAAAAACCTTGGTTTATAGAATATTAAAGACTTAAGCGTCGTTCAGGTCTTTTGTGTATTCAATGTTGCAACATCAAAAACTCAATAGTAGATAATACTTAAAAAGCAGAAAACAGTATTTCTTGATGTATGTTAAGGATAGGGTAATTTGGTTTTTCTATTTTTGTCTCCGAAATACAACAGAATTTATAAACAGTATAATAATATGAAAAAAATTAGTGTATTAGCATTAGTAGCAGTAGGATTGCTTGCAGCATCATGTAATAAAGCAAAAACAGATACGTCAGTAGCTACAGAGCAGTCGGTTGCAGAAAGCAAAGGAGAAAAGTTAGCAGTAGATACAGTAGCTTCTGTGGTAAACTGGAAAGCTTTCCACAAAGGCGGATTTGCACCTCGTTGGGGAACTCTTAATGTAAAATCAGGAGATCTGAGCATTGAAGGTGGACAGGTAGCAGCGGGTAACTTTATTATTGATATGACTTCTATTAAAGTAGATCCAGCTTCAGTAACAGAGGCTGATAAAAAGCCAGCAGAACTTGAAGCTCACTTGAAGAATCCTGACTTCTTTAATGTAGAGAAAAATCCTGTTTCTGACTTCAAAATTACAAGCGTAGCAGATTTGAAAGAGACTCCAAAAGATGCTGTTGCAGGAGCTAATAAAACAATAAGCGGAAATCTTACTTTACTTGGAAAAACAATGAATGTTACTTTCCCTGCTAAAGTAGATGTTACTGCAGATGCAGCGGCTATTCAGGCTAAGTTCACTGTAAACAGAACAGACTGGGGTATTAAATTCGGTACTACTGAATCTGATCCGGCTGAATGGATGATCAGCAAAGACATCGAAATCGCAATTGATGTAAAAGCTAAAAAATAAGCGATTATATTTAAAATTTTATATACCAGAAAAGGCTTAAACATTGTTTAAGCCTTTTGTATTACACGTAATTCCCGAAATGTTTTCCATTTTACTACTACCAGTTATCATCTTCTAAAAATTCCTCAATATAGTAGGGTAAGTATTTCCTGTCAAACTTTTTGGGAAAGGGAAATCCATCTATAAAAATAGCAGGAGTAAATTGGAATTTATTATTTAAAGCCCAAAAATGATGTGACTTTAATATTTCTTCTGCATCATCTGAAATGGAAATGTTTCCATACTTTTTATTCCATTTAATAATGTCTTCCTGTTCAAACCAATAGTCTAAAGCCTCAGTAAATTTTTCGGAGTTAACGGAATAAGCAGAAACGAGTCGCCTGCAAAATTCAGTTTTCAGATCATTATCTAACGAAATCAAATCAATATTTAATATTATTTTTATACTAAGTTTGCCTGAATGCTTTTTTGCAATCTTTTTAGCTAATTGATGAGCTTCTTTACAGTATGCGCAAAACGGATTGGTTGAGATACTAAGGATTTTATCTGCCTTAGCATTTCCTGCTTCAAAGACGGAATGAGGAAAATGTATCTTATTGGTTGCTGTAAGGGTGTTTTTAAAAATATTATAATCCATTGCAAGTCTGTTTCCTTCGATGAAAAACTCCTGTAATTTCTTTTGTTTTAATAATGAATTCTTAACCCATTGCCAAAAGGTTATTAGAGAAAAGATGATAATACCACATAAAAAAAATATCTCTGTATTTTGGAATGATATATTTTTAAAGAAAATAGAGAGATATATAAGCTCAGTTACTAAAATTAGAATTATAGACAGGCATATAAGGCACCATTTATGCACAATAAACAACTGGTAAAATATTGACAAACTTATAAAAGGGATGGCACAATAGAGCAATAATTTCTGAACTGCAAAAAATTGTATTTCCATATCTGATATGAGAAACACAAACATTCCGAGTATCTGGCCGGAAAAAAATAATAAACTCAGATCACTAAAATTAATATATCTGAAAAAGGACTGTTTCCCGGAATTTATTAGTGTAGTACAATTTGTTTTGGCCGAAATATTACATATATTATCAATAAGACTATTTTTAATTCCAAAAATGTCTTTTAAAGTGGTGGCGGATAAATATAATCCTAGAATTGATAAAGACAGAAAAAAAATATTTGAAAAAATATTACTGCCTTTAATTAATAATAAAGCTATTAACAGACTGGTTAAAAGAAGTAATGGTATTCGTTTTAATATTTCTGATGAAAAATTGAAAATAGTATTGTCTTCTTTTTCTATTAATAAAAAAACACCATTGGTGTGATCCGATAAATCATGTTCTGAAAGTGAAATTCTTTTTTTTCCTTTATATATAGTATATTTTGCTTTTGCTTCTGTTTTTATTAAATAGGGACGGATGCTTTTATCCAGATTTAGATAACTAATAAAATATTCGGGAAGGAGTGAATACTCCTCTTGTGTTATGTGGAAAGCATTGGCTGGTATATTAAGAAAGTTTAAAGTATCAACAACAGATAATAATTTGGGATAATCCGGATGTACCCGATGTTGAAACAAGAACTCGGATTTGTTAATCGTTATATTTTCCTTTTTCAGGTACTGAAAAACAGGATTGGTCTCAGTCATGGAAAAAACGTTTAAGTAAGTCTTCCAGTTCTTTACTGTTTTCTTTTCCGGATCCCCGCCATCTTGCAATAATTTTTCCTTCCGGATTAATCAATACTTTGACAGGAATTGCACTTACAAAATAATTTTTTTCAACACTCTTGTTCTTATTTTCTGCTAATGATATCTGTTTCCAGTGATTAACTTCATACTTTGTAAGAGCTCTTCGCCATTTTTCAGGGTCTTCATCCCGTGAAATTCCGATAATTTCTAAACCAGGATTGTATTTCTGATAATATTCTTTAAGTGCAGGAAAATCTTCTAAACAAGGAATGCACCAGCTTGCCCAAAAATCCAGAAGGACATATTTTCCTTTAAAATCAGAGAGCTTTATATTTTTGTTTTCATAGTCTTTTAAACTGAAATCAGGAGCTTTAGCTCCAATGTTGCTTTCTGAATAATTCCGGAGATTTTCTTTAACCATTAGCCCTACAGGGCTTTTTTTTATTTTATCATTCAATTGATTATACAGTTTCTGTTGCTGATCCATAAATGGTAATCCTATCCTTGATTTTGTAGTAGTCAATAATCTGTATACCGATACAAATGACTGTGGATTATCCTTTACAAAGTCAAGCCAGAGTAGTGTCTGTTTCACATAAATAGGCTCTAATACTTTTTCTTCTAAAGAATCAATAACGAGCTGAAATTGCCTTTTTTTAATAGAGTCAGTTGCTTCGTTTCTAAGTTTGATATTATATTGAAATTCGGCGTAAGCTTCTTTGAAATTTGCTCTTATTTCTTTCGTTTTTTCTTTAAGAAGCTCATTTACTTTCTCAGATTTCCCACTTTTTACCTTAGATTGTGAAAAGTCGTCGATGTCTAAATCTATATAGGTGCTGATACCCGGATCCGAATAAAATGTTAAAAATTTTTTCTGATCGTATATAAGAGATCTTAAAGTTATTTCCGTTGGATACTTAATATCCCTGTTTAGTGTAAATGTATTTTTCCTGATTATAATAGTGTCCGTTTTTTCCCGGTCATAAACCAGTAATTTGGTGTTGTCCGGAACAGAACCATTGATTTTCCCGGTGATTGCTGTTTTAACTACCTGACTTTTGGATAAAATAAAGAGAGGAAAGTAAAAAAGAAAAAGTAGATTTTTCATTTTCAATAAATAAAGAGATAAAACAAGATTAGTTATAATAAAAAAAGCGTTTGTTGTAAAAGTGCTCCTGTGTGGAGACGATGTACAACAAACGTTAAAATATAAAACAGATAAGCTAAAGTTTATAGCCTGTTATGTTTTATATTTCCTATTTCTTACATACACCGTCACATTTTGGACAGCCATCACCACAGCCATTATCCGGGCCGCATTCCTCTCCACATTCTCTGCTTAAAGATTCTACCTGAATTTTAAGTGACATTCCTCCATGAAGTTCCTTCATTTCTTTTCGGGATAAATTGTTTTTAAATTTTTTCATCTTAATAAGTTTTTTAAATTATTAGATAAATATATTATTTATTTTCTTATTAATTGATTTTATTTAGTTTTTATTTAATTTATAGTTTTGTATTTAATTAAAAATAGAATATATTTTTGTTTATATTTAATATTTTGTTTATTATTTGTTTTGCTTTAAGGATAAGAGTATACTTTTATATTATTTTCAGGATGATATTTCTTAATAGATGAGATTTGATGATAAATCATACTGTTTGATACAGTCTTGATCTTTAACCTGCATTAAATATTTTGTGCCCGATTTCAGAAAAATAAAAGTTAACAGTATAAAAAACAAAACCCCTTTATTTTTCAAACCGGAAATAACAATAGTTAATATATTATCTTCCTTAGCGGATTCAGCCTCCCTGTGCATTTTGTCTGATATAAAATAAGATCCTGCAAATGACTGTTTGCAGGATCTGTGCCTTTAAAGCAGGAGCTCTGTAACTAACGGAACAAAATCTTCTTTAAAGGAGTGAAAAAATGATATATATGTACTTTTCTGACAGGATGAAATTTTCCTGTTTTATTTTAGTTTTTTTCCTCTTGTATGTTTGTCGTTTCCTTCATCCGAAAAACGGCTTTCTTTATCATGAGCAGGCTTTAGACCTCCGAATTGCCAGCTGAAAGTAAGCGTAGCGGCTCTGTTATAATATCTGTTTATACTGGTACTCTGAAAAGTGGGAGCGAATGCATATACATTTTCTCTAAATGCTTTCTGGAACGGATTGATAATAGCAAGGGTAAGGCTCGCCTTATTATCCATAAGCTGTTTGCTTATCGCAAAGCGGTAAGAATAGTTGGCAGAATTTTTACCCTGTAGCGTAATGAATCCGTTTCCGTAATCTCCCGATATGCTGAGGTTTAAATTATCCGGTAGTGCTATGGTATTACTCAGACTCGTGGTGAAAAAAGTTCCGGTATTGTTCAGTCCTAAAGATTTACTGCGAAACTGAAGGTAAAAAACTTCAGCATTGGCATTTACAGTCCATTTTTTTACAGGACTAAAAACTGTACTGATATTAGCTCCCAAACGGTTGTTTTCTCCAATGTTTGAAGGTGTGGTATAAGAAATTCCTTCCTTATTAACCACCGTAACCGGTTCAATAGAATTTTTGTTGAAATTGTAATATACGCTACTGGTTAATGATGCTTTCTTAGCAGTTGTAAATACATGAGAAAGTTCTATATTTCTGGTTTGTTCTGGCTCCAGATAAGGATTTCCGGAAGTAATATTCAGCGGGTCACTGGCGTTGCTATACGGATTGAGATCCATAATCCAGGGACGTCGTATCCTTTCTGTATAATTGAATTTAAGCTCGTAGTTTTCATTAAGCTTTTTTACAATCAGCAAATTTGGAATCCAATTTGTAAAGTTTCTTTTAAAAGGAGACCCGGACTGGAAATTAGCATTTACAAATGTCTTCTCCAATCTTATTCCGGGACGGAAAGTCCAATCGTTATCCGTTTCGAAATTCAATGTCATATAAGCTGAAAATACATCCTGTATATACTTTATATTTCCTAAACGTGAAGGGTCTACAGGAATATGGCTGTTAATAACTTCATACGAGCTTTGGGATCTGTTGTTATAATAACGTAAGCCTGTCTCCAACAGAATCTTTCCGGATGCATTTAATGGCTGAGCGTAATCCGCCTGTATGCTCCATTCTTTCTCAGACCCTCTGTTGGGACCGCTTTCACGGAAAGCCAGGTTACCGTCCATTTTATATTGTTCGGTAAGATAGTCTGAGAACTCAGCAGAGTAGGATGTTTGTGCTACCAGTTGCAATTCTTGTCCTTCGCGGCGGAATTTTTTCTGGTAGTTTAAAACCCATTCTTTGTAATCGAATCTTCCGGTTTGTTTTATTTTCTGATGGTATTCATCTATAGCAGAATTGTTGCTGTAACGGCTGTACAAATTGCCTTTTTGTGGCCAGGCTCCTTTCCAGTAAGAGAAGCTAGTTTCCAAGGTCTGAAGGGAATCTATCTGATACTTAATATTAAGTCCGGCTGAACCTCCTTTCTCCGTCTGAAGAGAGTTTTTTCTCTGGAAAAGACGCCTAATTTGCTGTTGCCCGGACAGAGATGTACGTTCCGTTTCAGTAGTTGATTCTTCGCGTTCTTCGCTATAGCTGCCAGTAGCCGAAATATTAAATTTTCCTGTAGCTATATTTAAAGCAAGATTACCGGATTGTTCCAGATTTCCTCCGGATAAATCAAGCGATCCACTGGTACCTTTTAATTTTTTCTTTGTGATAATATTAATGACACCACCAGCGCCTTCGGCTTCATATTTTGCTGATGGATTTGTAATTACTTCCACTGAAACAATAGAGCTGGCCGGAATCATTTTCAGCGCTTCTTTTAGATTTTTGGCCATTATTCCTGAAGGAATACCATTAATCAGAACTTTAATATTAGAATTACCTCTCAGCTTAAGTTCTCCGTTGGCTCCTACTGTAAGCATTGGTGCTTTACGAAGGACATCTGTTGCATTTCCCGATTTGTTACTAATATCAGAATCTGCATTGTAGACTATTTTGTCTTTTCCGTTTTGGATAAGAGTTTTTTTTCTGTTTCCAGCAATTACAACTCCTTTAATGTTGTTGCTCTTTTCTTCTAAAGAGATTCTTCCGAGATCAAGGTCTTCATTTTCCAGACTTGTGGTTTCATAAGTATAGTCATTATAGCCTAAATAGCTGATTTTAATGTTTATTTTCATGTGTTTGGGAATCGAAGCTGAAAATGAACCATCTGCAGATGAGGTAATGGTATGCAATACTTTTCCGGTTTCAGATTGTAAAACAATGACAGAACCTGAAAGTGCTTTATTATCTGCACTGTTGACTACAATACCTTTTATCTTTACAACTTTCTCCGGAGTTGTTTGTGAGAATAGTTTACTGGGAGTTACTACAAAGCCTAATATCAGACAGTACCACCAAAACATCTTTATCGTTTTCATAATGCCTTGTTTTAGAACTGCAAAGCAATCACAAAGCCCATAGAAACTGAAATTTAAATGATGAATCGTCTGATAAACATGCTGTAATGTGTTTGTCATTTAGTATTTGCATATTCCGTGAAAATGAATCTACTTTGCTGTATAATAAAAGGTTAATGGCTAAGGCAGAAAAATGGTATAAGAAGCGATATTTCGACGAAATAATTTTCTTTGGCGCAATATTCATATTGACGATGGTTCCGGATTTTATCAAGCCCGTCTCTATGATGTACCTTGTCAAGAATATGGTTTTCCTTGCGTTGCTTTATGGTCAGGCTATCCTACATCGTTATTTTATATTTCCTTTTTTTATAACCGGGCAATATGTGCGCTATTATCTTAGTGGTACATTGTTTATTATTCTGGGAGCAATATTACTATTAGCAGTTGACTATTACTGGATAGATCCTGAATATTACAAAACTGCAGATGTAATACTTTTTAAGGATTTTTTGTATAATGTTGTCCTGTGTTCAATTAGTATAGCTGCATTCCTCTCATTATTTCTGATACGTAATTATTCCAGAGAACTTGAAAAGAAAAATAAAGCTCAGCTGATGCTAAGTGAGATGAATATCAAATATCTTCATGCTCAGCTTAATCCGCATTTTTTCTTTAATATGCTCAATAATCTCTATGGTGTTAGCCTGACAGAACCATCCAGAGCTCCGGAGCTTATCTTAAAGCTTTCCGATTTAATGCGCTATCAGCTTGAAAATGCGAATAAGGATATTGTAAATCTGAAAGAAGAGCTTTCTTTTATCCAAAATTATATTGCGATGGAAAAAGAACGGGTGGGTAAACGCTGCCTGGTAGAATATAATATTGAAGATAAAGAAATGAAAGCTCAAAATTATCAGATCGCTCCTCTGGTGCTTATTACTTTGGTAGAAAATGCTTTTAAACATAGTCTGACTACCGAGCGGGAATGGTTTGTGAGAATAGTGGTTCGCCTTGAAAACGGAGTTCTTAGCATGAGCGTACATAATTCTATGCCGGATCAGAATCTTAAAACAAGTTCTACAGGCATTGGTTTACTCAATATTCGTAAACGTTTGGAACTTCTTTATAGTGGACATTATATGCTTGATATTATAGAGGAAGCAGAGGAATATCAAACTAATCTGGTTTTAAGTCTAAAACATTACAATCATGAGTAAAATTCTTAAATGCATTATTATAGATGATGAAGAAGGGGCTCATTTGGTGCTTCGTCATTATATTAAAGATCTGAAGCAACTTCAGCTAAAGAAATCCTTTTACAATCCTGTTGAAGCTATGGATTACATGTACGCTAATCCTGTTGATCTTGTTTTTTTAGATATTAATATGCCTGGAATGAGTGGCCTGCAGATGCTGAAAGCATTGCGCAACCCGCCTCTTGTTATTCTGACAACGGCTTATAAGGAATATGCTTTAGAAAGTTATGAATACAGAGTTGTCGATTATCTGGTAAAACCATTTGACCTTGCCAGGTTTATGGGAGCAATAGAAAATGTATTTTCCAGGTTTCCACAGCCCTCCACAACATCAGAAAACCAGGTAAGCAATCTGATTTCGCAAGAAGCTTTTATTGTCCTGAAAGTCGATGGTAATGTAATTAAAGTCAGTTATGATGAAATTACACATATCCAGAGCTGGGGCAACTATGTGAAAGTTTTTACTACAATTGGTTATTACCTAAGTCCTACAACAACTACAGAGACAGAGCAGAAACTGGATAAAAAACTGTTTATGAGAATTCATAAATCGTATATCATAGCACTGAAGCGCATCAGTAAAATTTCAGGCGGTCAGGTAGAGCTAGATACAGGACTTATTCTGCCTATAGGTAATACTTATCGAAGAGAACTGCTTGAGTATTTTCAGTGAGATGTACTGTTAGCTGCTTCTGATTGACAAATAATGATTAGATAATTTTACCAGATTGTCTGAATTTTTTATTGGATTTCTTTCCCTGTTTCTGTTTTTTTTGCATCATTTTTTATGTTGTGAAATAGTCTGTATATGAGTAACAAAATGTTTACTATTCCTGTTGGAGATGGGATTAAAAAAACAAACTTATTCTAAGAGATTAATTCTTATTAAAAACAACTTTTTTTGATTTGCTTTTTTTGCAATTCATATTAATTGTTGTATCAAGAAATAGTGGATATTATTTACTATCTATTATGAATAACCAATTAGTAATATCTTATTTTAATACATATATCGTTGTAATGTATTTATTTTTAATACAATAAGATAATATTTGTAAATTTGCAGTCGTTTTTTTAATTGTAAAAACTGTTGATTTTTAAATAGTTATATATTATTTATTATTTGAAAATAACTTTTATTAAATTAAAATACATAATGTAATAGGCAATTTCGTTTGTTATCGTTAAAGAAAATAAAGAAAGATTAAAATGTATATAAATGAATGATTTGAAAAAACAGGAGTATATAACTCCAAGAGTAGGCTCGTTTCTTATAGAAATGGAGCAGGGAATAGCTGCAGGATCTGCCAGGGTATTACCCCCAAATTCTGGTGGGCAGGTTCAGGAAGAATGGATACAGGACCCGGATGATAACCGAACAATTGAATGGTAAGTAAACTTTTTTGAGTATGATGTAAATCTATTAATTCACAAACAAATGAGAAACTTCAAAAAAACTACCATATTTATAGGACTATCATGTTTATTTTTGGCAGCTTCATGCAGAAGCACAGATAATATAACAGATAATCCAGGAGATAATTTAATTACCAATGGTTCAGCCGCTTTAAAATTCAATCTTTCCGAAGATGATTATACAACTGAAACTATTGACCCAACAGCTTCTCTTCAACATAAAGCTTCCCTTTCAACAGTAAAGATACAAGAGGTGAAATTCATGAGTGATGATCAGCCTTTTATTGCTACGCTTACTCCCGTTTCCTCGCTATCTAAACAAGCTGGTATAAAAAATACTTTAGCTGCTGTTGTAAATAATCCATTAAAAGGGCCAAATGTAAAATACAGAGTTATTGCCTATAGAAGAACAGATGGAACTAAAGCTGCTACAAAAGTATATACAATAGATGCCGCCGGAAATTCTACTCCTGATGATGGTACAGCAATGACACTGGATGGTGATACAGAAACGGTTAATAAATATGATTTTGTAGTATTGTCCTATAATTCTTCAACGGCACCTGCAGATGTTACTGGTAGCTTTTCAACAGCTACTTTAACTCCTGTTTCGGGTAATGATGATTTGATGTATTTCAGGGCTAATAATGTAAGAGTTACAAAAGGGGATAATCTCCTAAGTGTTGTCTTAAAGCATAAATTCAGTCAGATTACAACCATTGTGGATGCCTCGGATGTTGCATCTGGAAATGGAATTAAAATAATTGATACACCGACGATAAACAACCAGCGTACTACAGGAAATAGTATAAAGCTATCTGATGGTATTGTTACTTACGGAGCAACGGGAAGTTCTAAGTCACTGGATTTTACAGGAAACTCTGCTGCAAATCCTGTATGGACAAGTAAACCTTTACTAATTGCTAATCCTGGAGCTGCAGCAAGTGATATGGCTACTTTAACTTTTAATTCTATGACTGTCGGGACAAAAGTGAAAACAAATATATCGGTTCCCAATCTTGTCATTAGTCCGGAGGTTAGATATAACCTTAATTTAAAATTTGCCTGTACAGCTATTTCTACACCGTCATATGATTTCAATATGTATGAACCAGCTACATCTGTTAAAGACAGAATTTCGCAGGGATTTACTTTTCCGGCAGCAAATGCAGGTTTTACTTTTGAGGTTTACGAACTTGATAATTCCTTTAATCTTAAAATTAATGGTGTAGATCTGGCGAATCAGGAGATTCAGTTTGAGTCCGGAATTAGTGGTTTGCCTCAGAATATTCGTTTTAAATCGGATAAAACTTTATGGGGATCATCCGGAAATTCACAGATCTATAATATAAACGGATCTACAACAAATCCTAAGACAGCAGTTGTCAGAATAAAAATTGGACCGGATGGCTCTGTATCGATGATGGGAAGAAGAAATTTGTCCAGCCCGTTGGAACTATTAGAGTTATTTGGCGGGGCTCAGTTCAACAGGATTACCTGGAAATCTGATACAACTAATGATGTTATAGCAACAATGAAAGTTACCAGATTAACACAGTTAGTTGGTTATGGAGAAGGCCGGAAAATTATTCCGTGCCCATAGTTGCTTATAAATAGTTAATGATAAATCAAAAAATCGAATATCAGCATCTGATATTCGATTTTTTGATTTTGTACAGTTATGAGTCCTATATCAAATCATTTAGATTATCGGCAATTTTAACATGTGGATATATAAGTAATTCTTCTTTTGTAGTGATGCCATTTAAAACTCCATAAAAATCAACACCTATTGCCTGTGCCGTTTTTGCATCAATGATGCTGTCACCTATATATAAACATCTTTCTAAATCAGATTGCAGGCCATTAATTGCTAAAATTAATCCAGCCGGATCCGGTTTGTGTGCAGTTACATCTTCAGCACCTATAACAATGTCAAAGAAACCCTTTGGGAATTTTTGATCGATAAATTCCATTATACGGTACCTATACTTCGTAGATACAATACCTATTTTGGCGCTATGTCTCTTTAATGTATTCAAAACCGATGAGGTTTCCGGAAAAAGTACAGTATTGGCTGTCATCCAGTCATCAGCCTTTTTTACATATTCTTTTGCGTATGAAGCAAGTGTTTCTTTATTTGTAATGTCTGTCAGTATGCTAAAAGATTCCTCCAGTGTCTTTCCGATAGTGAGTTTTATTTGATGATCACTTATATCATGATATCCATGGTTTTCCAAAACATAGCGAAAGCACATGATAATTCCTTTGGAAGAATCAGCCAGAGTATAATCGAAATCAAAAATATAAGTATTGTATTTGCTCATTACAGAGAATCTTTTTAATTAAGTGGTTTAGTGAATAAAACTGTAGTAGCTATAGCAAAGATAATGACTTGATATCAGAAAAGAGTTGACAAATGCTTAATATGAAACGACAAAAGTAATTCCTGGGTTCATTACAAAATGTATATTTTAAATTGTCATTTTTTGTAATTTAGTTTTAGTGAATTAAAGCTAAAATAATATTAGGAAGTTCCAATTTAAATAAGGTTAATAAATGATTGAAATAATAAGATATTCTCATCGTACAGGACACCCTGAGCCAAGGCGGGTTGTAAAATACACTTTGTTTTGGTGTAAAGAGGGCAGTGCAGAGATTCTGATTGATGAAAATATTTTTATTCTGGAGGCTTCCCAATTGGTTACCATAACTTCCGGACAGTTTCATCAGTTGATTTCTGTAGAAGGCGAACTTACCGCTCTTGAATTCACCCTAGATTTTTTCTCTAAAAGCGACAGCGATATTGAGCTGATTTTCCATAACGGGCTTTTCTGCCATTTCGGAATGAATGAAATCATTACGATATATCATCCTTCCTTTTTTACTGAAACTCTTAACCTGATTGAAAAGGAAATAGAGGAGAAACCTTATCAGTATCTCATTTCTACTCATTCTATGGTCGAACTTTTATTGGTGGAAATCAACCGGAGCAAAATTGCTAATGGAGATGAAATCTGGAAACCTGATGCTTTGTTTTTGAATTTTCTGGAAAGTGTCCGGAATCATTTTTCTGAAAACTATCCTGTCTCCCGATTTGCAGACCTTCTGGGTACTACCGAAGCTAAATTGAATGAAGTTTCAAAACTTCATACCAATAAAACAGCTCAAAATGTAATTTACAGCCTCGTCATTTCTGAAGCAAAGAGATTATTACTGTATGAAAAACTGAGTGTAAAGGAAATTGCTTATCTGCTTGGATTCAATGATCCTTTTTATTTCTCTAATTTCTTCAAGAAACATACTTCGCTTTCTCCAAAAGACTATCAAAAGGTGGTCAGAAATTAACCTGTGAAACAGGTTATCAATAAACCCAGTACCTACTTATTTCTGGTATTTATATAGATTTCCGAGGTTATATCCTTATCATTGAAATTTGTGTCATCTTCAAATATTATATGCTTTTTCCAGAATTGTCTATTCTTTAGGGATACTCTTTCCCTGAACTTTGTCCCTGTCATCAAGAACTAAAAATTACTCTTATGAAAGTGAGACAAAACATCGCTGTTTTTCTGTTAAGAATAACACTTGCAGCCGGATTTTTATCTGCTGTATCCAGCAGGTTAAACCTTTGGGGAGCACAGTCTTCGGGCTGGAGCAAATTTGTCCGATATACAGCTGAAGTAAATTCTTTTTTACCTCATTCATGGATTCCATCCCTTGCAGTACTATCTACTTTTGCAGAATCTTCCATTGGGATCTTACTTCTTATAGGTTATCGGGTACGTAAAACTGCTTTATGTGCTGCTATTCTCACTGTTTTATTTGGCATTGCGATGAGTATTTCTTTTGGCTGTAAAGAGCCATTGGACTATTCTGTTTTTGTATTCAGTGCCGGGGCATTTTTACTGAGTACTTTTTCGTCTTACTTATGGTCTTTGGATCAGCTTTTACATCTATAACAATTTAACATTCAATATCATGAACACAAACATCTATGACTACATTGTAAAGACAGAACAGAAAGAATGGCAGCCTTTAATTGAGAAAGGAATCCATTATAAAGGTATTTTTGTGAAATCTTTAAAATTTGATTTGGAGAAAAACCGCTCTACAACAATCCTTTTAAAGTTTGAGCCAGGAGCGAGTTATCCCTATCATAATCATCCCGCAGGCGAAGAACTCTTTATAATGGAAGGAAAAGCGACTATAGCAGGGGCTGAGCTGGAAAAAGGAGATTACTTGTACACTCCGCCTAATTTCAAACATTCTGTAAAGTCAGAAAATGGTTGTATGATTATGTTTGTAGTTCCGGAAGAAGTGGAAATCCTTTAATCTGATGATCTGTTTTAGGATAAAAGCCCGTGATGAAAATTTTTATCACGGGCTTTTTTGTTGCCGATTTTTCTTAGAATAATCTGTTATGCAGTGATCTTAACGCTTCAATTTTATAACTGGTTGGAACCAATAATGAAATATTATTTTCACTCCCGCCATAAGAGATCATTCGTACCGGAATATGCTTTACAGCTTCAGAAACTATAGTTGCCAGTCCATGATTATTTTTTTTGAAATCACCAACAATACAAATGATAGACTGTTCATTATCAATGTCTACAGTTCCGAAAGATTCTAATTTTTTTATTATTTCCGGAAGAAATTCGGTTTGGTCAATTGTCAGAGAAACTGCTACCTCGGAGGTCGTAATCATATCAATTGGAGTTTTATGCACTTCAAAAACCTCAAAAATCTTCCTCAAAAACCCATAAGCCATTAACATTCTGGAAGACTGAATACGAATTGCAGTAATATTATCTTTGGCAGCAATAGCTACAATTTGATTTAGATTTTTTGTTTCTCCCGAAATCAAAGTTCCTGATGCACTAAGATTCATGGTGTCCAATAACCGAACAGGTACATTATATTTTCTTGCTGGAAAAACACTTTGTGGATGCAGAATCTTTGCTCCGAAATAAGAAAGCTCGGCAGCTTCATCAAAATTTAGATGGGCAATAGGTTTTGTGTTTGGTACATAACGAGGGTCATTATTATGAAATCCGTCAATATCAGTCCAGATCTGAATTTCTTCCACCTGTAGTGCAGCGCCTAATAGGGATGCTGTATAGTCTGAGCCTCCTCTTCTCAAATTATCAATTTCACCCTGTGCATTTCGGCAAATATATCCCTGAGTAATAAATAATTTTTCATCAGAGAATTTTGCCATTTCACTGGTGGCATGTTCTCTTATGTATTCTACATCAGGTTCACCTTCTTTATCAATAAGCATAAAGTCCAATGCCGATAATAATACTGAAGAAATACCTTTTTCTTTTAAATGCAGATGAAATAAGGTTGTGGAAATAATCTCGCCCTGAGCTAAGATAATACGCTCTTCTGTAGTGGTGAAATTTGTACTGTCAAACTTATACAGTAACTGAAATACATTGTCAATAAAAGCCAATGCTTCTAAAGTCCCCGGTTCTGTTCTGAATAGTTCTTTTACAAACTTTTTATATTTATCGTAAAGTATATCAATATGCTTTTGAGCAGCTTTATCTTCTTTTTTGGCATATAGCTCGGATAATGTAACGAGATCGTTTGTGGTTCCGGAAACAGCAGATAATACAACCAGATGTTTATCTGCAGCCTGAGATCTGATAATGGGTAATAGTTGTTCAATTCTTTCCGGGCTTCCTACTGATGTCCCTCCAAATTTCAATACTTTCATAAATATATTTAAATTGTTAATGATTATAAGCAAAAAAAAGAGCTTGTCGTGATGACAAGCTCCTTATATATTTCGATTCTAACCAAAGGAAAATGACTCACGAAGTTCTACGCAAGTTCTGTTTCTTCCCCTTTTTTAAGTTAGACAATATCATTTCTTATTTTTTGTATGGGCAAATATAGGTTTTTTTTTGATTTGTGTATTATGTATTTCGAAGAAATTAACCAGCTGATTTTTGTAATTGCCATATATGATAGATATTAGCTACAGTATCGAGAGCAGTTATTGAGTAAAAGGCTTTTAAAAAGGAATCCCTGATACAGGAGAATCAAAAGAGGTTATGATAGAAATTTTGGTTAAAGAACATAAAGTTCTGGATGAGAAAATGAACTGGATTGTAGAAAAAGGAACTTACAGAATTATGATCGGAAATTCATCTAAGAACCTACCTAAAACAAAATATAGAAATAGAGTAGAGGCTCTTATATATCTACTTGTAAAATAGATAGGAATGAATGGATAATGAAAATTTTCTTCGAACATCTTCTGGATGTTGAAGCTTATTCAATTGATTGTCAAATATCCATATTAAAAACATCATATGAACAGTCATGAATAAATAAGTATCAAGTAGATATTTTGTAACTTCGCAGCGTTTTTATTGTAACAAATGCTTCATAACAAGCCTATAAAATATATGAAATGAAAAAGATAAATCCATCGATTAAACATCATTTATTGGTGGGGATTTTTATCGCTATGTGGCTATTCTTTTTCGCATTCTTAATAAGACCTTTTGATGATGGAAGTATAAGCTTCAAAAATTGGATATTTATAAGTTCTGGATTTAGTATAATTTCATTTTTATGTTATGGATTACTTGCCATAATTCAACAAAAAGTTTATTATAGAATTTCTAAATGGAATATTGGGCTGGAAATTGCTAGTCTTGTGTTTTTCCAATCACTTTTTTTGTTTAGCACTTTTGCTTATTATAAATCTCCTATTTTAAACGGTGGATTTGATTTTTTAAATTTTGTGCAAACAATCAGTCTGAAATCAGCTTTTATATCAACTCCGATAATAGTTTTAGCAAGAATATATCTAACAAGATTAATTCCTTTAGAGGATGAAAGCATTATTATTAGAGGAGAAAATAAATTAGATGTTTTAAAAATAAAAAAAGACAATTTAGTCTGTGTATCAAATTCTCAGAATTATGTTGATATATTCTTTATAGATGACAACCTGCTAAAAACAAAAGTGATTCGTAGTACATTAAAAAAGGTTCAATATGATTTTGATTTTTTAATCCAAATACATCGTTCGCATTTAATAAATCCATCTCATTTTAAAGCTTGGAAAGATCAAAATACGATTTTCGTTACACAAATGGAACTACCCGTTTCCAAAAGCTATAAGGATAGTTTAATGTCACTATAAATTTCGTCCCTAAAATGCTATGTTTTATCCCGAATCGCTTTTTGTAAGCTAAATCAGCAGTACTTAAGTTTACTTTTGAGCCACAATTTTAAAATATTACATATGAAAAAAAAATGGCTGCGAAGAACTTTATACACTATTATACTATTGTTTGGACTACTTTGTATCACTTTTATTTGGGCGGATAATGAATTAAATAAAATATTAGGTAAGTCTACTGAGGTTATAAATATTGACAGGTTTGTTAAGTCAAATAAAATAGTCCAGATAAGAAATGCCAATATTCTTTCTGAGGATTGCAGTTACTTTATAAGAAATAAAGATGTAATTCTTAAAGAAGGTAAAATTGTTCAAATAGGTACAAATTTATTATTGAATAGTAATAATATGATCATTGATGGTACGAGTAAATACTTAATTCCGGGGCTTATAGATAGCCATGCGCATTTAAGGGAAAGCAAAAACGATCTGTTTTTATATTTAGTAAATGGTGTTACTTATATCAGAGAGATGGCTGGCAATCCTATGATATTAGATTGGAGGAAAGAAATCAATAAAAATGGAATAGGTCCTCGACTTTATGTAGCATCTCCTCCTATATATAGTGAGAGTGGATTAATGGGGTATTATTATGCTTGGACAAGACAATCTATCGATTATTCTAATAAAAATGGTGCCCAAAAAGCCATAAAGAAAATAAAACAAGATGGTTATGATGCTATTAAAATGTATGGTTTTGTAAATCCTGAAACATTTAAGGCCACCATTGAAATAGCAAAAGAAAACCACATTCCGGTTATTGGTCATATCCCTTTAGTTAGTTTAGATATTTTTTATTCTTCAGGTCAAATTGAGATTGCTCACATAGAAGAAATTACTAAAAAAACTATTGATGATTTTGGAAAGTCAATTGCAAAAAATCCTGAAGAATACATTAATTTTTTAAAATTGCGTTCTAATCAGATTGCTAAGAAATTAAAAGAAAATAATATCAGTGTCACTTCAACAGTTTGGTTATGTGAAAGTTTTATGGAACAAAGATTTGACCTTAAATCTAAACTTAAAGAAGTAGAATTAAAATATGTGAATCCAAAAATTATTGAAGGTACCCCAATTCATAAATTGGGTTGGTTGCCGGGTAAAAATGCTTATGAATATGATGGGAAAAATAATCCTGAAGCAAGAAGGCGTTCATTTACCTATTGGAAAACTTATGCAGAAGCGATACATATAATGGTAAAAGCTTTGATCGATAACAAAGTTACATTGATAGCAGGAACGGATTCAAGTGTGGCTACTGTTGTAGCAGGATTTTCTTTACATGATGAATTAGAATCATTAACTAAATCCGGGATGACAAATACTCAAGCTCTCTATTCTGCAACTGTCGCACCAAGTAATTGGATGAAAAGCAGTACTGGCAAAATAAAAGTTGGATACAATGCAGATTTAGTACTTCTGTCAAAAAATCCTTTGGATAATATTAAAAATACAAAAACAATAGAAAATGTTTTTTTTGGAGCGCATATGATAAATAAAACTCAGATAAAGGATATTCTAAAGTCTATTGAGAGGGCAAATAATAAAAACAGGTCAGTAAAAATTGACGAATATCTTATTGAAAAATAGCAAGTTGTAGTATGTGTGTCTATTACGTTCTCTGCATTTCATGAAAGTACTTTAGGATATACTAAACAGTGGGATAGTATGATAATTTCCATTAAAAATTTGGAATAAAAGAATGTTGAACTACGATAAAAGCCGAAAATTATTGATTCTGCCAAGAAACCATAAAACAGTAATTAAAAATGCTGTGAAAATTTGCAATAAGAAGAAATGAAAAAACCTTACTTTCATAAGTAAGGTTTATATAACTAAGCGAAATTCTATTTACTTATTTTCGGAAATAAACTTATGCTTTTTCACATTTAGGCTCACATCCTGGATCTTCAGGTTGCATACATAAGGAACGTTTATATCCACTTGGGCATGTTATTGGTCCGTTACCTCCACCTAATAAAGATTTTAATTCGCTTCTATTGATTTTCTTTAAATTTTTCATTGTATAATATTTAATTGGTTAGTGAGCAAATATAATAGTATTTCACTATTTATAGATATAACATTGAGGATAAATGAAAATTAATAAATAAGCTCATGAGGGGATCCGGAAAAAAAAATCGAAAAATTTTAAAACTCCTTAATTATTAAATGATTAACTTGTAGACAAATATGAAGTATGTCTAAGAGAAAAAGCAAGACGGGTGATATTCCAGACAATTTAGGTAACAACAGTAAGAAAACTGACTTAGAAAGAGCTAAAATAGTCTTGGAAAAAGCAAAAGCTTTAAAAGCCCCTATAAAGCATCTTACATCATCAGATAGTGCATTCGGGAGGTCCTTAGAAGAGAAAAAGAAGGATAATGATGAATAACCATGTATTTTGCAATATAAATTGTAGCAGTCTGAGATTAACGATGTTTAATTTGTTTATCCAATAATTTGATTTGTTCTTTTGCATTGGTATTATCGGGAGAGTATTCCAATGAATGACGGTCGTTTTTAAGAGCCTTTAATTTTTTACCTGAGCTCTCATAAGCTTCTGCAAGACTGTTTTAAATATTACCGGAACTTGGATATAGTTGTGTATTTAAGTTGAAAATTTCAATTGCCTGTTTTATGTAGCCAATATGTGACAGAGTACCACTCCAATCATTCAAAGAAACTTCTGACTTGAATGATTACATTTCTGCTTCTGAATTTACTGATTTTAAAATGGCTGGATAATTAGATTATGATACATAATTTACTTAACAATGATAATTAGTAACATAAAAGAGTAAGTCTAAAAATATGTTATCTTACAAGATAACCAAATATGTGGTTGGGCACAGAGTTGGAAAATTATCATGTTACATGTGATATATGTAAGTTTATTACATAAATGCGTAATAATATAGATTTGTAATCATCCACCTTTGTATAGAAATATTAAGCGACTTAATGATGAGAATCTGAAAGAATAGTAATTACAATAAGACTATAAACAGATCACAGCTATTACTAAAATAAATTCATTACCATTAGTAATTAGGACGATTAGAAAGCAGTAAATATGTTTTCGAAAAGTTTTAATAAGTGGGGTAGGAATTGCAGTTCCTATCCCTTTATTGTTGAACAGAAAGTAGTCCCATTATAGATTATAGGCTAATATAGACTATCTGATATTCTTATAAAATTCAATTAAAATTATAATGAGAAGTACATTAAATCATCATAGAAAGAGAGCAGGAGTAAATCAGCAGAAACGTAGTGTGATACAGGACAATACTTCACAGTTTGCAGCCTTATTTTATATTCGAAATGCAAATACGATTTTAAGAAAAGATCTGACAGATATATTGGGAGCATTGAAGGAATTGGAAAACCTGAATAAACAAGCAAAAGATATATTGAGTCTTCACTGTTCTACAGAAGTGAACCAACAGTGTGAGAATACCTTATCAATTATAGGTAATAACCTTGCTTATGTTGAAGAGCAAATCTTTTATATAAAAGAAAATATTGTAGAAAAAAACAGGTTAAATTCATATATATTCTGGCAGCAAAACCAGTATTATATAGAGAAAATTACTATAGATTATAAACATATTGAAACACTTGGCTCTCAAATCCTTCCTAAAGAGGAAAAACTATACTGGAGAATCAATATATGTGATATTCAAAATGAGTTTTTTACATTAATTATAGCCCTCATCAATGTTTGTATGGGCGAGCTGAAGTATATTGAGGCGCAAACGCCTGCTAGAATTAGTAACACCACCTCTAATATTATGCATAATATTCCCGGGAACTATACCCTTCAGCAGGCAAAGAAATACGAGAAAGAATACTTAAAAGCATTACTGATTTATAAAACTGAATTCAATAAAAAAAGAAATCTGTGGGACAGGCTCCTGGATATATTAGCCGGGGGAGCACATCAGTCACCTAGAGAACATGTTATGTTAGACAGGTGGATCAATGGAAACGATGAAAGGTAATATGTAATATCCTATTTTATTTATTATATTGTTTTTTTAAAATTCATTTGCTTACACTATGTAAGTAAATGAATTGTTTTTTATAGCCATTATTATCTGGTAATGAGTATAAGCGCTGACACAGCCCAAATTAAATGTTTTGCTTTACCTTCTCCAAACAAAGTCTTGCCATAAGATAACTGACAGTAGATTCTGCCCCTTGATTGAGATTGACATTATACTCCTCAAGACCATCGTAACAACCTCCTGTAGCAGGATTGTAAATAATTTGATTCAGATGGTTTTGTCCCAGAAACCAATTCATGGCATTCTGCATCAAATGAAGATATTTCGGATTATCAGAAACCATATAGAATGCAGATAACGCTAAAATAGTATAGGCTATATCTATCGGTTGCTCACCTCCATTGGAGGTATTTTTATTTTGTTTATGAAGCCAGCCCTTGTTTGAAATCACTTTGATATTCGGACCTATAATAATTTTTGATAAAAGAAAGTGAAAAGATTCAAAAGCGATGTGTTTATACTTCTCGTTTCCGGTGGCTCGCCATGCATATAGTAAAGCCTCCGGCAGAACACTGTTGGCGTAGGTTAAATAGCGCTCAAACCATTGCCAATTACTGTCTTTAGCTTCTTTTCGGTATAATTTAACCAATTGATTGGCTAATTTTTTTATAACAGGTATATTGCGAATCGATTTTTGGTAGTATAAACCTTTTATAATAAATGCGATAGCCCTTGGAGATTTAATTCTACTGATATAGAGAATACTTTTTTGTAATATTTTCTCTGTCCGAACAGAAAGTTCTTCAGGCAAATTTTCTTTCTGAGAAATAAGGTAACCTAAAGCCCAAATCGCTCTTCCGTTAGAATCTTCAAGATTGGATTTATAATTCTGAGAGGTGAACTTTCTTTCTTTATCTACATAATTAAGAAAGCTGCCATCATGCATTTGGCAGAAATCAATAAAATTTAAATAAACAGTTATTAATTTCAGATCAGCGGGATCGTTACTGTACAGATAGTGCTGGCACATGGCGATCATAGCCCTGGCGTTATCATCCAGCGTATATCCGGAATCCATATCGGGACGGTTAAGTATAGAGAACTGAAGCATGGCAAAATCTGTAGTTAAATGCCGAAAATGTTCAAGATTAATCACAGGTAAAGTATAATGAAGTTCTATTTCTCCTTTTCCGTATGCCTGAAATAAATGTGCATGAAGAAGAGAAGAATTCTCCCAGGCTGTTGGTGCCATTTTCTCTAAAGCTTTGGTTCTCAATTTTTCCTGTATGGTTTTATCTTTCAGTATAGTGTTTACTGCCAATCCTAGTTGTAGAGGAGATTCAAAATCTATAATAAGACCACTGCCATCTTTCAATACTTCTAGTGCGTGAGGAATAGGAGTAGAAACAATGGGACATCCGGAACTGATGGCATAGGAGAAAGTGCCGCTTACAACCTGATTTCGGTCTTTAGAAGTGAAAAGATATACATCGGTTAACTGAAGATATTCTAATAATTCTCCAAGGGGCAAATATTCATTGATAAACATTACATGATCTTCAATATCAAGCTTTTTAATAAGATCTTTTAGATAATTTCTGTATTCTTCACCATGAGTTTTAATAATCATAGGGTGTGTTTTACCTATAATCAGAAATATAATATCGGGATGTTGCAAGATAATTTTTGGGAGTGCCTTTAATGTCGTTTCAATATTTTTTCCGGGTCCCAGAAGGCCAAATGTAGAGAGTACCTTTTTATGGGTAAGGTGGTATTTTGATTTTAGTGAAATTTTATCATTATAGGCTAATAAATGAGTGCCATGTGGAATTACTTTGATTTTTTCTGGTAGAATTCCATAGGCATGAATCAAAATTTGAGAAGAAATACCTGTCATAACAATAACACAAGCCGAAAGATTAACAATCTCCCGTACTTTATCTTTTAAATTTTTATCTGGTCTTGGCAGAACGGTATGAAAAGTAACAATCACTTCTTTTTCTAAAATCCTAAGAAAAGCAGATAATCCGATACTGGTGTCAGTAAAGAAACCAAATTCATGTTGCAAAATAATAAGCTGAATTTGGGGATCTTTATTTATTCTATTGGCCAGTTCTATATAAGAATCCGAATCGTATGTTTTTAGGATATAGGAAACTTCTTCCTGATAATGATAATGTTCCTGTTTAGATTCCAAAGGAAAGACAGAGACTTGAAAAGAAGTTGGGAATTGAATCCTGAGCATGTTGATCAGGTCTTGTGAGTATGTGGCAATACCACATACTTTTGGCGGAAAAGTACTAATAAAGGCAACCTTAGGCAGATATTTATTTTTATAATATATTGTGTTTTTATATAAATTTTCGGATTGCCCTGTCAGAATATTATTTTGCATAATTAAATCGTTATTACTTTCCATTTTATTCCGGGATAATATTTATTTATAATGAAGAATATTGCAGGAGTTCTTTTATGAGCTCTGATAGCTTAACAGAGACAACTGCAATGCGCTGGTCTGCTGCTCCGTAATAGATATACAGCGTGTCATTCTCTACGAGGGCTCCTGTTGGAAAGCAAACATTGTTGACTTCCCCTTTTAGTTCCCATTTTTTTTCCGGTTGAAAGAGGGGATACGGAAGTCTTGCAATTTCCTTCTTTGGATCTTCCAAGTCCAGCATAGCGGCACATGCTGTATATACATAACCTTCTATGGAATCATATACACCATGATAAATAATAAGCCAGCCTTCGGGAGTTTCTATAGGTGGGCAGCCGCTTCCGATATAGCTCGTTTCATGTGCATATACAGGAGACAGTACAATATGGTCTTTGAAATGAAGAAAATAATCTTTCCAAAAATCCAGAGTCAATGCCTTTATATTTTTAATACCAGTAACCATCTGAATATCTGGTCTTATCCGGTGAAGAAAATAGAGGTTTCCATTAATTCTTCTGGGGAAAAACACAAGATTTTTGCTCCATAGATAAACGTTGTCACTATTGGTTTGATGGCTGATTTGGAAATGATTATAGCGGATATATTTATCATGAAGATTATCTTTATCTTCCGAGAGATGTTTAAACTCTTCATATGTAATCCTGGGAACAATAATGCCTGCTTTTTTCCATGTTTTCAAATCTGTTGAAGTGGCTAAGGCTCCAAGAGCATTAATACCATCGTAAGCGGTATAGGTAAGGTAAAACAGATTGTCAATCTTTACCAGACGTGGATCTTCCATTCCTTGCTTTTCATAATCATATTCAGGTACCAAAGCAGGAACATCTTTTCGATTTTCTATATGAAGGGGATCAGACAATTGACAGTACCCGATGCTTGAAAAATTTCCTTTAGCCACAGCGCGGTAAAATAGATGTATTATTTTATTATCCTTTATTACAGCAGGATTTAGAACACCTTCATTTTCAAAACTGTAATCAGTTTTCTTCAAAAGAATTCCTTCTTTTTTTATCTTTAGGCTTTTCATTCAGGTATCCAGACGCCTTCTTTCATTTTCCTTATCAATTCTTTTGGCAATTTTGTCTTTTCGTTTCTCCTTTGTAGATTTTGAGGGGGCCGTTTTATCCTGGCTGTCAGATTTTTTTTTTCCGTTTCTCTCTTTTGACATGGTCTATAGATTTATTGGGTTAGGTGTAAAGGTCAAGTTTTAAAAAGCCGTTGCTTTATAAGCGTTTTATAATTTGTTATATAAATCATAGGTATTTGAAGTATAAACACTAACTTTGAAAATAGAGATTCATAAGGTATTGATTCTTAATAATATAAAATAGTTGTAGGAAATGTGATGAAGTTGTATATAAAATATATGGTAAGCTTGCGCTGCAAGATGGTTGTTCATCAGGAACTCGAGAATTTAGGGATAAAAAATGCTGTGGTAGATCTTGGGACGGTAGAGCTATGGGATGATATATCTCTTTCACAGAGAACAATGCTGAAAGAAAATCTTCTGAAGACGGGTCTGGAACTCTTAGATGATAAAAAAAGCATCCTGATTGAAAAGATCAAAAATGTTGTTACCCAGATGATTCATTATACAGATGAATTTCCAAAAGAAAACTTTTCGGACTACATTAGCGAAAAATTAGGTTATGATTATACTTATCTGGCCAATACATTTTCTGAAGTAAAAGGAATAACCTTACAGCATTTCATTATTATCAATAAAGTAGAAAAGGTAAAAGAGCTCTTACTTTATAATGAACTTAACCTCACAGAAATTTCTTATAAGCTCAATTATAGCAGTGTTGCCCATCTTTCAAATCAATTTAAAAAAATAACAGGTCTTTCTCCTTCATTTTACAAAAAGCTTAAACTTCGGCGTTTAAAAAATCTTGAAGATTTATAAAGGTGTGATATATGCAAGTTTATTATATCCAGGTATAATAGTTTAGCGAGCTATTTAGCTCACCTTTACCATGTAATAATTCTGTTACACCTAAAAATAAAACGATGGATAACAACCAAAATAAAAGCCTTGGTAATTTTAGAATTAAAGGTAATTGGGCAGAACAGGCCAGAGGATTAAAGAAAAAATTTGTGGAATTAAAAGATTCTGATCTCCAGTTTGAAGAAGGAAAAGAAGATGAACTACTAAGAAAATTAGGGCAAAAATTAAATAAAAATCGTGAGGAAACTATTGATATCATTAATAAAGCACTTGTATTGTAGGTTGATCAATTAAAATATAAAAAATAATTGATCTGCTATAAAGAGTCTTAGTAAACAGAACAGGTGCCCACAAGGTGCCTGTTCTGTTAGTATAAAATGGGCTTATACCAAAAAGAGAGCGTTTACTTTATGTTTTATCAAACACATTCTGTATAGCAACAAGCATTATTGGCAGACAATAAAAGAATACACATAATCAAATAATATCTTTATAATGAAAAATACAACGCTTTACCTGTTTAAAAATAGTGTAACTAAAAAAATACCTTTATTTAAAGGTTACTATGAACTGACTTCACTTAATGATATTATGGCTTTTAATCTTTTTGATATAGAAACGGTTACGGAATGTACTGTTGAAGTACCGGATGATTTTAAATTTGAGGACCATTTGCAAAATGAACTTATAAAATGGTGTGAAGAATCCCCGGATTCTATCGATCATAATTTCATTGTTACATGTAATGATTATGATGTTATTTAGCTTAATAGAAATCAAAGAGCTGGTGTCCTGCAGTTGCTCAGAAACTGAGAAAGTATTGATATCCTATGAAAAATAAAATATACCTTTTAGGGTGGACAATCATTCTGCCTGTAATGGCATGGGTGGTTTATTTGTTTCATAATGTTTTTACCGGACATTTTTATTCTCTGGTTCTTGTATTTTTTCTGATAAGTTCGGTTTTAGCAGCCGTATATCATTCTGAGATTATTGCCTACAGGGTAGGAGAACCCTACGGAACCCTTCTTTTAGCTTTTGCTATAACAGTTATTGAGGCGGCGCTTATTATATCTATCATGCTTAGCAGCAAGGGACTGGAAAGCATATCTCTGGCAAGGGATACTGTTTTTGCAGCCGTTATGATTATTCTTACCGGAATTATAGGCGTGTGTATTATCGTAGGCTCATTGAAATACAGAGAACAGGTATTTACCTTACAGGGCGTAAGCACAGCTTTAATAACGCTTACCTCTATTGTTGTTTTTATATTAATTCTGCCCAATTACACCATTAGTCATACAGGGGGAGAATATACTCCATACCAGTTAATATTTATTTCTTTAATATGCCTGGCCTTGTACATCGGTTTTACCATGATACAAACGGTAAGGCATCGCGCTTACTTTATAGCACCCATACCGAATAAAAATTCTGATTTTAGTGAAGATGATGTCCCACTGGAAAAGCCTTCCAGAAAGGTGATGTATTTTAGTATTATACTTTTATTATTATGTCTCGGAATCGTCGTTCTTTTGGCCAAAAACCTCTCGAAAGATGTCGATACACTGGTTATAGGATTGGGCGCTCCAAAGTCCTTAGTTGGGATTATTATTGCCGGAATAGTGCTCCTTCCCGAAGGGCTTGCGGCTATCAGGGCCGCATACAACAACCGACTTCAAACAAGTCTTAATTTAGCTTTAGGCTCAGCTTTGGCAAGCATTGGGCTTAGTATTCCTTTCATCGCTTTTGTTTCCGTAATAGCTGATATGAGGATGATGTTAGGTATTAGTATTAAGTCAATACTGCTTTTAGGATTGTCTTTATTTATTATTACAGTTTCTTTGGCAACAGGCCGTACCAATATTATGCAGGGACTTGTACTGATTGCCATTTTTATACTTTATCTGTTCACTACACTTGAACCTTAATAATTATAATAATTATACAGGTTAGTTTTTCTGATTCTCATCTGTTTTAAGTTCGTTTCCTATCTGATCTGTCTGAGGCAACGGGTGGTTATAATTTTCTTCAATATAACGCAGAATTAGGGTATCGGTTTGGTGATTGAGTTTTCTTATGAAAAGATGATTACCATGTTTTAGCATATTAATATAAATCTCAGAATTCTGTTTTGTTACTTTTGACAATTTAATAACCATTCTTTTGTCATCATTTACAGCAATGTCATGAAATGTTGTATTCATTAAAACTGTTTGGAAAAAAGAGTCTCCCGGCAGAAAAGTATGAAGATAAAAATTTTTAAATTTCACGATCTTATCATTACTGCATATAAAAGCACAAGTGTCACGTGTGAATATAAACCACTTTCCGCCAATATAGGGCGTTATTCCTTTCATAAACTCTCTCTTATAAATCATAGAAGATATCTTATATGCCAATTCTGTAAAGTGGTTTTGGATTCTTTGAAGTGTATCGGGTCTGTAAAATTTCTGATCGTAATAGAAAATAAAGTTTTTATTAGTATTATCGGAGAGGAACTGGCGTATAATATTTTGATTTTTTAAGGGATAATCATCTCCGCTCAGATTAATAAAAAAATCCCACTCAGAACTTACATTAAGAAGATATTCCATAGCATCGAGTTCAGCTTGTATCATGCTGAATCCTCCAGGATTAATGTTCATACTTTGTAAAACATAAGCATTTGGAAACTGTATAAGAAATTGTTGAATTTCTTCTGTAAATTCAGATTTTGCTTTTCTGTCAATATGGATAAGGTAGAATTGATCTCTTGTATGAATCTGATAAAAGAGTTTTTTAAAAACCTCAGGTTCATGGTGCACCATAATGAAATAGGCAATTCTTATCAATGGAGGAGGAGAGGTAGCTAACGGCTGGGGTTGTGTTTTGGGAAAATAAGTATGCATTATTAGAGGATTAAAATTATCCGCTGAATGCAAACAATTTGTTTCATGCACGAAATCTATGAATAAATTTTTGATAATCAGTTGATTAAATGTAGTATTGTTCTGAATGTTTATTGTATATTTGCAGCACAATAAATAAACAGGCCTCTGCCTTTGCCTTCTGTCACAGTTTAAAATACCTTTTTTTTCTTTTTCAGTATCTAGCTTTTCCAGCCGCCACATTTTAACTTTTAAATCTTTATGGATGAATATGAGTTTAGGTAGCAAAAGCTATATCAATAAGCAGTTATATAATACGCAGGATTATAAACTTTTATTTCTTTATTTAAGGACTGTTGTTTATGGATTTTATTCAGGATTTTATGGAAAACCTGATTCACTTAAAGCCTAAAAAAGGCAATTTCAAAAACAATGAATTTTAAAAGTTTAAATTTAATAAATCCTATTATCCGTGCCATAACAGAAGCCGGATATTCAAAACCCACCGATATCCAGAATATGGCGATACCGCATATTCTTGAGGGAAAAGATATTATTGGCTGTGCACAGACCGGAACCGGCAAAACGGCAGCATTTGCAATGCCTGTTCTACAGTTACTTAAAAAGAAAAACCCGGAACATAAAGAAATTCGAACACTTATTCTAACCCCCACGCGGGAGCTGGCAATACAGATTGAGGAAAATTTTAAGGTCTATAGTAAATATCTGCCATTATCACAGCTTTGTGTTTTCGGTGGCGTTGGTAAAGGAAGCCAGATTGCAGCCTTAAGAAAAAGAGTAGATGTATTGATTGCCACACCGGGAAGACTTTTAGATTTGTGCAGCGATGGACATGTGAATCTTTCCAAAATTGAAATTCTGGTTCTGGATGAAGCAGACAGAATGCTTGATATGGGTTTTGTGAATGATGTGAAAAAGATTCTCAGGTTAACCCCTTCAAAGAAACAGACTCTGTTTTTCTCTGCAACCATGCCTGTTTCTATACGGAAATTTGCAAATACAATTGTGAAAAATCCTGTAGAAGTATCGGCAACACCTGTTTCATCAACAGCAAAAACTATAGAACAGTCTGTATATTTTGTTGATAAAAACAGAAAAACAGATTTACTTATCAATCTTCTGGAAGACTCTAGTATTAACCGCCTATTGGTTTTTACACGAACCAAATACGGAGCAGACCGATTGGTAAAACAACTGGGACATACAGGAATATTTGCAGCAGCAATTCACGGAAACAAATCTCAACAAGCAAGACAAAAAGCACTTGAAGACTTTAAAAAAAGTAAGGTCCGTGTTTTAATCGCCACTGATATTGCAGCGCGCGGAATCGATATCGACGAACTTTCTTTCGTTATCAATTATGAACTCCCAAATATACCGGAAACTTATGTTCACCGAATAGGCAGAACCGGAAGAGCCGGAATGGAAGGAAAAGCAGTTTCTTTTTGCGACGAGGACGAACGTTCCGATTTAAAGAATATTCAAAAGCTCATAGGCTTTACAATGCCTGTAGGAAATCAGGCGGGCATACACTAAGAAATATTGCATTAATGAACGGAATAAAGATATTCCCTCATTAATCATCATTTATACAATAACAATTTTTAATTACAATTACAATGCAACAAGGCACCGTAAAATTTTTCAATGAAGCAAAAGGCTTCGGATTTATTACTCCCAACGATGGAGGAGAAGACATTTTCGTACATTCTACAGGTTTAATATCAAATAATATTCGTGAAAACGATTCTGTTGTATATGAAGTAGAACGTGGGAAAAAAGGTTTAAATGCTGTCAATGTAAAATTGGCATAACCTCATACGTATATTATTTTATTTTCGATATACCCATGACCTCTCGTACAGTACGAGGGGTTTTTTATCAATTTTAAGGAAGATCCATTTAAATGTATTCCTTCCCTCATATCTTTATGTCATATAAATTAAAACGATACCATGATTACAATCAACAATTTTGAAGAATATAAATCGCTGGAAGGTGTCATGGTGGGCAACTCTTCCTGGCATATCATAGATCAGAAACAGATCAATCAGTTCGCAGATGCAACATTGGATCATCAGTGGATTCATGTTGATCCAAATAAGGCAGAATGTGAAGGTCCTTATAAGTCAACAATTGCGCATGGCTATTTAACCTTATCCCTTATTCCTTACCTGTGGAAGCAGATCGCAGAAGTAAAGAATGTCAATATGGAGATTAATTACGGGATAGAAAACCTAAGATTTGGGCTTCCGGTAAAAGTTAATTCTGAAGTTTCTTTGCAGGCAACTATAAAATCGGTTAACAATCTTAGAGGAACGATCAAAGTGACTATCGAAGCTAAGCTTCTCATTAAAGGAGAGTCTAAACCAGCTTATACAGGAGATGTGATTTTTCTCTACCATTTTAAATAAAACGGGTAGCACCCAGGATACAAATAAAGCTATGATGAGGTTAGTCATTATGAATTATATTTAATAATAATAAGTTTTTGTAATTATTATATTTGAGCATTCGGTTATTAGAAGTTTTTATAGCAACTTTTATTAATAAAAATCCTGAATGAAAAAAATATTATTATTTATTTTACCTGTATACCTATCATTTGCTCAAGAGAAGGAAAATAAAATCATAACCCAAGGCTACCCAATAGATCAACAATATTATATTGGTGGTGAAGTACAATTCTATAAAGAATTGCATCAAGTTTTAATAGATAAAAAACTAAAGCCGTGTGACAATAAAAATGAATTGTACACAGCTTGGATCATAATTAATCCAGATGCTTCTATTATAATTCCAAAAGAGCAAGATGTCAAGGATATTAATGAAATAAGATGTACCTATAATTTGGTTAGAGATAGTTTCAAATATCTAAATAATTGGAAACCTGCGACTGTAGAAGGGAAGAGTATTACTGCTAATACATATATAGCTATTTTCCCTGATGCCCTCTTTGACAATTATAAAGAAGGTTATAACTTGGATGACTACATTTCTGCTCCTGAATATACTGATGGAATGAATGTTTTTCGTGAAAGATTTGTTAAGGTTGCTAGCTTTGATCGTTTCAGAGTTAAAAATATAAAAAGGATTGTAATAGATTTTAGTGTATCTGATAAAGGTGAAATTGAAGAAATTCAACCTGATAAAAGTAGTGGCAATAGAAAATTCGACGAAATGCTTATTAACAGTATTAAAAAGATAGGAGGCACGTGGACTCCAGGAACGATTCATGGTGTTCCCGTTAATAGCCGTTTTAGATTTCCCATAAATTTAAATTATACAGATTAATATAATTGTACCCAGTGTTGGAATCGAGTAAGGTTTTATTTGTTTTCCTTGGGTTTGCCTGGTTCTGCTACTACTGTTTTTATAATATAAATTATAAGGGTCTGATATTAATGGTGTTTTATTTGTTTATCCAATAATTTGATTTGTTCTTTTGCATTGGTATTCTCAGGAGAGTATTCCAATGAGCGTCGGTAGTTTTTAAGAGCCATTAATTTATTACCTGAGCTTTCATAAGCTTCTGCAAGACTGTCGTAAGTATTACCGGAACTTGGATATAGTTGTGTATTTAGACTGAAAATTTCAATTGCCTGCTTCATATATCCAATGTGTAACAAGGTATAACCCCAATCATTCAAAGAAGCTTCTGAAAGGTTAAATTGACTATCTTTCAGCTGGAGTTTTTTATAAATTTCTTTAGACTTTGTATACTTTGTTTTTAGCAGCTCTGTATGCAGAAGCCCAAGCGCAGGAGGTAAACCTGTTCCTGTATAAGGATGTAATTCAGGAATATAAAATCCTGCCAGCTGCTCAATGAGTTTTTCAGGATTAGCACCTCTTAAATTGGTTAAAATAATAAAACCAATCTTGTCTTCGGGATAATAATACATGGCTGAACGCATTCCACCACTTCCGTAAACAAAAGGATGCTGCTTTCGCAGTGATACGGACCATCCTAATCCTCTGGGTGCAGTAGTTCCGTTATTATGTAAGGACGGAGTCCACATTATTTTCAAAGATTTCTGATCGATAAATTTTCCTTCAGTAAGATGAATCAGCCAATCAGCCAACTCTTTGGCTGTACTATTAATACCTGCTGCAGGGCGAGTGAGTATTGAAAATTCTTCAAAAACCCTGGTAAGCTGGCTGCTGCGTTTCCAAAGACCGTTTCGGTTGAATTTATAAGAGTAAGATTCAGTCATGTTTTTTATTACATCGAAGGAATCTCCAAAATTCGTTTGCTGCATATTAGCGGGGACAAATTCCTGCTCTGTTACAAAGGAGGTAAAAGGCTTTTTTGATAGTTTTTCAATGATCTGACCAAGGAGTACATAATTGGTTTGGTTGTATTCTGATTTTTCTCCCGGAGCAAAGCGAATGGGTAAGGTTTTTACCTTTTCTAAAGCAATGGTATCCTCTCCGGGAACAATCATTTTTCCTGTATCTCCGTCTACAATATCTGGAAGACCGGAAGTATGGGTAAGCAATTGTTTGATTGTTATCTTATGCCAGGGTTCCGGAAGATTGCTAAGATAAACTGAAGCATAGTCATCGAGTTTTATCTGTCCGTTTTCTATGAGCTTCACAAGTGCAGTGCCTGTGAAACATTTTGTCATCGAATTAATTGGAAAAAGAGTGTTGACTGTTACAGGGATATTGAACGGAATATTGGCTGTTCCATATGCTGCGAGTTTTATTATTTTTCCATTTTTAATAATGGCAACTTGCATTCCCGGAATTCTGCTGTATTTCATTTTTGCCTTAAGAAAAGAATCTACTTGTTGAGAGAGATTCTGTGTGAAAGCAGGTGTGCTATATATCAATATAAAAATAAGCCCAACTCGATACATGAGTGATATGAGGGCTGAATGGCCTTTCATACCAATATTTTCAGATATTTCTTTTAAAGACATCACTATATAATTTCACCAGTGAAGGTACTAATTAAATTGGTGTATGTATTTATAAATTAAGTATTTATGTATTTTATTGATAAGCCTTGTTTGTGGGTGTAATTATTAAATTTTTTAGCTGATAACTTTAATAAGATGAGATTAACGGATTTTATCTTATGCCTGAATTTTTTAGTGATAAAATAAAAAAAGACTATCATTTTGAGACAGTCTCCTTTCCGTATATCTAAAAGCCTATTGCTGACAGGTTGCTCCCCAGCAGAGCCCACTTCCTCTTGGGCTTTAATACTAAATTGATTTTTTTTGTTTTTATATAGCTTGAATACCTATAATTTCTGAACAATATTACCAATATTAATCGCGATAATTTTTTATTAAATATGTAAAAGGTAATAAAAAATGAAAGCGAGTGCAATAAGATATTTACAAGTCGTATTTCATTAGATGTTTAGTAAATAAGATGTTTTATATTTTCTATTTGCATTTTGATAAAACCAGTATTATTAATTATGAAGATACACAATAGGTTATTTCGGAGTGACTATGCCAGTGATTTTTTTTGGTAAATCGTGAAAACCGGAAACTAGCTTATCAAAATTGCCCGACAAAGCAAAGGGCAGCAGAATGCCAAGACTGAGAAAGGTGAGCGAAAGAACAATGTCGAATGCCGATGGCATACCGGAAATTATGCCGTAAGTTTTGATCGAAAACCCCATGCCTTTGTCGGAATACACCTTTTGGGCTTTGGCATTTTTAAACTTTTCTGACGGCTCATTGACCTTATCGCGCCACGTTTCATTGGGATTGATTTCTATAACACCATAACCCGGGTCGTTCTTGTCTTCAATAAAAGCTACAAACCGCCCAGTGTAGAAATTGGGCAACTCGCCTATAGTGATAAATTGGCGAATAGTGGTTTGATAAGGTTCTCCGATATCAGGGAAAACTGTTAGTGTGAATATGAATTGATGATTTAAATTATTCACCACTAAGCCGGCTTCTTTAAGTTTGTCGACCCGTGCGGGCACTCGTCGGGCATTTCCGCCTCCTATATTTTCGCCATTTCCGGACATTTTTCTGAATTTGGAAATCAGACCACGCGTGAAAATTATCGACCACAAAAATGTGAGCCCGATAAACCCGAAGATGGTAAACGGAATCCAACTACCCGGAATCATACCGCTTGAACCTGCTGCTACCATTCCTATGAATACACCAATCCCCATCCAGGTTAATGCTTTAAACAAAAGTCTACGCAAGTTGAATGGTCTCCTTTTTCCCTCGTTGTTCATATAATAAGTTATGTTATACCAAATTTATTACTTTAACTTGAGCTCGGGATAAGAAGAAAAAAGAAAAATGCAAAAACCAATCTTTATACTTGTTTTATAGCAGTTTGGTAAGGTTGAACTTTTAGATATAAAATAAAAAAAGGCTTAAACATTGTTTAAGCCTTTCCATTGTACCCAGTGCCGGAATCGAACCGGCACGCCTCGCGGCACTAGAGTTTGAGTCTAGAATTGAGTTAGTTTAAAATTTTTACAAATCTGAAAATCAAATAGTTGTAGTTAGTTAATATTTGTTTTACGACGTTTTTCATTGTTGTTTTACACGGTATTTTACACGGTATATTTTTAAATAAATACTATGCTTATTTAGTTTTATCCTTTATCCTATCTTTATTAAAGTCTCTTAAAGCATCCATAGTTGCTGCGTAGACAATTTTATAAAGATCAGATTTTTTCATATCATCTCTTTTCTCTCCATTTCCAGTTCTTAACCAGTCTTCATTTACATCAAAGAATTTCGCTAAAGCAGCAATTGTTTTTTCACTCGGATGCTTCACTTGTCCTTTTTCTAATCTCCCCAAAGAAGAAGATTGAATTCCAGTATTGTCTGAAACAACATAATTTGTTACTCCTTTCTCATCTCTAAGCGATATGTAACGATCTTTTATTGACATGCTTTTTATATATTTATTGTTACTGGGAATCTGAATCTAGATCTTACAGGATATCCGTTAATCTTTGCCGGACTCCATTTACCATGGATTGATTTAATTGTTCTTTCGGATTCTCTGTTAAAGTCATAATCAGGTCCAGAAGCTTTAACATCGGAAATAGAACCATCTCTTTCTATAATAAAAGTAACTGTAGTCTTAAATGTACCTTCATTTTTTATTACAGATGAATTATCAAAATTATTATTGAAAAGATTTCTGAACTTTTCTAAGCCACCTGCGAATTCTGCCTGTTGATCAACACTATCATAGACATCCGTATCGTTTACATCAATAACTTTCCCATTAGACTTTTCCTCTAATGCCTTTATTTCGTTTAAGGTTGCAAGAGCACTAAACGCTCTGTACTCATCTACATACATATTAGGATTATATTTAATTACTTTAATAGTATTATCCATATACTGTATTCTGATACTTTGTATTTTTATTATTACTACGACACCTGTTAACCAAACATAATCAAATGACCATTCTCCTGTTTTTTGATATCCTACGGGACCAATACCTTTTACTGTCTTATAAAAACCTTCATTTGAATTAACTAAGTCTCCCACTGAATTGACTCCAGCTATTGTAAACCAGACGTATTTTATTGTTTTTTTTAAAGGGTTATAAACTCTGATGGTTGCTCCTGTTGAATATTTATCTCCTGTTGCATCATATTTCAAAATTCCTAAACCATATTTTGCCGTATCATCAAAAGGTTTAAGTTCATTATCTAAACGCTTATATAGTTTTGAAATTTCATCAGTATATGTTTCTATGCTATGATTTTTTTGTTCTGTACCTGATTGTGCAAAAGTAAGTCCTGAAATAATGATAAAAAGGATTAGTATTTTTTTCATCTTACCAATCTTCGGTTTTGGTGATGGACTTATTCAGTCCATTTGTAAAGTCATTTACAGTATTTTCTATACGATTAAATATTTCTTTATCTATCCAAACTGAACCATCCTTTTTAAAAACAGATTTACCAAGAATTCCACTTCCCCCAGTCAAATACATGCTTTTCTCAGTCCCACTGCTGCTAGGCAACTCAATATATTCATAAACAGGTTTAATCATTATTTTCCCGTCTTTGAAATTAAATTCATATACACTATTTAGGACCCAAGTATTTACCATGCCAAATACCTTGTTTGCTTCAAATCTCTGTCTTGACCTTAATTTTATTTGACTTGGTTCAACTTCATTAAATCCATCTCCTTTCAAATTCTTAAAGTTGGAGTAGATATACATTTTTGCCTTGTCAAATATTTGTTTTTGAGTAAGTCCAGGATATTCAATTACAATAAAATCTTTTTCCGGCATTTCTGCATTTTTAAAATTATCCGGAGTTAACTTAAACTGAGCTGTAGATATAGAGAATATCCCAACAGCTAGGATTGTAAATATTTTGTTCATATAAATAGTGTTTCAAAATGAATACAAATATATAATAATAAATTGATTGCTTTTTATTTGCTATTTACGGGAAACCATAATGTCATTTAATATTTTCTTTTATGGAGAAAATAAATCAAATAATAGTGTATTTGTATTAATTTTTTATTTATTTTAGCAGAAACCGAAAATAAGTTGATATGAATTAGTAATTTTACTTTTAGATTAAAATTTTAAAAATGAAAGCAAAACAACTAATTGTTTCAGTTCTGGGATTAAGCACAATTGTAGCATGTTCTTCTGATAGGGATCAGGAAACAACAAATACAACCTTAAGAACATCAACTTCGGTTAAAAGTATTAGATATAAGTCCGATACTTTAAAACCAATCCAATCACAAATAAATGGAATTACAACAAAAGCAGCCTCAGATGGAGAAGAAACTTCTCAGTCAATCGACAGCTCAGAAACAATCGATCCGACAAAATCGGGCAGACCAAAATAGGCTTCAAATTATAGGAACGGCAATTATATTAATTGCCGCTCTTTTGCCCTTTTTGAATAATTTTTTAAAATTTATTTCACCGATAATAAACTACGACCCAGATGCTATTGTTCCCAATACTGTAGGGAAAGAGTATTTATACTATGATACTGTAATTTATTATTTAGCAGTTCCGTGTATTGCAATTCTCGTTGGTATTGCTCAATTTTTAAAACCTTACAAGTTCAGTTATTATATACTGATTGCATCTGGTTATTTTCACTTAATAACTTACATTAATTTTATTTTCTTTAATAATAACAATATAGATGTGATAGCAAAAATTGCTATTGTTGCCATTTTATGCTTACTTCTAATTCTTATATATTTCTTATCTAATTATCAGAAAAGCTTAGAAGATAGAGATAAATTTAACATCAGTACTATTGATCGCTTAATATCCATACTAAAAAAGAAGAACAGCCTTTAATTTATGGGAAATATTAGAAGGGAAAAAGCCAGAATTTTAATGGGGCTTAGCGATCGCTTGTGGGAGGACTATACAAATAATCTTCTGTCTGAAGAAAGTTATCTGTTAAAACTAGAAAAGGTGAGAAAGCAGATAAATAAAGACGTATTATCTGGCTTAAAAGAACTGAAAATTTTTGCAAGTGAATTAGGATACACTATTCATGAGGTAACCCCAGAAGTATATACATTTAGCTTTAATTAATTTTTAACAGTTGTTTTATTTAATGATTTCATTAACTCTTTCATGTCTTTATTCATTTCGTCTTGCTTCTTAACCAACTTTAAAATTTGATCCTGAATAAATAAAAGGCTTTTATCCTGTGTGTTGACTTGAGCAAATAAAAGTGTAACAACATCTAAGATGCCCTCTATAGTGTCGTTGGGTTGTGAAATTGAGTCATTATTATCATATATAATTTCAGATTGAGTATTTTTAGAGTTCAACATTTCTCCTTTCCCTTCCAAAAGCCAAATTTCGTTCAATTCTGGAAATGCCAAACAAAATTTATCAACAGTGTATTTTGTCAAATATTTTTCTCCTTTTAAAGCTGCATTTAAATTTGGACGTGATAATCCAACTTCTTTAGCGACAAGCGTCTGATTCTTATATGCTTTAGGATTTTTAGTTAAAAGGTAATCCATTACCTGATTTAATCTTTTATCTAAATCTTTTATACTACTATTTTGTAGTTCTGTTTCTTTTTTATTCATATATTTGTTTAAATTAATTTGTTATGACTGATCCTGATGATGAATATGAGAATTTATTAACATGCTGTCTATTAATACCTTGTGTTTTAGTGCTAAATTGCTTTTTATATTTTAATATATTAAGACATCTTCATAATGTATTTTACCAATGAAAAAACTTTTTGAACCTCCTGTAACTGCTAAAGGGATTAAGCGATTCACCTTAATCAATGTATTTATTTTTATATTTCTGCTAATTGTTTTTTTTATTTTACACAGCACAGAAAAGATTAATTGCAAATTATTATAGGAAATCAAGTTGTGATAATTCACTTTTTTCGTTCACAATAATACTTAGTATTAATCTTTCCAATTCTTTATAATACAATGTTTTATTCCAATTATTAACGCCTTTGTAAAACAAGGTGGAAATTCTTGATAATTGAAATTCTGACATTTCTAAACCAGAGCTAACATTAATTAATATATGCTTAGAAGCATTGTTCATCATTTCTATGTTTCCAACTCTTTCAGCAGCAACAATACAATGAAGCATGTTTTCTAAAAATGCTACATAATCATTTGTTTTAAGGTGAACAGAGGCTACGCTATAATACATTGAAGCCATATCTCCCTCTATTTTAATATTTATTATTCCCCATTTCTTGTCATATTCGGAAAGTATATTATTTATTTCATTGAATTTAAGGCTTAAAGAATCATTCGTCTCTTTTTTAAAGCTTTCAAAATCAGCAGAAATTTCCTTTCTGTATTTTGAGTAGTCAACTAACGCGTATATCTGCCATCCTATCAATACTGTAATTAATATGGACAAAGATGATATGATAGAATTGTAATTATCAATTTTCAAATCACCTGGGGTGAAGCAACTTATTGAAATTGCAATAATTGATATCACTAATGCTATATAAGATAATAAGTTTTTCTTCATATTAAATTTTTCTATCTGGTTTTCAGGTGGTTATAATTAATACTACAAAAAAGTAGTAAATTAATTTGTAATACGACAAAAGTGTAGTACATTAGCATCATCAAAGTAACATTGCAAATATATAAACAAAATGAAAATAGCTAGTACGGTTTGCCGTAAAATAAAAGAGAGCAACGAGCTATCATTAAGATTAGCGAGTGTGTTGGGTGTAAAACAGGTTGCAGTAGAGCAATTAGCAACCAGAAAGTCTAACAAACTATGTCATTATGGTTGTGTATTGATATATAAAGAGTTTGGGCTAACTGAAAAAGAAATATTCGAAAATTAATAAAAAAGCCGACAAGGCGGCAACCAAGTCGGCAGGTGCTTAATAAAAATTATTAAACGATTTATTGTATGGCAAATTTAGCAAAAAAACAACAGGTTAGAGAATTGATTTTAAATAATCAGTTCGAAGAAATGGACTTGGTCAACGAAGAATACTTTTTCATAGGGTTGTTTTTCGACGAAGACAATGCATTTTGGTGCATTAAGCGTAATACCAATGGCTTTCTTGTAGTAGAAGCCGACGACGAATATCAATTCAAATTAGACAATGAATTATCTGATTTAGTTGAAGAATTTATATCAGAAGAGACAAAAGATCAGCGTGACGAAGCAGATCACCACTGGTTTATGAAGAATCACTTTAGAAAAAACTTCAAATACGCCTAATATGAAAGCTTTATTGATAATTATTGCTATAGGTAGCTTTTTTCTGGCAACCTGTAGCGTAGAATGCAGTCGGTTTTTCGATGCTTTCATATTTACCTCATTCGGCTTCATTTCAACTTATGGGGCATGTAAATCAAAACAATTAACCAAATTTTTAACACAAAATATTCTTGAAGATGAAACTAAGTAAAAGATTCAAAAACCGGTTTACCATGAAGCCAATTTTAAACGGTAAACATCATTATAGAGCTGATTATTCTGCTAGAGACTTTAAGGCAAGCTGTATAGCAACTTTAGCAAGACTTGAAAGTGAAAATAACCATAAAGCATATTAATATGACAACTACAGATAAAGCAGATAAAGTTTTAGAAATGATTGTAAATGTTGAATTGGTGATACTATCATTGAAAAGTTCTCTTGTTACGGGTTCAATGTTTTTCACTAAAGAAGAAATTGAGCGAAAAATAGAATGGCGAACTAAAATGAAGCAACGCCTATTTGGTTACTATAAATATGTATTAAGATGAGAGGCCGTAAAAAGCAGTCATTCAATATAGACGACCTGAGAACAGAAGTAACTCGCATCAATCGAACAATAAACAAAGCATTAAGAGATTTAGAGTTAGTTGAATTAAAAATGGTTGAAATCGATCGAGAAGAAAATGTAACAAGTGGTGTGGAAGCCACATTCAAAACTGCGAATGATTTTGTTCTCTATGGCGTCTCTAAGAAAAAACAAGCTGCAAAAATTAAAGCATTAACCTTAAAACCCATAATGTAGCCATGAACGAAGCAATTAAATTCTGTGAATGGTATATGTCTCTAGGCGGTATTCTACCATTCGATTTAGACTCCATTTTGGACAAATTCAAAGATTACAATTAAAACACTAAATAATATGTCAAACGAAATACAAAAGCTACCAACTATTGCAGATTTAACCATTGACTTAGAACAGGCTTGGAAAAATGACCAGTTAAATTTTCTTCTTAGTAAAAATCCACCTTCAAAATGGATCGCGAAACACCCTTTCATTAAAAAAGAAGTAATTATAAACGGTTCAAAGCAAAAAGTACCTTATGAATACTTACCGATTGACAAGGTAGAGCATTTACTTAGAAAGATCTTCAAAGAATATAAAATTGAGATCACAGGGCAAGGTACTGCTTTCAATGGTGTATGGGTAACGGTAAGAGTACATTTTAAATCACCTATTAATGGTGAGTGGTATTTTCATGATGGTGTAGGCGCAAGTCAATTACAGACTAAATCAGGCACAAGCCCGGCTGATCTGCAGAATATAAATAACGGGGCAATTTCAATGGCTTTTCCATTAGCTAAAACATTAGCGGTAAAAGATGCATGTGATATGTTCGGTAATATATTCGGTGCAAACCTTAACAGAGCTGATTTGGTAGCGTTTACACTTGATGCCAATCTTACAGAAACCGGAAAGTCTAACGCTGAAAAAATGGCATTATGATAAAGTACGCAGTTTTTGATACAGAAGAGGCATGGCTAGATTTTAGAGCGCCTTATTTCACATCTAGTGAAGCGACAGCACTATTACCAGAAGCAAAAAAGAAAGGCGAAATATTAAGCGTTGGTGCTAAAACCTATATAAGAAAATGTGCTGCATCTGTATTAGCGCCACCACCGCCACCGCAATACAATCAAGCAATGGAGCATGGTAAAGCTACCGAACCGTTTGCTGTGATGGCTTTAGCAAAAAACTTAGGTAAATCTATTGATGATGATGATTTTATCTATACCTCTACTAATGGTTTTGTTTTCTTCTATGATGATGAATACAACTTAGGGGGCACACCAGATGTAATCATGAAAGCTCTTAAAAAATCAGCCGAAATTAAATGTCCAAATTCAGATACACACCTTGAACATTTAACCTTGAAAACACCGGAAGACGTAAAAATCAGCTTACCTAAATATTACGGACAAATGCAAAGCAATATGTATTTAACCGGTACAGATGAATGCATTTTCATGAGTTTCGATAATCGTTTCTATAACGATAAACTGCATGAACACTACATCAATATTCCAAAAGATGATGAATACATAGAAAACTTACTTAAAAAGGCTAAAGCTGCCAAAACTTACAAAGAAGAAATATTAAAAGCATTAAATAATTAAAAACATGGAACTAAGAGGAATTTTATTAAACAAAAGTGAAGTAAAAACATTTGAAAGCGGATTTAGCATACAGGAATTTTATTTAGACTGTAAAAGATTCAATCCGAATACAGGCGAACCGATAGAGAATGTTTTAAAGTTTCAGACTTCAAGGTCTGTAGTACTTGATACATTATCCGGATTATCGAAGGGGCAAAATGTTATTGTATCATTCAATCCACAGGGTAGAGTATACGATAAAAAAGATGGAACCGGAAAGGGGCATGCTCAGAATCTTGATGCATGGAAAATTGAGATAATCCAAAATAATAATACTTCTGGCGATCATGTTGGAATCGATGAAGATCCTGATTTACCATTCTAGCCATGAAAGCCACATCAATTATTTCTCATGAACTTATTAAGCCTCATAAAGAGTGTATACACGATAAAATTTATCGGGGCTTATTAAAGATTAAGCGGGGTTCCTTCCGGGATATAGCGAAAGCGTCCGGATTAGAAGAAGGTCAAGTATGGAAAAGGCTTTCAGAAATGGTTAAAAAGAGCATGATTAGAGATAGTGGAGAGGTTAAGTTATGTGAGGTATCTCGTAGGCCGGTAGTAATCTGGGAAATTATAGAATAACATTAAATAATCATAAATAAAATGAATACAACATTAAAAATTGAAATCCCTGCGGGGTACGAAGTAGACAACTTTGATCCATCAACTGGAGAAATTAAGTTTAGAGAAAAGCCAAAAGACATTAAAGAGCGAATCAAGACTTTTGCTGATGTACTTAAGTATTTTGGAATTGATGAAACTTATTTCAATGAGCAGAATGAAGACCTTGAGTCTGATGAAGTAGCATACAGAAAAGTAAAGCTAATTGTTAAGGCTCTTAATGAAGGATGGACTCCTGATTGGTCTGATTCGGATCAATACAAATACTTCCCATGGTTCAATATGAGTTCTTCTTCGGGTGCCGGTTTCTCGTTCTTCGTCTACGTTCACTGGTATACGTATTCGTATGTCGGCTCTCGCCTTTGCTTTAAAAATAGAGATTTAGCAAAATATGCCGGACAACAGTTTGAGAGTATTTATAAAGAATTTATGACCATTTAAAATTAACAATAATGAATATTACAGATAAAGTAAAAAGTTTTGAGGATGCTTGTCAATTATTAGGAATAGAGCCTAATGTTCCAGAAGTATCAATGCTGCCAGATAACCATCAAAAGGCACTAGTAGCACATTATAAGCTAGTAATTATAGCTGAGGCAGTAAATGAAGGTTGGAAACCAAATTGGGATAACTGGGATGAAATAAAGTATTATCCTTGGTTTGACTTAGAAGGTTCTTCTTCGGGTGCCGGTTTCTCGTACGGCGACTGCGCTCTCTGGGATTCGTATTCGTCTGTCGGCTCTCGCCTTTGCTTTAAAACATGGGAATTGGCAGAGCATATAGGAAAAACATTCATTGACCTGTATAAAGATTATTTCTTACTGGATTAAAAAATAAAGGTTGTGTGATGTTGTAGTTGTAGTTCTTCTTCAGGTGCCAGTTTCTCGTACAACGACTACGATAACTGGAATACGAATTCGAATGTCAGCTCTCGAGTTTGCAAAATATTTACATCACAGACCTTACCCCTTGGTAAAAAACAACAAAACTTTAAAGGCGTTGGTAGCAAAAGCGAATGCGACTTAATAAGAAGCAAAGGATATGAAAAGAATAGGAAACGTTTATCAGGAAATAATAAGTATAGAAAACTTAATTATTGCCGATGGAAAGGCACAAAAAGGAAAATCTAAGAATTACGGTGTGCTTACCCATAATAAAAACAAAGAAAGTAATATTATGAAGCTTCATACAATGCTAAAGGATAAAACTTACAGAACATCGGAATATGATATTTTCAAAGTTTATGAGCCAAAAGAACGTGAAGTATACCGTTTGCCTTATTTCCCTGACAGGATTACTCATCATGCGATAATGAATGTTTTAGAGTCTGTTTTTGTTTCGGTATTTACTGCGGATACATACAGCTGCATAAAAGGTCGAGGAATACACAGAGCTTCATTTGCAGTCAGAAAAGCGTTGAGAAATGAAACTGAAACTACCTATTGCTTAAAGCTTGATATCAAGAAGTTTTACCCGAATGTGGATCATGATATTCTAAAATCACTACTACGAAAGAAATTTAAAGATAAAAACCTTTTGTGGCTGTTAGATGAAATTATTGAATCTGCTGCAGGAATTCCAATCGGAAATTATTTAAGTCAATACCTGGCTAATTTTTACTTAACCTACTTCGATCACTGGATTAAAGAGGAAAAGCAAGTAAAGTACTATTTCAGATATGCAGATGATCTGGTAATCCTTTCAGGAAGTAAAGAGTATTTGCATCAGCTTTTAAAAGAAATAGAATCCTATTTATCTGAAAAGTTAAAGTTAACAGTAAAAGATAACTGGCAGGTATTTCCTGTAAAAAGTAGAGGAATAGACTTCGTAGGATATAAGCATTTTCATAGTCATACTTTGCTTAGAAAGTCAATAAAGAAAAGATTTGCAAGAATGCTAAAGCGTAATCCTAGATATCAATCAATAGCATCATATAAAGGATGGTTAAAGCATTGTAATTCTAAAAACCTTTTAAAAAAGCTACTCAATGAATAATTTTAAAGAATTCAATATAAAACCGAGTTTTATTGCTTTTGTAGGAGATAAAGTTAAAATGAGTAAGGTATTAAATACTGAAATCATAATTCACGACTACAAAATAAAAGACTCAGAAAAAAGACCTGGCACTAAATATTTAACGCTTCAGATAACAAGAAAAGGAGAAAAGGAAATAATCTTCACATCTGCCAAAACATTGATGGATATGATTGAGCAAGTGCCAAAAGACAAGTTTCCTTTTGTAACTACGATTACCCAAGAAGATCAAATGTTTCAATTCACCTGATATGGAAACAAAAACACTTAACAAGGATAATGTTTTCCGGGGTCAAATTTGGGGTAAAAAAGGAGACAAGGTTAAAATAATATCAATCAGCGGATCAGCCGTTGTGTACGAAAATGCAAAAGGGAAAAGGTTCCCCTGTAACATTAAAGATTTAGAGTAAGATGAACTATTTAGCTGCAATAAATAATTTTTGGTCTATGAATGAAATCCATTCATTCCACTCCAACGAGATAGCCCTTTACTTTTACCTATTAAGAGTAAACAATCTTTGTTCGTGGAAAGAATCCTTTAAGCATAACAATTATAAAATTATGGCTGCAATCAATATTAGTTCTTTCAAGACTCTTTCAAATGCTAGAAACAAGCTTAAGCAATCCGGATTAATTGACTTTAAAACCAAAAATGGAAGTGCAGAAACTGAATACTCATTATCAACCTTGGTAAAAAATACAAAGGTTAAGGATGAGGTAAGTGACGAGGTATGGGATGAGGTTATGACGAGGTTAGGGATGAGTAAAGATAAACTAAACAAAACTAGTTCTTCTTTTAAAAAAGAAGCAAAAGGGGAGAGTGATGATTTAGAATTTCCAGAAGAAGAAATAGAAATTGAAAAACCTGTTATAAATCCTGACGAAGAAAAAGAAAAAAGTTGCGCTAAAAATGAAAAAGAAATCATTGAGTATTTCCATGAGCAGTGTAGCACCTTGCCAAGGGTACAACTGGTAAATGATACGAGAAAGAAAGCAATTAAAGCCCGGATTAAAGATGTAGGAGTTGAGAGAGTGATGCAGGTTATCAGGCTGACTGGTGAATCAAGTTTTCTAAACGGTGAAAATGACCGTGGTTGGTCCGCGGACTTTGACTGGATAATGAAGCCAACAAACTTTACAAAAATTTTAGAAGGTAATTACAGAAATAGAACAAATGGACATAATCAAACAACAAGCTCAGGATCTGGCAACAAAGGACCAGTTCAAGCAAATCAGGTTCAAAGGCGAAATAACCAATTTACCATTGACGATTTTACAGTCCCTTCCTGAGATAGTAAAACGTGAGGTTGATTATCCGCTTTTCAAAAACAGTGGTGAAGAAATGATTAAAACGCTGAATATGGTTTCTTCCATGGTTGGGGTGAATTTCGGAACTGATGAAGAGTATAAAAAAACTTCCGGTGCTCATTGGATAAGTTTCTGCCAAGGTTACCAGCTCACAGCACTTGAAATTATTGAGGCTTACCGAATGGCATTGCGTCACGAGTTCCCGGAAATAAAAGTTTTTCCAAACCTCAGCTTAATAACGGCCGGAGAGATTTTAAAAGCATATCAGGAGTTTAAGCATGGAAGTGAAGAATGGAACCGAGGTCGAAAGCTAATTCACAAGACGCTAAACCCAGCTATTGAAGAATCAGAAGAAACGAAACTGGCCAGAAGAAAAAAGATGTGGGATGATTTGGTACAGAAAGTTAAAAATGATGAACCATGTGTGTATGCTGGACACTTTTACAGTGAATTAGATGAGAAAGGATGTTTTGATTATCTGACAGCAAGTGATAAGAATCGCTTAATTCGATCAAAAGCTGCCCAAATTTTAAACAAAGAAATAACAAAGGGTACGAATATCCATTTTAGAAAAGAAGAGGCTGTAAGGCTGTTAAAAACGCTTAACGAAACCAACAAAATAAAAAGTGATTATCTCAACGGAATGGCAATTCATCACGCAAAGGATCACCTGGTTTATGAACACATTAAAAAACACCTAAAAGAATATTTGTAACCATGGCAAAAGTAAAGAGAAAATCGGATCATTCAGAGTTAATGGATGGATCGGGAAGGCTAACGAAGAAACAGGAGAATCAAAAGGCTTTAGAAGTACTGGCAAGAGCAAAAGCAATCAACCGTCCTGTAAGATATGCCCCGGAAATTGATAACGAGTTCAGAAGATCATTAAAACCGAAAGAAGAAATAAAGCCAAAAATTCAAGCTAAGAATCCCCAGTATTCAAGAGATCAAGTTTTGAAGTTTAAATACAGCATACTGGGCAAAGCGTACGAATCCGGAAAGTCAATAGAGGATTGCTGCAAGCTAATCAATATACACAGGCATAATTTCAGATCGTATTATGATAGGTATTTGATAGCGAAGGTGACTTATAATCTGTAATTATTTTAGTTTTTCCTTCTTCGCCAGTTCTCTAATTGCTTCTTCAATGACATTGGCTTGTGTAGATTGTCTTTTTTCAGCAATCTTTTTTACCAGAGCATCAACCTCATCAGAAACACGTATAGAAAGCAGTTTTTTAGCCATTCCTCATAAATTTTAACGCAAAGATAAAAAATGTATGTCAAAATAATATACAAAAGCTCGAAAAACATTTGCATTGTATTTCAAAATGACATACATTTGTTTCAACAAAAAATCAAATATGAAAACTAACAGATTAGAAATATTAGAAAATTCATTAGTAAAAAAAGAAGCTGAGTTACAAAAGCGTTTTGATAATCATTTCAGTACTTGGAAACAGACTAACGGACAGCCGATGAATGATAAGCGAGGCGGTGGGGCTTTCTTTAAAAAGATAGAAAAGCAAAATGATTCAATCAGAAACATGCAAGCCAGTATCGAAAAGACAAAGGACGCTATTGAAAGAGAAAAGGGTAAGATTAAAAATGTTGAGGCGGTAAGCTTGCCAATTGAAATTAAAAATCTGATTGATGAAGGTAAAATTACTCAATGGAGAAAGTACCCAAATAGATTCTTTGTAGTTGGAGTTGATAAAGCGAGAATTATCTACGATGAAAAAGGCGGTTTTATTTCTCATTCGTATTTATCACAGATTCCAAATCAAGAGCAATACTCAATTTTCAGACACATTTATAACGCTTTAAATAAAGATCTAAGTAAAAAATAACTAACCCACCCCTCTGTAATAAGAGGGGACTAAAACAGAAGATATGGAAAAAATAAAAGTAATTCTAAAAGATGGTAGAGTGGTTTACCATAGAGTAAGTGGAATGCTAGCCATGGATATTGATGCAATGCTATTTGATAAATACGGATCGTATGGATATACTACCTGGCATTATGTTGAATCTTAAACAACCAAAATAAAACGATATGAGAGAAATAATATTTAGGAGTTGGAATGAAATAGACCAATGTTTCTACTACTTCACACAGGGGCTGTATTTTGACAGTTTAGAGTTTAATAATGAAGTAGACGCATTTTGTTTCAAATGGACTAATGCAGAAGAGTTCACCGGACTTTTTGACAAAAACGGAAACAAGATTTTCGAGGGGGATTTGATTGCACTACCATACATAACTCCAATGGGGCAAATAACCTCAGAAGAAGATGAAGACCTTAGAACACATGTAATATTTGAAAATGGTGAGTTTGCATTAAAAAACACTCCTTTATCTGAATGGATTGAAAGAGAAGAAGGTGAATATATACCTAATCATGGCAATAAGGTCATATTTAAAGGCTTCTTAGGCGCTGTAATCGGCAACATACACGAAAGTTTAACCCCAAACAAATAATAATGATATGAATCACAACGAAGCAAAATTATTATATGAAAAGGCATTAGAAAAATGGGGTCACAAATCTCAATTAGAAATGCTACAAGAGGAAAGCACTGAACTAGCGCTAGCTACAAGGAAATACATTAGAAACCCAAATGAAGAAACATTAACTGCATTAGCCTCTGAGATTGCAGATGTTAAGATAATGATGGAGCAGTTAGCATTAATGATTCCGGATATTATTATTCTATCAAATGAATGGTGTAAAGTTAAGCTTGAAAGGCTAGTAAAAAGATTGAATGAAAATAGATTCGAAGATTAACCCCAAACAAATAATAATGAAAAGACTGGAAGAACTATTCACAGAAATGACAAGAGAAATACCTTTTGTAATTAACGAAGAATTAAAGCCCTACATATTAGAATTAGCACAGATCTACGCCCGCGAAGTAGCTCAGGCTTCTTTGGAGAAGGCAGCGGAAGAGGTATCAAGAAATTATAACGATAGCTATGAGTGTAAACAAGACATTTTAAACCCTAACAACATAACACTACTATGATGGAAACACCAAAACAACAAGCAATTAAGGCTGCCTACGGGGAGTATTGGATAGGATTATCTAACGATCAACAAAAATATGCATTAGAAAATGAAGGTTGGATTAAAGTTACTCCTTACCAATATCAGATGGATATGTTCTCAAGACTAAAATTAAACAAAAATACGCATTCAGTTCGTCCAAAATGTCTTACGGGAATAAGAAATAATAATTCATGGACACGAATAGAAAGCGAAGAGGATCTACCGAAGGAAGAATGCAAACTATTTGTACATCCTCCATATCAAGATCAGTTCATATTCCATTACCATAATAATGAAGGCTCAAGGAAAGAATTAATACAAAACCATACCCACTACCAACCAATAGAAGTACCAAAATCACCAGTATTTTAATTATGAAAGCAAAAGTTAATTACAACGCTATTGACACATGGCTAGAACCATATATAGGACATGAGTTTGAAGTGGTCAAAGTAACCCGGAATCAGGTTTATTTTAAAATAGATAGAGGTTACTCCATTTGTACAGAAAAACATGATAAATTAAATTTTAATCTATGAAAAAATACAGAATTAAACTTTGGATTATTTCCCTTTGGTGCTATATCTGGTATAAACCTCACTATGTTCTTCATGTAGAAAAAGACGAAGATGATGACGAAGAATATGAGGAACATAGATATTACGTTAAAAAACGAGTTATTCCGTGGATTTTACTTTTTCCTATAGTAGCTATACCACTCTTTATTTATGGAGGTTTGAAAGCTCTATTTGATTATTTCGCCTTCATATTCACATGGTACAAACACTGGATAACAGTAAGACAGAAAGAAATTGATTTTAAAACCAAATTAGATATTGTTAGAAGGTTATGAGCAATAAAGTACCAGAAAATTTAATTATCATCGGTTCAGGAGAACAATTATCTGCATTTTGCCAGGCGAATGGCTATTCTTTACATGAGATAAATGCTGCTATTGAAGCCTTTCAAGCAAAAACCGGAGCGATGAAGGAGAGTATTAAGATGATAGTATCTGCAGCTGTGGAAGAACTTGAAGAAACGTACGTCGATAAAAAGCCCAGAGGTGTTATTCCTCCTAATTTTTACAAGAAAAGAAAATACTGATGAAACTAACCAAAGAACAGCGAAATACCCTTCATCAAAAATATAATGGTAAGTGCGCTTACTGTGGTTGTGATCTTCCTAAGAAATGGCATGCTGACCATATAGAGCCAATTGTACGCAATTGGATGGATGGCACTTGTGAAAAACCAGAGAATGAAAACTTTGAAAATTTAAATCCGGCATGTCCAAGCTGTAACATTCAAAAGAATTCTTACTCATTAGAACAATTTAGGGAGAACATAAAGGAGTTTGTCGGTTCGCTGAATAAATACTCCACTCAGTATAAGTTCGCTAAAAAATACGGACTTATTGAAGAAACAGAAATTGAAGTTAAATTTTATTTTGAGAAATTATGATAGAGATAGGAGAAAACTTAAAGAATGTCTTGTTAGCAATAATATGTGCCATTGGTGTAGTTATTATGACGGTATACAGCATTAAAAAGCAAATAAAATGACAATAAAAAGCAAATAATTTGTTATATTTGTATAAGTTATGATCGAAGCAAAGACAATACAAAAGTATAAGAATAAAAAGCTTGGTGCTCTTATCGAAAAAGCGCAAGAAGTTGTGAACGCTTATGTCAGAAAAAGAGATCAGATAAACGAACGATGTGATTTTGTGTGTATTTCTTGTCAAAAGTTGAAATCAAAAGACCAGGTTAATGCCGGGCATTATTTTAGCCGAGGGCAATATGGGTCAGTTAGATTTGACTTAGATAATATCAACAGCCAGTGTATACAATGCAATCTACATTTACACGGCAACCTAATACCATACCGCGAAAATCTGATCAAAAAGATAGGTCAAGAACGGTTTGACCAGCTAGAAATGATGAGCAAATTAAAAAACTTCAAACACGACCGTTTCGTATTGATAGATATAATTGAACGGTTTAAAAAATATTAATATGGCTAAAAAGACCAAAGAAGCGAAAAACGAACTGTATTTAGTATTGACTAAAGAATGGTTTGATAAAATACTTTCAGGCGAAAAAAAAGAAGAATATCGCGATTTTACAGATTTTTATATTACCAGGTTGGGGGTAATTGATAAAGAAGGTGATCTGGTCGACACGAAGAAATACGATACTATTCGTTTTCAACTTGGTTACGCACCAGAGGCCCCGAAAATGATCGTAAAATGCGAAGATGTAATAATTGAACACGACGAAGACGCAGGTGACGTATTGACATCTGAAAATTGCAATTTCGTTATTGTTCTGGGTGAAATTCTCGAAAAAATTAATTGTTAATATGATATAACCAATAAAACTTAAAGCAATGGCAGAGAGTAGTAATAAACGATCTAGATCAACAGTCGGATCTAGGGCAATAGCAAGAGGCACTGGGCCTAGGTTCAGAGTCAGAAGTGTACAGTCCAGAGCAAGAGCATTTAGAACATTAGGTCGTAGATTTTAATTTAAATTCAAAGCAATGGCAGAATCAAGTGTAAAAAGAGACCGTAGAGCTGTAGGTGCAGTTCAAAGAAGTCTTAGAAGAAGTGCGGGGGCAAGGCCAAGAGTTCGTATTAGAACAAGACAATAATGAACTTATTGACTCCTACAATGAACAGCATTAAAACCTTGTCTGAAAAAACAGACAGGGTTTTGCTGTTTCATTCTGCAGCTGGTAAAGATAGCATCGCATTACTCGAAATGCTTTCGCCTCATTTTAAGTTTATTCAGTGTGTATTTATGTATATGGTTAAAGACCTTGATCACATCAATAGGTACATCAAATGGGCAGAAAAACGCTACCCAAATTGTCAATTTATACAAACACCCCATTACGCATATTATAATCTCAAAAAACACGGTTTTTATGGTGCTGAGCAGGTAGGATATTCAGACTGGACCTTATCAAAGATTGCCGACAAGGTTGTTGAAGAAACCGGTATAGAGTGGCAGGTATACGGCTTTAAAATGGCTGATAGTATGAATCGTCGTTTAATGCTTCGTAGTTATGATGATGAAATCACAAATGAGAAAACAAAGAAGATATATCCGCTTTCTCTCTGGAAAAACAAAGAAGTTTTAGCATATATCGAAAAACAGAGGCTAATAAAGCCTTTACAATACTCAAAGCTGGGCAATGCTAAAAGCCAGGGTACAGCAATTGACGATATCGGCTTTCTAATTTGGTGTAAAAACAACGCTCCGGAAGACTTGAAGAAGATTATTGCTGAGTTTCCAGATGCTGAACGAATAATTTTTGAATATGAGTACAAACAAAGTCAAACAGTCTGAAACAAGGACCATATTACGTAGTTCCTTTTCATTTAGTGACTATAACCCAAGGACTATATCCGATGATGCGAGAAAGAAGCTAAAGGCTAATATCAAGAAGAATGGCATCATAGGAGGATTAGTCGTTAATGAACAAACCGGAAATCTTGTATCTGGACATCAGAGAATAAGTATTGCTGATGAAGTAAATAAATACGACCCTGAAACAGGAAAGAACGATTATGAAATAAAAGTCGAAATAATTAATGTCGACCTGAAGACAGAGAAAGAACTAAATATTTTCTTCAACTCAAAAAGCGCACAGGGAGAAATGGATTATACAAAGCTCGCATTAATGATTCCGGATATAGATATTGACATTGCTGGACTTGATGATGTTGATATGTCTTTCATAGAAATGGAAATGCCGGAGCCTGTAGAAGTTGATGTTCCAGTGTTTGAACCACAAGCAGCTAAGAAGGAAAAGTTCATTACGCAAGAATTGGATAACTCTGTATCTGTTCCGGAAGCCAGTGTTTCAGAAATGGAAAGAGAGGAATCTGAAGAGAAAGCCAGACAGGAGAAAATAGATGCTGTAAAAAAGGTTAAAGAGCAGGTGAAACAAGGTGCTATATATGAGGGGGACCCGTATTTCACTGTTTCATTTGACTCCTATGAGAACAAAGTATTTTTCTTGGAACAATTCGGTATCAGCGCAGACGTAAAAATTATAAAAGGAGAAGAGCTTGCAGAAAAGATCAACAATATGTGATAAGGAAACATACGATTCCGAAGGAGCTGCAAGACGTGTTATAGAAAAATGTAAACACACTAGCAGCCGGAGCCGCATTCCTAAGAGAACATATTACTGTAAGATCTGCAAAGGCTACCATGTTACAAGCCAGAAAACGAAATCCAAATTTTATTAGAATGAAAATATACAGGAGAAAACCAGAGTTAGTAGAAGTAATGGAATTTACAACTAACAACGAAGCCGGAAGCCCGACAATGGATGCTATTGTTAATTGGGCAAATCAAGGACAAATAAAAGTTCAAGCCTGGCATAACGGTACATGTATTTATGTAGAGACACCAGAAGGACAGAAAAGAGCTGATGTAGGAGACTTTATCATTAAGAATGCTAATGGAGAGTTTTATCCTCTTAAACCGGAAGAATTTGAAAAGATGTATGAGATTGATGGAAAAGGAGGAATTATGATCATTGGATATCCTGGAGCATCAAGTGTTGGAGTAACTGGAGTGGAATGTCTTAAAAAAGAGTTTAAAAAGCCTAGTAAATTTCAACATAGATTAAATGAAATGCAATATAACCAGAGAGAAATGTTCAACCTATTACCAAAGAAACCACTAATTACTCCACCTAACTTAAAAAAATAATAATTATGACACCAAATAAATTTCCACAAGTAAATGTAATGTACGGTGAAGGACAAGAAGAATACCAACCATTACCAGTATATAGATCAGAAGATGGCCAAGCAATAAGCTGCTGGGAACTTACTGACGAAGAGATAGAGAAGATAAAGGAAACAAAATGCCTATACCTTTCTATGATGACATTTGGGCAGCCTTTACAGCCTGTTTATCTAACTGTAGATAAGGAGGAATTAGGCCTGTAATAATTAATAATATTTAATATGGCTAATGTAGATTCATATACAGACGATGAGCTAAAGGAAGCTCTGATTAAATCTAATGGGCAACCAACAGTGGCCGCAAAGATGTTGGATGTTACATATATTTCTGTATATGGTCGAATCAGGAGAAATCCTGATTTGTTAGACATTCAGAAGTCAGCAAGGCAGAAGACCTTCCAAGACCTACATAATTTCCAGATAGGAGCTGTATTAGGGGGAACTATGAAGACTCCCGAATTTGACGAAGAAGGAAGTATTAAAAAAGACGAAGATGGCAAAGTAGTTTATTATGATGCTGTGGTTGGTGTTAATACTCGAATGGAGTATGCAAGTAGGCTTATGACTTTGTTTAAGTCAGACGAAGGTATAAAGAATGAAATGTTATTGGAAACAAAACAAACTGTTGATTATTCCAAACTTTCCGATGATACAATAAGAGATTTATTAAATGCAGAATCCTCCGAAAATATCGATTGATTATTTGCGTCTTAAAACAATTGCTTTTAAGAAAGGGATTTTTGATTTCATAACTACTCATAATGGGGAAAGACATGAAAAGCAAGAGCAGGCGTTATTTATTTTAACTGATACTGAAACTAGAGAGTTTTGTTATGGTGGAGCTGCAGGTGGAGCGAAATCATGGACCGGTGCATCCTGGCTTTTATTTATGTGCTTATTATACCCAAATACTAAATGGTTTATAGGTAGAGAAGAGTTAAAGCGTATCCGTAGTTCAACATTAATAACCTTTCAAAAGGTTTGCAAGGAATACAAAGTACCTTCAAATGAATGGAATTACAATGGACAAGATAACTATATACAATTTAAAAATGGTTCCCGAATTGATATGCTTGACCTCCGACATAAACCAAGTGACCCCTTATATGAAAGATTCGGTTCATTAGAATATACCGGAGGTTGGATCGAAGAAGGTGGAGAGATAAACTTTGGTGCATTTGATGTTTTAAATACCCGTATCGGAAGGCACTTGAACAAGGAACTAGGATTGGCTCCTAAAATGTTTGTCACTTGCAACCCGAAAAAGAATTGGATGTATTCTCACTTTTACAAGCCGTATAAAGAGGAATTACTAAAGCCAATACAGAAGTTTTTACAAGCATTCGTTCAGGATAATCCATTTATTGATAAGCTCTATATTGAACAGCTCCAGAATACTAAAGACAAAGCAAAGAAAGAGAGATTACTAAACGGCAACTGGGAATATGATGATAATCCATATAAGCTATGTATATACGACAAAATTCTTGACTTATTCCGGAATGATCACCTAACAAAAAAGCCTCAGAAGTATATAACAGCCGATGTTGCCCGATTCGGTTCCGACTTAGCTGTTATTGGTGTATGGGACGACTGGGAACTTATAGAGATTCATGAGTTTGAAATAAGTAAAACAACGGAAATACAGAATTGTATCAAGGCTTTACAAAAGAAGTATTCTATACCGAAGAGTAATTGTATTGCTGATGCCGACGGAGTAGGCGGTGGAGTAGTAGATAATCTTGATATCATAGGTTTCCACAACAATGGCAGGCCATTCGATGAAGATCTAGGCGATGAAAAAGATACTCCGAAATATAAAAATGCTCAGACTCAATTATTGGTATATCTGGCTGAGAAGATTGTTAATAAGAATCTAATGTTTATTTCTGCTGAATTATCGGAAGAGCAAAAGGAAAGAATAAAAGAGGAACTTGACACCATAGAGCAGGACCCGAATTATGACGTCATAACCTTAGTAAATAAAGCAACAATTAAAGAAAACATAGGAAGGTCTCCGGATTACCGAGACATGATATTAATGAGAGCATATTTTGACTTTAACAAACCAATAAACAATAACCTGAAGCGCATTGCTTCCCTAATATAATAACCATGGCAGAATTAACAATAGAACAAAGAATGGAGCAATTCAAAAAGAGGAAGACTCCTTTACCTGACATTGCTAAATACGATAGTGAATACAATGTGGAAAAGCATAAGATATTCACCGACTTAATTAATTTTCCAGACAGAGAAGCAGAAGTAATAAGGAAGAATGAAAAAGGAGAAGAAGTTGTTGAAACTATTACTATACCAAGAAATAGAATAGGCCTTCCGTATCAGAAAAGAACGGTAAATATTGCCACAACATTTCTTTTTGGTAATCCTGTGCAGTATACCAATAATTTAGATGACGATACTCTGTATATAGCCTTTAAGGAAGTAGTTTCAAGAAATAAAATGATCTATTTTGATAAGGATATTTCTAATTCTGTTGGTAGATGGAAAGAATGTGCAGAATTATGGTATGATATTGAAGGAGAAAGTGAGTACAACTCATTTAAAGCAGTCCGTACTCTAAAAGTTAAGCTACTTACACCGGATATTTATAATCTATATCCTGTTTTTGATCAGACAGATAATCTTATCAGCTTTGGTCGTGAGTTTACCATAAAGGAAGTTGATAAGGACATTAAAATCTTTGAGGTTTACACTGCTACTGAAATTATTACGTACAGAAATGAAGGCTCAGGATGGACGGAAGATAGGGTAGATAATTTACTTGGGAAAATTCCAATTGTATACTATTCTGGCAAAATAGAGTGGGAAGACGTACAGACCGGTATAGAAAGATTGGAAAGAATTTACTCAAATGTAGGAGAAAGTAATGACAAGTTTGCTTTTCCTATTCTCGCACTTAACGGTGAAGTAGAAGGCTCTTTTTCTCGTGATAGATCAGGAAAGGTGTTAATGTTCAAAGGCGATGGCAGTGGACAATTCTTAGCGCCTCCACAAGCAAATGAGAATCTTGTAAGCGAGATTACACGTTTAGACGACGATATCCATACTTTCACTAATACACCTAACATTTTCTCAATTAAGAATATCCAAGGCATGGGTAATATGTTAGCTGGGGAAAATGCAGAGTTTATTTTCTTGTCAGCACACTTAAAAGTAATGGATAAACTGGCTATTTATATTCCGGCATTACAACGGAGAGCGTCTATTATTAAATCATTCTTGCAATCTTACAATATCAAGTGGAAAAGCTTAGAATTAGATGTAGAGCCAATCATTACTCCGTTTATAATCAATAACGAATCAGCATTCATTCGTATGCTTATGGAAGCTAACGGAAATCAGCCTATATACTCACAGGAATACTCTATGGAAAAGGCAGGAATTAAAGATGTTCCAAAAATGCAAGAACAGCTGAATAAGGAACAGGAGAAAAAAGCATCAACCCAAATATTATAACAATGAGCAGTTTTTGTTTTTACAAATTCCTTGTTTACAACGGCTACAAGAAAGAAGTTTTCCGTGAAGATACTGGAAAGACTTTCTGTACAAACTATCAAAAGGAACTTTCAGAACATATATGGAACAGTTTGACTATCCATGCTGATAAAACTTTTACTGCAGCTTCACCGGCTAACGGAATTGAGTATAAGAACCACCCACAGCCAACAGATCAGGAAGAAGCAGAAAAGATATTGTTTAAGATTTAGCAAGCGTAATGAAGAATCACGACGATTTACACCGGAAACGGATAAATAAGTACTTATTGGCTATCGAAAGACTGTTTGATGAGCTTTTATTGTCGTGTTCCTCTATAATTGTTCGTCTTAAACTTAAAGATGAGTTGTTTCAGTTCCGAAAATACCCATCCATCATAAAAGATGTAGATAAGTACCTGGTAAATTATCGTGATAATCTGCTAAATTCTATAAGGACCTACACGGAATATGAATGGGATTTCGCAAATGCTAAAGTAGATGAGATTCTAAAAGCTCGGTTAGGTTCCGTAAAAGGTAAGATTACACCGAAGATATATGAAACAGAGATCCGGAAGATTGCAAACCAGTCTCACAATCAAAAAGCACTTGAAGCATTTCAAAACAGAAAGGTAGGCAAATTCACCGTTTCAGAGAGAGTGTGGAATATTTCACAACAGGCAAAAGAAAACATCGAATTAGCCATAGAAGGAGCTTTTAAAGAAGGCATGTCTGCGCAAGAACTTGCCAGAGCTATAAAATTAAACTTGAATAACCCTGATAAGCTATTTCGTAGAGTAAGAGACAAACACGGTAACTTAGTTTTATCTAAAAACGCACAAAGTTACCATCCGGGACAAGGAGTTTATAGGTCCGCACATAAAAACGCATTGAGGTTGGCGGTTGACCAAATAAACACTGGATATCGATCAGCTGAACAAATGAGAATTAGTGCAAATAACGACGTTGTAGGTCAGAAAATAAACCTTTCCCCATCACATAAACATTATGACATGTGTGATGAGTTAAAAGGATCATACCCAAAGGATTTTGATTGGAGTAAATGGCATACAAATTGCTATTCATATGATATGGAGTTATTTACAGAAAAAGGATGGCGAAAAATGTCAGAAGTTGAAACAGATGACAAAGTATGGTCAATGAATCCAGAAACGAAGGAATTAGAGCTTGTAAAAGTCGTTGCAACAATCAAAAAACGTTATAAGGGTGAAATGATCCATTTTCACAATGCATTTTTGTCATTACTTGTTACCCCTGATCATAAAATGGTTTATGAAAAGCTGTCTGGGAAAAAACGAGACATAAAATCTTTTGCTGATGACAAATTAGCAAAAGATTTTAATAAACATAGTGGAGCTCTTTATAGAACGGCAGAGTGGAATAAATCGGATATTGATTTTATAGAAATTGGTGGCACATCTTATAAGTTTGATGATTATTGTGAATTTATGGCATATTGGATATCGGAAGGTTCTTTACAGAGAAATAGCGGTATTTTTATGGCTCAAAAAGATAATGAAAAGAATTTAGGCACAAGATCAAAAATGATAAGCGTTATAAGAAGGCTTGGATTTAAATCATCTGAAAATGAATCTGGAATATCTTTTTACAATAATTCATTTAATTCATATTTAAAACAATTCGGAAAGTCTTTGGAAAAGTTTATTCCAGAAGATATTAAAAATGCATCTTCAAGGCAAATAAACATTTTCTTAGATGCGTATTCTATTACAGATGGCAGCATTACAAGACCCAAAGCATTTAAAGGAAATAGAGGCGCTGACTTTACCCCAAAAAGGCTAGCAAGAATATTTTACACCAGTTCTGAACATATTAAAAATGATATTTCGGAACTTATTATGAAAGTTGGTAATAGACCTTCTATTGCCATAAAAAAGTCCAAAGGCAATATTATAACATTCCCAAATGGAGACTATATGGTGAAGGCAGATAGTTACACTGTGTCTGAAGCATTTTCTAAAACATCCAGTGTGTTTAATAAAGAGTTAGTTCCTTATGATGATTACGTTTATGATATTGAATTAGAAAAGAATCATACATTATACGTTATGAGAAATGGAAAGGCTGTTTGGGGTTCTAATTGCATGTGTTTCCGTACAATGATTATGAAGTCAGAAACTGAGTTTATAAAAGAATTGAATGCCGGGCAGAACCTCCCTCCGGAAACCTCAGAAAATTATGTTGGTGATGTTCCAGATAATTTCGTACAATGGCATAAAGATAATGCTGAAAAGATGAAAAACTGGAAACGGAAGCCTGACTTTATAGCTGATAATAAGAAGTTTTTGTAAATTTGAGCAATGGAACTTTACCCAGAAGAAATAAAAGAATACAACCGCCTCACTAAGGGAATGGAATTTACTTTCATGGCTTTGACTATGGATTTCCTGACTCATTGTGAGAATGTTATTTTTGGGTATGAAGAGCCGGAATTACCTTACTTCTGCTTTCATCTTTATTCTGATAAAGGACTTAAGGAAATCTACGAAAAGCTTACACATACATTAGAATATGTTTATTCAGAAGTAGATCCGAAATACAATAACCTCAGGAACAATCTTTCCAACTTACTCATTTTACTTCGAGAACCAAAAGCCAGGATTCAGGATAAAAAATACCAGCAATCAAATAATGACTACTGGTATAAATTAGTTAAGAATGAGGATAGGCTAATTGATCATTCAGCATTTAAAAAGTACGCAAAATAAAAGCCCGAAATCAATCGGGCTTCACTTTTATGCGCTTTGTAGCTTTTTAATTGTGTAATGTATAAATGCTCTACCTTTTTCTGTCCATACAGTTTGCATGCTTGTCTGGGTTTTGCCTTCTGTATCGGTATAGGTATGCGTTTTAGTCTTGGTAAAGCCTTTATTTTGGTAAACGTGATATAATAGCCATGTACCACTTTGTTTATACTGTATCTTCATATCTGAAAGCTTTCGATTAAGCGTTACAGCACTCATGCCTAATTCTTTCGCTATCTGGTTAGTATTATATACGCTTTCAGACTGTAGAACCTCGTTAAAATACTCAACCTTTGGGGCTTGCTTACGTAATTCAATAGATTGAAGTTCTATGCGCTCGGCTTGGTTGGCTGCAAGCTTTAAGGCTTCTGCGAAAGTTTGAGGCAAAGCAAAACCACCAGTCTTTAATTTCTTCTCACAATCGATAAAATACTTTCTTGCCTGCTTGCCCTTTTCGCTTCTCTGAAGCATAGATATTTCTTTAGCACAATCTAAAGTTAATGCGTAATCGTCTAAAACCTCTCTAAAGCCACCATTTGGCATTTGAACATTTTTGTGCAAACATTGATAATCAGTGTCTTGTGTGAAACCATATTCAAACATTCTTTGAGTCCACATGTCAAATCTTGTTTCAATTTCTAAGAACTTATGCAGTTCACGAGCAGACACGGCGGATTGACCGCCGTTGTCTTGTATTTTTATTAATTCGTTCATGTTATGATGCTTTTTTTACTGTATAATAATCTTTAATAAATTTTAGCCATGAGTAATAAACAACTTCTGCCAGTTCGTCTACATTTCTAAATTCATGTGGCTCACATGCTGTATTATAAAATATATCTGTGAGTTTACCACATAAATCTTCATCTACAATGTCCATAAATGCAAAGGCGTTATCTATGCCGTTGTATACGCCCTGTAGAGAATGATCACTTTCATTTGGCGCAAAGGCATTTAAAACCGTATGTATACCATCATAAATACGATCATGAAAAATATGATCTGCAATAATGTTTATAATCGCTTGTTCTTTGGCTGTTGGTACTAAATTTTTCATTTTATATTTTTTATTGTTAATTAATTTTTACTTGTATTTCTTAAAAGCTGCATTCTTAAACGAAACTTAACTATTGAAAATTCGTTGACAGTAGAATCTATTGTTATACTGGGTTTTGAATTATGGTTACTTAGTTCATTGATGAGAATTAAATTATTTTCTAAAAATTCTTTTTTAGAGATATACCCCTGACTGAAAAGCTGTTTATTTTTCATATGTATTTGATAAATGGCATTTAAGTCTACAGTTACCAGATCTTTAGTTAATATTGAATTTTTCATATATTAAATGTTAGTGATTAGATTGAATTTCTTAAAACATCTGAACTCTTGTTTTTCAGTGTCGAAGTAAGTTTGTACTGTTGGGTTGTCTTTTCGACCCGTACTTTTTGTTTCTGGTAATAATTCAGCTTTTAGAGTACCCCAGCATTCGCGAATAGTACCGTCTACTTTTTGAAAGTAGAACCGAACTATTTCAGTTTGCATTTTTATTTTCAGTTTGAAATTTGCCCATGCCTTCTTTAAACATTCAGAAAATGATAAGCCTGTTTGTCTTGCAAATTGCCATGCAGTTTTAAAAAGTTCAGTTTTCATATTGATATTATTTTTTAAGCTTATTAATCATTGATAATAATTTCGTGTTGTGGTTTTTACTACACTTATATAAGGTTGCTTTCATTTTATTCTGAAAGGCTTCGTTTTTAGTAATATCTTTCATCTTTATTATTTTATTTGGGTTAATAGCCTATTAGTCAAGTGTTACGATACACTCGCAGATAGTTTTTAATGTTGTGTACTTACTAACTGCATACTCATAATGTTTTGCCATCATTTCAGCTACTGCTTTCTCGCTGTTACACTTTAATAATCTTGCTTCTACTTTGTTTCTTAGAGTTGTCATATCTTTTTGTTTTTATTTAACTGCTATTTAAATAATTTTATACAAATTTAAATGAGGGTTAAATAATAAACAAATTTAAAATGTTAAAATTTTGTTAAATATTAAACTGTCAATTAAATAATTATATTTGTAATTAAATTTCATTTAAATTTGCAACTGTATACATTATAATAATATGATTAAACTAAGAGTTAAAGAATTACTGAAGGAGAAAGGAATTTCACAAAAAGAATTAGCGGAAAAGCTTAATATGACAGAAACGGGATTATCAATTTCAATTAATGAAAATGGAAATCCCCCTCTAAAAAGATTAGAGGAGATTGCAAATGCTTTGAATGTGGATTTTCTAGAACTATTTATTAAAAATCAAAATGAGGATATTCCTATTTATAAAAAAGAGGACGGAAAGGATATTATAGTAGGTTTTTTAAAAAAAGATTAGAATTTTACGGGAAACCGTTTTTTTGTTTGAAATGGAATGTTTATTTTCACTGAAAATTTTATATTATGAGAAAAATATTTACAGTTTTATCCCTTTCTATTATTACGTTAGGTACAGTGTTTACGTCTTGTTCTTCTTCAGATAATAGAGATGAGCAAGCATCTGCGAGGTATAATGTTACCGGAACTTGGGATCTTATGGCGTTCAAAGATGAAAATGGAAAATTTATAGACGCAACTATTCTAAAACAATGGGCAGCGTTCAATGCTGACGGGAGTTATAAAAGTTATTCTAATAAAAGTAACTATTCAGGAACTTATCAATACGATGGGAAGAATTTAATTACCGCATCTGTAAGTGGGTTTAAGGTGTACTACAATATTATTTCTATTAATGGAAATGAAGCAATAGCCGAATATTATGATCAAAGTAATACAAATGATCGAGTAACTTTCAAGCTAAAAAGAAGATGAAAATAACCCGCATAATAGCGGGTTATTTTTTTATCATATGTAGCTTTGCACCCACCCAAGGATTCGAACCTCAATTACTGGTTTTGGAGACCAGGGTCTTACCGTTAGACGAAATGGGTAATATTTATAGTTATTCCATTTAGGCGACCAGCTTCCTCACTTTATATAATTCGATTACTTTTATTAACTGGGTTTCATTCGCAATCATCCCCATTTCAATAGATTGAATGATGAATTTTTCAACATCAGAAATAAGTCTAAGTTCGTCTTGTGTTGCTGTGTCCCTTATTCCCCTTTCGTGCCTACCAAAAACTTTAAGATTAATTTCTCGTGCGTATCTTGGATAGTCTGGCTCAGAAACAATACTTGCAATAGCTCTATTCATTGGTGCAAAATCAGATCCTGCCAAAACCCTGTTAAATATTAGGCTGTCAGTTAGCCAAATGACTACTTTAGCATAAATAAGCGGATTCAGCTCCATAGCCAGTAATACCCAAATGTAAGGGTCGCAGAATGTTGACTTATTTTCTCCACGTCCGCCAGTTTTCCAAACTTTAAGACCTTTTAGTACTTTTACAACTCCTTCTTTTTCAATCATTTCCATAAATCCATGAATTGTTGTTTTTATGACACCTCGCTCATTTAGAATATGATAGCATCTTTCTTGAAAGTCTTTAGTTGTCATTACATTATCTATCCTTTTCAAACTCCACCCATGCTGAAATCTCGCATGATTGTAAGCTTTCTGTAAATCGGAAACAGAGAAACTCTGTCCATCTTTTGTATTTTGTCTGATTATAGTTCCGAACAAGTTTCTATCGGAACTATGCATTACTACATTTGTTTTCATATTAATGTTTTTATGTTATTTTTTTTTCCTTGTTTTTTATCCACTGTAAAACCTCTTCTCTAAGAAAGCGGTAATTATCTCCACGATTCCGAGAATAACCACCAACTAATAAGCTTTCTGGATAATGTCGGCATCTCAAATGGTTCCTTACTGTTGTTTCACTTCTATTTAATGTTTCGCAAAACTCCTTCAAGTCCATTGTAACTCTCATTCCGTTATGAAGGCGTAGAATAGCTATTTCCAATTCTTCCAAAGTCATGTCTGCTATTCTCTTTTTTCTTAATTCTTGAAGGTTTTTATCGCTCATGTAATAATCAATAATTGATTACTGTAAAAATAACAAAAAGCAATCAAATAGCAAATAAAAGGATATTAAAAATGCAATAGTCAAAGTAAATTTGTTACGACAGAAATAATTAACAATCAATTCGTAAACAATGTTTGACAAAATCTTATCAGGACTTAAAACTAAATACAAGGATTTAGGGTTAAGCGAGACAATTTTGAAAGTTACGGCTGAATCTTTAGCCAAGACGGTCGAAAAAGAAGAGGATATTGAAACTGCTGTTGCAGGGTTTGAAGGACAGATGAAAATATATCAGTCTTTCGCAGACCAAAACCGAACGTTACAAACTGAAATCACAAACCTAAAGAAAGCAGGCAATTCCGAAGAGAAGAAGGAAGAAGAAAAAAAGGAGGGTGAAGAAAAGAAAGAGACGGGTGGTGAAGAAGTTCCAGCTTGGGCAAAAGCTATTATAGATTCCAACAAGGCAATTCTAGAAAAGCAAAACCAACTGGATGCTGAAAAGGTCAACAAAACCAATGCAGAAAAGCTAGTTTCAAAACTCAAAGAATTAGGAGTAAATGAATCATTCTACAGTCTTCACCTAGGAAAAACCTTTGAGAAAGACGATGAAATAGATTCATTTGCTACTACTGTGAAAGAAGCAGAGGACAAGTATCTGCAAGACACAAGCAATGAAAAGCTAAAGTCTAAAGATGTTCCTCTATTCGGTCAAACAACTAAAGAAGGAGAAGTCTCTCCGGATGTCCAAGCATTGATTGATTCTAAAAAATCGTAAACAATGAACAACATTAAAAAGTTTAACGGAAGCCGTCAGAAAGTTGTTTTTGATTCTATGACATTGGCAACTTATCCAGGAGGGGTAATTATTGACAATGTAGATGCAAAAGCAAGATTTACAGACGGTATTATACCTGCGGGAGCTGTTGTAGTTCCTAGCGATGGAAAATTTAAAATCGTGAATGCTGACTTAACGGCTACGAACATTAAAGGTGCAATTGGTCTTGTATTACAGGATGTAGCTATTGAAGACTTTACTCAGTCCTCTGTAGTTATAGACGCTACCGTGAGAATTGTAGCACTGCCAGACAAAGAACAAGCAGGGGCGGCCTTATTGGTTAAGGAGCTTCCAAGCCTAAAGTTTATTTAACCTCAAAAACGTAACCATGTCAGATATATTATTACAAAAAATTATGCCCGAATATAGAGAGGTGGATTTAGGAGCAATCCTAAACGCTAATCCTTTGGGCGAATTACAGTACAAAAATTATTTTCCATCAGAATTCAAAACCGGGCTTACATTCGGGAATCTCGAAGGAGATACAGGGGCTAAAGTAATTGCGCCTATTGTAGCAATGGATTCAGATGTTATCCTAAAAGGTAGAGATAATACAGAAGCTATTAAAGGTGAAATCCCTAAAGTAGAAGTAGGTAGAAAAAAGACTGAAAAAGACTTTTTTAAGATTAACGAATTAAGAAATGCAGTTTCTGCAAATCCTAACAACAAGAACATCAGATTACAGCTTATCAACAAAATCTATGATGATGCAGTATTTGTAACGGATTCGGTTAATGCTTCTATGGAGTATATGTCCAAATCTCTTCTTTCTCAGGGCTTATATGAAATGAACGGGATTAAAATTGATTTTGGTGTGACCATGCAAGATGCAACATCCGATTGGTTTTTACCTGCTAATGCTTCAACTTTTGACCCTATTAAGGAGTTCCAGAAGCTGCAAAAGCAAGCTCTTGCTAAAGGTTTCAGATACTTAAGAGCTGTAATGGATTTAGCTACTTTCAATCAGTTGGTTGCTTCTGAAAAGGTAATCAAATTCACAGCCTCTTTTGCCCAAAATGCATTAGGATTAGCACAAACTCCAACTTTAGCACAGGTTAATTCTGCTTTACAAGCGCAAAATTTACCAGTTATTGAAATCTGGGAGTCATACGTGAATGATGAAGCAAAAGACGGTACACTTACCTCTATGAGTGGATGGATTCTAGGAAACATTCACTTCTCAGGTACTGCCGACTTTGGAAACACTCAGTATACCATTTCACCGGAAGCGTCTATCGATCTTAACGAAACTTCAAAATTAACCACTAATGAGTTCATTTTGGTTTCTACGATTGCTAAGGCTGCTCCTATGCAGGTATTAACAAAGGCTACTGCTTTTGCTACACCGGTACTTAACAGTGTGAAAAAGAGATTAATCCTTAAAACTAAGTTAGCATAATGACTGTCGGGGAGTACGTAAAAGAAAAAATGTCACAATGGTCGTTTGTCTACTCCGATCGGTTATTACAGGCTGAAATGCAAAAAGCTGGTATTAATCCGGATTCCGAGTACAACGAGAATACAAATACAGATAAGCTATTTTACAATATACTCCCCGACGTCCTATTTGCTCCAACCAGTGTAAGCGAAGGCGGTTATTCAGTAAGCTATGATAAAAATGGTATGCTGGCATATTATAAAATGATAGCCAGAAGACTTGGAAAACCGGACCAAACATCAACCCAAACAATTAAAGACATTACAAAGAAATGGCTATGATTCCACCACAGTACCCGTATACACTTGAAGTTTTCAATAAAGCTGAAAGTGTTTATAATGAAACTACCGGAGAATGGACAGTAGGTACAGAAGAGTGGAAAGACTGGGGGAAATGTAGAGATGAAGGTAATACGCAAAAGAAACAAACTGAGGACAGTGAATTTTATATACACACCTCAATTATTTATTTGCCACTGAGCTGTGCTGACATAAACAAAGGCTTGAAGGTTAGGGTAAAAGATGCTGATGGCTTGATAAAGGTGGAAGGGATGGTAGTAAACTTTAGAAGAGACTTTTTTAATTGTAGGATATGGCTTTAGTACCAAAACATAGAATGAGTGATATAGATAGAGTTTTCAAAGCTGCATCTGAAAATGTCACTAATTCTTTTTTACGGGTTCTCCGATATGTAGGAGAGCGAGCCGTTAATGAGGCTAGACTAAACGGTAATTACTTAGATCGTACTGCCAACCTTAGAAATTCTATTGGCTATGTAATAGTTGTTAATGGAAGAATACTGGATGTGAATTTTCAGAATACTGCTGCTCAAACGCAAACTTCCACAGAAGATGGGTTGAAAATAGGTAAAGACCTGGCTTTAGAATTAGCAAGCAGACAAAGTGAAATTGCTTTGATCGTTGTAGCAGGAATGAAGTACGCTCTTTATGTAGAATCTACAGGGAAAAATGTATTAACCAGTGCTGAGCAGATGGCAAATACACAAGTTCCTTTGTTATTAAGACAACTATTATAATGAAGACAGTAATTGATGGGAAGGACTGGATTTTAGAGCTTTTAAACGCTAAAAAACCTAATATCTCCGGAAAGATATACGTCGATAAGAGAGTTACAACAAATACCGAGGATATCGTTATCAATTCTCTTACAATGACTGGTACACAAATGCAAAATGGTGTTTTTAATGTCAACTGTTATGTACCTAATCTTTCAGTAAATAATGGTGGATCTATTGTTCAAGTTCCTAACAAAAAAAGGCTAAAAGAAATAGCTTCTCAGGTATACGAAATACTTGAAAAGGTTTACTCAAACCAGAAATACAATCTGTCAGTTGAAAATCATATTCAACTGGAAGAACCAACAGAAAACGCAAACTATATAAACTTCAGGGTGATCCTGAACGCTTTTAACTAAAAAAAACTATAACAATGGGACTATTTAATAACGGAATTGCCGAAGTTCTATTTGCTGATATTGCTGCAGATGGTGGTGCTGGCACCACATTTAAAGCTTTGGGCAAAACCTTAGAGGGTTCTTTTAAAATCCTTACAGAAGATGGTACAACGACCACTTTTAAATCAGAAGAAACAGATGATCCGGAATTTGAAGTTACAAGAGGCGGTAGCCTTGGATTTGAATTTCAATTGATGGATCCGGATGCTGATGCTCTTGTTGCGATATTCAAGGGAACCAAAACTGCTGATGGGGGTTATGAACCACCAGATAAAACGGCTACAGTTGAGAAGTCTTTTAAAGTAGTTCCAGAAATGGGGCTTGGCTTCAATGTAGTAAGAGCAAAAATTACAGGAAAATTTACCGATGCAATGGGTAAAAATGCATTGATGGGTATTATTGTCACTGTGAAAATTATGACTCCTACAAAAGCAGGTGTTAAAAAATTCACGATGCCTAAATATCCACTGGCTACAACTCCATAAGCATAATCTTTTAAATCAAAAGCCCGTCTGTAATTATGGGCGGGCTTTTTTATAACTATGGGAAATCAAGAACTAGAACAAGAAGAGATCAATTTGTTACTTGGAAAAGGGTATGCATTTGAAACATTCTTTTGGGGTAAGAAAAGAACCTGGAGAATAGGTAAAATCACTTTAGGCAAAATGATAAAGCTGTCAGATGTTTTCATAAAAATGAAAATTGATGAAGAAGCTTTAACCAGTGGAGAATTAGCCGAAACTATTTCAGCACAATATCAAGCGGTAAGAGATAATGCAAAATTATCTGTAGATGCTGTTTACATAGCTATTGAAAGTGAACTTCCGAAATGGATGTTGAAGTATAAGTTTTTCATGGAACCTATTATTAAGAAGCATTTTCTGAAATCTTTCAATAGTGAAGAACTTCTGGAATTCACTTTAGAATTACTGAAATTTTCTAATTATCAAAATTTTATGACCTCTATCGCATTGTTGAACGGGAACCGTCCGACCAAAGCGAAGCCGATAGAGTAAAGGGTCTCAATTCCATATACGGAAATGCAGGGCAAATATGTCATCATTTCAGTTGGTCTTTAGAATATCTGCTTTGGGAAGTTGATTGGCGAATTGTACAACGGATGCTAATAGATGGCCCGGATTACGATTACGACAAAGACGACGATAAAAAAACTAATACAAATACCAAATCTATAAAACTCACAGAACAGAGTCCTGATGAGCTTATAGAAAAACTCAAGCAATACCAGTAATGAACAATACTCAGGGATCTTTATTCTTCGGTGCAGGAATCGACTTGACGCAATGGCGTAATGGCATAAACGAAATGCGTCAGGATATCTTAGGATTGAATAATACTGTTCAACAAGAGACCAGTAAGATAGATTCTGCATTTAAAAACTTGTCACTGGGAATAGCTGGGTATTTCTCTGCAAATGCATTAAAAGGCTTCGTTATGGAGCTTATTAATATTCGTGGAGAGTTTCAAAAAACCGAAATTGCCTTTTCTACAATGCTTGGAGATGGGGCAAAAGCGAAACAGCTAATGGGTCAAATGGTTGACCTAGCTGCTAAGACACCGTTCTCTCTTCAAGACGTTTCTTCTGGTGCTAAACAGTTGTTGGCTTTTCAGATACCTGCTAAAGAAGTTGTTGACACACTTACCCGTATGGGTAATATTGCATCTGGTTTGGGCGTACCATTGAGCCGAATAAATCTTGTTTATGGACAAGTAAAGGCAAAAGGTAAACTAATGGGTGATGACCTTCGACAATTTACTGAAGCTGGTATTCCTATGGTAGCTGAACTTGCAGCAAAGTTCAAGAAATCAGAATCTGAAATATCTGCTATGGTTTCCGCAGGGAAAATTGGGTTCAAAGACGTAAAAGATGTTTTGTTTAGTTTAACCAATGAAGGAGGAATGTTTTTTAACCTGATGGAAAAACAATCAGCCTCTGTATCTGGTAAAATATCTAACCTAGAGGATGCGTGGGATCAGATGTTAAATAAGATAGGTGAAGCTAATGAAGGCATTTTAAATGATGCTATTGATGGACTGGCTTATCTTGTTGAAAACTACGAAGAAGTAATAAAAGTTCTTAAAGTGCTTATAGCTACTTATGGAGCTTATAGAGCTGCATTAATTTTAACAGCCGTAGTTCAAAAAGCCGTAGCTATTGGCCAAAGTATATCTGCTTGGATAAGTTTAGCGAGAAGTATTAAAACTGCTGCGGATGCACAGGCATTATTTAATCTTACAGCTTCTGCAAATCCTTATGGAGCTATTCTAGCCGCACTTGCATTGGTTGTTTCTTCATACATAGTCTATGGTGATGAAATAAAACGTGCTATAGGACTTACTAAGGAAGCTACATCTGAAATGAAATTTCAGGAAAGTATTGAGAAACAACTAACTGAGACGTTTTCTAAAGGAGTTTCTGAAAAAAGAGCACAGATACAAAATCTAATAGCTGTTATTAATAGTGAAAACTCTAAGCTTGAAGATAGAAAAAAGGCTTATGATAAGTTAATAGCTATTGATCCAACATTTAGGGGGGCCTTAGACAATCAATATAGAGCAACCTTAAAATTGGGAGATGCATTTGATCAAGTAATAAAAAAAATGCAGGCGTTTGCTTCCGCACAAGCAAAATTAGCCGCAGTAAAAGATATTATAGAGAAAAATGCAAAGGATGAATTTAACTATTCGCTTATCAAAACAAAGATAGATACTGTATCTAAAAATTTCAAATTCAAAGAAGGAGGTGATTTTTACAGAAATGTTCAAGATGCATTTTTTGATAAAAAAATAACTGCTGAAGAGCGTGATCAGTTAATAAAACTATCTAAGTCCGTACGTGAATATTCTGAGGCCGTAAAAGATTCAAGAGAGCAACTTAAAGTAGGAAATAAAGTACAAGAAAATGATCTGAAATACTACAATAAAAAGATTAATCAAATTGATGAACTTGAAAAAAGAGGCTGGAAAATGCAGGACGGCCGTAAATATGCCGAAAAATATATTGAAGGTTTCAAAAAAGATAGAGCGCAATTTAAAACACTTGTTTCCGACTATTTAGGCTTAGATGATGTTACTCCTGAAATAGCAACTGGTGGCGCGAAAAAAGGCACTCAACGATGGTATGAAGAGGAAGTTATAAGGCTTAAAGAAGCCAATAAAGAATTAGTGCCTCAATCAAAAGAGTGGTTGAAAAATATGGCTCTTATTAAGAGGTACAATGATTTAATTAGTGTCAAAAGTAGTAAGGATAATAAACAATTAGCTGAAGTATTTCCTAAAGGGTCTATTGCAGAACTTGAGCAAAGAGCAAAACTCATCAATGAAGCTATCAATGTAGCCGTTAACGGAATGGTTAAGCTTCGTAAGCTAGACAAGTATGGAAAAGATAAAGACAAAAGTGGTAATCCTTATTATACCGGAAAAGTAGTTTCTGTTGACGAGGCAAAAAAACAAATTCAAGATATAAATAAAAAAGTCCGAAAACTTCAGGCTGATGCACAAGCTAGAACCTTCAGTGAGGAAATGGACGAAGTAAAGCGTCAAATTGGTGTCCGTGACAAACTTCTTCAACAGGGATACTCAAAAGACTATGTTGATAGCATGTTTCCGAAAATTAAAGATAAATCTTTTTTGCAGTATTTAGAGGAAACTGATGCTGCTATAGATAAGCTTCTTAAATCTGGTAAAGCAGATAAAGAAACGGCACAAAACTTAGAATTAATTAAAAATACTTTAAAAGACTATAAAGGTGCCGAAACATATATAGAGGGCATTAATAACCAAATTGATGTATTAAAGTCTAAATTTTCGGGTTCCGAGCTTATTTCTAAATTAAAAAAATATGGTATAACTGATGTGGGGGATTCAACAGAGGAAGAAATATCGTATAGAAATAGAGAGGTAAAAAAGGCTACTCGTGAAGAGGAGAAAAGAATAAAATCATCTTATGAAAATTTCTTAAAAGAGCACAGGACATTTGAAGAGAGAAAGCTGGCTATAACTAAAGAATTTGATGATTTAAGGAAGGAAAATGATAAAAATGAAACTTCCGAGCAACATGCTGGAAACGCTATAAAAATAGACAGAGGGGAAAAAGAAGCTAATTCCGCACTAGAGCTTGACATTATCAAACAGTCTAAGGAATGGGAAGCAGCATTTGGAGATATGGAGTTTATGACATCCGATTCTCTAAATAGAATCTTACAAAAACTTTTAGAGTTTAAGGAGAAATCTAAAGGAACTTTAACCCTTACCGATACCGCTGAATTAGAAAAAGCTATTGAAAGGGTTAGAAGTGCAGCAAATAAAAATCCGTTCGTAAACCTTGTAAATAATTTTTCCAGTTATAAAAAAGCTTTAAAAGATTCATCACAAACTCAGAATGAAGTAAAGCAAGCGCAGGAAGAATATAATGAAGCGGTTGAAAAAGAGGGAAAAGAATCTGATGCCGCAATAAAAGCAAAAGAAAAATTAAGAAAAGCCACAGAGAAAGGAGTGGCAGCGGACTTAAAAGCTGCTGAAGCAAAAAAACGATTTATTGAAAACCTGCAAAAAGGTCAAAATGTATTTAACGCTGTAGGGAATGGAATAAAGCAAATAGGAGAAGCTTTGGGCGGCTTTGACGATGCTGCAAATGATGCTATAGATGACATTATGGCTATAGGAAATGCTGCATTTGATTTGGGTAAAAGCATTGCATCAGGAGATATAGCAGGAATGATTTCATCAGGTGTTCAGCTCATAGGTTCTATATTCAGTGCCTTATCAGGAGACAAGAGAAAAGAACGCGCTATAAAACGAGAAGCAGGAGCATTAAAAGAACTTAAATCTACTTATGAAGATTTGGCCTATGCAGCTAATAAAGCCCTTGGTTCGGATAAATATGATGCTAACAAAAGAAGCTTACAAAATATTCGTGACCAGCAGGCAAGACTTCGTGAAATGTACCGCATTGAGGGAGACAAGAAGAAAAGTGATAAAGGGAAAATGCAGGATTATCAGGAACAGATAAAAGTTCTTGATCGTCAGTATCAGGATTTAGTTGATAGTATAGCCAAAGATTTTCTTCAGACTGATGCAAAAGATCTTGCGAGTCAATTTACCGACGGACTAGTGGAGGCCTTGGCAAAAGGCGAGGATGCTCTTGATTCCCTTGATAAAAAAGCAAATGATGTTTTTGCTAACATGGCAAAGGCTTGGGTTCGTTCCCGACTTGAAAAAAGCATGGGAAGCATTTTCGATGATATGCTTCAAAAATCTGGAATAAATAAAGATGGAACCGGAACATTTACTCCTCTGACAGCTCAGCAAATGAATGAGTTCAAAGAGCGAATGAAAAATGCTACCAAAAGCCAGCAGGAATTCTTAGAACAGTATAAAGAATTCTTCCAAGATGCTAATACATCACCGAAAGGACTTGAAGGAGCTGTAAAATCTATTACTTCTGAGGAAGCAGGGCAATTAGTATCACAATTAAATGCTATGAGAATAGTTCAAGGAAAGATGCTTGAAATGCAGGATAAAAGTAGTACTGCAATGCGTGAATCACTTATACAATTATCAAAGATTGAATTCAATACCAGCCGTCTACATAGCATAGACAAGAATATGGCTGAACTCAACAGCAAAATAACAAATAACAACGGATTAAGAGGAATAGGATTATGAGAGACATAATAAAATTAGCAACTGAGAAGGGTATTTGTAAACCATGGAGAGAGGATATGGCAAAAGCGACCATGAAGGATTTCTGTGAAATGTTTTTCAAGGGTTCTGACTGGGCAATGGAAAATGACTTTCCTTCACTTGGTCTTTTGAGAAAATATAAAACAACTTTTTTGTATGGACTTTACACTGATGCTAAAGTAAAGAAAGAAAACGCTAAACAGATTGGTTTTTTCGGAGAATCAGAGTCTGAATTAGAGTATAATGAGTACAACATAGGAGAAATATACATCCGGCACAAATCACATGTTAAAATAACAGCAAAAGACAATTCAATTGTTTATGTGACAATCGCCGACGGAGTTACTGTCGAAATTGAAGCTGAAGAAAACGCAAAAGTAACCGTATTCCAATACGGAGGAACTGTTAAAGGAAACGCAATAATACATCAGAGATCATGGGAAAAATAAACTGGTCCATAAATGGTAAAAACTTTGAGAGTTTTGGAATTAAAGTTTCTTCTTCAAGGGGATTAGGTGATGATCTAAAGCAAAAAGAACGTCAAAGTTATAATTGGCCAGGTAGAAATGGAAGACAATATAATTTGAATTCGAAACCCAAGTATGAAGAGCGTATAATAGAATTAGATTGTTTTATAGTTGGGAATGATTGGGATTTAATGGTAAACCAATTTAATTTGTTTACATCTGAATTCTCAAAAATAGGAACACAACGTCTTATTGTAGAGGTGTTCTCTTTCAGGCAAAGAGTATATGATATTATTCTTTCGGATAAAACTGTATTGAATGAGGTTAAACAAGAAGGTCAAAACTTTGGAACATTTACAATAAAACTATTAGAGCCAGAACCAATAAAAAAAGTACTTTATTCTGAGTCCACAAATCTGCAACTTTCATTCAATACTCCAAGCTCTGTAATAATAAACATCGATGGTAAATCACAACAAGCAAAAGGAGATGTGAGTATTAATACTAATGTACCTGTAAGAGATATTGTAGGCAATTATTTAGGAAGGAATTTAATACTACAATCTAAAAATGTGCCTGTAGAAATGGGCGGTGGAGCTTCATTACAGTTAGAAGCAGGTGGCTTTCAATTGACAAATGCAATAGAGTTTTGCAAGTGGAATACTTCAAATGTTCAACAAGGGTTACTCACTCTGTCGTTTAAGATTAAAAGAATTGAAGGTCAGGGAGACGGTCGCAATATTAGGTTTTACAATGGTACAGGCTATGAAGAGATACCAAATACTTCTAACATAACAACAGAAACTATTGTTACACATAGTTTCAGAAATTCTGGAAATATTCAAGGTTTATACATGACTTGGTTAACAGGTAGAATCGAAATTTCATGGATGCAGTTGGAAAGTGGTAATATGTCTACAGACTGGACACCTGCGCCAGAAGAGCAACATTATATATCAATTGCCGGAAACATAGACGAAATAACCAACCTAAACACAAATGCACAGATATTATGGGAGAAATTGTAATAAAGAAAAAAAATACTACAATTGATCTGTTCAATTATAAGCCTTTTAGATCAGTTACTAAGGCTGAGCTTTCCCGTACACTGATGTCAGACGACTATGTTGATATTTCGGTTGAATGTGCTAATCCATTAGATTTAAATATTGGTGATAAGGTTACAGCTGAAGGAAGGACTTTTTTTCTTAACATGCTTCCACCTGTTAAAAAGCTTGCTGAAGATCAGTTTTCGTATGAACTTCGCTTTGAAGGTCCTGCGTTCCTATTGAGAAAGTTGAAAGTATTCAATTTGGATTCCCAAGGAAATAAAACAACTAATGAGTTTCCTTTAACCGGAGAGATAAATGAATTTTTATACCTGCTCATCAATAATGCTAACAAGAAAGATAATCAGTGGATTCTAGGAAGTTTCCCTTCCAATACAGAAACCAAAACCCTTACTTTCAATAATGAGAATTGCCTTGCGGTTCTTCAGAGGATTTGCCAAGAATTCAATGTTGAATTTGATATTGTAGAAGCCGGAGGAAAATTCACACTAAACATTAGAGAGAAAATCGGAAAAACCTTACCGTTTACTGTTGAATATGGTATGGGTAACGGTTTGTATGATCTATCCCGCGCAAGGGCTAATGATTCAGAAGTTGTTACCGTTCTCTATGCCTATGGAAGTTCTCAGAATATTCCAGTAGATTACCGCGGATATTCTCCACGACTACGTATGCCTGTTGCTGTTGGTGATTACATTTCCAATCAAGCAGCTATTGACCTATTTGGATATGTAGAAGATGTTTTCACGCCAGATATAAAGCCAACTTTCAAAGGTAAAGTTTCGGGTGTTAGATCACTTGCAAATGGTGTTCAGGAAATTTCAGTCTCTAATATGGATTTTGATCTTAAAGAAAAAAAAGCTGATAGATCAACTAAATATCTTATTGCCGGAACTCCTGCCAAAATAAGTGTTACAAAGGGCGATTTGGCAGGCTACGACTTTGAAGTGGTGGATTATATCCACTCTACAAAAACATTCAAATTAAAGCAGTTTGCGGACGAACGAGGACAAAAATTTCCAGACAATACAACAGTATTCAAGTTTGCTGCTGGTGATGAATTTACGCTTATAGACATTATGATGCCTGATCAATATATTACTAATGCTGAACAGAAGTTATATGACGAAACTGTAAAGGAGTACCAGAAAGTATCTCAAAACAATGTAAAATATACGCTTAACGTTGATCCGTTATTTCTTCAAGATAAAGGAGAAATCGGAATTGGTGATTTGCTTCCTATAAAAGATGCTGATTTTGGGATTGATAAAGCTTCGCGGATAATCTCATTGAAGAAAGACCTGTTAACAGACACTTATACTTCTTTTGATGTTGCAGATTCTTATGAAATATCACTTGTAAAGGAGATTGTCAATAATATTAAAGACCTTCAGAAAGAAATTGCTTCTCAGAAAGTCATTAACCGCCAAAGTTATCTGGATGGATATAGACGTGTAGAAGACCGTTTTTCAATGTATTTTGATGCAGACGGAAAAATGGACGGAAGTCACATAAAAGCTGATACAATTGACGTTGGTATGCTTTCTTCCGGATCAAAATCTCGTTGGTTCCAACTGGAAGAAGTTGTTTTCACTCCTAATTTAGGAAGTGATCCAAATTCATTCCGGGCAACAGCAGGTAGACTTGTGCACTTTGGTATTAAAACAAGTTCCGGTGCAGAGCGAGTATGGAATCTTTCAGCATTAACAGTAAGCAATCTGCTTAATCAGGGTTATTATGTATATGCTAAATGTGACATCAACGGAGATTACGGAACGTTCGTTATAACTCCAGACAGAATTGTTTTTGATTCGCAGCCAAATTATTATCACTTTCTAATCGGAAACCTTTATTCACCGTCAAATGGTTTCAGAATCTTTGATGCTAACTATGGGGTTTCTCAGGTTAATGGACGACAAATTACAGCTGGGGAAATTGCTTCTGTTAACAGGAGATTAATCATTGACTTAGACAAAGGCGAAATTATCGGTAAAGTAACTTTTACGAACGATAGCCCGGCACTTGGACAGGTACAGGTTAATATAGATCAATCAAAAGCAGAAAGTATTGTAGCATCGAAAGCTTATTCAGATGCACAAGATAATCTGGCTAAAATTGCTGCTGCTGCTTATGCTGATGGTATAGTAGACGCAGAAGAAGCCAGAGCAATAGCAGATGCAACAGCAAAAATGGAGTCAGCTAAACAGCATGCACAGATATTAGTTAACAATATAGAAATTGGTGGTCGTAATTTAATACTACAATCTAAAAATGTGCCTGTAGAAATGGGCGGTGGGGCATCATTACAATTGGAAGCTGGGGGATTTCAATTGACCAATGCAACTGAATATTGCAAGTGGAATACTTCCAATGTTCAACAAGGGTTACTCATTCTATCCTTTAAAATTAAAAGACTTGAAGGACAAGGCGATGGTCGAAATATTAGGTTTTACAATGGTACAGGTTACGAGGAAATACCAAATACTTCTAACATAACAACAGAAACTATTGTTACACATCAATTTACTAACAGTGGCAATTTTGAAAAATTATACATGACCTTTTTAACAGGCAGAATTGAAATATCATGGCTACAGTTGGAAAGTGGTAACAAGTCTACAGACTGGACACCTGCGCCGGAGGATGTTGATAATAAAATCAAGCAAAATGAACAGCAGACAGCTTTGGCAAAAGCACAGGCAGACAATGCGCTTGCTACTTCTAATATAACAAGTCAAAAAGTATCATTCTTAAGTACTACTATTAACAATAATGTTATTGCAACTGGAACGCTAGAAGTTGGTGATGTAGTTGGGGCAAATGCAGGAATTTCAGGGGTTACAGATAGAGGTAGACAATCTGTGCGACTATATGCAGGCTCAGCGTATGCAGGAAAAAATACGGCTCCTTGGTATATTGACGATTATGGAGTGGAATACCAATTTCTTAACGGTGTAATGATAAGGAGACGTGGAGTTATAAATGGCAACTACATAGATGAGCTGTACAATACATCTGGTATTCTGGCAAAGCGTACGGGAATTATAAATGGAAGGATAACAGAAGAATGGTATAATAACGGGTTACTCGTATATCAAATTGGACAGAATGGGATTTATTTTGTTTCAGAAATTTCTGAAAGCTTCATGCTATATAGGCTTGTTGACCTTTCTTCCAACTCTGCAACAAGTGATTTTACATATTTCCATGATCGAATTCGTAACAATATGTGGCAATACACTAACAACCCTACTAGGTTTGAGTTGATTGGTAATAAAGATTCATATCTGTATGATGCAGGTCGAAATATATACTCTGAAGGCAACAAACAATACAATGGATATAAGAATTCTAAAAATATGTTTGATAATATACCTGATGGATGGTATTGTATTGAACAGTTAGGCAATATGGACACAGACGGTATTGATCCTACCAAAAAAATAGTAAATATAATGAGAGTATCGGAAGGGAAACCCGCACAGGCTGGCTACACTGCTGTAGATACCACAGGTTTTATTTTCCAACAAAAATAACAAACAAAACTAAATACAATGGGAACAACCACAAACACAGAAAACACTGCAAGAACAATTATTTCAGACAATCGTCAAATCCAG